>VOPT01000033.1 GCA_009594865.1 Nitrospira sp. | reverse complement strand
TTGCCGTACGACGTCCGATGGACCAGCTCTCGGTTGGCATAGAGATCGACGAGCTCATGCGCCATTTCTTCGATGTCTTTTTTGACCCGCGCGGTCGTTTTTGCCCAACTCGTGCCACCGAGACGGTCGAGGCGAGGCACATGGGCATCGGCCCCTGCATATCGTTGCACCTGGCTGAGCCGGTCGAGCGGCACATAGAGCTTGTCGGTCCCGGCGAACTCGAGCACCAGAAAGTCGCTATCGAAGTCCTGGACCGAGAGCCGGCGCAGCCCCTGATATTTCGCAATGCCATACTGCATGTGGACGACGAAATCGCCGATGTTCAGATCTTCGAGCGAAGAGAGAAACGTAGCCGCTTTGCTCTTGTGTTGCGGTTTGTGCCGGGCGCCCTTCGCGAACAATTCTTCTTCGGTCAGCACAACGAGCCGCAGGTCGGGCGACAGGAATCCGGACGACACCTCGCCGTTCAGCACCGAAAACGGAGCTTTCTGCGCGCCGCCTGTCGTGAGGGCCGATGGCTTCCATTCCATGGCCGGTCGATCGTGCTCGCCGAACAGGGCAAGCAGCCGGCCGACTTGGCCCTGGCTGCGGGCGACCAGCACCACGGGTCCGGCTTCGCGCAGGCGATCGAGGACTTCCAATGTCTGGCTGAACGCCGTGCCGCGCTGGCCGAGTCCCACGCTGGCCGGTGTTTGAGCCGGACAGGTCAGCACCGGCTCCCAGCTCGCATCGGGCGCGGTGACCGGCTCCAGGGCAAGGGTCGCATAGTCTTGAGTGGCGCTGACGAGTTGATCCCAGGTGAGATACAGCTGATCCGGAGTCGGATAGGGATTCGGATCGGTGCGATCTTCGTGGCGCAGGTACCCTTCCTCAATCGCCTGCCAACATTCCGCCGTGTGCGCCTTAAGGGCGCCGGGTTGATCCAGTACCAGCACGGGTGGTTGAGGAAAATAATCCAGCAAACTGTCCATCGCTCCATAGACCGACGGAGCATGCCATTCGGCGTCTGCCGCCAGCGGCGCGAGTGCGTCTGGTGAATCGTCGGGTCGAATCAGTTCCCGCGCGGGTAACACCCAGGCCTGCTTGATCTTATCGGTCGATTTTTGCGTGGCGGGGTCGAAAAAACGGATCGATTCGATCGTGTCGCCCAAAAATTCCACCCGCAGCGGATCCGGATAGGCCGTCGAATAAATATCGACGATCCCGCCGCGAATACTGAATTCCCCCGGAATCTCCACCACCGAGCCCTTGCGGTAGCCGAGGCGCAACAGGCTTGAAACCAGCACTTCGCGCTCCAGATCGCTGTTCGGTTGAAACTGGAGGATGGCCTCGGTGAAGACCAGGGCCGGAAGCACCCGCTGCGTCAGCACCGGCACGGAGGTAATGAGCACCGTGCGCGTCGTGGTGCAGAGGCGATTGAGCGTCTGCATGCGGCGGGCGACGAGATCGATATGGGGCACCGTCGATTCGTAGGGCAGCGTTTCCCATTTCGGGAACAGGGCCAGGTCATCGCCTGATTGGCCGCAGAGTGTTCTGAAAAACAGGATGTCGCGATAGAGGCGTTCCGCGTCATCGTCGGTTTTGGCGACCACCAACCAGGAGCGATCGGCAAGTGGTTGCCCCGGCGCGCTCTGCGTGAGCAGTGCGAGGCCGAAGCCGGCCGTGGATCCGTGCAACCCCATCAGGCAGGGTTTGCCTGACCCGGTGCGAAGGGCCTCTCGCGCGGGCGTGAGCCAGTTGGTCAGATGCGATGGCACTACAGGTGGCACGAAATCCTTATGCCGTGGTGGAGCGAATACGTTGTACCAGGGTCGTGGTAGAGACGCCGGGGACGAGGGGAATGGTGTGCACGCGTCCACCGCGCGCCTCGACCGTGTCACGGCCGACAATTCGGTCGAGCGGCCAGTCTCCGCCCTTGACCAGAATATCCGGCTGGAGCGCCGCGATGAGGGCCCCGGGATCCGGCTCCGGAAAAATGACCACATAATCCACGCAGCCCAGTGCGGCGAGGACCTCGGCCCGTTGGACATCCGGCACGATGGGGCGATCGGGGCCTTTGCTCAGGGCGCGCACGGAACCGTCGGAGTTCACGCCGACCACGAGCAGGTCTCCCAGGTTGCGGGCAGCCTGCAAGTACCGGACATGGCCGATGTGCATGAGGTCGAAGCAGCCGTTCGTAAAGACGACACGTTGTTGCCGCCGGCGGCGCTCGGCCAACAGAGACACCAGTTCATCTCGCGTGGTCACTTTTGTGGGCATCATGTTCGGCGTCAATCCACGTGTGCATCATAACAGGACGGAGAAAAAGTCCGCCAGCAGGAATCAGCGGTGAACTTCACGCGCGCCAGCAATCAGTCTTGTGCGGGGCGTCGTGGTTTCCTCTTCCCTTCTTCACCGTGAGGGAGGGCGCCCAGGCGGACGACGCCGGTGCCATGCCGCTCAATCAGTCGGTCCAGGGCGGCAACCGCATCACGTTGACGGCGGTCGAACAGCGGCTCTGGCGCCGGTACCAGATCCGAGAGGCCCAGGCCCACCAAGCGGTACTGCGATTGCGGCTGTATCAGACCGGCCAAGGCGAGGCGAATGTCCGGCCACATGTCCGGCTCATAATTGAGCGGCCTGGAAAATGTCCGTTGCCGCGTCGTGATGCGAAACAGCGAATCCTTCAGCTTCAAGGTGAACGAGCCGGCCGCCAGTCCTTCCAGTCGAAGATCGTGCGTCAGCGTTTCGAGAAACTCGTGGATGATCGGCTCCAGTACAGCCGGATCGTTGGTGTCCTCGTCGAAGGTCGTTTTATGGCTCACGCTCTTGGCCTCGCGGTCGGCCACTACCGGATCGGAATCGAGGCCAAGTGCTAGCGAGCGAAAGGCTGCCAGGCGCGTGCCCAGAAGGCGAAAGAGGGCTGATTCGAATCGAGGAACAAGCAGATCGCCGATGGTCCTCACTCCCAGCCGCTCGACGGCCTCCGTGGATTTGGGACCCATGCCCGGCAACGAGCGAATGGGCAGCGGGGCCAGAAAGGCAGCCTCAGCACCCGGTTCAATCAGGGCCAGCCCGTCTGGTTTGTGGGCATCGGCCGCGATTTTCGCGACGGTTTTTCCGGAGGCGAGGGCGATCGTGCAGGTCAACCCGGTCATGCGGAGAATGTCGCCTTTCAGTGCATCGCCTAGTGCGCGGGGATCCGGGTGGCGAGTTTGTAGTCTGGTCGTATCCGCATAAAATTCATCGATACTCGTCCACTCGGTTTCAGGAAAGAATCGGTTCGTCACTTCTTGCAGCTGGCGGTGGAGACGCGTGTAAAGCGGACGATCAGGCGGAACGAGGACCAGTTGGGGGCAGAGGCGCAGGGCCTGGATGGTCGGCATGGCCGATCGGACGCCGAATCGCCGGACCGCATAACTCGCGGCCGCAATAGTGCCGCGCGGAGGCGGGCCTCCCACGGCGACCGGTTTGCCCGCCAATGACGGATCGGCCAGCACCGCGGCTGACGCGAACATGGCGTCGATATCACCGAACAGAATTTGCCGAGGCCAACGAGCGGACATGAAACTCTAGCTCGATTGGAATGGAAGACTGAATTGCCGGCCAAGGGGACCAACAGGGATTGGTTCTGCGAGCGGCTCATCAGGCACGACCGCAAACTCGCGGAGAGGTCCCCGACAGGCGCCGCAGAGATGCCGTCGCGGTTGAATGGTCCGGCGCTGGCGTCGATAGATCGAGCCGCATTGTTGGCAGCGCCAGGCATATTTGGCCAACGCCATGACCTCTTTGCCCAACGAATGATAGACGGTGATGCCGAGGCCGTCCTGGTTCATGCGCGCCATCATACGGCGAAAGTCCTGCCCATGATTCGGACGACGCTTGAGCACATCATATTGCCACTGATGGATCATTTCGTGCGCCAGCGTCGTCACTGTTTCGTGGTCTCCTGCAGGATCCTGAGCTGGGAGAAGGACCGACGACAGCCTGATGCAGCGGCGTCGCGTCTGATCCATCCTGCTGTGTGTGTATATATGTCTCGGTCCGACCCGGCACACGAACATGCCCGCCGAGGAGGTCAGTCGCCGGCTCCATTCAATCGGAATCGGCGGTAAGGCACTCTGAAAATACCGGCGATTGAGGTCGGCCCACAGAGTGTGGAGCGGTTCGACAGAGGGTGCCATGGTGATCACAGAACGATACAGAGGCCGTGAGAGGATAACGCGTCCTGTTCCGGGTTTACCGGCCGGACAATTCTTCAATGACTGCGGCGGCCAACAGCGGCACCATGATTTCGTGATGGCCGGTGAGGGCATATCCCTTGCCGCCTTTTTGGGTGGGGCGGCGCACGACATTGGTCATGGGGCGATAGTGCGTGAGGAAATCCATATTGACCGTCGTGATGTTCGTCAACGAGTGGCCGAGATTCCGTCCGAGCGACACGGCTTTCAAGAATACTTCCGGCAGAATGACGGCAGATCCCAGGTTGAGGTAGACCCCCCCTTCCATGCCCGAGACCACGGCAGCCAAGCGGCGGAAATCGAGCAGCGATCCCGCGCCGATCGCCGCGCCGTCTGCGGACGGATGCATGTGGATGATGTCGGTACCGACAGCGACATGGACGGTGACGGGCAGTCCCAGTCTGGCCCCGGTCGCCAGCAAGCTGGTCGCGCGGTTCGGAAACTGCTGCTTGTGTCGATTGATGTAGAGGCCGAGTGACTCGCCCAGGCCCAGGCCTTCTTTCATGCCCAGGGTGATGGCTTCGTTGAGCATCCGGCCCGTTTCTTCCGCCATCCCGAATCGACCGGAATCGATCTCCGCGTCCACCTCTTCGGACGTGTGCCCCATGAAGGCCAGCTCGAAGTCGTGGATGATGACGGCGCCGTTCATGGCCAGCGCGGTCACGATGCCGCGCTCCATCAGGTCCACGAGCAGCGGGCCCAGTCCGACCTTCACCACGTGGGCGCCCATGCCGACAATCACCGGTCGGCCTCGACGGTGCGCCTTCGCGATGGCCTGGGCCACCTCTCGGAGCGTCTTGACCGCTAGGATATCGGGAAGCGAATCGAGGAAGCGTTTGAACGAGCGGCCGCCGGTCCAGACCTTGGCAAAGTTGGACACCTGTACCTTGCTGTGTCGCCGCTGGAGTGGATAGGTCTTCAGGCGAGACGCATCAATCGGCTTGATGATCGCAGGAGGCGTCGATGATCTCGCGGAGCGCTTAGGCCGGGTTGGCAAGAACGTGATCCTCAATGAGTTCGCAGAGGACATGCCCCAGCGTGATGTGGCTTTCCTGAATGCGAGCCGTCAACGTCGAAGGGACGACGAACCCGTAGTCGACCATGCCGGCCAACTTGCCGCCGGAGCCGCCGGTCCAGGCGACTGTCGTAAGGCCTGCGGCTTTAGCCGCTTCGACTCCTTTCAAGACATTGGGGGAGTTGCCGCTTGTGCTGATGGCAATGGCGACGTCTCCCGCCTGCCCGTGGGCACGAACCTGGCGCGCGAAGAGTTCCTCGAAGCCGTAGTCATTAGCGATGCAGGTAATGGCGGCGATGTCCGTGGCGAGGGCGATGGCCGGGAACGGGGCGCGCTCGCGCTTATAACGACCGACGAATTCGGCGGCGATATGCGCGGCATCCGTCGCGCTGCCGCCGTTGCCGAAGAGCAAGACTTTATGGCCGGTTTGAAAGGCGCGGCCAATGACTTGTGCGACCTGCACGATTGTGTCGGCGTGGTCTCGCGCAAAGCGCCGCTTCACCTCGGCGCTGTCGTCGAACGCCTTGATGGCGAATTCTTTCATCGTGCGGAATTGTAGGGAAGCCCCAGGCCACTGTCAAACGGCTTGAAGTGGGGTAACGGCTCAATACTGCTATGTTGGTACGCTGAAGATTGCGAGTCGCTTGCCACCAAAATTAATGGTCTCAATCAATGTGCCAGCGAAAACTCGCTTTCTTCCTTTTGTCGTTGCCAACCGCCAACCATTACCTTTTGTCATTCTCTCGCCTTTCTTCGCTTTTGTACCCTTAATAGTAATCCCGCCTGCCATATAAACTCCTCCTGGTTAATACATGGTTGAACGTGTCAATCATCATTCATCATTAGGGATGGGTTATTTCGTTTGGCGAAGCGCTCGATCACTTTCCCGGCGGTGGGGAGACGGGCCGTTTGGTAATCATGTTCATCGCCAGCGTCAGCATGGAGCCGACATCCGAGACATTCGCCGGCAGCACGAGGGTGTTGCTCGTTTTGGCCAGTTCTCCGAACTTGGTGATGTACTGCTCCGCGACACGCAATTGCACCGCTTCGTACCCGCCGGGGACTTGCGTAGACTCGGCGACTTTGCGCAGCCCCTCGGCGGTTGCGCCGGCGATGGCCATAATGGCGGCCGCCGCACCTTCGGCCTCGTTAATTTGTTGCTGCTTCTTCGCTTCAGACGCTTTGATGACCTGTTGCTTCTCGCCCTCCGCCTGATTGATGGCCGCATCGCGTTCGCCTTCGGAGGTCAGAATCACCGCACGTTTTTCCCGCTCGGCGCGCATCTGCTTTTCCATGGCGGCCAGGACATCTTTCGGCGGGGTGATGTTCTTGATCTCGTATCGCAACACCTTCACGCCCCAGGGCTCCGTGGCCTTATCAAGTTCATTCACCACTTGGCTGTTGATGTTGGTGCGTTCTTCAAAGGTGCGGTCGAGTTCGATTTTCCCGATCTCGCTGCGCAGCGCGGTTTGGGCGAGCTGAGTGATGGCAAAGCGATAGTCGCTGATGCCGTAAGAAGCGCGTTGTGGGTCCAGCACTTTCGAATAGAGAATGCCGTCCACCCCGACCTGCACGTTGTCGCGGGTGATACAGATCTGCTCGGGGATATCGATGGCCGTTTCCTTGAGCGAGTGTTTGTATTGCACACTGTCGAGAAACGGCCAGAGGATATGAAACCCTGCGCCGAGCGTGCGTGAATAGCGGCCGAGGCGTTCGACCACATAGGCGCTCTGTTGTGGTACGACACGCGCCGTTTTGGAGACGACGAAGAGCACGAGGCCCGCAAGGAATATGACGACCCAGAGTCCGCCTGGCATGCCGCTATCCTCCATGATGGTGCGACCTCATTCAGGTTTGATCCACAGGGTGATGCCGTCGACGTGATCCACGAGGCTGCGTTGCCCCTTGGTGAGCGGCTTGTCTCCGAGGTTATGCGCATTCCACGTGCTGCCGCGGCATTCCGCTTTGCCCCGCCCGTCGGGAGGAATGTCTTCTAAGACGATGGCCGTTTCCCCGCCCATCGTATCGACCGGCGAGATCCCGCCCCGGTCGGTGGCCATGAGTCGCCGGAGCGGGGGGCGTAAGACCAGCAGCGAGCCGACCGAAAGGCCTGAGAACAGAAGCCAGGACATCCACGCGCTTTGGATGACGTCCAGGCCGACCAGTGCGCCGACCAGCAGCGCCCCGATACCGAAGAACAGCATGTAGAAACCGCCGGGCGTCAGCATTTCGCTGCCGAGCAGAAAGATTCCCAGAAACGCCCAGAGCCACCAGCTCATCGTACCCCCTTAGTCAGCACTGCGCGGAACTACAGAGGATTTCACGCGGCAGTCTATGCGTCTTTCCGGGGACCGTCAAGAATTTGCCTGGAAACCGGCGTGCATTGAATCCGCCGGAGTATGCTATAGTCCGCCGATTATGCCAGCCGATATTCCCGTCAAAGCGCTCATCCTGGCCTTCACCAATGCGCCGCCGCTCGCGGCCTATGTCATCAACCGGCTGCAGCCTGAACTGCTCTGTTTTTTTGTGCCGGAGTCGGCCAAGACGCAAGTCGAAGAAGCTGTCCAGCCACTGGTGCAGCAAATGCCGAAGCGGTGGGATTGGGTCGTCACGCCCGATGCGGCAGACATCATCGCCTGCCATCAGGCTTTGTCGCGAACCGTGCATGATCTCCTCCGTACCTGGGCGGTGCATGTGGGTGAGGTGGTCGTCGATCTGACCGGAGCCACTCCGGCCATGGCTGCGGCGCTGGCGACCGTGAGCCAACCCTGGACCTCCAGAATGATCAGTTTGGTTGATGCCGCAGGGGCTGAGGAGAACGACCAGATCATGGTTGATGGCCTCGCCAAACGCTGGGTCCAGGGCAATCCCTGGGACGAATCGGCCGTCGTCGTTCGCCGTGAAGCCAGTGAGGCGTTTAATCAGGGTTCGTTCAGAGCAGCGGCCACGTTGTTCCATACGTTGGAAGCTCGAGTGAGTGGAGGACAGAAGCCGCTCTATCGTGCCCTGGGTGAGCTTGCGCTAGGCTACGGCCTCTGGGAACAGTTTCACTATCGCCAGGCCTGGGAAAAGCTGAAGACCTCGTTGAAAGCGCTCGACATGGCGTCGCTCTGGGGAGGGCCGCCGGGGCTGAAGGCGCTTCTGCCATTGATCAAGGCCAATAGTGGTTTTTTGGAAAAGATGGTGCTCGACCCCGCTGAAGTCAAAGAAGGTGTTGTGCTCGATCTGTTGGCACATGCGCATCGCCGCGCCCATGTGGACCACGATCCGGAGCGTGCCATGGTCGCGCTCGTGCGCGCATTGGAAGCCTGCGCCCAGCGACAGCTGTTCAAACAGTACAAGATGAGAACCTGGGACGTGCAACCGGAACAGTTGCCCGAAGCCTTTCGGGAAACCTGCCGCACCTGTTATCTCGACGATGTCGATGGCAAGTATAAGCTGCCACTCCAGAGCCAGTGGCGTATATTGGCCGGGCTTGGCGATCAGATGGGGCAAGCCTTTCTCCGCGACTGGCCCAAGATGAAGCCGCTCCTCGATGCGGCGAACCATGCGGTGTTAGGCCACGGGTTTGAGGCGGTCAAAGGCGAGCGGGTGCAGCAGCTCTCCGATATGGTCATGAAGCTCACCGGCGTGAGCGAGCCTTCGCTGCCGAAGTTTCCGACTCTGAATCTCTAGGCCTCCCGGCCGGTCATGCATGGACATCCGCATCTACTATGAGGATACCGACTGCGGCGGGGTGGTGTACTATGCCAACTACCTCAAATATTTCGAGCGGGCGAGGACGCATTATCTCGAAGAGCGGGGGCTGTCGGTCGCAGGCCTGCGCGATCAGGGAACGCAGTTCGTTGTGGTGCATGCCGAATTGGATTATCGATCACCCGGACGGTACGGCGACACCTTAGTGATCGATACCAACCTGGCGGCGGTGGGCCGAGCTTCCCTCACCTTTGCGCATGTGTTGCGAGAGCGGACAAGCGGGCGTATTGTGGTGGAGGGCTCGGCCAAGCTGGTGACAGTCGACGAGCAGCTGAAAGTGAAGCGGCTCGACAAACTCACCCTCGCTGCGTTACAAGGACCTCCACACACGAGGCACTAATGGATAAACTCGGCACATGGCTGGCGGTGACGGGCGTGGCAATCGGTTTCGTCGTCCTCGCATGGCTGCTCTTCTCCGACAATCCCTCCGACAAGAAAAAGAAGAAGCCCTAGCTGTCGCGAAGCTGGCCCGCAGTTCCTTGTCTAGCTGTTGCTCTGCACGGGGTTGCACAGTGCATATAACTTCCCTGAACGCTCCTGTTCTTGCTCGCTCGATTCAACGTTTCTAAGGTCACTTCAAATCTGGGGTTGGGGGGTATCTCTCGAACGTGGGGCGACGTTATCACGCAATGGATCGGCAAGCACCTGGAAGACCTTTGTTTGGAGTTGGAGCCTCCAATCTGAATCCGAAGAAAGCAGCGGATGGGACCAGTGCACTAGGGCGTGTCATCAATTAATTTTCTAGGTTCACAACGCCATCGTGTTGTGCTTCACTCCGTTCCGGGCCAAGGGAGGGGCCTGCGGATGGTGAGACGCTACGGGTTGCGCGATGATCAATGGGAAAAGATTGAATCTCTGTTGCCTGGGCGTGAAGGCACGGTAGGGGTGACGGCGAAGGATAACCGATTGTTTGTCGAAGCGGTGTTGTACCGGTATCGCGCGGGCATCCCGTGGCGGGATCTGCCGGAGCGGTTCGGAGATTTCCGCGTGATCCACACGCGCCATACGCGCTGGAGTCGACGCGGCGTCTGGAAGCGGGTGTTCGAGCGTCTGGCCGAGGATCCTGACAACGAGTATGCGATGATTGACTCCACGATCGTCCGGGCCCACCAGCATGCCGCTGGAGCAAAAGGGGGCACCAAACGCAGGAAGCCATCGGGCGCAGCAAGGGTGGCCTGACCACGAAGATCCACGCCACCTGCGATGCGCTGGGCAACCCGACAGGCTTTCATCCCACACCGGGACAGGCGCATGATCTGGAGGGAGCCGATGCCCTGCTCCCTGGCCTTGATGCGGATACGATCATTGCCGATAAGGCCTTTGATGCTGAGGAACGGGTGATCCAGCCGTTGCAACAAGCGGGCAAGGTCGTGGTCATTCCCCCCAAAGCCAACAGAACCACCCCACGTGAATACGATAAAGATTTGTACAAGGCGCGGCATCTGATTGAGAACTTTTTCGCGAGGCTCAAGCAATTCCGCGCCATCGCCACCCGCTACGACAAACGTGCCATCAACTTCCTTGGCGCGATCTACCTCGCGGCTTCAATGACCTGGCTTAATTGATGACACACTCTAGTTGTCCAGGGGGCGTGGATTGTGGTTGCGATTCTTTGCCGATAAAGAAGGATTGAGGCAAACGACCGGAGAGACTGCTGCAATTAGCATTTGTTGGATTGGGTGGAGGTGGGAAGGCAGAGCCGAAGTATCACCTGCCCCGTTGCCAGATCGCGATACGAGCCATTCATATTCGTGGCCTAAATCGGGGACACTGGAGTCCTTCCGTCGTTCCCCACCAATACCATGGTTGTAATCTTGTTTTGCCGCTAAGGATTAAACATTCCTTCCAACAAACTATCGGCTATGGTCTTGTGGCCATGTTGTGATGCTTGTCGCAATAACTGACGCTCAATGCCATGAATGTCTCGGTAGAATCGCACGTCGCCCTTAGTCATGGTCACTATGCCAGCATAAATACGGATGCGGGAAGTTCCCTCTTCCGCTGAGCTGGGATTCGAAAGAAAGAAACCGCGATAGCCGAGTCCGCTTTCAGGCACAGGCTCATCTGCCGGAGGCAGGCCATGGAGCGCGCCAAGCAATTCTTTAGCTTGTTCGGCTGATAAGTGCCAAGTGGGATTCGGTTTCCCACTAAAAATGTCAAACTCGACTATCATGGCTGCTGTGTCATTGTTGTTTTCCTGGGAAGCAGTTGAACTGAGCGCCAGAATGGCGATTAATGTCCACATCTTCCCCAATGATTTCAACGAACCTTCATTCCAGTCGGTGAGTAGCGGTATCCGCAGAAGATGGTGTAAGGTCCCCTGGCACAATTCTGTGGTGTCAAAGTCGCACCGTTGATCACTCTATTAAGACTATCAGTATTACGCGCCGCAGTGCCGCCAGGTTTGTGGCCCCAAAATCCATTGGAGTGCTTCCGGTACCAATGATAGTCCTGTCCCGGCCAAATGACCAGGGCCACGTTCTTGTTGGAGCCGGAACAAGTTGCTTTGCAACCATCCCAATTGGCGGCAGTGGCGACGTTGGTGCAGGCCATAGTGTTATTGGGATGGCCAGAGATGCGCCCTGGTTGGGCAAACGTATCCGAGCGATAATTCATAGCGTAGTTGTAACAATTGTTTTTCCCAATGACTCCTGCGGCATTCCAAAAGGCTGGATTGTAGGGCGTGTTTTGTATGATGCAGACAGCCTTGGCGACCAGCTTGCCCTCCTCCTCCCAGATTTTCTCTTCTGTGGCTGATTCGGACGGTGCCTCGATTTCGAGGCTTCGCTTGCGCATTTCCAGAGTATCTTCCAGATGCGATAGTACGTCCTCCCCAATCGCGTGCTGACCTGTGGAAAGTAGCCACTTGACCGCTTCATCCGATTCGTCCGCAGTCAGTGCACGAGATGCCGATTCCGGTGCCACGTAGTCGACCGGAAGCAAGCCACCGACACGGAAATTGGCCGGCATACCACCGGGCAATTGCTCGTCACTAGTGGAGGAAACCACTAACCCGCGAAAACCAAGAACGCCATCCACCGCCTCGGCCTCTGTCAACGCCCTGCCTGAAAACCGCTCGAGCAACCGGTTGATGTCTTTTTGTGAAAGCAGCCATGAAGGGTTTGATCTTCCAGAAAAAATGTCCAACGTGATAATCATAGCGATCTCCTCTTCAGATTGAAATTCAACTTTTTGAAACTCGGCCAGTCGCCGTCTGCGATGTGAGAGCACGAAATTCAGCCTTCGATTATTTCGTCATGTATCGTTATTTCTATGCCACCTCCTTCTTAAGTTTGTAGCGCCTAACGGTCAAGTCTGCTTCTGAACTTCTGCAAGGTAGGTAATCAAGGCATGTGCCGGGAATTAAGAAATTCAGATTGTGCTTAGGTTTTAACGCGATTCGAATGGAAGTATTCTGCGTAGGGAAATGCAGAGCATAAGGGAGTTGTATCTGAAGAAACCCAGGATTATCAGAAAGGATACAGTCTCAACGCGCAGGCGAGTTCAAAACTGGGAGGATTGTAAGGGAGAAACATGAAGTCGATCAAAATGTGACAAGTCCACAAACGACTATAAAGCAAATTCGACTGACTAAGATCGATTGAAGCTGAAGGTCAGCGAGAAAAAGAGAAGGGACGGTGATGAGGGCGTGTTGTCTAGATGCCTACGACGGCGACTCTTCCGTCAGCGTTGTGAAAGATCTCGATACATGGTGCCACATTCTTTGTGAACCAGATACATAACCATGCCACTGTTCGTACTTCCGAGGGATGAGAAGAGGCATTTTTGGCATGCCATGCAGCCCGCGATTCCGGGGCGCAGGCCCATACCAATTGTCCATGCTGCGGTTCGTCTTCAGAGGGGGGCCGTTGCTACGGCAATGTCTGGCCCTGTTCCCTCTACCACGTGTTGGGTGAATCCGGTGGGCCCACATCGACGGGCACGTCTGGTGAGACGTCGATCACGCCGCGAACTTTTCGCAGTTTCTCGAGGACGTTGTTCGCCGCCTTGCCTGTGATGACGTTGATTTCCTTTAGGACTTTTGTGCCACGGAGGCCTGCATTCGTGAGGTCCTTGGCGATGTCTTGAATGGGCCGGTCGTTACTGACGGCGATGATCCATGATTTGGTTTCAGTCATGACGGCGCTCCTCCGTGCGGTCGTGCCCCGCCGGTATAGAATACACCGGCGGGGATCGGGTTCAAAGAAAACGACCTACGGCGCCTGCACGAGGCCACTCCCGACACTGGATGCGGGAAACGGTAGCCGTCGTGCTGAGGATTGCAGTTGCCGCCACAGGGCGGTTCCCCGCAGCGTCGAACTGCTCTGCGCCCACAGGGCTGCGCAACCGGCAACGTGCGGAGTGGCCATGCTCGTGCCGCTGATCGTGCGGTAGCGGGTGGGGCGCGGCCATGAAGAAAAGACATCGCGTCCCGGCGCCGCAATTTCGATCTTACCACGGTTTGAGAATGAAGAGGGGGCGAGTGTGGGATCAAGCGAGGCGACCGACATGATGGTCGGTGAGTTTGCCGGTGCTCCGGTGGTTCCGGTCGGTCCGGCGTTTCCGGCTGCTGCAATGATCAGGCATCCGTTGCGGAGCGCCGCGGCCCCGGCGTTCGTATAGGCGGCTTGAACCGGACTCTGGCTACCGAGTGACATGGAGATCACTTCGCAGCGATTGGCTATGGCCCAATTCATCCCCGCCAGCACACCTGCTCCCGTTCCGCTTCCGGAGTTCGTCAGTACCTTGCCTGCGAAAATCCGCGCACGATGGGCGATGCCATAACGCGGCGTGGTGCTGGGTGGAGCAAGAGGGCCGCAGGCGGTACCGATACAATGTGTGCCGTGGCCGTGCAGATCTTGCACCGGCTGGCCCACGAACGTCTGTGAGGTGACTAGGCGTCCCGCAAAGTCCGGATGGCCTAGATCCATTCCCGTGTCGAGAACGGCTACCTTGATCCGCAAGCCGCTACGCACAGACGGCGGCACTTTGCAGCGGACAAGGCCCCAGGTTGCTCCTAGAACCGCGGCCTCCATATCCTCCTCTTCGGCAACGGCGCCGCGTTCCATCCCCAGATCCTTTGCGATTGTGTTTGCAGCACTGGCGAATCCACGAAGATATTCGCTACTGTCCGAAAAGACGAAGTATTCTGGTTCAATGATCTGTATTGGCCCATCTGTCTCAAGTTCTGATTGAAGGCTCATGCCCCGCTCTTGCATGGCCGCGCCTCCCACCACCGCCACTCCGATCTCAGGGAATAGGAGGGCGTCCGCGTCGCCCACATTTTCCGGCGTCACGGCTTGCTCATCGAAGTCTCGCGCATCCGCAACACGAAAGCCTTGAGCCTTGAGTGACTTCAACCCTTGGTCTGTCGCCTCCTCGCGATAGGTAATTAAATAGCGGCCTGTCTCCAAACTCTCTCCGCCCCGCTCCAGCGCCGCTAACAGCAACTGTTCGGTGGTCGAAGCTGCGGTGGATTCCATTTTAGCCTTCGATGGCGCACTCGTTCCTGTCCTCTTCGTAGCCATATCTCCCTCCTTCTCGTGCATGGAAGCGATTGCTCTCGCTGTGGTTGCAAACCGCGTTCGTCATGGGAATTCAGCTCGGGCCTTAATGACAAGATCGACGAGGTCCGATCCGCCGCTGGCGAGATTATCAGAAGGATTGTGTGCGCTCTGCACGGCGACTGCGTAGGGGCTATTGTTCCAGTAGCCCCAAAACGCGCCCCCACTTTGACCCGGCCACACATCGCCTTTGTGGCTCATGCTTTCATGAGAGTCCGGACTCCAGAAATCACCATCGAGTGCGATGCTGGTCTGATAGGTCGGGCGCTGACCTCCGGTGAGATCGCCGGGATAGCCTGCGTGAGTCCAGTAGGCACCACCATCCCAGCTGTCGCTGTAACTCTTGGACCCCATCCAGCCGGTGGCATTGCCCATGGGGCGGTCCAACACCACCACGACGTAGTCAAATTTGATTTCGGTGCTGTCGATGGTGGGTCCCGATACCTTGTGTTTGTAGTAGGTGCGGATGGCCCATGCGCTTCCGTAGGGGGAGCTGCCGTTGTAGTACATCGGCGTAAACTTGAGCCAACCGGTGGTATTGTTGGGTCGCCAGTCGATGATGTGTGAGCAGGTTAACAAATGGCGTGGCCCGATCATGACTCCGCTGCCGGATCCAATGGGGCTTTCCACCTTGCCGACACAGCGCCAGGGATAGGCGGTGCTGTAAAATACCTTTCGATTGTCCACGCCAAAAATCGTCTTCACACCGATCTCCCCGCGCATGAAATCATTCCGTTCGATGAACTTGGGTCGACGCAGACTGCGTGGTTCCAGCCGTGCGGTGAATTCCACATCGACATGGTCAGGAATGAACGCTTCAGTGCCCGCCTCAATAGCCTGCCGGCTCGCGGAGATCCCGGAGATGGCGATGGCCTCTGATCCCTTGGGGTATACGCGTCCATCAAATTCTTCCATGGCGGGCATTTGACTGTGGAGTGTCTCGGCCAGACCTGCTTGAAGTTTCGCATCGGCCTTTCGGTTTTTTAGCCTTGTTACTTCCTCGGTTGTCATGGGGGGCTGGCTGTCATGGGATTGATCGAGCTTGGTTGTCATGATGGATTCTCCTTGTTAGGGGTGACGACATTTTCGGCCGCCTCCGTTCGCTCCGACTATGCTTGCGGCTATGGTGTGAATTTGCTCCTTTCCTTGCATACGTGTCCTGGGGTGATGAGCAACATACATGGCTCGTCGATTCGGTCCTCAGAAGCGGCCTTCGCAACATAAGGCGTACTCGAATCACCCCAAGCCGAGTCGAAAGACTTCGTGACCGAAGCCGATCTCTCGTCGGTCATTTACGAGCCTTCGCCGGACCATAGTTGCGATCGAGCAAACGATGTGCCAATGGAAGCACGAGAGGCTCGTTCTTAATTTTCGAGCGGATCTGAATGGACGGAGACTGGGAGCAGGACGAGGTTACACGGAGCGGTATCTGTGCGAATTACCAGTTTTATCAAATGAGATACAGTGCGTCGTTGTGTATCTCAAGGACCGTGTGGGGTGATTACCTGAGTACGGCGTTGTGCTCTCGTAAGCGGATGGGTAGGTTGCGATGCGCTGTTGGACGCAATAGCGTGATGAAACTACTACCGATGGTCACTCACCACTCTCCTCGCCTTGGGTTGCAGCTTGGGAACCTGGAGTCTGTGCGGACAATCTTCTGATTTCGTTCTCATTCTTCCATCAAGCGTTTGACCATGTCCTCTATCCCCTCAGCCCAGATGCGGTAGCCCAGTGCGCTGGGGTGCAGCGCATCGGACATGATCTCCGCGGATAAGCCCCCCTGGCCATCTAGAAAGCGCCGGTTCAGGTTCAGAAAAAAGACCCGTCGTTGATCCGCGAAGGCCGGCAGCCGTTCATTCACCGCCTCGTTCACGCGGCGGAACAGGTCGTCGTTTGTGAGGCCTCGGGGGAAAATCGCCAGGAGCAGAATCTTGGTTCCCGGCAGGCGTGTGCGCAACGTGGTGAGAATTGCCTGGATGCCCGCAGCGGTATACTCGGGAGGATCCTCCCGCATCGTCGCATTATTCGTCCCGATCATCACGACCGCTAGTTTGGGAGTGATGCCGTCCAGTTCCCCGTTCTGGAGCCGCCACAACACATTGTCTGTCTGGTCGCCGTTGTAGCCAAGGTTAGCGGCATGCCGACGTTGGTAGAAGGCGTTCCAGACTTGGCGCCCATCCTCTTCCCATCCCTGCGTGATGGAATCGCCGATGAACAGCAGATCGACATGGCCTTGACGTATCCGAGCCACGGCGCGTTCATGCCGCTCCATCCACCAGGCCTCTGGTTGAGGGGCAGGTATCGCAGCGCGGATCTGTTCCGCGGATCCAGCGGTCGGCCCAAGGAACGGCTGCAGAGTGCTAAGCAGAAGAGCGAGCAGTAAAGAAACAGGCAGTATATTCCGGCGCATATCGGTCCTCACAAGATCGTGCACCATGTGTATCGCAGGACCGGGAGGAGATCAACTGTGCTGGATGGCTGAATGAAGGTGCATGTGGTCCTATCGAATGCCTGCAGAAATATGGCGGTTGCTGCAGCGCCGCATGGGAAACCACCGATTATTCGATCGCATCAGTGGCCAGGTGCCGTTCTGAGAACGTACAGAGGAAGTTGAGGATGAGTCCGGCCAGAGTGACGTAAAGCCCACGGGTGAGCCAGAGTTTCAAGATAGTCGCGCAAGCGGCGAGCTGGATCCACAGGCTCTTGGCAGACGGTTCATTCGGCGACATGTAACGGAGCTGCGCTGCTTGCACAAGGTTTTCCAGCCCATCCGCCATCGTGATCATGACCAGCGGCGCAAAAATCCAGCCAGGATGGAACGGTTGGTCCAGTGCCATCCACATCCAGCACAAGCTTGCTGCGAGGGCGCTTCCATAGAGCCATGAAAAGAGGCAATCGAGGGTAAGGAATTGGCTTTTAGGCTGGCGCCCTCCAGAGGTGAGCCAGCACCAGTAGGCTCTCGCGCCATCCGTTCCAGCAGCGCCAGCATCCCTACCAAGCACCATGACATTGCCGCACAGCCGTATGGTAGTCGGGATTCCAGAAGCGAGGAACGCGATGAAGATGTTGTCAGCCATGGTATGCATTCCACGTTCACTTCTGTATCGAGCAAGAGCAGTGCCCGGTGATTGATGGAATGGATGTAAACGTAGCGGCCGATTTTGAGAGCATGGACGACCGCCCGCCGCCAGAATCGTTATGCATTCTTCTGAGCGTCGTATCACAAGCGATACGCTGTCGTATCGGAAGGGATACGCGAAGGAGGGACTCGATGTATGAAATCAGAGAAAGGATCGACTATTTCAGGGGGCGTCGGTAAAACTCCAGCGGCTGAGCGATGGCGCTCTCAAACGACAGGCTTTCCCCATCAAGGCGATACCGGGTGGAGCCTTCAAAGGCGCGAATGAACGCCGCCTCGAATTCCATGCGCTTGGGCTCGCAGGCCATGCGTGTGGTGATGCCCTGCGATACCGAGACCTCACCGGTGTTGGGTCCGAACGTCATGGCGGCAGCATACCGATTGCATCCAGCGTGACCCGACACTTTGCCATCCTTGAAGCCAAGGATCACCGGCTCTCCGTCGTTCTCATACGAAATGGGCTGGTTGCCCCAGTGGGCGAGTTCCCAACGATTGCGTTCAGCGATCTGCTTCATGAGATCAGGCGCGGGGGCCGAAACACACCCGATGACCAAGGCTGATGCGCACAGGCTGATAAGATGGACTACGCGCATAGAGAGTTCCCTACAAGGAGAAGAGTGGTCTGCGCCTGTGGATCCATTAGGCCGAGTCGGCTTGTACGCCTTTCGGCACATCGTATCGCAATTCTGCGAAGCCGAGTCCGATTTTACGCACGGCTATCAATTGAAGCGGCGGATTCGTGACGCGGCGGGGAAACAGTGGTTTGCCGCGTCCCAGCGTGACCGAACCGACTTGAACGATGACTTCGTCCAGTAGGCCGGCATCATAAAACTGTCCTGCGAGATCACCGCCTCCGACGATCCAGATGTTCTTTGAGTTAGCTGCATGGCGCATGTCGGTGTGAATGGCTCGAACGTCCCCTCGAACCAGGCGAATATCGGTGTTCTGGACTAAGGGGAGCGAACGGGTGGAGAACACCCACGTGGGCTGGGAGTAGGGCCAGGGTGTGCCAGCTTGCTGGTCGGTAATCTTGTCAGTGTGACGGAGCATCCATTCATAGGTTGCCGAGCCCATGGCTATGGCTCCGACCTCCGCAATGAATAAGGGATAACCGGTTTCGTTCACGTCGCCCAGCGGGAAGAGCCAGTCTAATGAGTCGTCTTCAGTGGCGATGAACCCGTCGAGGCTGGTGGCGGTGTAGTATTGCGTCTTCATGGTGGCTTGCTCAGACGATATAACACATGTCGCCGCAGTTTGGATTCGGCGGGCACCTGGGGATGGTCGAACTCGCAGTCACGCCGCATTCCGAGCCGTTCCATCACGGCACGCGATTTCAGATTGGAGATGGCGCTAAATGCGACAATTTCTTCCAGATGGAGTTGCTCGAAACCGAACGTGATAGCCGATTGCGCAGCTTCCGTGGCATAGCCCAGGCCCCAATAGGATTTGGCGAGGCGCCACCCCACTTCAACGCAGGGTGAAAAGGGGAGCGAGGCGGATGGGATATGCAACCCGACGAAACCGGTGAATTGCTGGGATTGCCGCTCTTCAACAGCCCAGAAGCCCCAGCCCCGTTCTTCGATCAGCTGCGTGACCCGTTCGGCAAAGCCGTCGCTCTGCGCTCTGGTCCACAGCGCTGGATAATAGCGCATGACATCGACATCGGCATTGATCGCCGCGAATGGTGCGAGGTCCGATGGTCGCCACTGTCGGAGTCGAAGGCGGGGAGTGAGGAGATTATTTGAGGACAGCATACGCGATCGGTCGTGATCAGCAGGGCATTGATTGGGAGTGCTGTAGAGAATGTCCGCCTCTTTTTCTCATAGTGGACAAAGTTTACGATGGATCCGAATTATACGTCAGTATGGCTACGAACAACCAAGCAACATCTCACGAAACCAGCTTCACCCTCTCCTCCCAAATCCTTCCATCGTCATCACTTCGGCCACGTTTTGCCCGTTCACGAACACATCGGCCAGTGTGCGGCCATAGACGTCGTGGCCGTGGGGCACGATGTTGATCGTGCCTTCTTGCATCAGTCGCTCAAGACGGAGCGCAGCTTCACGCCCGCCCGGTTCGGATAGTTCAGGCGCGTTGTAGCCGCGAATGCGAATGCGGTCGGTACCATACCGAATGGTATCGCCATCGACCGTCCGAACTTGCCAGCCTTCCACCGTCCGCTCGAATCCCCCCATCGAGAGGGCATGGCGTGGAAGGGATCTCAACCCGCGACTAAAGGAGTGCGATTTTTTTGCAAAGGGGTTCTTGTGCGGGCGAAGACCTCGATCATGATGTCCGCGTCGATACCGTTTGGATTGGTGCTGGGGAAGCGAGGGATGTTGGTCTGGCTTCAGATCCCAGCAATCGGAGCAATGAAAAGGGCTGGGATCATTTCTGATGGCTGGGGTATAGGTGTGGAGGCTCGAGCGGCTTTCTTCCACCGCGCCAAGTAACGGCGCCGTGGGGGAGGCCACCAGCAACAGCAGGGCCAACCGGCTCAAAAGGCGGGAGTCGGGTACGATGGTGCGAAGCATACTGTAAGTCCTCCATTGTTTCAGGACCTCATCACAGCACGCTCCATGCCATGAGTCAGGCGGCGGCTCTTCGGTTGACAACCCGAAAAACCGCGTGCTCAAATGCCAACGCAGAGTAGCTCGTCATGCGTGAAGCGCAGTTCCCCGAATGTGCCGAGGGGCTAGACATTGTTTTGCGAGTTACGAATCGCGGCGAGAATTCACGGAGGTTTAACTCATGGATATGTTTGGAAAAGTTGGGCTGGTCGAGGTGCCGATCTTGATTGCCCCCGATCAAAAGGCCTGGATGGATCGCATGATCAAGGAAGGTAAAATCGCGATTCCTCCCGGCGGAACCTTGGAAAAAGGTTCGCTGTATTCAATGTTTGTCCGCATGCTCCTGCACAATGCGATGGAAGAGCAGAAACGGCAGGAAGCGTTGGAGATGGACGACGAGGACGACGACGAATAGACCAGGATGCTGAAAGCGGTCTTCGGTCGCGTATCCGAATGGATGCATTTCGTATCAGTTTCGATACGAAATGCATCCAGGAACAGGCTTCACAAAAGACGAGCAACCCCCGCCATCTTCACACCAGGTCAGAGGGTTTTAAACGCAGCTTGAGCGGCGTTGAGGGTGCGCTCAATGTCCCGCGGTGTATGGGCGACAGACATGAAGGCGGCCTCAAATTGTGATGGGGCCAAGTACACGCCCGCATCCAGCATGTGGTGAAAGAATTTCGCATAGACTTTCGTGTCGGATTTCTTCGCAGTTGCCCAGTCCACCACAGGTCCCTGAGTAAAGAACGCACACATCATGGAGGCGACCCGCGTCTGAGTCAGCGGAACTCCCGCTTTGCTTGCGATCTTGCCCAATCCTTCGGACAGCGCCACCGACCGTTGTTCGAGTTGTTCGTAGGTACCTGGCTTCTTTAGCCGCTTCAGCGTTTCGATACCTGCCGTGACGGCCAAGGGATTTCCTGACAACGTCCCCGCCTGATAGACCGGTCCCGATGGGGCAATCATCTTCATGATGTCCTTCGCACCGCCGTAAGCCCCCACGGGCAGTCCCCCCCCGATGATCTTGCCCAGGATCGTCAGATCAGGCTTGATGCCGTACAGCGTTTGGGCCCCGCCGTACTGGACCCGGAATCCCGAGATCACTTCATCGAAAATCAGGAGCATCCCATGCGCATCGGTCAGTTTGCGCAGGCCTTCCAGGAATCCCGGTGAAGGAGGGACGACGCCCATGTTTCCGGCGATCGGCTCGACGATCACGCAGGCCAGCTGCCGGTGATGTTTCTTGATCAGCTTTTCCGCCGTCACCAGGTCATTGTACGGTGCGGTCAAGGTGTGTTTGGTGAAGTCCTCGGGGACGCCGGGGCAGTCGGGGATTCCCAATGTGGTCAGGCCGGAACCGGCTTTGGCCAATAGGTAATCGCTATGGCCGTGGTAACAGCCTTCGAATTTCAGGATGCCGTCGCGTTTGGTATAAGCGCGGGCGACGCGGAGGGCACTCATGACGGCTTCGGTCCCTGAACTCACTAGTCTGACCTGCTCCATCGAGGGCAGGGCCTCGCGAATCATCGTGGCCAGTTGAATTTCCAATTCGGTCGGCGCGCCATAACTGGTGCCGTTGGCGGCAGCCCGCTGAATGGCCTTTGTCACGGTGGCCGGCGCATGGCCAAGAATCATGGGGCCCCATGAGAGCACATAGTCGAGATAGCTGTTTCCGTCGACATCATAGAGGCGCGCGCCTTTGGCGCGAGCGATGAATCGGGGTTGTCCGCCTACTGAACGAAAAGCGCGAACCGGACTATTGACGCCCCCGGGAATGATCTGCTGTGCCTCTGCAAAAAGTTGTTCCGAACGTTGTGTTTTCATGGGTCTCTTTCATCGAGGGGTGATTTGGGGCGCAACCTAACATGGGAAATTCAAAACGGTCAATTGAGGCGCCGCGTTTCCATTGTATCGGCGGATGATTCGATACAACGGGGTATCTGAATCGATACACCAGTCCGAGCGCTGGATGGATTCAATCAGATTTTCTGTAAAAAATCATGGTTTATTGTTCAATGAATCGGTGGCGCAAGTCTTGCTCAGCACCGGGTGTCATTGCGTAGGAGAATATGATGAAAGTGATCTGCTCCTGGTGTGAAAGTGAAGGGCGACCGGCGGTGGTACGCGAAAAGGCTCCCCTGGACGATGGGCGCGAAACCCATGGAATTTGTTCCAGCCATCTTCAGCTGATGGGAATCGGGCGTGACCCACTGGTTCCGTCCTATGATGAGGGATCGCGTCCACGCTATGAGCCGGTGGTTCGCCGAATAACTGAGGTGGCTCCTGCCTTGTTGTGAGCGATGGGCATGGAACCTTGGCATCCGAAGAGACAAAAAATGTCATTCGTCGCCGTAATGCCACACGGTTGTCCGACGAAATGTCCAGATCCCGCCGCTTTATTTCTTGCAACCCTCTGAAAAATTAACGAACTGATCGCCGCTGTCTCCTGGTGCGGGTTTTGCGCCTGCAGGGCGGTGAGTCGGACTGCAACGAATGGAGTGAGCCAGTGAGAGTGCTCTGCGCCTGGTGTGTGCGAGACGGGAAGCCGGCGTTTCTCCGTGAAAAGTTGCCGCTCGACGATCTCAGTGAGACGCATGGATTGTGCGCGGACCATTTCACCTCGCTGAGCGCGAGCGTGAAACAGGTTGTCACGCCGAAAGTCTGGCTGCTCTCACGCCTGAACGATCTGTCCTGGGGGCTGACCCGCTGGATACAGCGACGGATGGGACGGTGGCTCTTTCTTTCCTAGCCATCGGCAAATAACAGTGTTTCGGCCAATCTGAATCAGTCGCGTATCGGACTATCCGAGTTTTCCTCGCAACAACGTTAATCCCTGTTCAATCAAATCTGACTCCGGTACCTTGCCGCCGGGTGTCAGCTTATCGATCAAGCCGGGCAGCAGACTCGCCAGCTGACCGCCGACGGCATCCGTGCTGAGGCCTGCCTGCGAGGCCAGTTGCTTGAGGAGGTCGCCACCCAATCCTTGTTGGATCTGCTCCGATGAAATCGGTAGATTCTTGCCCGTGCCGACCCAGGAATTCACGATGTCTCCCAGTCCGTTTTTCTGAAAGGCTTGAATAAGTCCGCTGAGCCCACCCACATGGCTGTTCTGTGCGAGCAGGCCGACCACGGCTTGCAGCAGCGGATTGTTATTACCGGTCTGTCCCAACATCCCTGTTGCCGCCTGGCCGAGTTGATCAAAGAGTCCCATCGTCACCTCCTTATCACACGTCGGAATGGTAGGGTCTAACGCCCCCTGGTTTTTGATCCCTTCGCGCCGCCGGATTTCGTCGCCTTCCGCTCCATGGCCAAAGGCGGCGCGAACCAATTGTGGCGGGCGCGTTTATGCCGCTCCTGGACCGCCAGCACGGCATGGAACGGCAGGCCATTGCCTGTCGCATCGTCGGATTCTTTCAGGCTCCAGGCTTCACCGGCTTCGCTCAGAATTTCGACAAAGGTTTCAAAGTCGTCTTCCTCATCCGGCTTCGTCAGCACCTGGTCGGCATCCGTGACCACAACCAGGTAGCCTTTGGCCGGCAGCCAGTCGAGGTCGGCGAGACACTCCTCCAGCGCATCCCAGTTGTGGCCGAAGTAGTCGGGAAACGAGAAGACCCGGCTGAATTCATCCAGCAGCCCGGCTTTCGTTTTACATTTCTTGCCGGAAATAGTTTTGATCTCAAAGTGTGCAGGGACCGACAGCAGTGTATCCAAGGCCTCTCCTTCGGCATGCACCAGGAGATGGGCCCATGGTTTCTTGATCGATTGAAGCGCAGTAATCGACATGTGTCCTCAATTCATCGGAACAAATGAACGATAGTGATCGGCCGTGTAGTAGGCTTTCCCGCTGGCTTGATTAATGACGATCCGTTCGGTTCCGCGGTTTTTCCCGGGCACCTTCGGGTGCACGTCATACTCGCGATAACGGCCTCGTGGGAGCACGCGTTCACGATTCTGAAAATTGCGCCCTCCGACATAACCCGGTAAGGGCTCCCCGTGTCGAGCTTCAATCGCTTTGAGGGTTTGGCGTGCAACCGAAGGAATGGTGTCGCGTGCGGCACCTTCACCTTGCTTAGTGACTGGACCGGCGCGCACGGAGCCGTCTTCCGCCGACAGCGTTTGGTGGGGAGCTGGAGTGAGCTGCCGAACCGGGGTGTCGAGAAGGGCGGGACCCGGCTCAGCCGTAAAGGCGACGCCCAGCTGCAAGAGCAACGTCGCGCAGACCCAAAGGACAAGTCGTGTGAAGCGCGAGACAGACATGGTGATGCACAACTCGTGACAACAACTGGAAAGACCCTAACACGTCACATAGGAGTGGTCAATGTAGCCTCCGCGCGACGAAGGGGCAGTCCATTACACACGGTCGTGTTGGAGCTCCGTGACGTGCATGCGCGTAAACAATTCCCAGTCGAACGGCTTGGGTGACACCGCGTGAAGCGGAATCGTTTCGATCCGGTTTGAATCGTGATAGGCCACCATGCAGCCGACGATGGTGTCCGGTTGTTCAACGAGCCGGCGCACCGTTTCATAGGCGAGATGTTGCGCGATCATTTTATCTTCCGGGGTCGGCGGCGCGCCTCTGAGCGTATGGCCGAGAATCGTGGCCTTGGTGGCCGAGGCCAGCGAGTACGGGCCCGTTGCTTCACGTCGCTGCGGCCATGTGGCAATCGTCTGCGCGACATAATCGACCAGCCCGTGGACCCCACCTTCCCGGTGATGCCGGTGAGGGGTCCGTTCCGCCACGACAAAGATATGGCTTTTGTTCGGCACGCCCAATGTGCGTTGTAAGGTGCCCAGGACAATGTCTTCGATATAGGCATCGGGATCGGGATGCTCATTGACCAGAATCCCTTCCGCCCGGGCCTGGTAGGCGCACGCCAAGGCCAGGTGGCCGGATCCCGCGCCCATGACCTCGACGAAAAAGATACTGCCCATGGCGGCGCTGGTGGCCTTCAGTGATTCGATGGATTGATTCGCAAGGGCGATTGCGGAATGAAATCCCAGCGAGGTGGTACCGGCGATATTGTTGTCGATGGTGCCCGGAATGCCGACCACTTGCACCCCGTAGGTTTCATGGATCGCCCGCGCGCCGCGCAAGCTGCCGTCTCCTCCTAAGACCACGAGCGCTGAGTCTTCGAGGTAGGGCGCCAGGGAACGCATCGCGGCATGTTGCACCTGTTCGTCTTTAAAATCCTCAAACCGGCTGCTCCCGATGGGGCTGCTGGCATGACTGCTCATGCCGCGGGTATCTTCCTCGGTGACGGCGTCGATCCAATTGTTGGCCAGGCCGAGAAATCCATGGCGGACAAACAAGACGTCCAGGCCGAAGCGGTTGCCGGTGACGCGCAACTCCTTCAAGGCCGCCCCCCCGCCGCCGAAATCTCCCCCCGACACCAAGGCGATCAGTCGTTTGATGCGCCCGGGCTTGAGCGTCACACGTTGACTGCGTTCCCGCTCAACCGTCACCCAGGCCTCCCGCGCGACCCGGTCGCTTTCAATCAGCCCTACGGCGGTCGAATAGCCGGAGAGTTTGCCGTTCTCCAAGGTGAGGAGCACGACGTTGTCCTGCCCTTCCTTGTATTCGCCGAACTCCGAAAACGCTTCGCGGAAAGGCCGTGGGTCGAGATAGATGCGCAGCGCGCGCAGGGTCGAACTGTGTGTATAGAGACACAACACTTCGCCGGGATGGGCTCGGCCCAGCCGGTGGAGACCGTCGATGACATCGACATAGAGATCAAAAAATGAATGCCCGCCGGGATAGCTGTAGAACGGGTGCTTGATGAGTCGTTTGGCAGTCTTCGCATCCACCCCGAACGCGTTCGCTGCCGCGTCGAGTTCCGCTTGTTTCTCCATGCCGGTGACCCAGCCGAAATCCTGTGATTCCAAGGTCGGTTCACGGTGGGGATGCACCGCATCTGCCCCGTCGGGAAGCAACGCCTTGGTGATACGGCGGCAGAGTTGCTCCGTATTGGGGCTGTGACTGATGAGATGAAGAAACGTGCGCGGATCGAGATAATTGCGCAATTGCAGATAGCCTAATTGCTGGCCGACCACGCCCACCATGCGGGCCAGGGCCGCCCCGACAGCATCCGCTCTGGGTACGCCGCGTTCGGTATCGAGTACATTTGCCAGTCGTCGGCCCACACGATGGGTTTTGCTCTCGACCTCGGAGACACCGTGACGCATGGTGAGGAACAGCGTGCGGTCGCCGAGGTCCCGGGGAAGCAACCAGAAACGATCATCCCCCAAATCCAGCACGATCCGGCCTTCGGCCAGCTGAGGAGTCAATTGCGTCCGTGGGACGATAGCGACCGGACGGCGATGTGCAGGTTTTTGGGTCGCGCCGATTGGCGCACGATACAGTGGCGCAAGTTCGCCGCGTGCAAGCAGTAGATTCCACGCGGCGAAAAAGACCAGAGGGTCATTTCCACAGGCTTTAGCAAGCAGCTCTTGCCGTCCGGCACGATAGGCCTCGGCGCTCGGCACCCCCTGTTGAACGTGGTGGATGAACGCTCTCATCGCGTCGGCTGCCGTCTGTGTTTGTTGTAGCCGGTCAGTCGATGGCGGGGGGGGCGGCGGCGGTAACACGTACCTGCCGCTCGATGAACGTTGTGCGAGGGCTTCTCCATAGGCCAGCAGCCCTTCCATCGTGACAAAGTCGAACTGTTCCGTTGATTGCTTGTCCGATGCGCTCATGAATCGCCTCGTGGTGTGTGGATTCGTAAGAATGTTCTCATGAGTCCGGCCTCCAGCATCTCCAGACGCCATGCAGATGTTCTTTTGCGGCATGCGGACGGGTTTGTTAGAATGACCCGTTGCCGACCGAATCAGGAGCGCGTCGAGCCTCACCGCATACGTACAAGATGGTGTGCCGGGCCGATCTTGTCAAGACAGAAGAACAGCAGCATGCGAAAAGCAAAAATCGTCTGCACCATCGGTCCAGCGAGCGATGGCGCGGGCGTGCTTGAGCAACTGATCCAGAGCGGCATGAATGCGGCACGGTTGAACTTTTCTCATGGGACGCATGCATCACATGGCCAGGCAATCAAGGCCATTCGCGAAGCCGCTGACCGCTTGGGTGTGGCGGTGGCGATTATTCAGGATTTGCAAGGGCCGCGCATTCGCGTCGGAGAGATCGACGGAACATTGGAACTGCGCGTCGGACAACGCGTGCGATTGCGGACGATGACCTTGCGATCCGGCGGACAAATCGGCGCCAGGACCCTCCTGTCCGCTGATCGCGCGCAAGAGATTCCCGTGACTTATCAAGCTCTGACTAGGGACATTCGGCCAGGGGCCAAAATACTGATCGACGACGGCCTCGTGGAATTGACGGCTGATCGCATCGCCGACGGTGCGGTGGAATGCACGGTGGTGGCGGGCGGACGTGTCACGTCCCATAAGGGCATGAACCTCCCGGACACGGTCGTCAGTGCGCCGACGTTGACGGACAAAGACCGTGAGGACTTGCGATTCGGGGTGGCGCAGGGGGTGGATTATATCGCGCTGTCATTTGTGCGTGGCGCGGACGACATCGTCGCGGCCAAACAGCTTATCGCCGAGTGCGGCGGCGACGTGCCGGTGATCGCCAAAATTGAGCGGCAGGAAGCCGTGACCGATTTAGACGCCATCCTGCAGCAGGCGGACGGGGTGATGGTCGCGCGCGGAGATTTGGGCGTCGAATTGGGGCCGGAAGCCGTACCGGTCTTGCAGAAGCGCATTATCGCCACCGCGAATCGCCATCGGCGGCTGGTGATTACGGCTACGCAAATGTTGGAGTCGATGACGCAGCACGTGCGGCCGACCAGAGCGGAAGCGTCGGATGTGGCAAATGCCGTGTTCGATGGCACCGACGCCGTGATGTTGTCGGCGGAGACGGCCGTCGGGCACCATCCGATCGAAGTGGTGCGGGTAATGGATCGCATCGTGCGCGCGGCGGAGGTCGAAACTGGGCCGGGATTTGTCCGGAGAGCCTCGCCGGACAACCGGCGTCTGTCATTCCAAGAGGCCATCTGCCTATCCGCATCCTCCGCGGCCGCGGCGACCGGTGCTACGGCCATTGTGGCGTTCAGCGAGCGTGGCACCACGGCCCGCCTGGTCTCGAAACAACGTCCGGCTGCGCCGATCATCGGCTTCACTCCGTTTGAGCCGGTCCGCCGGCAGATGGCGCTCTATTGGGGGGTCATGCCGCACACCATGCCGCAGATTTCCACCACCGATGAACGCGTCAACGAGGCCGAGCGGCGGCTGAAGGCCTACGGTCTCGCCACGGCAGGGCAACGTATCGTCATTCTTTCCGGGACCAGAGTCGGGCAGCCGGGCGGGACGAATCTCATGAAACTGCACGAGGTCGGTTAGCGGTATGATATGTCTGCGTGCGGCGATCATCGGATTCATGGCGGGAGTCGTCTGGCTGACGGCCTGGGTCTCGCCGGGGCTTGCGCAAAGCAACGCGGTCTCGCATTCGCCGGCCAAAGTGGCGGAAAAATATTTTGCCCTCGACAACAAGGGGGTGCGGCTTGACGCCAGTTCCTTCGAATCGGTCGCTGGGTATGTCGATTGGAAAGAGGAGCCGGCTTGGGGGAAGGTTATCGTCATCACTGGCTTCACGGTGCCGGATGATTTCCGTCAATGGGAGATTGTGAATCGGTTGGAAGTGGTGGTGCCGGTCGAATTTCGCGTGCTGGGCGTCATGTATCTGGATACCGCCGGATTCGTGCCGGAGCCCGGTACGGAGCAGGCGCGTGTCCGGCTCAAGGTGATCAACGGGCGGTGGAAAATCGTGGAGCCGATCCTGCCGCCTCACGTCGGTCAGAAACGTATGTTGAATGTGGTGCGACAGGCGATGTTGGAAGAAAAAGACGGAACGCGGCAGGCTTCGCTGGCGGCGTTGCAGGCAGAATTGCGAAAGGCAAAAGAATGACGACAAAGTCTGAGATCGATTTGCTCATCTTCGACCTGGACGGCACGCTCATCGAATCGAAGTGGGATATTGCCGATAGCGTCAATTTGACGTTGCGCGAGCTGGGAGTCCCGGAGCGGCCGCAGGAGGAAATTTTCGGATTCGTCGGCGACGGCGTGAAGAAGCTGCTGCGGCTGGCCGTCGGGGAAGACAATCAGGATCTCTTCGACCAAGCATTGCGTGTCTTTCGCGGGCACTATCTAGAACATTGCCTGGATCGCACCGTGTTTTACCCCGGCATCGACCAGGTCCTCGCGCATTACGCCGCCAAGTCCAAAGCCGTGGCGACCAACAAAGCGATCGAATATACGAACGTGATTTTGAAAGGGCTCGGTCATCACCACTTCGCCTATGTGGTTGGTGGCGACAATGGCTTCGGCTTGAAACCAGAGCCGGGCATGCTGGTGCACGTGATGGAGCAACTCGGCGTCAAGAAGGATCGCACGGTGCTCATCGGCGATAGCACCAATGACATCAACGGCGGGCACAATGCGGGCATTCGGGTCTGTGCGGTGGGGTATGGTATGGGCAATCGTCAAAAGATGGCGGCTTGCCAACCGGATTGGTTTATTGAACGACCGGAGGAACTGATGGAGCTCTTCATATGATCGGCATCACACGAGTGCGCACAATCGGGGTTGTGATCCTCTCTGGCATGCTTGCGGCGGCCGCGCCGGGATACGCGGAGTCCCCGAGCCTGGCCGATCGGGTCATTGAACATAAGCTGGCCAATGGCATGACCGTGCTGATGGTCGAACGGCATCAAGCGCCGATCGTCAGCATCAACATGACCTTCGGCGTCGGCGGGGTGAATGAGCAGGTCGGACTGACAGGCTTGGCCCACCTCTACGAACATATGGCATTTAAAGGCACGCGGACCGTGGGCACGCGAGATTATGAGCGGGAACAAGCCGTGCTGGACGAACTCACCACGGTCGGGAACGAGCTGGACCGCCGCGAGCGCGACGAAGCCGCTCGCGCACAAATGGAAGGCAAGTCGCATGTGGCATCGCAAGAGGTGCAGCAGCTGCAGCGCCGGTTCAAGGAATTGCAGGACAAGGCGGGCGAGTTTGTGGTGGGCAATGAAATGGCGTTGCTCTATCAGCGCCATGGGGGAGTCGGCCTGAATGCCTCGACGGGCAAGGACATCACCCGTTATGTGATCAGCCTGCCCGCCAACCGCTTGCCCTTGTGGGCGGCGCTGGAATCCGACCGTATGGCGCATCCGGTGTTGCGCGAATTCTATAAAGAGCGGGGTGTGGTGATGGAGGAGCGCCGACTCCGGACGGACGACAGTCCCAACGGCCTGCTCTACGAGACCTTTACCTCCACGGCCTTCCAGGCCCATCAGTATGGTGTGCCGACGATCGGGTGGGGCTCGGATATCATGGCCCTCACGCCGGCCGCCACGGAAGCCTTCTTCAAGACCTACTACGGCCCGAACAACGCAACGGTCGCCATTGTCGGCGATATCCAACCGAAAGAGGTTATTGCGTTGATCGAGCAGACCTTCGGCAAAATTCCGGCCGCGCCCCCCATCCCGGCCTTGGTGACAGAAGAGCCGCCGCAGCGCGGCGAGCGCCGGGTCGAAATCGAATTCGATGCCGAACCGGCATTGGCGATCGGTTACCACAAACCGACCATCGGCCACCCGGACGACTTCGTGTTCGATGTGATCGACGAAGTGCTGACCGAAGGCGTGACGTCGCGTTTATACAGCACGCTGGTGCGGGATAAGCGGTTGGCGGCGTCGGTCTTGTCGGATACGAACTACCCGGGCGTTCGTGCGCCGAATCTGTTCGTGATTGCGGCCACTCCCCTGGCGCCCCACACGACGGCGGAAGTGGAATCGGCGATTTATGAAGAGCTCGAACGGTTGAAGACGGAGCCGATCTCGGCGAAGGAGTTCGAGCGGGTCCTCAATGGACTCGATGCGGATCTGGTGCGGTCGTTGCGCTCCAATAGCGGCCTCGCGTCGCAACTGGCGTTCTATCAAACCGTCGCCGGCACCTGGCGGTATGTGTTGAATGCGCGTGCCAGGATTGCCGCCGTGACGCCCGCTGACGTGCAGCGGGTGGCCGCCCAGTACCTGACCAAGCCGAACCGGACGGTCGGGGTCTTGGTGAAAAAGGCACCGGATAAAAAGCTGGCGGCTGTTGGGGAGGTGGCTCGATGAGGCGCCTCATGTGTGAACTGGAAAAAGGGAAGGTCATGAGACAAGCAGCGAGATGGATGTCATGTCCGGTGTTCGTGCTCGTGTTCCTTGTGCAAGCGTCGCTCGTGATGGCAGGGGACCTGGCGTTGGATAATCCTCGTGCCATGCGATTCCCGACGGTGGAATTCAATCCGCCGGATGCGGAGCGGCTCGTGCTGGACAACGGCATGGTGGTCTACTTGCTTGAAGACCATGAGTTGCCGCTCGTGACGATCAATGCCACGCTCAAGACCGGCAGTTGGCTGGATCCGGCGGACAAGGTCGGCCTCGCGGGGATGACCGGCGCAGCGATGCGCACCGGTGGATCGGCCACCATGTCACCGGACGAGGTGGATGAAGAGCTGGAACAGTTGGCGGCGACGATCTCCATTGGGTTCGGGAAGGAATCCGGTTCCGCCTCATTGGATGTGCTGAAGAAGGACCTGAGGCGCGGGCTGCAGATCTTTGCCGATCTGTTGCGGCGCCCGGCATTTGAGCAGAGCCGGGTCGAGTTGGCGAAGTTGCAGGCACTGGAGGGTATCCGCCGTCGGCAGGACAGCCCGGGCTCCATCGTCGGGCGGGAGTTTGCCAAATTGCTCTACGGCCCGACCCATCCGAGCGCGCGTGAAACGTCGGTGCGTTCGATCGAATCGATCACCCGCGAAGATCTGGTCGCGTTTCATCAGCAGACCGTGCATCCCAACGGCATCATTCTCGGCGTGACCGGCGATTTTGACAAGGCCGGCATGCTGGCCCTCTTGCGCGAAGCCTTCGGGGATTGGTCTAAAGGAGTCGTGCCAGCTGTCACGATCCCGGCTGTAGCAGCATCTGAATTCAAGACTGGCCTCGTCCGGTTCGTCAATAAGGATACATCGCAAACTCACTTGCGGGTGGGGCACTTGACGGTCAAGGAAACCCATCCGGATTACGTCGCGGTGGCGATTGCCAACGACATTCTGGGCGGGAGCTCCTTCCGCAGCCGTCTGTTTAACGACGTGCGCACAAAGCGCGGCCTGGCCTATTCCGTCGGCAGCGGCCTGCGGGCCAGTGTGTATGATGAAGGCGTGTGGCTGATGCGTGCGGAGACCAAACTCTCGTCCACGCAGGAAGTGGTGAACCGCTTTGTGGCGAATATGGAGCGGATGCGGAACGAACCAGTGACGGATGCTGAGTTAGAAGAAGCCAAAGAAGCGTATGTGAATTCGTTCGTGTTTTCGTTCACCAGCGCCTCCAGCATTGTCGCGCGCTTGATGGATCTGGAATACGACGGCTTGCCGAAAGACTGGCTGCAGCAGATTCGTGACAAGGTGGTGAAGCTCACGAAAGATGATATTCAACGGGCGGCAAAGACGCACTTTAATCCCGACCGGTTGCGCATCCTTGCGGTGGGTTCCGGCGACGCCTTATCAAAAGTGCTGGCAAGTTTCGGCGAGGTGAAGGAGATTACCCTGGCGCCTGAGAGTTGAGGGGGAGGGTGGCAGATCGAGTGGCTCCTTGCTCGCGCAACGCGCGGCCTCGGAAGGCCCTCGTTGGACACGCGCAGTGAGCGCTACATCGACCTGCCGGCCGGAGTGGCGATGTAAGCTCGATGCGCGCAGTGAAGGACCCCGCGGCCATGCGCCCAATCGCCATGAACCAGGAACAGAACTGCTATGCCTCTTGAAGATGAACTCAGCGATATTCTGAAGAAGGCTCGCAATGGGCAGCAACGATCGGTCGCCGACGTAGCGCGCGCAGGTGGTCTGCCGGAAGCCGAACTGAGTGAACTGGAGCGCGGCCGGCCACCGCAGAATCGAGAGCAGGTGCACGCGGTGGCCCGTGCATTGGGGCTGAGGGCCGACCAGTTGGCGCAGGTGGCGGAAGGGTGGACCCCTGAGGTATTGCCGCCGGCCGTCCCGCACGTTGAAACAATCCTGGGTTCGATCGGGGGCTACGAGGTCAAAGGCTATCTCGTGCATGATCGCGGTGATGCGGTGATCGTGGATACCGCGTACAACGCGAACGCCATGTTGGACATGCTCGCCACGCGGAAATTGCGTCTTCGGGCGATTTGCCTGACGCACGGGCATTCCGACCATGCCGATGGAATTGACGCGCTTCTGCAGTCTCATCCGGTGCCTGTCTATCTCGGCCCTGACGATCTCGACCTCCTCAGCTGGCGTCCTTCGCAAGATGTGCTGCACGTGCCTCAAGAGGACGGAACGCTGCGGGTCGGCGGGCTCACGCTGCGGTTCATGCCAACGCCAGGCCACACTCCCGGCGGAGTCTGTTATCGCCTCGAAGAGGCAGGCGAGCCCATGTGTTTTGTGGGCGATACCTTGTTTGCCGGCTCGATCGGCCGTTCGAATCCAGCCGGACTGTATCAGGCGCATCTTGCGTCCGTCCGCCACCGCGTGTTGGCCCTTTCTCCGAATACGCGGCTATTTCCCGGGCATGGACCGGCCACGACGGTTCACGAAGAGCGGCTCCATAATCCGTTCGCGACCTAACGCCAGAGGCCTGTGATGAACCGGGACGAGTCGGGTCACAACCGGTCTTCGGGTGAAGTGACGGCCTCTTCATTGGAAGAGGCCGAAGAAGACGAATGGGTCCAGGAAGAGCGTCCGCCCTTTTCCGCCTTTGTGCTCCCGGCCATCCTGTTTGCCCTCACCCTGTTTACCGTCGTCTGGGCCGGCGCGTATCAAACGAACACGAATCCTCTGGTCGGCCCGTGGGACTTTCTGGTCGACGATTCCGGCTCGTTATGGAAGGGGATCCCCTTTGCCGCGACGCTGCTAGGCATTCTCGTCACCCATGAACTGGGCCACTATGTGTTCTCGCGTTTGCATGGCGTGCCGACTTCCCTACCGTTGTTCATCCCCGGCCTGCCGCATTTCGTGGGCACCTTCGGGGCGATTATTCGCATGCGCGCGCCCCTGACGGACCGCCGGGCGTTGTTCGATATCGGCGTCGCCGGTCCGATCGCCGGGTTTGTCGTCGCGGTGATCGCCCTTGTGATCGGGCTCCGGCTGTCGACGGTGGTGCCGATCCAAGGCAATTACGGCATGCACTTGGGCGAACCATTGTTGCTTCAATTCGCGTCCTGGGTCGTGATCGGTCCCTTGGCGCCGACCGCGGATGTGATCCTGCATCCAGTCGGATTTGCCGCTTGGTTCGGACTCTTCATCACCTCGCTCAATCTCTTGCCGATCGGCCAACTCGACGGCGGGCACGTCGCCTATGCCTTATTGGGAGAGCGGCAGCGCAGTGTGGCGGTTGCGCTCATTCCCATCCTGATGGTGTTCGGTTGGCTTGGCTGGAAAGGGTGGTTTTTGTGGGTGGGGTTGGCCGGCATGATGGGCTTGGCGCATCCGCCGGTGCGAAACCCCGGCCGGGATCTGGGCACTACCCGTGTGCTGATCGGGTGGCTGGCCCTGGTTATTTTTGCCGTGACCTTCTCCTGGGAACCGTTCATTCTGCGCTGAGTGATGCACTGTCCAAAATGTGGATGGGAACAGGACGACGGAAACGCAGACTGCGTACGCTGCGGCATCATCTTCGCGAAGATGCACCGGCTGCCACCTCCGGCTGCGGTGCTACCCACGCCGGTTGACGAATCGTCTCGGGCACGCCTCGCCAAGGACTGGTTCCTCATTACGGAGGAGTCGGTCAATCCCTTTTACTTCGCGGGACGCGTGCTGATGTTCGCCTTGTTAGCTTGGTGGGGCTGGCGTTTGATCGCCATCCCGCTCGAGACGAATTACACGGGCGAATCCTTCCTGCATCTGATTAATCTGCCGTTTCATGAGGCCGGGCACTTGCTCTTCATGCCCTTCGGACGCTTCATGATGATTCTCGGCGGTAGTCTCGGGCAGATCCTCATGCCGTTGATCTGTCTCGGCACCTTTCTCGTCAAGACGCGTGACCCGTTCGGCGGTTCGGTGGCGCTCTGGTGGACAGCGGAAAATTTTATGGATGTCGCGCCCTATATCAACGATGCCCGGGCCATGGATCTGATTCTGCTCGGCGGATTTACCGGCAAAGAGGTGGATGCGCACGACTGGAACAATCTCCTCACGATGTTGGGGTGGCTGCAATATGACCATCGCCTCGCGCATCTCTCGTATGGCATCGGTACGGTGCTGATGCTGAGCTCGTTGCTGTGGGGAGCGGTGTTGCTCCGGCGGCAATATCGGCGGTTGGACTGGTAGGCACGTCCGATGACGACCCTATTCTTGAAAACCTTGGAGACATCAGGCACACTCCCGGGCATGTCACTCGCCTGGATGCTCTGCCGAATGTCCGCCTGCTGCTGTGTTCTGTGGGCCGGCTTCCCAATGGATATGCTTCATGCGGAAGAGAGTGCCTCGCGGTTTACGTTGGTGTTGAATGGCGAGGCGGTGAAAGACTCGGCGAGCGGCCTCATCTGGGAGCGTGAGCCGGATTACATTTTTGATGTGTGGGACCGCTCCGTTGCGCGCTGCGCGACGAAAACCGTCGGTGGAACGCAGGGCTGGCGCGCGCCGAGCATTGATGAAATCAAGACTTTGGTCGATCTCGAGCAGCAGGATCCTTCGCTACCGGCAGGCCATCCTTTCCACAATATCAAGTCCGGCATCTACTGGACTTCCACACCCCATCCCAAGGACGACATCGTGGCCTGGCAGCAAAGTTTCTTTTTCGGTCAGGCGGTGACCGATCAGAAATCCGGCACCCGGCGATTGTGGTGTGTGCTGGGACAGGCAGGCCAATAACCTCTCAGTTGCCTTGCCGTCAGTCTCCTTCCCCCGTCGCGACAGATTCTCCTACAGTTGACGTGAGTCGATCTGGCATCAGCGCGTCCTTCACGGCGGATACGTTGCGCAGCGGCCAAGAAGGTGATAAATGAAGAGGTGATACGGCATTCGTTTCACTTGTACTTTGACAACTGCAAGAGCTGACGTGTCTCTTGATGATTCGGTGAGCATCGCGATGCTGCGTGGAGTGAGGGTAGTGTCGTAATGACCACCCTCCTGACCGTCCTTCTCGGCTGTTACCTCCTCGGGGGGCTGCTTCCCCTTTGCACATCACGCCCGCATCTTCAGAATAGTCTGGCCCATAGTAGTGCCGCTGCGGGCGGCTCGGCCGGCATTGCCCTGGGGCTTGGCGGACTCTTCGCGGCCCAACCACTGACGATTTCCGTTCCCTCTAACATCCCCTATCTCACGTGTGCGCTGCGCCTTGATCCGCTGGCGGCGTTTTTCGTCCTGACTATTTCACTGGTCGGGCTGGCCGCCTCGATGTACGCCTATGGCTATGTGCGCGAGTTCACCGGTCGCGTATCGGTCGGCCTGCTCGGTTCCCTCCTCAATGGATTCTTGCTCTCCATGACCCTGGTGGTCCTGGCCGACAACGGGTTCTTCTTCCTCATCGTCTGGGAAGTGATGTCCCTGCTGTCTTACGTTCTGGTGGTGACGGAGCATGAGCGGCGCGGCGTGCGTGAGGCCGGGCTGTTCTATCTGATCATGACGCATGCCGGAACGGCCTTCATCATTCTGACATTCCTGCTCTTTGCTCAAGAATCCGGTTCCTTCTCTTTTGAAGCGTTTCGGCATCCTGACCAGCGGTTGCCCGAAGGCTTGCGATCGATCGCCTTTTTCACGGCATTGATCGGCTTCGGCGCGAAGGCCGGTATTGTCCCGTTGCACGTCTGGTTGCCCTACGCACATCCGGCGGCGCCGTCTCACATCTCCGCGTTGATGTCGGGCGTGATGATCAAAACGGCGATTTACGGGTTGATCCGGGTGTACTTCGATTTTTTGGAGGGACAGTTCCCCTGGTGGTGGGGTTTTACGGTGCTGAGCGTCGGCGCGGTGTCCGCGCTCCTGGGCGTCATGTATGCACTCATGGAACACGACTTGAAAAGCCTGCTCGCATTCTCGAGTGTGGAAAACGTCGGGATTATTCTGTTGGGGATCGGCGCAGGGATGATATTTCACACCTATGGCCTGGACGAACTGGCCGCGCTGGGATTGCTCGCCGGACTCTACCACACCATCAATCACGCGGCATTCAAAGCGCTGCTCTTCCTCGGAGCCGGGTCGCTGCTGTTCGCGACGCACACGAGAAACATCGAGCAGTACGGGGGCCTGCTCAGGCGCATGCCCTGGACCGGGCTCTGTTTCCTGATCGGGGCCGTGTCGATTGCGGCGCTTCCGCCCACCAGCGGCTTTGTCAGCGAATGGTTGATCTTTCAGAGCCTGTTTCTTAGCGTGCAGTTGCCGACGTTATTTCTGAAGCTCATGTTGCCGATTGTCGCCGCGATTCTCGCGCTGACGGGCGCACTGGGGTTGGCCTGTTTTGCAAAAGCCTTCGGCCTCTCGTTTCTGGCGCAGCCCCGCAGCCCTCAGGCCCGGCATGCCGTGGAAGTGCCGGTATCGATGCGAATCGGGATGGGCTTCCTGGCGACGAGCTGTGGGCTGTTGGGCCTAGCGCCCATGCTGGTCGTTCCCCTGTTGGATCGGGTGACCGCTCCGTTCACGGGAGTGACGATCAGCGGAAAAGTGTTGGCGCTCGATGGATGGGTGGTCGCGCCGGTGACGGTGGAATTCTCCAGTATTTCGACGCCGGTTCTGGCGGCATTGCTCGTCGGTGCCGCTGGGCTGGGACTGGCGATCGCCCGGCTGCTCAGGAAGAAGACGCCGGCGCGTTATTCCAAAACATGGGGATGTGGCCTGCCGCTCACGCCGCGGATGGAATATACCGCGACCGGCTTCGTGCAACCGATCAAGCAGGTGTTCGAGACGATCTATCAGCCGACGGTGAAGTTGGAGCAAGAATTTCTGGAGCAGTCGAAGTACTTCATCCGGCATCAGCGATTCCACAGTACCATTGAGCCGCTCATCGAACAGTATCTGTACCGGCCGGTCGTCACCGCGCTGCTGGGAGCGGCGGAGCGTCTGCGCGTCATTCAGGCCGGCAGCCTCCATCTCTACCTGACCTATATTTTTGTGACGCTGGTGCTGTTGTTGCTCTGGGCAGGGTAGCTTCTGACAGAAGAGGACGTCCACAGTGACGAGCCGTCAGTAAGGGGACGGGTGAAGACAGACGTGCAGGTGATGCTTCAGATCGGGTTCGTCGTCATGCAGCTCATCATGCTGCTCGCCCTCTCTCCGTTCATCGTCGGCGTGATCCGGAAAGTCAACGCCCGTCTTCAATGCCGTCGTGGTGCGAGTCTGTTGCAGCCCTATGCCGATTTGGCCAAGCTGTTCGACAAACAACCGGTGATCTCCTCCACCACCTCGTGGATTTTTACGGCTGCGCCCTACATTGTCTTCGCGTCGACGGTGGCGGCCGGGCTGTTGATGCCGGTGTTCATCTCCCACACGCCGCTCAATTTTGCCGGCAACATTATTGCGCTGGTGTATCTGCTGGCCTTGGGGACGTTTTTCCTGATTTTGGCCGGCTTGGACGCCGGATCGGCGTTTGGCGGAATGGGGAGCAGTCGAGAGGCCATTGTGGCGACGCTGGCCGAACCGGCGATGATTCTGTCGATCCTGGCCATTGCCCTGACGGCCGGGTCGACCAATCTGAGTACGATCGTGCACCAGTCGGCGTTGCTGGAAGGCATGGTGCTGGCGCCGCCCGCCCACCTCATGGCTCTGGCCGCGATGTTTATCGTGACCTTGGCGGAGACCGGGCGCGTGCCGGTGGACAATCCGGCAACGCATCTGGAGCTGACGATGATCCATGAGGCCATGTTGCTGGAATACTCCGGCCGGTACCTGGCGTTGATGGAGTGGGCGGCGGGAATCAAGCTGCTGGTGTTCCTGACGTTGCTCGTCAACGTGTTCGCGCCGTGGGGGATTGCGACGGAGGCGACGCCATTAGCCTTGGCGACTGGCGTGGCAGTGTATATCGTCAAAGTGACGGGGTTGGCGGTCATCATCGGGGTGATTGAATCGATGTTCGCGAAGTTGCGGCTGTTTCGTGTGCCGGAACTGCTCGGTTCAGCCTTCATCCTGGCGCTGCTCGCCTTGGTATTCTTCTACACGTTGCGAGGGTAAGGCGATGTCGGAATCCACACAGCTTGGATCGCAGCTCGTCGATCTCTGCTCAGTATTGCTCCTGTTGAGTTGCTTCGCCATCGTGGCGCAGCGGCGGCTCTCGGCCTGCGTCGATCTGTTCGCGTTGCAGTCGTTCTTTTTGGCGACCACCGCGGCGCTGGTCGCCTTCCTGACCGGGCACCGGCACATCTATCTAGCCGCGGCCCTGACGGTGGTCATCAAAGTGATCGTGTTGCCGCGCATTCTTCGAAAGGTCATCGAACGGCTGAATGTGTCACGGGAACTCGTCATGAACATCAACATTCCGGCCGGGCTGCTGATCTGCGGCGGACTTGTGGTGGTGGCATTTTTTATCACGCAGCCCATTATTCCGCTAGGGTATCTCCTGACTCGCGATTCCCTGGCCCTGGCTCTCGCCATCATCTTGATCGGATTGTTCACGATGATCGCCCGGAAGAAAGCCGTGACGCAAATGGTCGGGTTTCTGGTGATGGAGAACGGCGTCTTCCTGGGAACGACGGCAGCAGCCTATGGCATGCCGTTGATCGTCGAGTTAGGCGTGTTTTTTGACGTGCTCGTGGCGGGCCTGATCGCGGGCATTTACACCCATCGGCTGCAGGATGCCTTCGATAGCGTGGATACGAGCGAATTAACAGTGTTGAAGGAATAACGATGTGATGATGGAGTACTCGCGAACAGGTGTCCCATGTGGCCGGTGATCGTATTGTTGGCAGGGCCGGTTCTCGCCGGGTTGCTGAGCCTGGTGATCCATCGTGCGCGGCTGCTGCACGCCGTCAATTTTGCGACCATGCTGGGATTAGCCGTCGCCGAGACCTTCTTGACCAAACGGGTGTTGGCAGAAGGATCGGTCACGACGTTGGGTTCGCTCGTGTATGTGGATGCGTTGTCGGATTTTATTCTCATCATCATCACGGCCATCGGACTGTCCTGCTCGCTGTACATGTGGTCGTATATGGATGAGCAGGTCGCCAGGGGCGTGATCGCACCGAAGCACCTGGGGGTCTTCTTCTTCCTGTTTCATATGTTTCTGTTCGCCATGGTGGCCGCGACGATGGCCAATAGCCTGGGCGTGCAATGGGTAGCGGTGGAGGGCACGACGCTGGCCACGACTTTCCTGATCGCCTTTTTCCGACGCAAGGAATCCCTGGAAGCCGGCTGGAAATATTTGATTCTCTGCTCGGTGGGGATCGCGCTCGCCCTGTTCGGCGTCGTGCTCACCTATTACTCGTCGGTGCGGGTGCTCGGCGATGCCAGTTCGGCGTTGAACGTGACCGACCTGATCGGGGTAGCGGATCGGTTGGATCCGAACGTCCTCAAGCTGGCGTTTCTCTTCATTCTCGTCGGGTACGGCACGAAGGTCGGCTTGGTACCCATGCATACCTGGTTGCCGGATGCCTACACGGAAGCGCCCGCACCGGTTGCGGCGATGTTGGCCGGGGTGCTGGAAACGGTGGCGGTGTATACGGTGCTGCGCAGTAAGGCGCTCGTCGACCAGGCGCTCCCGCCTCAGTTTACCGGTAATCTGCTGCTCACGTTCGGGTTCGTGTCGTTTGTGGTGGCCTCGCTGTTCATTCTCCTTCAGCACAATTACAAGCGGCTGTTTGCCTATTCGAGCATTGAGCATATGGGGCTGGCCATGCTCGGGTTTGGAGTAGGCGGGTTGGTCGGCACTTTCGGGGGCCTGTTTCATTTGCTCAATCATGCATTGGCCAAGGCGCTGGCATTTTTTGCCGCGGGCAATATCCATCGGCGATACGACTCGTTGGAAATCGAGAATGTACGAGGGCTCGCCAGGTCGCAACCGATTACGGCAGTGGCGACCCTTGCGGCCGGGTTTGCCCTGGTCGGGCTGCCTCCCTTTTCGCCGTTCGTGAGCGAGTTGTTGGTCGTGTCGGCACTCTCCGCCCAGAATTTTGCGTCCGATACGATGCATGTCGGTCGATTCGTGGCGGTGACGGTCTCGGATGAAATGCGGAGTCTTGGTCTCGTCGGCGTCTTTTTATTTTTCGGCGTCGTCCTGTTCGGTGGCATGATGGCGCGCATCGGCGCGATGGTGTGGGGCACTCCGCAAGACGGGATCACTCGGGGCGAACGCTGGACTGTCGGCCATGTGCCGGTCTTGGCCATGATCGCGGCGTTGGTTGGCTTGAGCGTCATGATTCCCGAGTCGTTGCGGACATTGGTGACCAGGGCCGTCCACGTGATTGTGGTGAGGTGACCTCGATGCCGGATGGCCAGACCGCAGTCGCGCGAGTGCAGGAGGCTTTTCCACAGGCTGTCATGCAAGTCGGCTCGGTGCAGGGCGTGCCGATGCTGCGCCTGCACAAGCAGGACGTGCCGGCGGTCGCCCGCTATATCCACACAGACCCGCAGGTGCTCGGCTCGCTCTCCTTGTTGTGGGCCGTCGATCATCGTCCCCGCGAAGCCCGTTATGAAATCTGTTATCTGTTCACATTGGCGGAACGGAAAGACTGGCTGCTGCTGTCGGTGGATCTCGCAGGGGACGAACGCGAGTTTGCGTCGATCACGCCGGTGGTGCATGCGGCGAAGTGGTACGAACGGGAGATCCGCGATCTCTTCGGCCTGATCCCTGTGGGACATCCGGATATGCGGCGGTTGGTTCGGCATGAACATTGGCCGAAGGGATCGCATCCACTGAAGAAGGACTTTGTGTGGGACCAGCTGCTGGAGCGCGTGCAGGGAGAATACGCATACAGGAAAATGCACGGCGAGGGGGTGTTCGAAATTCCTGTCGGACCGATCCACGCAGGCATCATCGAAGCGGGCCATTTCCGGTTGTCGGTGGCGGGCGAACCGATCCTGCAACTCGAAGTGCGGCATTTCTGGAAGCATCGCGGGGTGGAAAAACTATTTGAGCAACAGCGCCTGACGGAGGCCGTGCCGCTTGCAGAGCGGGTCTCAGGCGATACCTCGGTCGGCCATAGTGTGGCCTATTGTCAGGCGGTCGAGACACTGTTGGGGATGACGGTGCCGCCGCGAGCCCGATATCTGCGCAGTCTTTTTCTGGAGCTCGAGCGGTTACACAATCACATCGGCGATGTCGGCGCTATCTGTAACGATACGGCCTATGCCCTGGCGCATGCCCACTGCGGCCGGATGAAAGAACAGCTCATGCAGCTGAACGACCGCCTGACCGGCTCACGTTTTCTGCGGGGGGTGAATATGGTCGGAGGCGTGTCGAGGGATCTCTCCGGCGTGCAGTTGTCGCAGATCGATGCGGAATTACATGCCATCGAGCAGGAGTTTGCCGGGATTGAAAAAATTCTTTTTGCGAATGCCTCTCTGACCGAACGGTTGGAGAGCACGGGCGTGCTGTCGGAAGGTATCGCGTGGGACCATGCCGTCATGGGGGTTGTGGGCCGCGCGTCCGGTATCGATCGGGATCTTCGTCGAGATCGGCCATTTGCCGCGTATCACGAGTGTCAACCGACGGTGGCTGTCTATCGCTACGGAGATGTCCGCGCCCGTATGCGGGTGCGCCTGGATGAAGTGCATGATTCGATCCGTCTGATCCATGCGCTTCATCGCCAATTGCCGATGGGCCCGCTGACCACGCAGTCGGTTGAGGCTCCGACGCCCGGCCAGTGGGCGATATCAGCCGTCGAAGGCTGGCGCGGCGAAATCCTGTATGTCGTCATGGCGGCAGAAGAGGGGCGGATTCACCGATGCAAGGTCCGGGACCCGTCCTTCGTGCATTGGCCGGCCATTCAGTGGGCGGCGCTGGGGAACATCGTGCCGGATTTTCCGTTGATCAATAAGAGCTTCAATTTGTCCTATGCAGGCAATGATCTGTGAGAAATCAGCCTTCAGCAATCCGCGCTGAGCAGCCGGTTCCGAGCGGCGACCTGATCGCTGACTGCTGACGGCTAAGGAGGCGCCATGTTTCGGATCATTAAGAAGAGTCTCGCGACCGGTGTTGTGACGGGGCAATTTCCTGCGGCGAAGGCGCTCTCTGAGCCGGTGAGCCGGGAGGCGATCGACAAGGCCAAGCCGTTCAGGCGGTCCCTCACGATCCGGGAGGTGGACACCGGGTCGTGCAATGCCTGCGAGATGGAAATGAATGCGCTGGCCAATCCCGTCTATGACGTGGAGCGCTTCGGCGTGGAGATCGCCGCGTCGCCGCGACACACCGATGCGTTGGTGGTGACCGGCCCGGTGACCGTGAACATGGAGCGACCGTTAAAGGACGTCTATAAACAGACCGCCGATCCGAAGCTCGTCATTGCGCTGGGAGATTGCGCGATCCATTGCGGAGTGTTCAAGGGCAGTTACGCGGTGACGGGTCCGGTCGAACGCCATATTCCGGTTGATGTCCGTATCGCCGGATGCCCTCCCAGGCCGACGGAGATTCTCGCGGTGTTGGAGGCACTCCGGAGCGCGGCCACCGAATCGGAGAAATAATCGGCCCGGGACTCTCTCGAGCTGTTTTTCTGGTTCCTTTCTCTCTGCGATTCGTTTACATCTCTCCTGATTTTCGTCAATTTACGGCAAGCGCCAACAGCCTGTCAGTGGTGTCGGCCTGTGAGTGTGGGATGACAAGATTTCACTATGCGAATGCCTATGCCTCTCCGGCTACCCGGAACGCTCCACGTTGGTGGATGCAATGCGTTGGTCTGGCCGTCCTCCTATGGATCTCTTTCGTCTCGACGGCTTTTGCCGAGAGCGCCTCAGCGACAGATGCCCCGCCCGTTGCCGCTGAGGAGGCCTCTCTCTGGCACTACGGCGCGTATCTCGACGTCGCCTACATTCTCAATTTCAATTTCCCCGAAAACCATCTCTGGCGAAATCGCGCGACGGCGAGCCGTCACAATGAGTTCGCGCCGAACATGGCGCTCGCCTACGTGCGGAAAGACGCGAATGAATCATCGCGTTGGGGCATGGAACTCGGCGTGCAAGGGGGCTACGATTCCGAACACTTCGCGTTCTTGCAAGGCGAAAAGGAAGTCAGCGGGGCCGACACCCTTCGGCACGTCCATCGCGCGAATGTCTCCTATCTGGCTCCGGTCGGGAAGGGCCTTACGATTACCGCCGGGTTGTTTAATAGCCTGATCGGCTATGAATCGCTCTATGCCAAGGACAACGCGACTTACACGCGGTCTTGGTTGGCCGACAACACGCCCTACATGATGTTCGGCATCAATGCGAAATATCCGGTCACCGACAACCTGACGGTCACGGCCTTCGTGATCAACGGCTACTATCATCTGTCGCATCCCAATGATCAACCGAGTTACGGGGGGCAGTGGGCCTATAGGGCGACGCCGCGATTGACTCTGACGCAAACTCTCTATGGCGGGCCTGATCAAACCAATACCGCCCCGCAGTTCTGGCGGTTGTATGGAAATCATATCGTCGAGTGGAAGGGCGACGACTTCACGCTGGCATTGTCTTACGATATCGGCACCGAAAACATCGCCGACCGTCCCGGCCATCCGCGAGCCTTTGTGACCGGCGGAAATCTGGTGGCTCGGTGGCATGTGGCAGGCCCGTGGACCCTGGTCGCGAGGCCGGAATTCTATTGGGATCGGAACGGGCGCTGGACGGGCTCGGAGCAATTCGTGAAAGCGGTAACCTCGACCGTGGAATACAAGATTCCCTACAAATGGACGAATACCACCGTGCGGCTCGAACATCGATGGGATGAATCGACCGGAGCGGGAGGCGGGTTCTTCCGGCGTGGCGAGGTGCAACCAGGTGTGCTGAGCCTCACGCCGAATCAACATCTGGTGTTGCTCGGGATTCTCTGGACCTTCGATAGCCCGTGAGCGGGCGCCGAAAATGGCGTGGGCTTCGTTCTCGTGTCGCTCAAGCCCGCGACGTACTACTGAGAGTATGCCGTAGCCACTCGCTCACGGCGGTCTCGCGCGTCAGCCATTGTGAGCGCCCGCGCCGCTGCTCAATTCGAGCCGCGTTGTTTTTCCTTCAGAAGCCGCAGTGTATCGGCCAGTTCTCTGCCGAACCGCGTCATCGCCACATCCTTTGCCTCGGCCACAGCAGCCTTGTCGTCGAGCGACGGCGCCGGGCCGATGAGTGTCGTTTCCCCTTCCGCCGTTTGTGTGCCGTAGAGAGCACCGGTCCGGACATCCCACAACGTTCCCTCTACCATGAAGAGGGCATGGCTTTCCGTACCGTGCGCAAAGTAGGCGCCGATCCCGGTGGCATACCACCAGGCGTGGCTGTTGTTGTAGCGCTCAAAGGCTGAAGCCCCGTCGATGATGAGGATCGCATCGGCGTTGTAGCGGGCTGCAGCGTGTCGTATGTCGCGGAGCGTATTGCCTTGCACGGTTGAATTGGCGAGCAAGAAGGTCCGTTGAAGAATCCCTTCCTCCTGTACCGCGTCCAGCGCGCGCTGGACGCGGGCGCCGTCGGAGCTGACCCAGTCCACTCGTTGCAAGGCGGGCCGGCTGGGGAAATCCTCATGTTTGAAATAAATGGCCAGCCGATAGGGCGTCGGCAGGGTGGCCTGGGTGGCCATGGTTGCGGCGATGTCGCGATCAGTTGCCACTTCAGGATTGTCATGAAAGGATTCCTGCAGGATGTGGCGGTTCAGGCCGCGGGCTCCGGTGCAGGCGGATAATGCGATCAAGAACGTGAGGGCCAAGAGTAAATTCATGGGGTATTTCCATTCAGTCGAATTAAGCGAGCTGTCAGGTTATGGTTGAATTCTGTCAGCGCGACTTGCTTCGCCTGACGAATGACGTCGACATCCTCCAAGACTAAGGCTGGACCTCTCTTTTGGGCACCCCCTTCGGCCTCTTCAGTCGCATATAGATATTCGTTCCGTACATCCCAGAGTACACCGGATATCATGACGAGTGCATCGCTGTGCGTCCCTGGCACAAAATAGGCGCCGACAATCGTCCAATAAGACAGCGACCACACATTATTATACCGGTCGGTGGAAGAGATTCCATTGACGGTCAACAGCGCATCTGCTCCATATCGTGCAGCAGCGAGACGCAATTCCGACACGCGAGGCATCGGCGCGTGTAACCCCGTACGAAGATTGAATCGAGGCTCACTGTCGTGTTGCACCACGCTGTCGGCAATGAAGACAACGTCGGAAATTACGCCTGATTGTTTCAACGTGGCGGCAGTGTTCTGTAAACTATTCTTCTCAAGCTCCGTCCAAAATGGTTTTCGCTGAAACAGCTCTGGGCTGTGTACATAGATTGCCAATTTGAATGGGTAGGGAAGTTGAGGTTTCAAGTTCAGCACGGCTTGAATGTCTGTGGCGGTGGCAGGTTGACTGACATGTTCCCGAAGTACGTTTCGATCAAATCCCCTGCTCATTGTGCATCCAGTCAGCGTTAAGAGCAGAATCGCCGCCAAAAGATACTTCATGAGGGCTCCTTGGATTGAAAATCAGTGCCAGGGCTTTCCGCTGGATTAGGGGTTCGAGGAGGAGATAATTCTTCCAATGCCAGCATCAAGGCATGGGTACCGGAACGGCCATGGCCGAGGGCTTGGACCTGCTGATAGAGCTGATGGACCAAGGTCAGGCCCGGTAGCGTGAGCTCGCGTCGACGCGCCTCCTCCAGCGCGATGCCCATGTCCTTGACAAAGTGGTCCACGAAAAAGCCGGGGTCGAAATTGCGAGCCAGGATGCGTGGGGCAAGGTGGTCCAACGTCCAGCAGGCGGCGGCCCCGCCGCGGATCGACTCTACCATGTGTGGCACGTCGAGTCCGGCGCGGTATCCGTACAACAGGCTTTCGCAGACGCCGACCATCGTGCCGGCGATGACGATCTGGTTGCACAGCTTCGTATGCTGTCCTGCGCCGGGGCCACCCTGGTGGACGATGTTCTTGCCCAGACACGTGAAGAGTGGTGTGACGGCCTGCACCGCCTCGGTCCTGCCACCGACCATGATGGAGAGGGTGGCCTGGCGCGCTCCGACGTCGCCGCCGGAGACCGGTGCATCGAGAGCTGCAGCACCACGAGCCTCAGCAGCGTTCGCGATGTCACAGGCGAGGGAGGGCTCCGTCGTCGTCATGTCAATCAAGACCAGGCCGGACCGAGATCCGGCGAGCACCCCATGATCTCCGAAGTAGACCTCCCGCACGTCCTTGGGAAAGCCGACCATCGTAAACAGCACGTCGCTCTGCTCGGCTACGGCGCCGGGTGAATCGGCCCAGACGGCGCCCTTCTCCAGGATCGGCAAGGCCTTGGTGCAGTTGCGGGTGAAGAGCGTGAGGGCGTATCCGGCAGCCTGCAGGTGTTGGCACATGGGCGCACCCATGACACCGATCCCGATCCACCCGATGCGGGTGGTGGCGGGAGACACCTGGCCTGGAGGTTGGAAAGGGACCAGCGAGGACATGGGCTACTCTACCAAGGGGGTGATCCGGTTGGCGATCGCCTGCACGACTCCCTCTTGATCCATCGCGATCTTCGAGCCTTTGAAGCTCAAGGCATACCCACCGTGGCTCGGGGCTTGTATCGTGGCTTCCACGACCACGCGCGCGCCGTCCTCCACATCCGGATCTTTCACCATCGGCACACCACAGACCCCCGGTACGGCGATGGGGAGTGTCGCGGTGTCATCCTCCAGGTTGAACAGGTAGCCTCCATAACAGGTTGACCCGGCCGGGATTTCGTACGGATCGAGCGGCTGGACCTGACGCACGCTTCCCTTGAGCGTGACGTGACGAAGATGAAACAGCGGGGGGTCCGCCAGGACCTCCTGCACCGTGAGGGTTTCTTGTGCCTGGCTCAGGCCTGGAAGTGAGAGGAACATGATGCTGACACACGCGAACAGAGCGGTCCTGAGGTGTGGCGGAGTGGCGAGTATTTCGGCATGCATAAGGGCATTCTACCATTCTTTGTTTCGAGGATCGCCCTCATAGGCTTTCATTCTGCGAGTCGATATAATCGCCAGGACCATGAGGGAGGTGGATCGATGAGTGACGCGCAACGGCAGGTGGAGACGTACATCAACGACATTCGTCCGCAGTATGAAGATATGCTCGGACAGGCGGTCGAAATTCCGTCCATCAGCATGGATCCCCGTCACGCGCCCGACGTGCGGCGCATGGCCGAACTCGCGGCGCACTATTTGCGGGAGGCCGGCGCGGAAGCGCATATCGTCGAGACCCCGGGCTACCCGGTCGTCTCAGGCGGTTGGACGGTCGATCCGCACTATCCCACCGTGACGGTCTACAATCACATGGATGTTCAGCCGGCGCAGGAACCGGAATGGAAGCAGTCTCCCTTCGCCTTTCAGAATGAGAATGGCATCTACCGGGGGCGCGGCGCGACGGATGATAAAGGTCCGGCCCTCGCGGCCCTGTTCGGCGCGCGGTATGCGATCGATCAGGGGGTGCCGATCAATGTGCGTTTTCTTTGGGAACTGGAAGAGGAAAACGGAAGCCCGAGTTTTGCCTCCGCGATCAAGAATCGGGCGGCGATTCCGTGTCCGGACTCCGTGGTGATTTCGGACACGATCTGGCTCTCGAAGAATCAACCCGCGATGCCCTACGGGTTGCGGGGGTTGCTCGGTGCACGGCTGGTGTTGCGAACCGGAACCAAGGATGCGCATTCCGGCGTGACCGGCGGGGCAGCCCGGAACCCGCTCGTCGAGCTGATGGAGATCGCCCATGCCTGCGTCGATGCCAAGACCGGCAAGGTGAAGATCCCCGGTTTTTACGACGAGGTCGTGCCGCCGACGAAGGCCGAGATCGCGAGTTTCCTCAAATCGGGATTTCAGGTGAGCAAGTTTAAGCAGGCGTACGGGTTCAAAACCTTGCGTACCCATGATCTGGCTGAGGTCATGCGGAGGATTTGGGCCGCGCCGACATTCGAGGTGCATGGGCTGACCGGCGGTTATCATGGTCCCGGCATCAAAACCATCGTTCCGGGTCATGGCGAACTCAAAATCAGCATGCGATTAGTGCCGGGTCAAACGCCTGAAAAGATCTTCACGTTGCTGAAGAAATATGTCGTGAAGTTGAATCCGGCGGTGAAGGTGGAACGAGAGGGCATGTTGCATCCGTTCCGCGGCGTGTTCGACGGGCCGTATGTTGAGGCCGTGAAGCGTGCAGTCCGGACCGGGTTTGGCAAGGAGCCGGCATTTATCCGCGAAGGCGGTTCGATCGGCGCGGTGGTGACGATGCAAAAGGCATGGAAAGTCCCGATCCTCTTTATGGGACTCAGTCTGCCCGAGCATGGGTATCATGCGCCGAATGAGTACTTCGATTGGGGGCAGGCCTCCGGCGGCATCAAGGCCTTCGTGCATTATTTTTCGGAGCTGGCCGCACAGCGTTAGCCGGCGCGCCGGCAGGGCCTTATTGTAGCGAGCTCATGTCGATGACGAAGCGGTACCGTACGTCGCCGCGGACCAGGCGGTCGTAGGCCTCATTCACTTGCTGAATGGGGATGACCTCCACGTCGGCGCCGCATCTGTGCTTCGCGCAGAAGTCCAACATCTCCTGCGTTTCCTGAATGCCGCCGATCAATGAGCCCACCAGTCTCCGCCGCTTGAGAATCAAGGGAAAGGCCCCCAGCTGCGCTGGTTTGTCCGGCACGCCGACGAGAATCATGGTCCCGTCGGTCTTGAGCAATTCCAGCTGCGCATCCAGATCATGGGGCGCCGAAACGGTGTCCAGAATGAAGTCGAATCGTTTGGCCAGTGTCGTGAAGGTTTTGGGGTCGGACGTTTTGTAAAACTCTTTGGCACCCAATCGTTTTGCATCGCGCCGCTTTTTGTCTGAATGACTCAGCACGGTCACGTGAGCGCCCAGGGCTGTTCCGATTTTGACGGCCATATGCCCCAGTCCTCCCAGGCCGACCACCGCCAGGCGATGTTTGTTGCCTACTCCCCAGTGGTGTAATGGCGAGTACGTCGTAATGCCGGCGCAGAGAAGCGGTGCCGCTTCCTCGGGACGCAATGGCTTGGGGATACGAAGCACATAGCGTTGATCGACGACCACTTTGGTGGAGTACCCGCCATAGGTCGGGGTGACGCCGTCCCGCTCCTTCCCGTTGTAGGTAAAGCTGAGGTGGCCTTCGCAGTACTGCTCTTGGCCTTTTTTGCATTGCGGACAGGTCCGGCAGGAATCGACGAAACATCCCACGCCAACCATTTGGCCGACCTTGAATTGCTTCACGGAGGCGCCGACCCGTTCGACGACGCCCACGATTTCGTGTCCGGGCACCATGGGGAAGAGCGAGCCGCCCCATTCATCCCGTGCCTGATGAACATCCGAATGGCAAATGCCGCAGTACCGGATGCTGATGAGCACATCCTGCCGGCCCACGTCGCGGCGTGAAAACGTGAAGGGCGCGAGTCGGGATTGTGCGGTACGGGCGGCATAACCTTTGACGTCCATCATAGTGTCTGTTCCTTACGGTCTGATCCTGCAGCGTACGTCAGCTCGGAGGTTATTGAGGCTGCGCAGGCTGAGGGTGCTCCGGTTCGAGTGTGATGCCGATGATGCCCGGGTCCTGCTCCCAGGCGCCCGGCGCAATGAGGCCTAGCAAGGGCAGCAGGAAGACCACTCCTCCGATGACATCGACAATGCCGACGCTGCTGAGTTTCCGACCGGTTACTCTGGTCTGTGATGTGTAGCCGGCCTTTTGTACTTCAACCGTGAGGTCTCCCCGGCGTGGAACCTGATGTTGCAGCGGCGTGGTTCCGGCCAGGGTGCCGTTGATCAAGACATTGGCTCCCGGGGGATCTGAATTCACCGACAGTGATTGCGAACTCCCGCCAAAGATCGAACAGGCAGTCAGATTGAGGTAGCAGACCGCGAGGAAGGCGCTGCCGGCAGTTCTCTGTGCCTGTCGATGGAGTGATGTTTCCGGCATGGGCGTATTCTGCTCAGTGCTGCCATCGTTACCACAGCTTGTGCGGGTTGACAAGGTACGGAGAGGGCGAGCGTGCCTATGGGAAGATGGCGCGGCCAGGCGGATGGCGAAGGGCCTGTGCCCTCCCGCCATCCGATCTGTTGCCATGGTGAGGTCCGGCTAGGGAGCCGTCGCCAGGATGGGGGCAAAAATCGGATCAGCATCCAGTACCGCTTTGAGCAGGCCGGTATGGAGGAAGTAGCGCCAAGCCTCATCGGTTTTCCCCGGCACTTCATCGAACCAGCGTTTTGCTTCGGTGAGGTGGCGGAGCATTTTCGCCTTGTCCCCATAGTCGGGCAGAAAGATCATGGTATAGGCCATGGCATATTCTGCGAGGAACTTGTCGAGGGGAAGTTCGGCGAGCGCCAGTGAGGCTTCGGCATTGGCATAGGCGCGCGGCGTTTCCGTGTCATGCAAAATACGGTTCCAGGACACCTTGTTGATGCGAGACCAGGCGAGTTGAAGCAGGGCTTCGGCCTTGGGTGTTCTGCGGTGCTCAGGAATATCTTTGACCAGGGCTTCAAAGGTTTCGACCATCGGAATCTGATCGTTGTTCCACCGGTAGGCGATTCCGAGCCGAAACCGGTTGTCGAGCTGCTCCGGTCGGATTTCGGCCAGGGTCTGAAGCGCCGGGATGAGGCGATAGAGCCAGTCTGCCGGCGTGGGTTGGGAGAGGCCGCCCATTTCCATGCCGTTGGAGAGGTCCAGGCGCATGCCTTGCGCGTAAATGTTCCAATAAAACTCATCCAGCACGATGCCGAGCGCCGGGTCTTTGACCGGCACCTGATGGTTGCTTCTCGCCTCTCGCAGGAGCGCGCTGTAGAGATGGCGAGTCAGCACCGTGAGGGCATCGGGCTGTTTGGGGTCGATGATCAACACACGGTTCAGCAATGCGACGCGGTCGCGCAGGTCTGGAAAGATGGCTGCCCGTGCCGCCGCCGCGGTCAAGACGCCCGGTTGGTCGTCTGGTCCCCACCAGGCCAAAGAGTCAGGCAGCGCGCGGCTGGTTTCGGTCGTGAAGGGAATTTTTTCTGCCATCATGCCGGGAGCTTCCGGCTGTGAGGGGACTGGCAGATTGAACACCGCCGTGTCTCCCGGAAAGCCATGTTGCTTCAGCCCGCTGAAGACGACCCACTGCAGGGTGACGGATTTCACCGCTCGTCGAGGCTTCTTGATCGTATTGGTCCATTTCACATTGCCCGCGGCATAGGTCACGGGCGAGGTCAGCGGATCCTGATATCGCACAGACAATTGGACCAGGGTGGTCGGAGCCGCCAGGACCTTGCCGGTGCGCGCCAGTTTGAAGGACCCGGACGGGATCGTGCGACTGTTCAAGGCGGTGACATGAAGTCCGCTGCCCGGCGGTGCAATTCCCACCGCGTCTGCCACGAAGGCAGAGGCCGGCGCTCTGGGCAGGTCATCGCCGAAGAACAGCAGCGGACCGGCGCTTGGCCAGATCACATCCATGGCGATATCCGACCTGGTGAGCATGGGGGCATAGGCGTCGGTCAGGCTCTGCCAGCACGCATCGTAAGACGGATCATCCTTCGGCGCAAATTGTTTGACCTTGGTCGGTGAAGCGGTGAGGTGCCGGTACTGGCAGGCAAAGTCCAATTGCCCCGCGGTGACGCGATCGCCCTGCGAGAGCGCTTCAGCATACCGTATAGCCGTTTGTATAGCCGGTGTGGTTTTGGGGGCGCCGGTTTTGGCATGTCCCTTTCCGCCCACGGCCGGCGCGGATTCAGCGATTCCAGCCCAGGAGCCGAGTGCCAGCGCCAGGGTGAGGATGGCAATGGTCTGTCGTGTATGGAACAGGTTCCCGCGGATCATACGAAGGACCTCCGATGAGGATAAAAGAAGGTCACTCTATCACGCGGCTCTTTTCAGACGAAAGAGGTCCGGCTTGGATAGAAGGAGTTTACGGGGCCGGGGGCGGGGCGGCCGGAGATCGGGAAAATTGAATCAGGGAGCGAATGTATTGAAGCACGGCTTGTTGGTCTTCATCGAGGAGCGTATCTTTCCAGCCGGGCATGGCTGTGCGGGGCTTGCCGTGAGCAATGGTCCGGAGCAGTTCCGTATCCGTCTTGGCGGAGGTGGCGGCGGAAATGAGATTCCCCGGACGTGGCGACAGAAACGGAGCCTTGGGGCCGTCGCCCTTGCCGGTGGTGCCATGGCAATTCATACAATGTTCACGATAGAGTGTCTGGCCGCGCGGCAGGCCGTCAGTGGGTTGGGCGAGCAGGGCGGCGGTGCCGCCACAGATCGGCACGATGATGAGTAACAGGCAGTAGGCACCTGCGCGAAGAAACCGCGAGGCCGACTGGACCTGTGCGCGGGACGGATGTGTCGGGGAATCAGCTGCCGACGGCTCATGCACAGCCGTGATGGGCGTCTGACGCATCACGGGGGCTACACCGTCGCCGCGGCCTTTAAGATCTGGCGTCGAAGGGCGGCACGATCTTGTTCTGAGAGGGATGGGGAGGGCCGATGCTGGCAGAGGCGAATGGTTTGGCGAAGGGAATTGAGGAATATTTCGCAGTTCGGACAATCGCCGAGGTGCGCGCGAATTTCTTTGCAGATCTCGCCGGACAGCTCATCGTCCAGATAGGCCGAGAGACGTTCGAGGATTTTGAGGCAATTCCGTTTCCGATGCCCCTGATGCGGGGTGGGCTTGCGGGTGCCTGGATATGTGCGTACACGGTCCGCCATGGTCATACTGCTTCTTTGACTATACCAAACTATCGATCCACAGTGGCAATGTCGCGGTGAAATTCGTCGGCGACCCCTTTCCCGCTGATTTCTTTCCTGACAAACAGACGGGCCCGATGCAGTCTGGATTTGATGGCGCGTTCGCTCAGTCCGAGAATGTCTCCGACTTCTTTGGCGCTCAACCCTTCCATGTCGCGCAGGACGAGGACCATCCGGTATTTCCGCGGCAATTTGGCGATGGCCCGGTCTAAAATTTCCCGCAGTTCCTTGTTTTCAAGGGCTTCCTGAGGGCTCAATCCCTCCATCGGTATCTGCAATGCAAACTCGCCTTCCGAGGTCGGCACGAATTCGGTGAGGGACAACTCGCGCTCCGGCTCGCCTTTTCGCTTTCGCCGCATGCGCTGACAGGCATGGGACGCGATGGCATACAGCCAGGTCGACACCCGCGCATCCCCGCGAAAGCGATCATAAGCGCGATAGGCGTTGAGAAATGTTTCCTGGACCAGGTCTTTCGCCGCTTCGGCTTCGCCGCACAGCCGATAGGCAAATCGGTACATGACGTCGACATGGTCTCGATACAGCTGATCGAATGGAGCGGATGCGGAGGGGGATAGGCCGTGTCCATCAGGGGAGGCCGGCGGACTTTTCTTCCGTGATGCCATACGCGGAAGGGAGTCTACGGGTGGCGTTCAGAGACTGTCAAGCGAGCGAGCCGGCGCGACCGGTGTCGCCGGCGAACCGTTAATTGACACGCCGGACGTCGACCAATTCGCCCTGCCGACCCAGCTCGACGGTGATCGGCAAGCCTTCCTTGAGTGCCGAGAGGGCCGCCGGCCGTTGCGCGAGGGGAATGGATTGCGCGCCTTCCGGGCTTTGCATGATCAATGCGCTTTGCCCTTCCGGTGCATAGGTCAGCGGGCCGGAGAGAAACCGGCGTGATGGAGTTGAGATCCCGTCTTGATACAGGTCGATCGCCACATGCCGATCCTGAATCCAGACCGACATCTCCTGTCCGACTTTGGCGTTACGGATGCCGGTTTTCCCGCTGACGGTGACGATGCCCAACGGAGTCTTCAGAAACACATAGTTCGACTTCAGTTTCGAGACCGTGCCGTTGAGAAGGAGATGCACCGAGGACGGCGTACGCGGAACCTGATTCACTTGCAGATCGTACTGCACGTCATGCAGGCCGCGCACCGTGCCGCTTCCATCGACCTCGATGGTAAACGGTTGCTCATCTGAGCGTCCGGCAATTTTCGCGGCCAGCCCGCCGAGCGCGAAGGATCGTTCGCCGTCCGGCGTCCAGAGGGCTACCGTCTGTTTCTCGGGGGAGGTGAAATTGGGCATGGCCGTCACGTACCGATGCACCAGTTTGTCGGCACCCCTCTCGCGGATATCAATCACCGTGGTGGTGCCGTGCACCCAGAGCGTGATTTTTTGTGAGTTCTTGACGTCGCGCAGCGTCGTTTTGGAACTCAGCGAGAGGGGACCGATCGGTGTCTGCAGAAAGACGATTCCCGGCTTGGATCTCCAGATTGAACCGGACACGTGCACTGAGGGAGAAACGGGAGCTGTGGCGACTGTCTGGGTCGGTTCTGGCTCAACTGGAATTGCTTCGGGCTCAACCGGAATCGTCTCGGGTTCCACCGGGTCGGCCGGTTCAGCCAGCGAGGGCGGTTCGATGAGCGGGGCGGCGGTTTCGGCCCAACCTGCTACGGGCAGGATGCTCCCCAAGAGCAGGGCACTCAAGGAGAACGATATGAATCGGAATCGTTGGTCGGAATTCACAAGGAGTCCCATAATGTGTATCGAATGGTGCTGGCTGTCTGGAATGATTCACGTCGATTGAGCGGGGGAGAAACCAGCCGTCTCTCGTGAGCAGCTGTTTCTGCCGGATCGTACGTGGCGTACACCGTCTCCTGTGCGAATAACATGCTGGTGGGCATGAGTCAAGTTGAAAGGCCTTCGTGATGTCGAAGGAGGCTATTCTGAAACGGGATGCGAGGCTGCCTTTCCGCGCGTTATTTTTTGCGGATCATCAAGCGAATGGGCGTGCCGGAAAAATGATATTCCTTCCGGATTTGGTTCTCGAGAAAGCGAAGATAGGCCGGGGTCATGTTGTCGGGGTGCCCGACAAATAACGCGAAGGCAGGTGGACGTGTCGCCACTTGCGTCATAAAGGCCGACTTGCTCGCTTTGGCTGGTTTTCCCTTCCGAACCGGCAATGGGTGCTCTTCCAGCAGTCCCTGGAAAAACTGATTCAGCGCGCCGGTCGGAACACGTTTGCAGAACGAGAAATAGACTTGATCGATCAAGGCGAAGAGGCCTCGTAAGAAATCTTGCTCCAGTGCCGAGATAAAGAGCACCGGGGCCCACGCGAGGAAGGGGAAGCGGCGTTCGAGGTCCTGCTTGTACGCTTCTCGAGCATCTACGTCGTCGGACTTGAGGTCCCACTTGTTGACGACGAGAATGCAGGCGCGCCCCTGCTTGAGAATGAGCCCGGCAATCTTCGTGTCCTGTTCCGTCACGCCTTCTTCCGCGTCGAGCAGCAGCACCGCGACATCCGACCGGCCGATGGCCCGGAGCGAGCGCGCCACACTATACCCCTCGATCCCTCGCTCCACACGGCCTCGCCGGCGGATACCGGCGGTGTCGGTCAGGACATATTGCCGATCCTTGAAGGTCGCAATCGAGTCCACCGGATCACGGGTCGTTCCAGGCACGTTGCTGACGACCACTCGCGCTTCACCAAGCACTGAATTGACCAACGTGGATTTCCCGACGTTTGGACGCCCGACGATGGCGATGCGGGGGATTGCCGTCGGCGTTTCTTCACCCGGCGGGTCAACCATATGGGGAAACAGGTCATCGAGTAATTCGGCCACGCCGATGCCATGTTCGGCTGAGAGCGGATACAGGTGCTCCTGTCCGAGGCGATAGAAATCGGCGACCAGTGGATCGGCCTTCGGTGTATCGACCTTGTTGATCACATAAAACACCGGTTTGTCGGAGCCGCGTAACGTCGCGACCACCTCTTCGTCGGGCGGCGTGAGCCCGGCTCGAGCGTCGAGGACGAGGACCAGAATGTCGGCTTCCGCGATGGCAAGTTGGGATTGTTGCCGGATCAACGACAACATGCCCTCATGGGCTGTCGGGTCGAGTCCCCCTGTATCGACCAGCCTGAAATGGCGGTTGCGATAGGCAGTATCGGCATAGTTGCGATCTCTCGTCACGCCCGGCACATCGTCGACGATAGCGGCTCGCGTGCCGAGAATACGATTGAAGAGGGTCGATTTGCCGACATTGGGTCGCCCGACCAGGGCGATAATCGGCAAGCGACCGCCTTCGAGCGTGAAGAGCGGTGTGACGGGACCACGAGCGGATTTTGTGCGTGACATGGCGTGCGACCGTATCATAGAGATTTCCTTGAACACAATGACTCGTCTTATCCTGCCGGTCTTCGTTATACTGGGCCGATGCTACAGCACCGCCCGGATCCGACTCCTCCTCCCGTCGACTGGAGTCACATCGACGATGTCCTGCTCGATATGGACGGCACACTCCTGGACCGCCATTTCGACAACTTTTTTTTCGAAGAAGAACTCCCCAGACGGTATGCGGCCAAACATGCGTTGGCGTTCCCGGAAGCCCGGGATCGCTTGATGAGCATGTACCGTTCCGTGGAGGGCGAACTCGCCTGGACCGATTTGCACTATTGGACCGAGCAAGTTCAGATCGATGTGGTGGCGCTGCATCGCGAACTCGACCACATGATCGGGTTTCTCCCCGATGCCGAAGCGTTTCTTCTCTCCTTGCGGCGGCTGGGAAAACGAGTGACGATTCTCACGAACGCGCATCGGGCTGGCGTTGAGGTCAAAACCGCGAAAACCGGTCTGCACCGGCAGGTCGATCGCATCGTGGACGCGTTCGAAGTGGGATGGCTGAAAATGCGATCGGAATATTGGCCGACGTGCCGGGAACTGGTCGGGTTCGATCCGACGCGAGCCCTGTACATCGACGATGACGAGCAATGTCTCGCGGCGGCCGAACAATTTGGCATCGGTCGGATCTTTCATCGCTCGAAGTCAAGCTCTCAGGCCTCGCCGGTTCCTTCCGCACGATTTCACTCCATCGAAAATTTCGAGTCGATCCTGCCCCGGTGATTCTCGGACGTGACTTTTGCGTACCGGTGAGATTCGTCGGGTGGCTACTTGTCGGAATCGAGCAGTTCGCGAAGTTTTTGGGCGAGCTCCGTCGGTAAAAACGGTTTTTGAATGAAGCCGGTTCCCGGTTCTGCCAGGAATGTCGGCAACACACTGCCTTCCGCATACCCCGACATAAACAGCACCCGGAGGTGAGGCCATTGCTGGCGAAGGCGCTCGGCCAGCGCGGGGCCTGTCATCTGCGGCATGACGACGTCTGTGAGCAGAATATGGATGGGCGTCTTGGCGGCGGCGACCAGGCGAAGCGCCTCTTGCCCGCTGGAGGCCTCGATCAAGGTATACCCGTAATCCGAGAGGGCATGCGTGAGCAACATGCGGACGGCCTGTTGATCCTCGACCAGCAGAATAGTTTCGCGGCCACAGTGAGGTCGCGACGGGGTAGCCGGTGCCGCGGCCGGGGATGGAGCCTGAGCCAAGGGAAAATACATGTCGAAGATGGCGCCCTCGCCGGGGGTGCTGTCGGCGAAGATGAAGCCCTGGCTTTGTTTGACGATGCCATAGACCGTGGCCAGTCCCAGGCCGGTGCCCTTGCCCTCCTCCTTCGTGGTGAAGAACGGTTCGAAAATATGCGAGAGGGTGGTCCGGTCCATGCCCTCTCCGGAGTCGCGAATCGAGAGGTGTACGTACTGTCCTGGAAGCATCGCGGGATGGGGCACCGGCGTATCTGCGGTCAGGGTCACCGTTCGCGTCGCCATGGTCAGCGTGCCTCCCTGGGGCATGGCGTCCTTGGCGTTGACGGCCAGATTCAGCACGACCTGATCAAACTGTCCCCGGTCTGCGCGAATGATGCAGGGCTGAGAGGTGAAGTCTCTCACGAGGGCGATGTCTTCGCCGATCAGTCGTTCAATCATGGAGCTGATCGACGACAGCGCCTCATTCAGATCGAAGACCTGGAACGTGAGGACCTGCCTCCGGCTGAAGGCGAGGAGTTGCTTGGTGAGGGCGGCCGCCCGTTGGCCTGCGGTCAGAATTTCAGTCAGCGATCGATGCAGCGGATCTTCGGCGCGCACCTGCTCCAGGAGGAGGGTGGCGCATCCGTTGATGACCGTGAGCAGATTGTTGAAATCGTGGGCGACGCCGCCGGCCAACCTGCCGATCCCTTCCATTTTATGGACTTGCCGCAGCTGTTCTTCCAGTTGTTTGTGTTCCGTGACATCGATGAAGAAGCCGATGGACCCGGTTGCCTGGCCGCCGGGACCTTGCACCAGCGTCCCCCACATGGTCACATCGATCAGGGTGCCGTCCTTTCGCTTCCGGCGAAGCTCGAGGCCCCGCGGTGAGCTGCCGCTCATGACCGACGCCCACAGCTCATCGGACTCCCGTTCTTGCCCGAGTGGTACATACGGGAGTTTTTGTCCAAGGACCTCCTCTCTGGTCCACCCGAAGAGGGCCGTGGCGGCGGCATTCCAGGTCGTGACGCGGCCTGCTTGATCCAATTCGATCATCGCCAGGGGAGATTCTTCAATGATCGTCTGGAGATGCGCGGTCATGCGTCGCAATTCGCCCGTGCGCTCGCGGACATGTTGTTCCAGCGCCTCCTGCGCCTGCCGGCGGTCGGCCGCTTCCAGGGTCAGGGTGGCCATGGCGGCGAGAGAGGCGGCGAACGCTTCTTCCTCGCGGGTCCAGGTCTTCGGCGGGCCGGTATGTTCGAGGCATAGGACTCCGACCACCCGTCCATGGCGGCGAATGGGTGCGTCCAGCATGGACACGATGCCGAGCGGGGTGAGATACGACGGGGTCAGTTCACGTGTGCGCGGATCGGTCTGGGCCGCATGGGCGGCCAGAGAATAGGGCTCTGTTTCAAGGGCGCGAAGATAGGCCGGATACTCGTTGATGGAAAGGATGGTTCCCTGGCTATGGCGTTTGGGGGTGCCCTCGAACAAGTCCTGCAACACCAGGGCCGATTGGGTCCCGTCGAAGAGCCAGATGCTCGCCCGTTCAACCGCGAAGGTACTGGCCGCATGTTCGGTCATGACGGGAAACGCCTGTTGGGGGTGCCCGCTGTGAATGGACGGATCTTCCGCCAGTTTATGGAGGACGTTCTGCTGCGTGGCAAGTTGTCCCAACCGGAGTTGCTCAATTTCCTGCCGCTGTTTCTGATCCGTGATGTCTTCGGAAATCCCGAGGAGATATCGAGGCACGCCGGTGTGATCGTAGAGGGCGAGTTTTTTGGTATGCAGCCACCGCAGGCCATGATCTTTGGTCTGGATCGGTTCGGCCGGAATGTCCAGGAGGGCTCCGCCGGTGAGCACATCCCGATCCTTCGCGGTAAAAAATTCCGCCTGTTCACGAGGGAAGAGGTCGAAGTCGTTTTTCCCCAGGAGTGCTTCCCGTGGCAGGCCGATGAGTTGTTCGCCGGCTTTATTGAACTGGGCGAAGCGCAGCTCCTTGGCGTCTTTCAGGAAGACCATATGCGGAATATGTTCCACGATGGACTCCAAGAGCTGGCGCGTGTGGGTCAGGGCGTCTTCCATCCCTTTCCGTTCGGTGACGTTTTCGCACACGATCAAAATGTCGAACTGCCCGTTCGGGTTGCGCACGGCCCGGGAGGCTTCTCGTACCCACAGCGGGCTCCCGCCTTTGCGGAGTTTTCGGAATTCCCCGCGAAGCACGTGTCCGGGTCGCAGCAGACAGTCTGTGAAATGTTGCTGCACGGCCGGGCGGTCGTCGGCATGAACGATCAGTGAAATCGGCTGTCCGATCAACTCCTCGGCGCTGTAGCCCAATTCTGCCGTGGCGGTGGCATTCACCGTGAGTAATCTGCCTTCTGCATCGACGGTCAACAACATTTCGGGACTGCTCTCAAACAGCGCCCGGTATCGGTCCTGGCTGAAGCGCAAGGCTGCTTCGGTTTCTTTGCGAGCCGAGATATCCCGCATCACGGCTTGGAATCCGATGACCTCCTGGTCCCGAAGCAGCAACTGCACGTGTTGCCCCACCCACAAGGTCTGCTGCGCTTTGGTGAGCAGCGGGAATTCGTAATAGGTGCTGGGAGTCTTGCGGAGAAACTGGCGGATGTAAAAATGTTCGGTGCGGCGGCGGTAGTTCGAATGCACCAGGTCCAGCGCGGGGTGCCCGAGCATTTCGGTCTCGTGATAACCCAGCAGGCGGATGACTGCGGGATTGATGAACGTAAACCGGCCGCTCCGGTCCGTTCGGTAAATGATGTCCTGCGCGTACTCCATGATAAAGCGATAGTGTTCGGAATCGACGTTCAGGAGCAGTGCCGTTTGTTCTCCCTCTTCCAATTGCGAGGCGAGTTGATCCACGAGCTGGGCGTTGTGATATTTCAACCTGAGGGTTTCGAGCACGGTGTTCGAGGTGCGGGAGGCGGTGTAGAGCATGAGCAGGGAAAACAGCAGCGTGCAGATCGCCATGGGCAAGGCTTGCTCATGATGGAGGAAGAAAAAGCGCAGAATGAGCGGCGTCAAGGTCGGAAGGGCAAACGAGAGAAACGCATCGAAGCGCGCCGACAGCGTGGAGGAGGCGCCAGCCGAAACTCCTGCCAAAACGAAGGCCAGAAACACCTGGTGAGAGAGCGATGATTCGGGAAAGAGGATCAGCGCGGACGCACCCCATCCGAGTCCGGCCAGGGTGGTCCCGGTCAGAAAGGCCCGGTGCCAGCGGTGAATCGTGGCTGCGGTCGGCCTGGAGGCCCTGAATGATCTCGCCAGCAGGTAGCGACCGCTTGAGAGGATGATGTGATAGGTCAGCCAGGCCAGCAGCTGGTGGTGCGGGAGCACGTCCCAATTGACGACGACCAGTGCAAGCGCACAGCCGAGTCCGGCCACAAGAGCGGCAGGCATGCCGTCATAGAGCAGCGTGACCCGCTGCAGCAGCAGGTTCGCGTCCATGGCGGCATCGAGCGGTGGAGCGATGGCGGACGTCGAAGACGGGCGGTCGCCCGGAACTGGTGGCGAGGAAGCCATCGGGATCAATCCCCTGTTGGGGAAGGACGATTGCGAGGCACAAGGCTCATACGCTGCAGTCTACAAAATTCCTGCGAGGGATACAATTGAGAGACCCGTTGGTTCCACTTAAGGGATGGTGCTAGGTTCTGGCGATGCCGCGATACATCTCTCCGCCGATTCGAGGGACGCCGGGCAGGGTATACCGATCGAGCTGGTCTAATCGAAAACCGGCTTGAACGATGAGCTCATCCATGCGGCGATTGAGATGACACCCGCAGGCCACGACCTGCTGCAGCGGGTTGAGCCGGTCCTGCCAGCGGGCAATGGCAGGGTCGTCGCTTCGGCCGTGCTCAAGGAACAGGAAGCCGCCCTCCGGCTTCAGGACCCGCCGGACTTCTCGCAAGGCCGCAACCGGATCCGGAATCGTACAAAGAGTGAAGGTGCTGACGGCGCAATCGAACAGACCTTCGGTATAGGGCAGTACTTCTGCGCTGAGCCGGCGAAGGTGAACAGGGAAAGGTGCACTCGCCACTCGCCTGGTGACGCGGTCGGGCAACAGCGTTGCTGGTTCCACCGTATGCAAGTCTGTGACGGTTGAAGGGTAGTGCGGCAGGTTCAGTCCTGTCCCAAAGCCGATCTCCAACACCACGCCGTGCGCCGAAGCGAGGAGGAGGCGGCGTTCGGTCTGAAAGCGCGCTCCGCGGAGCACCCAATCCATGAGCCGGGGAAACATGTAGGTGGCGTAGAGACCCACGTGGACACTCCGGTTCGGGGTGAATGGACGCGGCTGGTGTCGTTCTCACCGTCGTCCACCCAAGTATTTGAACAGGAGTGGCGCTGAGGATCAAGCGCAGCGGGCATACCGGTGCGGACACTCTTTCTCCCGCTGCATCCTTGTTGCCGCGTACCGCGTATGCTACAGTCGTCCGTTCTTCAGTCGGGTGCCAATCAATCCGTCACCTAATGATTTTCATACGATGAGCAAATCCTACGATCACCAGGCTCTTGAATCGAAGTGGCAGGCCTATTGGGAGACCCACCGCCCGTTTCGGGCGTCGGATGACGCTTCAAAGCCCAAGTTCTACTGCCTAGACATGTTTCCCTATCCGTCCGGCTCCGGTCTGCATGTCGGGCACCTGGAAGGGTACACCGCCACCGACATTGTCTCCCGCTATAAACGCATGTGCGGCTTCAACGTGCTGCATCCGATGGGGTGGGACGCGTTCGGATTGCCGGCCGAACAATATGCCGTCAAAACGGGTGTTCATCCCGCCATCACAACGGCGCAAAATATCGCGACGTTCAAGCGGCAGATGAAACGCGTCGGGCTGTCTTACGATTGGGAGCGCGAACTCAGCACGACCGACCAGGATTACTATCGGTGGACCCAGTGGATTTTTCTGAAACTGTTCGAGCGTGGGTTGGCCTACGTGGCGGAGGTCCCCGTCAATTGGTGTCCGGCGTTGTCGACGGTGTTGGCTAACGAGGAAATCGTCGATGGCAAAAGCGAGGTCGGCGGGTTCGACGTCATCCGCAAGCCCATGCGGCAGTGGGTATTGAAGATCACCGCCTACGCGGAGCGGCTGCTTGATGATTTGACCCTGGTCGAATGGCCGACCAGCACGCTGGAAATGCAGAAGAATTGGATCGGTCGCTCGATCGGCGCCGAAGTTGATTTCGCCTTGGCCGACACGACAGGAAATCTGCGTGTTTTCACGACCCGGCCCGATACGCTGTTCGGCGCCACCTATATGGTTGTGGCGCCTGAACATCCGCTGGTCGATGTGGTGACGAGTCTTTCGCAGCGGGCGCAAGTAGCCGACTATCGCGACGCGGCCGCACGCAAAAGCGATCTGCAACGCCAGGAGTTGGATAAGGTCAAAACCGGCGTGTTTACGGGCGGCTATGCCATCAATCCCGTCAACCAGGAACGCCTGCCGATCTGGATCGCCGATTATGTGCTCATGAGTTATGGCACCGGCGCGATTATGGCCGTGCCGGCTCATGACGAGCGCGACTGGGCCTTTGCCACGCAATATCATCTGCCGATTCGAGAAGTGATACAGGGCGGCCAGGTAGATAAGGCGGCATTCGTCGAGACGGATCGAGGTCGTGTGATCAACTCGACCACGCCGGACGGGTCCTGTTCGCTCGACGGGTTATTGCCTGTCGAGGCGATTCCCGCAATGACGGCCTGGCTCGAAACTCACGGCAAGGGCAAGAAGACCATCAATTACAAGCTGCGCGACTGGCTCTTCGCTCGCCAGCGGTATTGGGGAGAACCGTTTCCCATTATCTGGGTCGACGGCGAGCCCCGGCCATTGCCGGAAGAGCAGTTACCGCTTCCTTTGCCTGAAGTCAGCAACTTCAAACCCTCTGGCAGCGGAGAAAGTCCGTTGGCGAATCTCGAAGCGTGGTTGAGCACGACCGATCCGGCCTCCGGGAAACCGGCGCGGCGCGAGACGAATACCATGCCGCAATGGGCCGGCTCCTGCTGGTATTACTTGCGCTTCATCGATCCGAAAAACACCCGGCAGCTGGTCGATCCGGCGAAAGAGCAGTATTGGATGCCGGTGGATTTGTATATCGGCGGCAGCGAGCACGCGGTGCTCCATCTGCTGTACAGCCGCTTTTGGCATAAGGTCTTGTTTGATGCGGGCGTGGTGAGCACGCCGGAGCCATTTAAGAAGTTGGTGCATCAGGGCATTGTGCTCGGCGAAGACAATCAGAAGATGTCGAAGTCGCGCGGGAACGTGGTGAATCCGGATGAGATGATCGACCAGTTCGGAGCCGATGCCGTCCGCTTGTATGAAATGTTCATGGGGCCGCTCGAGTCGATGAAGCCCTGGAGCACGCGCGGCGTGGAAGGCATCACCCGCTTTCTCGACCGGGTCTGGCGGTTGATGATCGCCGAAGACGGCACGTTGAGCACCGCGGTGACGAATTCGACACCGACGGCCAATCAGTTGCGGCTGCTCCACTTCACGATCAAGAAGGTGACTGAAGACATCGACGCCCTGCGATTCAATACGGCCATTTCGCAGATGATGGTGTTTACGAACGAGATGACCAAGCTCGAGCAGCGGCCTCGACAGTTGCTGGAACCGTTTGTCCTGTTGCTGCTGCCGTTCGCGCCGCATCTGAGCGAGGAACTCTGGGAACGGCTCGGTCATCAACCGAGTGCCGGGCAACAAGCCTGGCCTCAGTTCGACCCGGCCTTGGTCGTCAGCGATCGACTGACGATTCCCGTTCAGGTCAATGGCAAGCTGCGTGGAAAGCTCGAGGTCGACGCAGGGGCGTCACGCGACCAGCTGGAGCCGCTTGCCAAAAAGGAAATCGCCGAATGGCTGCAGGGGAAAGAGCCGAAGAAGGTGATTTACGTCGAGAAGAAGTTGATCAATTTCGTGGTGTGATGTCATGCCTCGCTACCTGTTGTTGCTTGTTTTGGGCCTGTGCGCGATGAACATCACCGCCTGCGGCTACCAGTTCCGGGTACAGGGAGCCGGCCCCACGATAGGCGGTGCGCCGGAGACAGGGGCCAAACGGTCGCACGCGCCAAGACTGGCCATTCTTCCCATCTCCAACAGCACCTATGAGCCGAATTTCGAGATCAAGTTGGCCAATTATTTGCGCCGGGAATTCTCTGCCGGCGCGGGGGCGGAAATTGTGGGTCCCTCCGCCGGGGCAGACTTGTACCTGTCCGGCCAGATCATGCAAATTGTGCTGCCGACCTTGAGTTTCGATCAAACCACCACCTTTGAAAGCCGCGTCGAAATGCTGGTGAATGTGAGGATCGAGGACGCCAAAACCAAGCGACTGGTCTGGTCGCAGGTCGCGAAGGGAACCTCGGAATTTTTTCTCACGCAAGATCTGCAATTCAACCGCGTGCTGCAGAATCGGGCGTTGGAACAGGCCGGTCGTTTTGTGGCGGAAGATCTCGCCTCTCGCTTTTTACTGTTCCTGGATACCGGTGAGCTGGACAAAATGTTGAAGCGTCCCGTCAAAGCCGAGGCGCTCCCCGGCGGCAATGCACCGCCTGAGCCTGCCCGATGATGTTGCAAGGTGTCTTGAGGTGAGTACCTCGGTCATGAGCATGGAACTGCCCCAGTCCCTCGCGCGTAGCGGGGTGATGCCGCTCTATGCTGTCGTCGGCGAGGAAGATTATCTGCGCGACTCCTCGGTTGCTGCCCTTCGCGCGGCCGCACTCGGTGCTGGTGCTGAGACTGGATTCAACTACGATATTTTTCACGGCGATGACTCTTCGATCGCCGATGTCTTGGCCTGCGCGGCGGAAATTCCGGTATTCGCGGAACGCCGCCTCGTGGTCTATAAGTCCGTGGAGAAGCTGCCGGCTCGCGAAGGCGAAAAGCTGCTGTCCTATCTGGCATCGCCGAATGAGAGCACGACGTTCATCGTGGTGGCGGCCAAGTTGGACGGCCGGCTGAAGTGGACGCAGGCCCTCACGAAGCGGGCGGTGACGGTCAATTGCGCCCCCTTGCGTGATGCTCAACTCTCAGCATGGATTCGACAGGAAGCGGCCACATTAGGTGTGCGCCTGCAGGATGACGCGATCCAGTTGCTCCAAGAAGTGGGGAGTGAGTCCCTCTATGCAGTACAGCGAGAGCTGGAGAAGCTGGCCGCTTATGTCCCGTCAGACCGGACCGCACAATCGTCCGATGTGGAGGCGCTCAGGGGAACCGAGCCCGGCGCGTCGGTGTTCGATCTCCTGAATGCCATAGGCGCGCATGATCATGGGCGAGCCTTCAGAATCCTTGCGAGGAATGTAGAGAATGGCGAGGCTCCGCTCCGTATTCTCGGCGCCTTGGTCTGGCAATACCGGCGTCTTTGGAAGATGAAGGATCAGCTCAAAGCCGGTGGACGGGAAGGCGAGGCTGCGAGGACGTTTCGAATGGATCCTTCGCGAGTGCGAGGATTTTTGGCGCAATTCCCGGATGACCAGATGACGCGGGCGTTTGAGTGGTTCTTGGAGACGGATTCAAAGCTGAAGGGGGGGAGCGGAAGTGCCCCTGTCCGTGTGATGGAAGATCTCTTGTTTCGCCTGTGCGGCAATCCATCGAAGCCGGCATCAACGGCGCAGCGGGTGCAGCCGGCGGTACCACCGGCCTCGCGCCCATCGGGATCGAGACCGGTGTCGAATGTCAGAACGGTTACGCGGAAGCGGTGATGGCGTTCACGCGCACAGCGAGCCGGGACACGCGGCGCGAGGCCGTGTTCGGCTTCAATACGCCTTTGGTGACCGCTTTGCTCAGGGCTGCCGTGGCGGCGCGCAAGGTGGCTTTCGCTTCATCCGGCTTCTTCGCTGCGATCGCATCCTGAACCTTGCGGAGGATGCTGCGGACCGAGCTGATGGTCGCACGGTTGCGCAAGCGGCGCTTTTCGGATTGACGAGCACGTCGAATCGTGGATTTGTGGACAACAGGCATACGGATTCTCCTACGTTCAAAGCTTGAGCTTGTAACATAGGTGACGAAGATAGGTCAAGGATGCTGAAAGGAGTCAGCGGCTTCGGGGCCTCCCGGCAGCCACGGTGGAGTTATGATGACGCGAATTGATGCACGAGATCGGTTGATTGTTGCGCTGGATGTTCCCTCCGCGGCGGAAGCAGAGGCCTTGGTCGATCGCATGGGCGATCAGGTGCGATTTGTGAAAGTGGGCCTGGAACTCTACACGGTAGCGGGCCCGGACATGGTGCGGACGTTGGTCGACCGTGGCAAGCGCGTGTTTCTCGACCTCAAGTTCCTCGATATCGAGGAGACCGTCAGGCGCGCAACGGCTCGAGTCGCCGCCATGGGCGCAACGTTTTTGACCATCCATGCCAACCGGAAGGCATTGATCGCGGCCGTGCAAGGTAGGGGACAGTCTGAGCTCAAACTGCTGGCGGTGACGGTGCTCACCAATTTCGACGGGGACGATCTGCGGGAGATGGGCATTCAGCGGAGCGTGCGTGATTTGGTTACGGCCCGGGCTGCGTTGGCGGCCGAAGTGGGATGCGATGGCGTGGTCGCCTCGGGGGAAGAGCCGGAAGCCATCCGTGCCAAGGTGGGACCGGATTTGCTCATCGTCACCCCTGGCGTCAGGCCGGCGGGCAACTCGACTGATGATCATGCGCGCCCCACGACGCCGACGCAAACCATTGCTGCCGGGGCAGATTATCTGGTGATCGGCCGTCCCATTCGAGACGCGCAAGACCCTCCCGTGGCGACGGCAGCCATCCTCCAGGAAATGCAGGCGGCGTTCGACCGTCGGGGCTAGCGAATCGTTGAGGTCTTTTGAGGCACGCATCCGAGAGGATTGGCTCGTGCGGTCGAGGCGATGAGAGCGGTTGCGACTGTTCCACAGGGTTTGTTAAGATGCGCGTTCTCTGCTGACCTTGTGTGGTGGGTGTAGCTCAGCTGGTTAGAGCGCCGGATTGTGGATCCGGAGGTCGCGGGTTCGAAACCCGTCACTCACCCCAACGTGCATCGAGGGGCAGAGTTCGAGTGGGGATACCATGTCTGGTGGCCAGAAGCAGCTCGTCCCATCAGTCCATCATCGACTTCCTGCTGCTGCCGGCGTCCGGTTCCACGTGCGTTCCTTCCGTCGTTTTCCTGTCCAGTGTTCGGTCTATTATTCCTGTGATGCCTTCCAGGGGAGCGGTATTGCCTGGAATCTCTCCCTCAATGGGTGGCGCGTCGACGGGACACATCCGGTGGACCCGGGCATGATCGTGACCCTCTGTATCTTTCTTCCCGGTCAGCACCCGACTGTGTTTGTCGACCGCGCGATTGTTCGCTGGTCCCGAGGTCAGGAATTCGGCATTGAAGTGAATGCGATCAAAGCCGATGAGCAGGCCCGTCTGGAACAGTTCGTAACGGCGTTAGTCTAGTCCTCTCCCCTCGTCATGCTACCGATCAGTATGTGACAATGAGATGTGTTCGCCTTGCGGGGAACCAAAATCTGCTTGGTCATTTTCAGCGAGTTGAGTAGACTGATCTCTAGTCGAGGCTGATGCCGCGCGTGCGTATCCCCTCGCTCACACCATGGCCAAATCACACACGTCCCGGTCACATTCTCGCGTGCCAGTCGGTTGCTTTCTCTATTATCTGGGGGAAGGACTCGTTGGAACCGGAAAAGTATGCGATCTCTCCGTCAGGGGCTGGCGTATCGATGGAGATAAGCCCGTCACGGTTGGCATGAAACTGACGCTGCGCGTCTTTTTGCCCGATGAGCCGAAGGCGATTGATGTGGAAGGTGTTACCGTGAAGTGGGTGAAGGACCGTGCATTCGGGCTTGAAACTCTCAAGTTGAGTGCCGCCGCTGAAGCACGAATTCACAAATTTGTCGAAAGCGTGTTGAAATTAGCAGATTCCTCACGCGTGGCGTAGGTCAATGGGTTGTTTCGGGCCGTCAGGTCTCGTTGTTCGGCGTGGAGTTGAGATTTTGCCGGCCGCGCCCTTAGATTCCCATCCCTGCAATCCTCTTAGCCCCGTCCCCCTTGATCCCCCACTTTCGGGGACTATCCCACAATCTGTTGCTTTTCATATTCTGCCGAGGCGTTTGGCTGGAGGCATGATGGAACAACAGAATCGTCCGCGGTTTATCGTCGAATGTACCGGCTCACGTTCCGAGGATGGGTTGCTGGTCTGGAACGGCCGCATGCTTGATCTTTCGATTCCGGGATGGTCGCGAACCGGACTCAAAGGACTGCAAGCCGGGGACCTCCTTCAATTGCATCTGCATATTCCGGGAGAGCCCAAGCCTTTGTCGGTACGGTTGGCGACGATACGCTGGGCGAGTGAGTCGCGGCTCGGGGTCGATCCCATACTTATGGATGCTGACGATCAGCTGCGATTGAGTGATTTCGTCAGTGCCCATACCACGGTGCCGTCGTTCAGTACGGACCGAAAGGAACAAATCGTCATTTCTGATGCCGGGTAAGCAGGTCCGCCCACCTTGCCGAGAATATTTATCCTCCTCCTCCTCGATTGTGTCAAAACCCCGCTGAAGCCTTAGTGCGAAGTGAAATGGACCGCCACCAAAGGCGGCGTCGCTCTGCATCGATCAAGCCTGACAGAGGTGCTCTGGTACCAGGTGGGAAGCCGAATTGCTTGACATCGTTGGGCAAGATGGTGTCTCTTAGCCAAGACACATTGGTACACACACCAGCCTTTCGCCAGTCCAATTCGGTCATGTCATAACAGTGTTCCTAGGGCGGAGGCGTGCGAGAATGACGTATGACTCCTGGCCCTCAGCTTCCTGACGCTTCCCACACAACCCCGCTGACGCCTGAAACCGAGGCGCAAGTCGACCAATTCGCCCATACGGATATTTTGGTCGGCATCCCCAGCTTCAACAATGTGGAAACGATCGGCCACGTCGTCAAAGCGGTCAGCGCGGGCCTGGCCAAATATTTCCCGGATGCCCGTGCCGTCCTGGTGAATTCGGATGGCGGCTCGACCGACGGGACGCAGCAGGTGGTGTCACAGGCAGTCGTCGATCTCAAAACCCTGTTTATCGGCGACCAGCAGAGCTCGCTCCATAAAATTATTACGCCCTATCACGGCATCCCCGGAAAAGGCAGCGCATTTCGGACGATTTTTGAGATTGCCCGTCGCTTGAAGGCGAAAGCCTGTGCCGTGGTGGATTCCGATTTACGGAGCATCACGCCAGAATGGATCGAACTTCTGGTCAGCCCGGTGTTTGAGCAGGGGTTCGACTATGTCGCGCCCTATTATCTCCGCCACAAATACGATGGGACCATCACGAACAGCATCGTGTATCCGCTGACGCGCACCCTCTACGGTCATCGAATCAGGCAACCGATCGGCGGCGATTTCGGATTTTCAGGCCAATTGGCGCAGCATTACCTCGACAAGCATGTCTGGGAGTCGGAAGTCGCGAAGTTCGGCATCGACATTTGGATGACGACGGAGGCGATTGCCAGCGGGGCACGGGTCTGCCAGAGCTTTCTCGGTGCCAAAATCCACAATCCTAAGGACCCGGCGGCTGATCTTTCGGCTATGCTCGTGCAAGTGCTCGGAGCGGTGTTCGCGCTGATGGAAGATCATTATGCGGTATGGGGCAAAACGGATGGGTCGAACGCCGTGCCGCTCTTCGGATTCCAGTATGAAGTCGGCGTAGAGCCGGTCAACGTGAATGTCGATCGTATGATCAGCACCTTTCGGCAAGGCCTGAGCGATTTGGGTACGATCTGGGACCAGATCCTTGCTCCGGGAACCAGGCAGAGCCTGCGGCCGCTAGGCACCTGTTCGTTACAGGATTTTCGGATTGCGGACAGCCTGTGGGCACGGGTCGTCTATGACGCGGCTGTCGCCTACCGGAATCGTGTCCTGCCCCTCGATCACGTCTTGAAGGCCTTCACGCCCTTATATTTGGGTCGCACCGCCTCGTTCGTGCTGGATACGCAGGGGCTCACATCGAGCGAGGCCGAAGGCCGCATAGAAGCGCTTTGCCAGGCGTTTGAAAAGGATAAGTCTTACCTGGTGGCTCGGTGGAACGAGCCTCATTCGAGTTAAGAGTCGTGAGTCGATCCATCTGAAGGCAGGCTGCAGTCGAGGCCGGAGGAGGGAAGTATGAAGGAATTTTTCGAAAAGGGGCTCCTCGATCCACTGGAGCTGATGGCGCGACAGGTACTCGCGGTATTGCCGAGCCTCTTGGCCATGTCCATCATCTTCTTTGCGGGCTTGGTGGTCGCATGGACGGCGAGCCAGGCGCTTGAGCGTCTGCTACGCGTGGTCGGGTTGGATCGGTTGTTTGATCGACTGGGCGTGACCGGCGCGCTGTTGCGCGGAGGAGTGAAAACGGATCCGTCTCGATTGGTAGGGCAAGCGGCGTACTGGTTGGTCATGATTTTTGCGACCGTCGCCGCATTGGGTGCGCTCAATCTTCAGCCCATCAACGATTTCGCCAAGTCGTTTTTGGCCTATGTACCGCATTTGGTCACAGCCGGCCTGATTCTGGTGGCCGGCTGGTTGTTGTCCAACTTTGTGTCTCAGGCGGTGCTGATCGCGGCGGTCAATGCGGGATTACCTCCGGCCCGATTGGTGGCGACGTGCTCGCGATGGGGGATTCAATTGCTGGCGGTCGCCATGGCGCTGGAGCAGCTCGGGATTGCACAAAACATCGTGGTCGTCGGCTTTGGGATTACCCTGGGAGGGATCGTCATGGCCGGGGCGATCGCATTCGGATTGGGCGCGAAAGATCTGGCGAAGGACTATCTCGAGCGCGGGCTCTCGGTCCGAACGCGAGATGGCGCACCGGATGATTTACGACATCTCTAATGGCTGAGCGGTCTTCGCCGGTCACTGATAAAGGATGGGGTATGACGAATAAGATACCGGATATCGACGGCGAGACCAAGGCGCGACGCTGGCTGGGTGGAGAGGCAGCCGTGCCGCGTTATCCACACCGCCGCCCCAGCCGGTTTGTGTTCAACCGTTCACTTCTTGGGCTGGTGGCCTGCGCGATTGGGGCCGGATTTGCGGGAGGGCTGGTGGTCGGCCTATTGAGCCGTCGGAGCACGACCTCTCAGCGCGGGCACTGATGCGATGTCTACCGAGGACTGACCTCATGAAGCGAGAATGTTTTTCGTTCGATCGTCAGAGCGTCGGCAGGAGAGCCATCAGGCTACAATTCCATCCAACCGGTCCCACTCCATCAGCACGGATGAGGTGGGGGAGGTGTACATCGGGATCGTAGGAGCCATTCGGTTTCTGGACAAGAATCGGGTAATCCACGACCTCCAGCATGGGGAGATCATTGAGGCTGTCTCCCAGGGCGACCGTCACGAGCGGCTGCCCCTCCTCTTGTACGAGCCGTCGATACCAGTCAATGAGCCGCCGGCTCGCGATCCCCTTATCGTTCGCGCCCATCAAATGATAAAACCGGCCCCCTCGTGTGCAGCAGAGGCCGCGTCGGTCGGCTGCTGCGAGCAGATCCTGCCAGGCGACAACCGCTCCATCCATTACAAAGGGTTCATCGTATTCCCGCAGCATGGCCAGCTGTGCCTCCCCGGCTGACATGCCCGTTAACTGAACCACCTCGGCCAGGCTCAGATCTCCAAATCCCCGTACTCGACAACCAATGTCTTGACCGATCTCCTTCAACGCCGCTCGAAGGGTCGCGTAGGGAGTCCCGAGTTGCAGGACCTGGGAATGGTTGCGAGATCGTGATCCTTCAAGGGGAAAGGGGAATGTGCCGTGAGGGATGTAGATTGCCCCGCCATTTTCGACAATAAAGGGGTGGTGATTGCCCAAACACCGGCGGATCGGCTCCATTTCCGCACGGGTCTTGCTGGAGACCAGAATGAGCGTCGCCCGGCGATGTTCGATGGCTGCGAGGGCCTCGGAGGCGACCTCGTAGGAGTAGGTGGTGGCGTCCAGCAGACTCCCGTCCAAGTCAGAAAAAATGAGGATGCGCCGCATATCGGTCAAATTCTCCCTGCCGCAGTATACGGAACTCCTCCCGGCGGGTAAAACAGGTTCCTCGGGTCATCGTATCTCGCCTCTGTGTCAAAACCGGCACAGGACAATCCCTAATCAAGATCGCACGGAAGAATGCCGAAAAGGTAAGGCACATGGCTCTTTCAGGATCCCCAGAGACCCGTCAGGCGCATGGCCGGCCATATCATCCCGGATGCTTGTAAGTTATAGGGTTACACAGTGCGATCCGACAAAAAACCTCCGCTAAAGTCCGATAAAAAGGCTCCTCCCAAGGTCCAGAAAAAGGGCAGCCTCGGCTACAACAAAAAGTCGGCGCTGCTTGAGGACGCGATTACCCAAATGAACGCCGGCAAGTACGGCCGTGCGTCCTCCGCCCTCAAAGACCTGCTCGCGCTCGATCCCCTGAACGCAGAAGCCAGGCGTCTTTTCGCCACCCTTCATCTGCGGCTTGGAAGCCTCATGAGCGCGAGGACGGCGTTTGAATCACTGGCCCGGGAAGCCATGGAACGGCAGGATTACTGGCTGGCGGAGTCGCTGTTGCGGGAATATCTGACCGCAGGGCCGCGATATGTGCCCTTCCTGGAAATGCTGGGACGCGTCTATGAGGAAAAAGGCGACGTCATGGCGGCGGTGGCCGAGTATGGGAAGGCGGTTGAGGTCCTGCTGGAGGATCCGGACTCGGAAAAACCCAACCACCCCAGCGAGCTGTTCGCACGGATTCGCTCAATCGCTCCCGGGAGCCCGGTCTCGTTCCGCCTTGCGGCGATGTTTGATACGGTAACCGGGCAAGTCCGGCAGGCGACCCCTCAACCTACGGTTGCTACCAAGGAGAGCGAATCTCCCCAGGCTACAGCGGCGGAGGCTCATGCCGATGGTGTCGCTCCCATGCCTTGGGAACAGATGGAGCCCCTGCAAGCCGATGTGCCTGCCGCCCAAGCTCCGTCCATCCCAGCGGAAACAACGCCCACGGATATCATCGAGCCGGCTAGTCCTCCTGCGTTGCCGGTCGAGGCTGCGATAGCGGTTGATCCCCAGACGCCCGAGGTCGATCAAAGCCCTGCGCTCGAAACAGCGGAACCGCAGACGATTCTGACACCGGCGGAGCCTGTTGCTGCTTCGTCGCCCCTAGCGGCCTCCTCCGAAGAGCCGATGAAGGCCGCAGCTGAAAGCGAACCGCCTGCCATCGATTCGCTTCCCGCTTTGACCAATGAGGCGGAATTGGCTCCTCTCCTGGTCGCTCTGGAGTCACCGCCGGCGAGCGTCTCGTTGATCGAGGTCGGAGCTCATCCGATTGCTTCTGCGCCGTCGAGCCCGGCACCGATGCCGTGGGACCAGGTCGAAGACGTTGCGGTCGTCATACCGCCTGCATCTGAGAGCCAGGTTTCGACGGTATCCGATGAGGCGCCATCGGTTTCTCCTGAGCCTGAAGTGGGATCACCCCCCGAGGTTGAAGCAGTGCGTCCCTCCATTGAACTGCCGGCAGAGGCCGGTGGCCATCCGATGGCTCCGGTGCCGTTCAGCCCGGTTCCTATGCCCTTGGTTCAGGGTGGAGCGGAGGCGCTAACCATGCCGCCGCCTGGGAGTCAGGTGTCGGCTGCGCAAGAGTCTTCGGAGGCGCGGTCGTCTGAAGCCGAATGGCCACCGGCTCCTGCCAGCGAGCCCGTTCCACACGCCATCGAAGTATTGTCGCAATCAGGGAGCCATCCAATCGTTGCCACACCGACGACTCCGGTGTCCATGCCGTGGGATCAGGTCGAGGAGAATCCCATTCCCATTCCTCCGGCAGCAGCGCCCGCTGCATCCGGTGTGGAAGAGGTTGCGCCGCAATCATGCGAACAGAAGCCGTCGCCACCTGCGATTGAGGCGGTGAGCTCCACGATAGAGATTCCCGCGCAGCAGGCAGAGGCGCCCCCAACGCCGCCCTCCACTTCGAGTGCTTCAGAAATCACGTCGTCCGGGCTCTCCTGGGACGAAATTCTCGCAGCGGTTGCGGCCATGCAATCGTCTCCTGCACCGGCCCAGTCGCTTCCAAGCGCGGAGCCGACCCACGCGCAAGATTCCATCGTGCCGGAGCGGCCGGTTCCTATAGTCACGGCGACATCTGATGCTGCCGAGGCGGGAGCGACTTCGGCCGAAGCACCCCCGTCGGAACTTTCTCTTGATCCGGGCAGCGCCTCATCGACGTTGTCCGCCCCCATGCCCTGGGAACAGGTCGAAGTCGAAGCGGTCACCATTCCCCGCCAAGAGCCCGAGCCGCAATTAGGTTCAGCCTTTTTCGCAGTCGACGCAGCCGGGGAATCCGGCGGGGTGACACAGGATTCCACTCACGTCGTACCCGCTGTTCCGGAAACGCCTGCGCCAGTCGTAGAAGTGGAGGCACCCATAATCGCCGCTGAGCCCTCGCCGAGCGGTACCGATAAATCAGCCAGCGCCTTCCGCCTCCTTTCTCCGGACGAGCAACAGGCGCCACAGGCGGCGACTCTTGCAGAGCAGGCCATTACGCCACCCGACGCTGAGCCGTGTGCCGGACTTACGAAGGAAGAATCCGCAGCCATTCCCTTGCGCTTGGTCGAAAACGAAACCATACCCCCGCACGCTGCGCTTGAACCGGCTCCCATCAAAGCGGAGCCGATCACAGAGTTCACCCTCGCCGAAACGCATGCTGAATCGGTGGTGGTCGAGACCTCGGTGCCTGTCCCGCAGGTAGACCCCCTACTGGAGTCAATCGGTACGCCGGAGGTGATGACGCCTCCGGAGCCTGCACCGGTGAATGAGATCGTCGAGCCCGTCTCCTTGTCTCCCGTTGACGATCACGCGATCTCCGTGGCCGAACCGATTGCGCCCGAGGCACAGGACGAAGTGCCGGCGGAGCTTCCGGTCGTCGAGGTTGAGCCTGCCCCGGTCGTCGCACTGGAGCCGGAGTCGAAGTCGGACGAGCCTGAGGTGGTTGATGCTCCGGCAACTGCCGCTGAAGTCGCACCAATAGAGTTGACGGAGGTTCAACCAACTTTAGTCGAGGAACCGCTGCCCGTGGCAGCGACGGAGATGCCGATCATTGCTCCGACGCAGGATTCGAGCGAACGTGTCTCTGCGCCCCAGGCTCTTGAGCCCGTGCAGGCGGAACAGGCTATAGACATGGCTGTCGAGCCCGTCGCTGTTGTGGATGCTGAGGTGCCCGCACCGGCTGCCCCCGCTTCCACTGATGTCCCCGCCAGTGATGGATTACATATTCTCTGGGAGGATGCCTCGTCAGCACCGACTCCGAAACCTTCCACCGGCAACATGCTGACGCGCTGGCTCAAAAAATCTGCGGAGCCTGTTGCTCCGGAAGTCAGCGCCGTCCCTCCAGCGACTCCCGTACCCGCTGAGCCTGTCACGCCAGTTGCCTCGCAGGCAGTGGAAGAATCAGTTCCTGCGGCAGTCGTGGCGGAGCAGCCGCATGAACCAATCGAGCCGACTCCGGCGGCGGCTGTGGAAGAGCCGCCCCATCGTCCCGCACGTATCCAACCTGCCGGGCCCGGCCTCTGGAGCCGGATGGGTGAGGCAGCCGCGTCTCTGGTCGGGGCGGGGGTGTCGACGACGCGATCACTCGTGGTTCTGATTCTGGCAATGGTCGGCCTCGTCCTGTTTGTGGTTGGAGGGTCCCTCGCTGCGGTGGCTCTAACGTGGCTGATACTCGAGGAGCAACCGAACGCAGCCTATCGCACGATGACGTCGGTGCCCCAGCAGACACTGCAAGATTCCAGTAAAAACGGTTATATCCTCTTACTCGGCCTTGGGGCTGCCGCGAATCAGGATCCCGTGCAGGTTGGAATCGATCGACGGGCCGAAGGCACCGACCAGGCATTCACGCATACCTGTCTGACCGGAGAAGGATATGCGCCGGACGGGGGGCAGAGTGCCTCGGTAGAAGCGGCGGGCAAATGGATGAAGGCTGCCGATCCGGCATTGCAGATGGAGGCGAGCGGCGCCAAAACATGGCTGTCGCAAGCGGAAGTCGGCCTGAGCCGCTACCGCCAATGGTTGAACAAGCCGTTTGAAGATGTGGGATACGGCCAATCGATCAGTCCGAACTGCGGGCTCATTCTCCAGACGCATCGGCTGTATCTTGCCGACGGATTTGCGCAGGATGTGGACACGGGATTCGGGCGGCTGGAAACCGATCTCACGGCCTGGCGGACGGTCTTGGGACAGGCGAAGTCATTGCCGGTGAAAATGTTGGCCAGTGCGGCGATGAACGACGACGCGATGATCATGGGCGGGCTCTTGCAGCGGCCGGATCTCGATGAACGATATGTCAGCCGAATGGCGAAATTAGCGAAGCCGCTAGAGCAATCAGAACAATCGCTCCGTTGGCCGATGCAGAGTCAGTTTGTGCTGGCCACCAAGACATTGGATGAGGCGGTCAGCCAGAATCGGGCCGACACGCGTCCGTTCTATGGCGCCATCGCGGCAGCGATGCCGTTGCCGAAGCAACGCCGGTTCAATGCCTACGCCGAATATTATGATGCCGCGGGAAAAGCGGCGGCCGACGGACGGTATGCCGACCTGCCGAAGCTCTCCCAGTTTGTGCGTGTGGCACCGTACAGCGTGAGCGACATGGTGATGAATCCGATCGAAGGTCTGGTCGGGGTGGACCCCATGCCTACCTGGGAAACCTACGCCGGTCGTGTTCTGGAAACCGATGCGCGGTTGCGGTTAGTCTCGCTACAGGCCTGGTTGCGCCGGACTCCGCCGGAGCAGGACCTGCTGACCCGGTTAGCCAAGGCTGGCCAGGGACTCTACGATCCGTTTACCGGACTGCCCATGCTGGTCAATATGAAAAAAGGCGTCCTGTATAGTGTCGGACCGGACCTCAAGGACGATGAAGCGCACGAGCATCTTGATCTCGTGGCCCAGATCCCATCCGTTGCCTGGGCTGGCAGCAAGAAATCGGCCGATGCAGGCAAAACCAAATAGTTCCGTCTGCAATTCCCCTTTCCGCCTCTCACCACATACGTCGCAACGTTGCTCCCAGCACCGTGCCGCTGTCATGTCTGCATCCTGTCAACCGGGATGGTTCTCCTGCGTTGTAGTCTGAAAGAGCCAGCACCCTCTTTGAAGCAGGCAGGGCAGCTGCGAGTCCAGCTCATCAATTGTAGGACCTCTACATGCGTCGCGACCGGAAATTTTCCTTGGTTTCCCTTGATTTCACCGTGTTTCAAGTCGAGAATCGGGCCGATCTCGGCCGATCCCAGGTCCATGCGGCTGCCGCGCATTGGTCCTCACGGGTCGAGGACGAGGCGCACAGAGGACCAGTACGGGGATGAGCGGCTACCATTCCCCTATCGCCGTTCAAGGGCAGCCAGGCCATCTGTGCCTGGGTGAGAGGGTGGGCTCTCTGGACCAAACCCAGGCATTGGATCGGTTTCTGGCCGGGATTGAGCGGCGTGCATTCCGCATGGCGCATATTGCCACGGGGAATGAGGACGAGGCGATGGATCTAGTCCAGGATGCCATGCTGAAGCTTGCACAGAAGTATGCCCGACGGCCTGAAGATGAATGGGGCGCGCTGTTTCACTGCATTCTCCAGAGCCGCATACGCGATTGGTATCGGCGGGAGCGGGTACGAAACCGCCTGCGCGAATTTTTTCGTGGCGCTCAGGATGATGACGACGCAGAAGATCCCCTGGAGCAGATCCCCGATTCCAGCACTCCCGCACCGGATGGCGAGGTGCAGCGTAAGCGGGCTTGCGCCGAACTGGAAGTCGCTCTGCGGGCCCTGCCGCTTCGTCAGCAACAGGCGTTTCTTCTGCGCATCTGGGAAGAGATGGATGTGGCGCAAACGGCTCACGCGATGGGCTGTTCCGAGGGCAGCGTCAAAACCCATTTGTTCCGGGCGCTGCAGGTGTTGCGCCAGCGACTGGGAGAACATTGGCCATGAATGAACGATTGAACGAACAGCCGGATCCGTTGACCACGGCGGCGAAGCGTCTTCTTGATCACCGCGTGCAGGAGCTCGATCGAAAGACGGTGCTGGCCCTCCAGCGTGCGCGGGCAAATGCTGTGGGCCGGTCCGCCTCGCGACGGCCCTGGTTTCAATGGGCCGGTGGGTTGGCCCTGGCCTCGATGGCCGCTCTGGCGGTGACGCTGTGGCTGTGGCAGGCGAATGGCGCCAACCATTCGCATCTGTTATTGGAAGATCTCGAGCTGATGCAATCGCCGGAAAATCTGGAATTGTCCGAGGATCTCGACTTTTACGATTGGCTGGCCGATGGTACTGCTACGACGGGGTAGTGCAGGACGGATGGTCCTGTTCTGCCTGGCTGTCGGAATAGCAGAGGCGGCACCGACACCGCCCGCAGAAGAGCCGGACCTTGAGTTGCTCGATTTCCTAGGGAGCTGGCAGGATGAGGATGGACACTAGGTCGATCCCTTTACCATCACCAACGATCAAGCCCCGCAGCCCTCTGCGGAACCAAAACCGAATCGCAACGGGATGTCTCCAGAAGCTCACAAGCCCGCACAAGAGACACCGTCAACATCTGCGAACGATGGCCCTCGCAACCCCGTAAGGATGCAAACCGGCCCATGAATGTGCTCGTGCTAGGGATCATGGTCGTGTTCATCGCGTGGTCGCCTGTCTGGGCGCAAGGTGACAGGGCCGGAGTCCCATGGAGCCAGCTCAGTCCAGGCGAACAGCAATTGTTGCAGCGATTCAGCGACAACTGGGATCAGTTGCCCCCGCGCAAACAACAACGCTTGCGGAATGGGGCACAGCAGTGGGGCACGATGACGCCCGAAGAGCGTCAGGAAGCGAAGCAGCGGTTCAAAGAATGGCGGTCGCTTCCACCGGAACAACGACAGCAATTGCGTGAGCGGTATCAGCAGTTCCGCCAATTGCCGCCTGAACAGCGCGAATCGGTGCGGAATGCCCGCCGATGGTTCCGATCACTGCCTCCCGAGCAGCGGAAGGAGTTGCGGGAAAAGTTCCAGACGATGTCCCCGGAGGAGCGGCGCGCCTATCGGCGGGAACTTCGCCGCCAGTATGGCGGGAATGGCGGAAATGGTGGCGGGCAAGCGCCTGGTGCGGCAGCCGGTCACTAACCTCCCAGCGGGACCTGATGGCGGAGTGTGTCAGGTGCCCCGTGCGTCCGTCGCCTCGGCTTTTCGCTGATCTTTCACATACACGCTGCCGGGCTGGCTCTTGGCAATTTTTTTGAGCTCGGAGGCGATCTTGCTGACATCGCCAGGATGAGTGATGGCCCGCTGTTGATTGGTAACCACCGCAATGGACAGGCTCATGAGAGGAAACCGTTCGTGGTTGCCGCGGCGGTCGACGGAGTCAATAAATCCCTTGCCCCGATCGTCGGGATCGTAGAAGTCCGGAATCACCAAATCGAACCGTTTGATCAGCGTCTGACAAATGGCTTCGATGGTGGCCGGCGCGCTCATGAAGACAAAATCATCTCCGCCCACATGACCCACGAATCCGTCCGTGCCTGCCAGTTCACTGACGACGGTGGTGAGAATTCGGCAGGTCACCACGAGGACTTCATCGCCTCGCGCGTAGCCATAGCGGTCGTTGAACGACTTGAAGTTGTCGAGATCAAGGTACGCGAGGGCAAAAGCAGCGCCGCTTTCAATACGCGCGGTGGTTTCGTGGAGAATCGTGCTGTTGCCCGGCAACCGCGTGAGAGGGTTGGCATCGAGCGATCGTTCAAGGCGGCTCAAGCACAGGCGCACCCGTTGCGGCACTTCCTCGGGGCGATAGGGCACGGCAATATAGTCGTCCACGCCGAGCGCCGCCCAATCCACATCATTCACCCGGCTATCCCGAATCAGGATGATCACCGGCAGCCGACCGAGAAAGGGATCCGCGCGCAACTCCCTTGCCAGCGTATCCGCCGACCGTCCATTCGTCCCCTCCGCGGCCAATACCAGGCAGGGAGGATCATGCACTAGTTCATGGAGCGCGAGCCGTCCGGCATCCGCCACGACGACACTAAATCCCGAACGGCTGAGGCCTGCCGTCAGTCGCTCGATTTCGACGGGGTCGTGGTGCAGCAGCAGAATACGGCGGTTGGAAGAGGACCCGCTCATAGATAGTCGTCGATGGTTTGAAATTCTTCCGTGGCTTGTGCGAGGCATCCGGCCAGGCTCTGTGCGTCCAGGCCGACCAACTCCCATGCTTGGCGCGACAGCGGGGGCACGAGGTCGTCGCCGGGGTTGCCACAGGCGAGCCCCTTCACCAGCACATCGGCCACATGGACGATGGCGGTTTGCAGTTTCGCCTCCTGGGCTGCCGACGGCAGATGGTGATGGAGAATCGGCTCGCGCAAACTGGTCGGCAGATGCCAGGCGGTGGCGAGCCATCCGCCGACATCGGCATGCGTAACGTCGAATAGTTCTCGTTCCGTGTCCATGCGTGATCGGGCGCTGTCTTTGGTGGCGGCGGTGATCTGCTTGCCGACGTCCGGCCATTTCACATAGAGCACCACCTTACCGATATCGTGGAGCAGTCCGCCGACAAATACCTCTTCAGGATTCTTCATCCCGGTCTTCGCGCCCAGGATATGTGCCGTCATGGCGACCCCCAGCGAGTGGCGCCAGAGGTCATTCATGCCGGCGTTTTTCATCATGTCGAACGCGGTGGCGCAGAGCGTGAGGCCCTTGACGACACTCAGCCCCAGTACGACGACGGCGTGGGCGACCGAGGCGATGCGTGAGGGAAAGCCATAGAACGGCGAATTGGCCAGACGCAACACCTTGGCGGACAGCACCTGGTCCTTTTCGATCAGCGCGCCGATTTCCTCCGCCGAGACATTCGGGCGGCCGATCATCGACGCCAATTTCTGGACGACGTGGGGTAGGGTCGGCAACTCGCCCACCTGCTCAATGCGACGCCGGAGATCTACCTTGGTTGAAGGGCTCATGTGGTCGGAGGCGCCCCGTGATTGTCGGCTACCCCATGTGACGTCCGGAGTTGCAGGCGGATCGCTTCGCGAATCTGACATTGAATCGGATCGTCGATCACACGGCGGAAGCGGTGGTCGAGCTCGGCTTCCAACTCGGCAAGGGTTTTTCCACTGGCGTCGCCGGCATCACCTTCAACATAGACAGACGTGAGGCCGAGGCGTTGGAGCCGAGTGAGGGTCGCCTCGTCTAATTCAGCGCCGAGAGGAAGGACGACCAGCCCCGTGTTGTTGGTCACGGGCTTGGCGAGGATCATTCCCGGTGTCAGCTCTTCGATCACGACGCGTTTCATGCCTGGCTCTCGTGTCTCTTCGAGTCCTTGAGCGGGAAGTATCTCAAGAGCTGTGGTCTGTCAGCATCTGAGGATCGCTCTTTGGGCTGTATCGGTTGAAACGTGATCGATCTTGAGCTAGGGAAAGAGGCTGTGCGGCAGGTCGGTATCAACAGTCTGCTTGACAGGACCAGGGACATTCCACAAAATCCATCGCATGATGAGGCTGACAGTTCATGAAGGGAGCGGGCGATGAAGTGTGAAATTCTCTATCCGGGGGCCTTTCCAATGGTGCGGGTGTATCTGGATGCCAATGAGACGGTGAAGGCCGAGTCCGGCGCCATGGTGGCTGCCTCGCCGACGATCGACATTGAGAGCAAGATGGAAGGCGGGTTCCTCGGCGCGCTGTCGCGGAAGATGCTGAGCGGCGAAAAGTTCTTCTTCCAGACGTTACGAGCCAGCCGGGGAGCGGGAGAAGTCTTGCTGGCGCCGACCGTGCCCGGCGAAATCGTGCTGCTGGAACTGGACGGTGTGAATGAATACATGGTGCAGAAAGACGGGTTTTTGGCCGGCGCGGAGGGCGTGAAGATTGAAAGCAAGATGCAAAGTCTGACACGCGGGCTGCTCGGGGGTGAAGGGTTTTTTATCTTGAAGATCGGCGGCACCGGGCAGTTGGTCCTTAACAGTTTCGGAGCCATCCATAAAATCGAACTGAAGCCGAATGAAGAATACATTGTCGACAACAGCCACCTGGTGGCCTGGACGTCCACCACGACCTACAATATCGAAAAGGCGTCGTCCGGATGGATCGCCAGCTTGACATCGGGCGAGGGCTTGGTGTGCCGTTTCCGTGGACCGGGCGTGGTATACATCCAAAGCCGTAACCCCGGCAGTTTTGGGAATTGGATACGACAGTTCATTCCCGTCTCCGAATAGCGGCTGAATGGCGGGCGCTGAAAACGCCTGCCAACTTTGTTCTCGGTTCGAAAAAATCCTCAACGTACCCTCGAGGGTACGCCTCCGGTTTTTTCTCACCTGCGGCCGCGTTGGCCGCCGTTTTGAGCACCCGTGTGGAGAAGGTTGAGTACTGAAGATGGCCCTAGCTCCCAACGCCCTCTGTTTCGGTGACGGACTACCGGGGGCCGGTGTGCCCTGTGGGGTTGAGCTCTGCGTGGAGGGCTTGCGCGTCGGTCCTATGGGGCCGTCGTCGCTCGAGGACCAGGTCGTGGCCTTTGCAGACATGGCGGTTGAAGCCGGAGGGTTGGATCACGATCAGCTGGTGGTGTCGTGGGGAAGCGGCTCATCGGCTCGGACCGTCTACGTCAAAGATCCCGCCTTGATCGTTGCTTTTCGCCGCGCGGCTCCGCCTCAGTTGACGGCCCATCTGGAACGTGCGGCAGAGCAGGTTCGCCGGGTGCGACACAGCCATCGCCTGGTGTGGGGGACTGTGTTGGGCATCTTGATCGGCCTGGGACTGCTGTTGTGGTTTGGCACGGATCTGATGGTTGAATGGGCGGTCGCCAGAATTCCGATCGAGTGGGAACAAAAATTGGGCGAAACCGTGCACCAGGATTTTCTGTCCAAAGAGACTGTGTTGAAGGATGGGCCGGCGGTGAGCGCCGTGCAGGAAATGACGCAGCGGCTGACGGAGAAAATTCCCAATAATCCCTACAAATTTCAGATTTCCGTTGTGCAGAGTCCCGTGGTGAATGCCTTTGCGCTGCCGGGAGGGTATGTCGTGGTCTTCACCGGGTTGATGACCAAGGCGGAAAGCGGCGAAGAAGTGGCTGGCGTCTTGAGTCATGAATTGAACCATGTGTTGCAACGTCACGGCATGGAACGCATGGTCAAAATGCTGGGACTGGCGGCTGTGGTGGGTATTCTGCTGGGGGACCAACAGGGCCTGACCGGCTTGGCCAAGCAGGTAGGCATGGAGTTAGTGACGTTGAAATTCGGGCGTGCGCAGGAGACGGAGGCGGACGTCACCGGCATTCGGCTCTTATCCGACGCGCGCATTGCCCCGGATGGCATGATCCGATTTTTTGAGCGACTGTCTGAGAAAGACAAGGAACGCGTCGAACTGTTCTCTACCCATCCGATGAGTGCGGCTCGTGCGGAACGACTGAAGGCCGAGTTGGCCGCATTACCGAAGCGAACCCCTGAACCGTTCACCTTCCAATGGAAGACCATTCAGGATTCGTTGGGAGCCTCTGAACTCAAGAAGTAACGCGAGATGTGAAATGCGCATCGGAGTTATCTCGGATACGCACGGATTGTTCGATCGGGCGATCCTGCGTCATTTTTCCGGAGTCGACCATATTCTGCATGCGGGTGATATCGGCCGAGGGGATGTCCTCGCGCAGCTTCACCGAATCGCGCCGGTGACGGCGGTATCCGGCAATGTGGATGGATTCGAGGCCAGCGGGATTCCGGTGGAGCAGACCGTTGAACTGGCGGGCCATCGAATCGCGATCTACCACCGTCTCTACGAAGGCGGCCGACTGACGCGGGATGGGATCGACATGCTGGCGCGTGCGCGTCCCACGCTTTGTGTGTATGGGCATACCCATCAGCCGAAGGCCGAATGGCGAGACGACGTCTTGTTGTTCAATCCGGGATCTGCCGGCCCGAAACGCTTTCGTCTTCCGCGCGCGGTGGGACTGCTACTGTTTCAAAATGGATCAATTGACACGCGGCACATTATGTTAGCCGACCGAGCGGAATGACACGCGCAGCCGGTGCGCGGATTTTTTGCTCTACATGGTGTCGGGCGTTGTCTATAATGAGAGCAGAATTTATGGAGAGTCGGTCGGGCGGAGTCATTCACTTGTTGCAAGGAGGACTTATGCTGAGACAGTTCATCGTTGCGTTGGGTGTGGTGGCCGTGGCCTCACAAGCCGGGTTGGCGATGGCCGCCAATCCTGATACAGGACCAGGTTGTGGTCTGGGAAAGTTGGCCTGGGCCGACTATAAGAACCAGAAGAACATCGCCCCGCAGGTGATGATGGCCACCACGAATGGCACATTTGGCAGCGGGACGTTCGGGATCAGCTCCGGAACGTCGGGCTGTACGAATGATGGTCAGGTCATGGCGGACCAGAAGACCACGATGTTTGCGTTATTGAACTTCGAGAACCTGACGCAGGAAATGGCGCAAGGCAAAGGCGAGCACTTGGCATCGCTCGCGACGCTGATGGGCGTGCCCAGCGAGCAGCATGCAGCCTTCTTCGCCTTGACGCAGGAGCGCTACACGGCACTCGTGCAGGATGGTGAAACCTCGTCTGTGGCCTTGGTGAAGACGCTGAATGACGCGGTCTCCAAGAGCCCGGTCCTCGCCCAAGCCGTCAGCCGTTAATCGAGTCATCGCAGGGCTTCGGTCATTGGCCGGAGCCCTGCGCTACCTTCTGTCCCCAATCGTGCATATTCTGTTCATCCTCCTGGTCGGCCTTTTCCTCGCGACTTCCACCGAGGCGCAAGAGCCGCCTGCGCCGTACTTGTCCCAACTCATTCAACGAGCTCATCAGGCAAAGCTGGCAGGCGAGCGCGAATGGCATCTCTTGCTCCACTATCGAGCCAATTTGTTCGGTGGGTTTACGAGTGAACAGGACGAGCCGGGGTTTTTCTTGTCTCCTGACGGTCAGACCGATCCGCAGGCTGAACTCGATGCCACGCTGACACAATTTTTTTCGCCTGACCTGATTGGCCGTTCGAAACAGCCGGCGCAATGCGCCTTTGTGGCGCGGTATGCGTGGCTCAATGAGCGTCTCGCCTTCGATCCAGGACAACTCCCGGGCATGCGCTGTGATCGATTCAAACGATGGATTGAAGAGTTTCATGCCCGCTCCATCACGCTCGTCTTCCCTTCGGCCTTTATGAATAACCCGGCCTCCATGTTCGGCCATACGCTCTTGCGCATCGATCAGGAAGGGCAGACGCCTCACACCCGCATCTTGGCCTACACCATCAATTTCGCGGCGGATGTTCCCAAAGACGAAGGATTGGCCTATCCGGTGCGCGGGATTTTCGGGGGATATCGCGGATATTTTTCGACGATTCCGTATTACCTCAAGGTGCAGGAATACCGGGATATCGAAAATCGCGATATATGGGAGTACCGGCTCAACTTCGGCGAGCCGCAAATCCGGCGATTACTTCTGCATGCCTGGGAACTCGGGAATGCGTCATTCGACTATTTTTTCTTTAAAGAGAATTGTTCCTACCACCTGTTGTCGTTGCTGGAATATGCCGACCCTTCGTTGCACTTGACCGACAAGTTCCGATTCTGGACCATTCCTGCAGATACCGTTCGACTGCTCGCGGATCAACCGGGACTGGTGACAGACACCGCCTTTCGCCCCTCGCGCGTGACCCTCATTCGCCGCAAGCGGGAACAGCTCACCGCTGCTGAGCATGGATTGGTCAAACGATTAGTACGTGATGCGGCGGTCGCGCAGTCGGATGATGTGCGGAGCTTACCATTGTCGCGGCAGGCGTTTGTTCTGGATGTGGCGTCGGACTATGTGCGTTACACAGGTGAACGCGATGAGTCGCAGGCGACAGCGGCTCGCGATCACAACCGGCGACTTCTGACCGCAAGGAGCCTCTTGCGAATTCCATCAGAGGATCTCTCGATTTTGCCGTTTGCGATGCAACCAGAATCGGGGCATAAGACCTCCCGTGCGAGCCTCGGGGGAGGCTGGCGCAATAACGATACCTTCGAAGAACTCAGTGTGCGGGCCGCCTATCATGACCTGCTTGATCCGGAACCTGGTTACACGCCGGATGCGCAGATCGAGATCGGCTCGATCAGTCTGCGTCACTACAACCGGGCCGATCAGAGCCGGATCGAGCGGGCGACCCTGCTGAATGTGGTGTCCTTGTCGCCCATTGATAGTCTGTTTCGTGCCCCATCCTGGAAATTGAACGTTGGGATGCAGACCATCCGGCATGGCGAGTGCCAGCTGTGCAGCAACTGGAGTATGAATGGCGGGGTCGGGGCGGCAACCGAAACGCACGTATTACGCCGTGAAGTATTTTTTGCGTTTGCAGAAGTGGAGGGCAACTACAGCCGGGCCTATGAGGAACGGCACCGTGTGGGCGGCGGTGCATCGGCGGGTTTTTATGCCGACTTGGTCGAACGCTGGCGGGTGCTGGCGTCAGCGACTTATCTTCGGTATGCGCTAGGCGATCGATCCGATGACGTCCGGTGGTCGGTGGGGCAGCGGTATACACTCGCGCAGAATTGGGCGCTTCGCCTGGACTATAACCATCGGGACCACGACAACGATGTGTTGTTCACCATGCAGGCGTTCTTTTAGGCTCTTGTGCGACGTGAGCGTGATGAGAATGCGGCAACGTGGCTTCTGCCTCTGTAGGGCTGGAGTGTGAGATCCTTTCAGCGAAATGCTCTTCGCCACCAGACTCTCACTCGCTGATCGTCGGCTGTGATAGGACAGGTTCACATCATCCATCGCAGCATAAATCCTTTGGGGAGCCATGTGGCCCTAGGGTTACTACAGTTCGGGGGAATGGTACGTGGTACTTCTGGCTTTGCGATTGACAAGCCTGAAGAGGTTACCTATACTCCCGCCACGTAGAGCCCCAACTTGGTGGGCGCCATCAACTAACCTCGAGAGGGAGGACTTATGAAGAAGGTGACCGTCTTGTTTTCTCTGAGCCTGATCAGCGCAGCGTATCTCAGCCTTACCGGTTGTCAGATCGTGGCGTCTCCGATGGCGGGTGGAATCTACAACGAAACGAAGTACGGCGATGTGGCCACGACCCACAACAGCGCGACGAAGGAAGGCAAGGCCTGCGGCACGTCCATCCTCGGCTGGGTGGCCACGGGTGATGCCAGCGTCTCGGCAGCGAAAGCCGCAGGTGGAATCACCACGGTGGCGTCGGTTGATCACTCGGCAAAGAACATTCTCGGCATCCTTGGCGAATGGTGCACGATCGTTAAGGGCAGCTGATCACGCTTGTTGTCCCTCTGAGGAAAGGGTCTTCGGGATGTGCTCCCGAAGACCCTTTTTCTTTCTCTGCCCCAGCCATGGTACGCTACGCCGCGTATGTGGTTTCCCCTCTTCGTCATGCTGTTCTCCGCTTCGCTCTGGGCCCCCATGCCGGCAAGTAGCGCTGAATTCGGTGAAATATACTTGGGCGGGTATCTGTTCGGAAGCTGGCCTCGTGATCAGCAGCTCTTCAATCAGGGCAGCACCGTGCCGGCATCCATTCAGCCAGGGATTGGCGTAGGAGTGAAGGTCGGCCTCTTTCCTCACGCGACGCGCCGGATGCTCGGCATCGAGATCGATTCGTACGGCCACGGCGGGGCGCTCTCGTTCCCCAATACCGTCAACGGCCAGGATCACGGCAGCGGGCGCTCCGAGCTTCTGGTGATGAATACGATGCTGAACCTGATCCTCCGCTATCCCGGTGAGATGATCACGCCGTATATCGGCATCGGCGGCGGCTGGTCGCACGGCACCTTACTGAATCCCAACATCACGGGTCGGGCCGATAAGGACTTCGATTCGGCGAGTGCACTGGGATACCAGTATCTGGCCGGCGCGCAGGTTCTGGTGAGCCCGAAGGTGTTTCTCTTCGGTGAGTATCGCTATTTTTCCACCAATTATCATTGGGCCGCTCTCGCGGTGGATTTTCGCGCCCAGTACGGACTCTTCGGAGTCGGACTGCGCTTCTAATGGCATGAGCCTCCTCGATCAATTCTTCGTCTATCATCCGCATCGGTGGGAAGAGCGTGACTGGTCCGCCGCCGGCGGGGTGCCGTTGGAGGATGTGTGGTTTCAGGCGGCTGATGGTACGAAACTTTTTGGCTGGTATGCCGAGAACTCAGCCACGTCTGCAGTGTTGCTGTGGTGTCATGGCAATGCCGGTAATATGACCCATCGGCTGGAGAATCTCAGTGCGTTGTATCGCCTGGGATTGTCGGTGTTTCTGTTCGACTATCGAGGCTATGGGAAAAGCCACGGGCGCCCGTCGGAAGACGGTCTCTACCAGGATGCCCTCGGGGCCTATGATTACCTGACGAAGGTGCGTCGAATCAGGCCTGAACGGGTGGTCATCTTCGGCCGGTCGTTGGGCGGCGCCGTGGCCGGAGAATTGGCGAGGCAACGCCCGGCCATGGGGCTGTTGCTGGAATCCTGTTTCCCTTCGATCGAAGCGGTCGCGCGCCACCACTATATGGGATTGCCCATGCATTGGTTGCTGGGTGCCGCGTTCCGGTTGCAAGACCGTCTGCCGCATCTCTCATTGCCGAAATTGTTTGTGCACGGCGACCGCGACGATATCATTCCGCTCGAACTAGGCCAACAGGCCTTCGCCACTGCGAAACCTCCCAAGGAGTGGTATGTGGTGCGTGGAGCCGATCACAACGATGTGCCGTCGGTCGGGGGGCGAGCCTATTTTGCGAAGCTGTCCGCGTTCATTCACGCTGCCATCGGTCGGTAACCTGGTAAAAAATCCCCGCATCTTCTGTATTTTTTCTAGGCAGATTTGGCTCAGTTGGTAAGATGCGATGGAGCGGTCGCGTGTCAGTAGGGAGATCGGCATCAGAGGGCTCCCTCATCTGGCAGCTGTCCGTATATTCTGCTAGAGTGCGTCCGCTTGCGCGCCCTGAAGACGTGTTGCAGCAACGTTCATTTCGCATGAGAAGCCCTGGCGAGGAGGCAAGGTGCATCGGATAGGAGTGCATACGAGAAGGTTCATGGAGTTGGTGTCGGCAGTGTCCGTCCTGGTCATGGTGGGCTGTGCCGGTGGCCCGTCTCAAACCACGCGACAGACCGGTCTTGAAGTTGAATCGGTCGCACGAGGGGGGGTACGAGCCGATGGGGTGAGCGCGGTTCAGGTCGCCGCCTCTCCGGCGGTCTCGTCGAACATGGTGGTGCTGGCGGCCAACAAGGCCGCTGCGCCTGCGGCCGAACAGGAGCCAGCCGACCAACCTGAGGAAGATCCGTTCTACGACCCTTTCGCCAAAGGCGATGAACCTGCAGGCGGGGAAGAATATGATCCCTGGGAACCGGTGAATACCAAAATTTTTGAGTTCAACCGGCAAGTCGACCGGTGGGTGCTCAAACCGGCTGCGCGTGGATACAATGCCGTGGTCCCGAATCCGGTGCAGATCGGGATCAGCAATGTCTTTTACAACATGCGTTTTCCTTCCCGCTTCATCAACAATCTTGCCCAAGGGAAGTTGTCCGGTGCGGGCACCGAGGTTGGCCGGTTTCTCTTAAATAGCAGCTTCGGACTGGGCGGATTGGTCGATGTGGCGAAATACATGGACATCACCACGCCGGAAGAAGACACGGGCCAGACGTTGGGCTATTACGGAGTGAAGCCGGGACCCTACGTCGTGTTGCCGTTTCTCCCCCCGTTTACGTTGCGTGATCTCGTGGGCTATGTCGGAGATATTGCGCTCAATCCGATCAATTGGCTGGTCTTTCCCATCATCGAGGTGAACGGTATTCCTTCACTGGTGGCTCACCACAATCGGACCACCTCGTCGATCGCGCAAATCAGCGGCCGCGTCGAAGAAATCCTGAATGACCGCTCCTTGAACCTGGAGAAGTTTCAAGGGGTAGAGGAAGCGACGCTGGATTTGTATACGGCAGTGAAAAACGCCTACATCCAGAAGCGGCGGAACGCCATCAGAGAATAGCGGCTAGTTGATGACGTGGAGTTCGCGCCCCACGGTGGCGAAGGCGGCCACGGCCCGTTCGAGTTGCGCGCGGGTGTGGGCGGCGGAGAGTTGCAGTCGAATACGGGCCTGTCCTTTCGGCACGACCGGATAGCTGAATCCCACCACATAGATCCCTTCCTGCAGCAGGCGGTCGGCCATTTTGGTGGCGATCGAGGCGTCTCCCAGCATGACGGGAATGATGGGATGATGGCCCGGTACGAGGGTGAACCCGAGCGCAGCCAACTGGCCCCGCAGCCAGGCGGCCTGTTCCATCAAATGCGAACGCAAATGGTCACCTTGCTCGACTAAGGCAAGCGCTTTCAGTGCGGCGGCAGCGATGACCGGCGGCAGGCTATTGGAAAACAGGTAGGGACGCGACCGTTGCCGTAATAGCTCGATGAGTTCTTTCCTGCCGGTGGTAAAGCCGCCGGTCGCGCCGCCCAGCGCCTTGCCTAAGGTGCTGGTGACCAGGTCGATCCGCTCGGCTACGCCAAAATGATCAGGGGTGCCGCGCCCGCCTTTGCCCAAGACCCCGGTCGCATGGCTATCGTCCACCACCACGGCTGCGTCGTAGCGGTCGGCCAGATCGGCAATGCGATCGAGTTTGGCCAGATCGCCATCCATTGAAAATACCCCATCCGTCACGATCATTCGCACCCGGCTGGCAGTGGATTCCGCCAACCGCGCTTCCAGTTCCGTCATGTCGGCATGAGCATAGCGCAAGCGGGCGGCCTTGCAGAGACGAATGCCGTCGATCAGGCTGGCATGGTTCAGCGCGTCGCTGATGATGGTGTCTCGTTCATCGAGCAATGTTTCGAACAATCCGCCGTTGGCATCGAAGCATGAGCTGTAGAGAATGGTGTCTGCGGTGACGAAAAAGGCGCTGATGGCCTGCTCAAGGCGTTTGTGCAACTCGTGCGTGCCGCAAATAAATCGCACCGAGGCCATGCCGTACCCGTATTTTTCGAGCCCGTCCGCCGCCGCTCGGCGCACATCAGGATGGTTGGCGAGTCCGAGATAATTGTTCGCACAGAGATTGACGACGTCACCCTGCGCGACGCGGATCTCGCTGCTCTGCGGACTTAACATGTATCGCTCATGTTTGTAGAGACCGGCAGCGCGGATCTCTGCCAGTTGCTGTTCGACGGCGTGTTTGAGGGAGGTGTAGGCCATCTTCCGCATGAAACGTGAAATGTAAAACGTGTGAGGAGGCTAGCTATCCGCGATCTGTTCAGCGCGGTTCTCGCCCTGGGTTATGGAAACAGGACTACTTTGCCGCATTGGCCGGATTTGATCAATTCAAATCCTTGGGCAAAGTCTTTGAGCGGGAAGGTATGCGTCAGAACTGGGCGGATGTTGAGCCCGGCTCTGAAGAGACCGGCCAGGCGGTACCAGGTGCTGAACAGCCGGCGGCCGGTGATGCCGTGGACACGAATGCCTTTGAAAATGACTTCATTGGCGAGATCGCAGGTCACGGGACCGCTGGGGATGCCGAAGAGTGTGACGCGGCCGCCGTTTTTCACGGCACGAAAGGCATGGTGCAACGCGGTGGGGTGCCCCGACATCTCCAGCGAGGCATCGACACCTTCACCCTTGGTGATGTCGAGAATGGCCGAGGCGATGGCGTCCGGTCCGTCGGCCTTTGCATTCAGCACATGGTCGACCCCGACCTGTTTGGCCAATCCAAGACGGTAGTCACTCACATCGGTCGCGATAATGGTGGCGGCGCCCGCCGTGCGGGCGACGGCGGCGGCAAAGAGGCCGGTCGGGCCGCAACCCGTAATCAAGACGGTGTGGCCGGTGAGATCCTCGACCAGTGCTGCATCCACGGCATTGCCCAAGGGTTCCTGCAGAGAAGCCAGCTCCGGGGGAATGTCGGACGATGTTTTCCAGAGGACCGTCTCGGGCAGCACGAGATAGTCGGCAAACGATCCATCCAGATCGACCCCGAGAATACGATAGTGCTTACAGACATGGGCTTGGCCCGTACGGCATTGAAAGCAGGCGCCGCAGGTCAAATGCGATTCTGCCGCGACATAGTCACCCACCTTCACCAGACTGACATCCGCTCCGACCGCGACCACTTCGCCGCACATTTCGTGGCCGATGATTCGTGGCGGGTGGATTCGACTGTGGGCCCAGGCGTCCCAATTGTAGATGTGGGCATCGGTTCCGCAGAGCGAGGTCGCTTTGACCCGGATCACGGCGTCGTTGGGACCTGGGGTGGGATCGGGACGTTGGGTATAGGTCAGACCGGGCCGAGCGGCAGTTTTCACAAGCGCGCGCATGGGCCCATTATAACAAGACCATCAGAAATGCCTAGCTGAAGCAGAAACTTACCGGGTTCTGCCTCAGGGCGGTCTCGTCCCGGATCCACTCCGATCCGATGGCGCCCAAAATACGGGTTGAACTGGGTAGGGCGCCTGGGTAGGATGCGAGCATGCCGTACCAGCTACACTCCACATGCGCAGGTGTCATGCTCGGACTGGGTGTGCTGTTCTGCGTGAACCTGCCCCTCTCGGCCTCGGCCGGTCCGACCGCCAATCAGGCTCCGGCAGCCCCGAAACGTTGGGCGCAATTCGATCTGGTCAGTACCGAGCCGGACGGGTCGGTGCAAGCCGGCAAAGATGTCGTGTTGAGCATCACGCTGGGCGGCGTGCCGGCCGGAACAGAATCCGTCATGGCGATGATCGAGTCCAACGGATTTCAAAGCCAGACAGTGTCCTTGAGTGAGGAACCGACGGCTTCGGTGTACCAGGGCACAGTGATTCTGGAGCCCAATTCCACGTTAAAGAGCCGGACCACGGTGCATCCGAAGGCCGTGCGAGTTCGGGTCTCATTCGCGCGCGCGAAGATCACCGGGCTGGAAGAATTTCTGAAGCGAGACGTCTATGTGACGCTTGGCGAACCGCCTCCCCCTGATACCGAAGCCGAAGTCCAGCCCGGGCCGGTGGCTGAAAGTCCGGAGGCCGATGCAGCGGCCGTGCAAAAGGCGACGGAGCAAGCGATGGCCGTGAATGCGACGATTGCCGAGGAAGATCTGCTGCCCCTTCCTCCGCCGGGAGAATCCAAAGCCTATTGGAAACAGGTGAGTGATCTGATCAGCCGGAATTGGAGCCGGCAAATCCGCTCCATTCGCCGTGCGCCCAGTAGTGAAACGGTCCGTGTGCAGTTCAAGATGTATGCGAGCGGGATTGCCCAGGTGATTCAATTGGAGAAAAGTTCGGGGGCTCGTGACGTGAACGATGCCGGGCTTCAAACGATCATTCATGCCCAGCCGTTTCCCCCGATCCCGCCCGATATCGGCAGCGATGTCGTCGATGTGCATGTGCGTATGCGAACCGGGGCGAAAGTCGCCACGCGCGATGTGGAAATGACGGTCGAGAAAAAACCGTCGAAATCCACTCCACCCCCGGCCCCACCATCCAAAGAAGGAGCCGCGGGAAGCGGTTCTACAAAGGAGTAACTATGACGAAACGGACCGGTCGTGCGGTAGCCATGTGGTGTTTCGGGACGGGGCTTTTGTTGAGCGCAACCTTCGCGCAGGCTGAAACGGCGCGGTATGACGTGGATCTCGACCACTCAATCGTGGAGTTTAAGGTTGCCCACATGGTGGTGTCGAAGACGACCGGGCACTTCAAGGATTACACCGGCTTCATCGAAATGGATCCCGATGCCGGAACGGTCAAAGCGCTTGAAGCGACAATCAAGACTGCGTCGGTAACGACCAACCACGAAAAGCGCGACGCGCATTTGCGGAATCCCGACTTTTTCGACGCCGAAAAATACCCGACCATCACGTACACCATGAAAAGTTACAAGAAGTCCGGCGACGGATATGTGGCGGTCGGCGATCTGACCCTGCACGGTGTCACCAAGGAGATCACGTTGACGGGCAGCTTCAACGGCGTCGCGAAGGATCCCTGGGGAAACACGCGGGCGGGGTTTACGGCTGAAGGCAAAGTGAACAGAAAAGATTTCGGCATGGTGTGGAACAAGGCGCTCGATAGCGGTGGCCTGGTGGTTGGAGACGACGTCTTTATCAGATTGGACATCGAATGCATTAAGGCGAAATCGTAAGTCGAACCCCCTCTTTTAGGGGCCACGCGCCTGCCCGGTTCCGTGCCGGGCAGGGTGAGCCAGCAACCGCGCATGTGGCGGGGTATCTCTCCCTTGAGATGCATCCGTCCCCCTCTCGTGACGCCGGTTTCCGCACACACCGCAGCTGGTCGAAGTGTAGCGAGGATGTCCCGGACAGCTGTTCGCTGTCGGCGCCCGGGGCTCCGGTTGCCGCGCGCGGAGGTCTTGGACGGTCAGCGAGAGGCGTGAGCGATTGAATGGGAACCAAAGGACATGACGATGTGTAGCACGGAGACTAGAAAATTCGAGCCGGTCATCGGTAGGATACGCCGGATGTGGTCATGGAAACTGGCAGGGGTGGCGCTGGCGTTGATGTGGACGGTTGGCATCACGGACGCCGGGGCGTTGGAGTTTACGGCGGATCAGATCACCAAGATCAACGGCCGGACCCAGAAATCCAACATTTTCTATCGCGACAACATGTGGCGGATCGAGCATCACACGATGGGACCCGTCAACATCAGCATTGTGCGCAAAGATAAGCAGGTCGTCTGGCTCTTGCTGTCGCGCATGAAGCATTTTAAGACCGTCCCCTATAAGGCCGAGCAAGATCTCAAGGTATCGGAGCATTTAGAAGGCGAGATTTCGCGTGAAGAAATTGGAACGGAAACGCGCGAGGGACATCCGACGACGCTGTATGAAGTGACGGTCAAGGAGGGTGAACGGACAGAGGTGTACTACCAGTGGCTGGCCACCGATATCCACTTCCCCATGAAACTGGCCAAAAAAGACGGGAGCTGGATCGTCGAGTATCAGCATGTCAAATTCCGGCCCTTGATCGATTACCTGTTTCAGTTACCGCTCAACTTCGAACCCTTGGAAGAATTTGATCACCAGCCGGCTGCTGCGGAGCCGAATCAGCCGCCGATGTAGAGGATGATCGGAACATAAAGGAGCATGATTGTGCGTAAGCGAGGTACAGCCGTATGGGCGCTCAGTGCGGCCGTGTGGGTCATCAGTGGATTTGTGTATGCGCTCGATGTGGCGGATGTCGTCAGGGAATGGACACCGGAAGGGAAGAAGCTGGCAGCGGAGCGCGTGAAACTGCCGGCGCACGATGAGATGGTGCGCATTCCGGCCGGGGAGTTCCTCATGGGAAGCGACCGGAAGGTTGATAAAAATTCCTACTTGGCGGAGTTTCCTCAACGGAAGGTCCATCTGGACGCCTACGACATCGACAAATACGAAGTGACGACCGTGCAGTTTCTCAAATATGTGTTGGCCCATGATCTCGGGCCCTTGATCGATTGGCAGTACGACGGCGGGAATTTCCAGGAGACCATGGTTAGCCATCCGGTGATGCATGTGTCCTGGTTCGACGCAGAGGCCTACTGCAAGTGGGCGGGAAAACGATTGCCCACCGAAGCGGAATGGGAAAGGGCCGCCCGTGGTGAAGACGGCCGTATTTATCCCTGGGGCAATCAAATGGCAGGACTGTCGCGGGCGAATTTCGGACGGACCGGTTTGTCCGGGCCGGTGCGGGATCGTCCGGAACGGCTGTTACTCTATCCGCCGATTATCTCGGTGGATAAGTATGACAATGCGATCAGCCCCCATGGTGTGTTTCAAATGGCCGGGAATGTGGCCGAATGGGTCAATGACTGGTATGACCCGAAATACTATGTCAGCGCGCCGGATAAAAACCCCAAAGGTCCTGAAACCGGCAGTCAGCGAAGCTTTCGCGGTGGCGGCTGGATCGACAGCACCCCCAGTGTGCGTGTCGCGCAGCGCAATGGGACGGATCCGAATACCAAGATGAACTGGATGGGATTCCGCTGTGCGCGGGATGCTAACGAGGGAGCGGGCGCGTCGGTGTCTGGTAACAAGTAATCCCCTCGCACGATCACGTCAGCCACAGCTTCTTCTCATCTTCGTTCGCCGTGGCGCTCGGGCAGAATATGGGTCCTCACTGCCGACCGCCTGATGTGAGCAGTGTGGACAGGTCTGGATGATGGCTGAGTTTTTCGTACATGATTTTTGCGACAAACGCATTGCCTCGCTCGGTGAAGTGTCCGTCTTTGTTTCTGTACATCGCGACGATGTCTTTGTGCGGCAAGGATTGGAAGTCGTCAAAGAAATTGACGAGCAGGATGTTCTGAGCGGCGGCCTCCGCCTCTAGAAAATTGATCCATTCTCGCGGTACCTCGGTCGTGAGCTCGCGTTCCACGGGGAAATAGACAAGGACGAGGTGACTTGACTGCTTGTCGTTCACCTGTTTGAGGTCGGCGAAAATCTTCCGAAGGACATTCCGAGTCTGTTCGGAGGCCTCTCTCGCTGTCAACTTGGTTGAACGTGATTCGGCTCGAATCAGCCCCAATTTTTTCAAGGCTCGATCGATGAATTGGAATGTCCGCCACGTGTAGAGGTTTGCGGTCTGTGCCGTGATCCAGGAGTGGTCGAAGCTGCGCCGTGGCACCGGTACGTTTGTGACCAGCAGCCTGCCGTCTTGTTCCTTAATGACGGGCTTCGCATATCCCAAGAACGTATCGGCGGACGTTCTGAAGAAGTCGTCCGTTATGAACGCGAGCAGCTGAATCTGATGCTGAAACTTTGCGCCGTCGCGCTTATACCAGAGGTAGGCCTGATCGATTCCGTACCCGCCTTGGCCCATGTTCACCGTTTCCAGTCGGGGGTTGTAGGATTTCAGGAGTTCACACCACGTGTGATTATTGTCGACGCCATAGCCGAGGGTGAACGAATCACCGGTGCAGAAGAGGCGAACCTTTCCTTTTGGCACCGCAATGTCGAAAGTCTGATCGTTTCTGAATCCTTGTTCGTTCGTCTTGAGGTAGGTATTGGGGCCGTACAGATCCGAAACGTGGAGGTTGGGTATATTCACCCATCCTAGGTCAGGATCGTATCGGGTGTGGTTGCGCTCGGTAAGCAGTGGTGTCGTTACGACATCATATACAAGCAGACCAATGCTGGTTAGCCCTTCTACGGCGACCATCATCAATCCGAGGACAAGAAGGTTGAGGGCGATGGTTCGCAACAGGGGGAACATGGTGTGCCCATGATGAGGAAAATCCTGCAGATTGGTCAAGAGCCATTGTGGGAAACCGTCGGGGCATCCGAGCCCACGCATTGCACGAGCAGGAGGGGAAACCTGAGACCCAGTTGCTATGTTTCGGAACGAGAAGTGTTAGTGTCTGAGGAGCTAGGTGAGATTATTTCGTTGCCGCAAGATCGCGTGGGCTTGCTCGCTCGCCTCCTTTACCAGAATCCCCATTTTCCCGTGTGAGGGTTCGAAATCCACGGGAAGGCCGTGGTCGCGGAGGCGGGCGCTCGCCGTCGGGCCGATGGAGGCGACGACCAGTTTTTGACAGGCTGCTTTGAACTGCCCTGTTTTCCCCTCCTGTTCCACCACCTGCAGGACATGGTCGATCTGTGCGGCGTTCGTCACCAGCATGACCTGGACCCGTCCGGCTGTCACCTGGCGCAAGGCTTGTCGTAGCGGACCGATATCTTCTGGGAGTGCCCAGCGATAGATGGGCACCGGAGTGACGTGTGCTCCCCGCTGCGTCAGGGCCTCTAATAGATCGCGATTCGATACGCCATATTCCTGCACCGCCACGCGCAAACCCGTCACTGGTCGATGGGTGTCCAGTGTGGAGACAATATCCATCCAGGTGTTGGGTTCGGGAACGGTCAACGTCGGTTGAAAGCCCAGCGCCTTGAGCGCGGCGACCGGCTTGGGACCGCGGGTGATCAGGACGGTATTCTTCAACGAGGCGGCAATCTCGATTTTGGCGTAGCGACTCTGGAGGATCTCAAAGAGGGCGGTGGTGCCGGCGCCGGTCATCAGCACCAGCACGTCGAGCCCTTGCTTCAGCAGTTGTTCGCCAAACTGTAACGCCGCTGAATGGTCTTCCAGCGGAATCTCGCGTAATGCCGGCGCCACGAGCGGTGTTCCGCCGTGACGCTCAATGAGGCGTGTCATTTCCGCCGCCATACGCGACTCGAATGACACGACGGTGAACCCGTTAAATCCAGCCGTGGCCATCGCCTGCTATGCCTCGTCAACCGGCCTCAGGCCGGCTGAGCTACTTCGCGTCTGCGCCGCAGCGAAACCCGGTTGATTCGTTTCGCATTGTGGGGTCGCTATCCACGCGGGTGAAGATACGGACGGTCGGCGTCTCGTTTTGCCATCCGGCCCCACGAATCACTTTTTTCGTGCCGCTCTCCGGGCCGGGAGGATTCTTGCTGGGGCTCTTTTCATAGTACTTTGGGTCATACCAGTCGTTGACCCATTCCCACACATTGCCCGCCATATCATAGACGCCGTAGGGACTTTTGCCCTTCTCGTAACTGCCCACCGGCATCAACGTCTTTTCCCCGACCCATTTCTGATTGAAGTTTAGATGTCCGTTCGTGGGTTCCACATTGCCCCAGGGAAAGCGCCAATCGTTGTTGCCCTTGGCAGCCTTTTCCCATTCCGCTTCGCGCGGCAGCCGTCGGCCGGCCCAGGTGCAATAGGCGTCGGCATCGGACCAATCGACATTGATCACCGGGCGGTCGGCCAGCGATGCCGGAATACCGATGCCTTCCCAGAGATTCCGCGTGGGGTTCTTGGGATTTTGTGGTACGCGATGATTCGTGGCCTTGACGAATTCCAGATACCGCGCGTTCGTGACCTCGTACTTGTCGATATAAAACGGATCGATTTCGATGACATGGCGCGGATATTCATCGCGTCCGCCGTCCCGATCGCCGGTTGGCACTCCCATGGGATAGGAGCCTGCCGGGATCAATACCATCGGTGCCCCGTCTTTTCCGGTGATTTCTTTCGGGAGAGATGCTTGCTCCGAGGCGAATGCGTGAAACCCCGTACCATTCAATCCGAGAAGCGCTACCACTATTGCCAGGACGGATCGTGCCAACATAGCTCCAAGCTCCTTTGGTTCGAGAGAGTCGATGACCGATCGTACCACAGCCGGGGAGTTTTCAAACACGGCTGGTTCAGGAAAGAGGCCGGTGGCAGGGGCGGATGCAGAAGATTGAGGATTGACGGGGTGACAGCCCCCCACCTACTATACGGCCGAGGAGACTCCGGCGTGACGACCCATCGAGGCTTACGACATGTGGCGCTCCGTGTGACGAATCTCGCACGGTCGCGCGCCTTCTACGAACATTTTTTGGCCATGAAGGTGGTCTGGGAACCGGACCCCGACAATGTCTACTTCAGTTCGGGCTCCGACAACCTGGCCTTGCACCAGATCGGCGCGGGGGAGTTGGCCCAGTACCAGCCTCTGGGGGGGCAGTTGCTCGATCACGTTGGCGTCATTCTCGAGAGCCCCGCCCACGTCGATGAGATGTTTCGCCAGGTGCAGCAGGATGCGGCTCAGTATGGAGCTGCCATTGCCAAGCCGCCCAAACAACATCGTGACGGCAGCTATTCCTTTTATTTCACCGACCCGGACGGCAACGTAATTCAAGCCTTGTACGAACCGACACTCAGCCGGATGGAACTGAAACTGTAAGCCTCCCCGCACCCGACGATCATGGGAATCTGGAACACCCTGTCACGCGATCAGTATGTGGGGCTGGCCCCTTGGGTCTGGGTGCAGCTTGAAAGCAATCAACCGCCCGGGCCGTTTCCGTTTGTCGGTGGCGTGGCCCCGGAGGTCGTGGCCAGCTTGCACGAGGCGCACAGCCTGTTTCTCGCCTGCGTGGAAACCGCAATTAGCGATGTGTTTTCCCGCCGCGCCTCCCTCGACGATCCCCAGACCAGAGTGCGGCTTGAAGATGCCTACGCCGAACTGGTGAATTCCCGCCGGCAGCTCAGCCAGCACATCACGGCGCGGCGCCAGCCTGACGGGCAATTTATTTGGTCGCATCCGTTCGATGCGACGAAATCCGCCACGGTGGTCAATACCGGTCTGCGCATCTTTAATGCGGTGAAACGCCAGGCCATTCCGATTGCTTTTGACCGCCCGATGGGGCCGCTGGTCGGAAAATTGCTTGGCATGCTGGACGGCACACAGCAAGTGGGCGCGATTCAAACCATCGTCGCTACGGCCGGGCGGGACGGCGAGCGGTTGCTGACGCAGTTGATGGAGATGTTCGTTCAATATGAATGCCTGACGACCTCGCCGCAGACCTCGATTCGCCATCACTGGCTGCAACATACGGCGGATCGCGACACGATTCATCTCGGGCATGCGGCACTCATGTACCGGCAGCGTGACCAGTTCCTGGTGTTCGATCCCTGGCTCTTACCCTGGTTTGCGGAATCGAATGTGCCGAGCTTGTGGGGATCATTGCTGCCAAAGCCGGCGGCCATTTTTTTGACGCACGATCATGACGACCACGTCGATCCGAGGACGCTGCTGCATGTGCCGAAGGATGTTCCGATCGTCATTCCCAGCCGACGGAATCGCAAGAAGTTCTTCTACGACTATCTTCCGCTGCTACGAGAGTTGGGGTTCACCCATATCATCGAATTGGCGCATGGTGAGACGTGGAACTTCGAAGGCGGCGCCGTGGTTTCGGTGCCGTTTTACGGCGAAGATCCCTGCGATCTGGAGATGCCCAGAAACTGTTATCTTGTGACCGATCGCGGGCAGAATGTGCTGGTGCATGCCGATAGTGGGCCGACAAATAGCGGACGGTCGGCGATCAAGGAAGGCATCATTCAACAGCTGGTCCAGAAATATGGTCCCATCTCGTTAGTGCTGGCCTCTCAGCAGCAGCTGCAAGAAATTCGCAGTTATGCCGCCCATGCGCCCCTGTCCCATCCCGGCCTCTGGCTCGAGGTGGGCGAAAATGGATATCTCACCAATAGTTACTTGAGTGAGTTATGCGCCACTGCGCAGGCGCAGTTGTTCGTCTCCTACGCCACCGGCGGCGCCGATTGGTACCCGGACCATTTGTCGTTCATGTTCAGTCATCGCAATCCCGCGCGCACCGCATTGCTGACCGCCAACTGGGAGCCGCCGGAAAAACTCAGAGATCTTCTGACACAACACGATTGCCGGTATCATCGCGCCCAGGCGTTAGATCGATTCCGCATAGCCGAGGATGGATCAGTCCAGGTCTCGTCCGCGGTCGAGACCCTGTCGCCCATGCCGCTCTACCGGCTCGATCATGGCGAACCGGCGTTTATGAAGCGGGCCAGATAATCTCAAGAAAGGACGCATCGCTATGGGCTCTGTGAAAGGATTGGTACTGGTCACCGGGGCTGCGGGATTCATCGGGTCTCATGTGGCCAAGCGGCTTCTGGATCGCGGGGATTCCGTTCTCGGGTTGGATAACCTGAACGATTATTACGACGTTCGCTTGAAGGAAGCCCGCCTGGCGCGCCTGCAGGCGCATCCGCAGTTTCAATTCGTGAAGCTGGACGTATCGGACCAGCCTGGCGTGGCGAGTCTCTTCAAGCAGCACTCCATTCGGCGTGTGGTGCATCTGGCGGCGCAGGCCGGCGTCCGATACTCCCTCGTGAATCCCCATGCCTATACCGCGAGCAATATCGAAGGATTTCTGAATATTCTGGAAGGCTGCCGGCATCACAAGGCCGAGCACCTGGTGTATGCGTCCACGAGTTCGGTGTACGGTGGCCATACCAAGATGCCGTTTTCGGTGCATGACAATGTCGATCATCCCGTGTCGCTCTACGCCGCCACCAAAAAGGCCAACGAGTTGATGGCACATTGTTATGCGCATCTGTATCGATTCCCGATCACCGGATTGCGGTTCTTCACGGTCTACGGGCCTTGGGGCCGTCCCGACATGGCGCTGTTCCTCTTCACCAAGGCGATTCTCGAAGGCAAATCGATCGACGTGTTCAATTACGGGAAGATGCAGCGCGACTTTACCTATGTCGACGATATTGCGGAAGGTGTGTTGCGGACGCTCGATCGGCCCGCGCAAGTTGATCCACAGTGGTCGAGTGATCAGCCCGATCCCGGTAGCAGTTCGGCGCCCTATCGACTGTACAATATCGGCAATAACCAGCCGGTAGATCTCCTGCGATTCATCGAGGTGCTTGAACAGACACTCGGCAAGAAGGCGGAAAAAAATCTCTTGCCCCTCCAAGCTGGCGATGTGCCGGCGACTTATGCCGATGTGGCGGATCTCATGCGGGATACGGGCTTCAAGCCGGCCACATCCATTGAAACCGGCATCGCCCGCTTTGTGGAGTGGTATCGCGAGTACTACAAAATATAAGTGTTGGCATGTGGCTCATGCGTCTCTCGGATATTCGCCCAACGGTTCACCATGGAACCCGGCGCCGTGGGCGGCTAGTATGGAGTAGAAGGAGAATAGACCGCCGCGAAGAGAACTGAGTATTCACATGCGTGTCTCCTTGACATTTTCCCGCCGCCAATTCTTGAAATCCTCACTAGGGTTTGGGGCATGGTTATACATCTGGCGTGCTTCCAGGTCAGTCGCCCAACTGCCGATCGAGTCGAAGTTTGACCTTGCCCAGCCGTTAATCCAAGCACCCTCTGCGCCAGAAGTATGGCCGAGGTTTCGGCAAGACTTGGCTGAATGGCGCGAGCAGGCCCGCCGGTCCTCACGGTATAGCGATGCACGATATGGCGAAGAGTCGGCGCAATGGACGCGTTCGAGCTTTTCAAGTTGTTTTCTCATGCTGTGCGATGCCGAATTCTACGATCAGCGGGCGGGACGGTTCAAAGCAGACGAGTTCCTTGATGCGGCTGAACAAGATTTCGGTGGCTTTGACTCTCTTCTTCTCTGGCATGCGTACCCCAGAATTGGAGCGGACGACCGCAATCAGTTCGACTTTTATCGTGACATGCCCGGAGGCCTGAACGGGCTGCGCGAGGTTGTGCGGCAGTGTCGTCATCGAGGCGTTCGCGCATTGATCGTGTACAAACCCTGGGATGTGGGCACTCGCCGTGAGGCTGTCGCGGATGTGGACGCGTTGGGCGATTTGGTGCGCGCCATTGAAGCGGACGGGGTCTATCTCGATACGATGCCTGAGGCTCCTGAGGGGCTTCGCGCCGCCCTCGACGGGATCCGTCCGGGGTTGGTGATCGAAGGCGAAGGGGTGCTTCCGCTCGAGCACGTTTACGATCATCAGATGTCATGGGCCCAGTATTTCGAAGACAGCAAAGCCCCGGGGATTCTTAAGAACAAGTGGTTTGAGCGTCGTCATATGATGCATCAGACGGCTCGGTGGAGACGGGACCGTTCTGAGCAACTCCATATCGCCTGGATGAATGGGAGCGGGATGGTGGTGTGGGAAAACGTGTTTGGTTCGTGGGTCGGCTGGTCGGCGCGGGATCGTTCGATGTTGCGCACCATGTTGCCAATTCAACGACGCTTTGCTGCTCTCTTCTCAGGTGAAGGATGGACGCCGCTTATTCGTACAGAAGCCGCGAATGTGTATGCCACGCTCTGGGAGAGCGCGGGCATTAGATTATGGACGTTGGTGAATCGCGCAGACACCCCCATTTCAGGGTTGCTGCTAAAGGTGCCGGCTGCAAGGGATGCGGCCTATTACGACATCTGTGCCGGACAAGCATTGTCCCCGCGTCTGCAAGAAGGGATGGTGTACCTCCAAGGCATGCTCGCGCCTCGTGGAATTGCTGGATTCGTGGCTGGACCTTCTGCCTCATTGGGCCCCGATTTCCCTCACTTTTTGGCGACGCAGCGAGGCCTTTACCATCGTGGAGCCATGTCCACGGATTTTCCCACGCGTCCCGTCGTTCTACGCGAGCAACCCCATGAAATTGCAGGGCAGATTCATGCTCACCATCACAACATGATGAAGATTCCCTCGGCGCGCGTGACCTTACGCATGCAATTGAAGACGAGAGAATGCGGTTTCTATGGAAATGAAATGGACCACGATGAACTCTATGGGAATTTCCATAAGCCCCGGACGTTCGAGCGCACGCTCGTACTTTCCGCATATGCCATCGATGTCGCGCCGGTGACCAATGCTCAGTATGCGGAGTTTCTTCTTGCCACGCAGTACGAGCCTCGATTCTCCACGAATTTCCTTCGACATTGGATTGGCGGGAAACCGCCTGCCGGCAAGGAAGACCATCCTGTTGTGTACGTCTGCTTGGATGATGCACGAGCCTATGCGCAATGGGCTGGTAAGGTGATCCCCACGGAAGACCAGTGGCAATATGCGGCCCAGGGGCAGACGGGCTGGAGGTATCCATGGGGAAACACCATGGAGCCGGGACGATGCAATGGTGGAGATACTGGGACCACAACAAGCGTAACCGCCTTTCCCGACGGCCGGTCGCCGTTTGGGTGTTACGACATGTGCGGCAATGTGTGGGAATGGACGGAAAGCGAGCGCACGGATGGACGAACGCGTTTCTGCATGATTCGTGGAGGTTCCTACTATGCGGCGCAAGGTTCTCACTGGTACATGGATGGTGGCCCGCAACCAGTAGACTTTGCCGCAAAATTCCTGCTCATGTGGCCTGGCCTGGATCGCTGCGCAACCATCGGCTTTCGATGCGTGGCTCGCCTGCTGGACTAATAGCCACTGCCGCCTTCAAAGATTTCTGACGATGGAACGGCCATACAGGATGCCGAAAAGAAGCCGCGCAGCGAGAGAATGGTCGAGGCTTGGCCGCAGGGGTCATTGAGGGCTTGAGATAAGGGAGGGCGCCATTGGTGGACCTTTGTCAGCATTCTAGGTAAGCGGGTTTCGCGTTCATTACCCTATGCATCGTCAGGGCATTGCTCCCGAAATCGCCACACCGCCTGATCCGACCTAGGCTTTAACGTCTCCCCGTGAGTGCACTTCCATCGACCCCTTCTCACGCAAGCGGGTCTCTCGGAAAACGGGCCTATCATGGTCGGTGTCACTATCTATCCCGGGGCCTCGTGAATTAAATAGTTGCATTTAATGTCACTTCTCAAAAGGAGAATTATGAAGTAGGGTGTGCGGTGAAAGTGCCTCCAGCTAATCGTGCCCAGGCGAACGCACTTGATCGACCAATTCTTGAAATCAATCTATCCGTGCTTGATGTTGCTGCCGATCCTCGCGTTTCTATGCCTGTGGTGCCTGAGGGTTTTCTCTGAGAAAGAAGACTGGCGGGTCGGGTTTCTTAAGGCGGCGCTGTGGTGGGCCACCGCGACGCTGCTGATGACGGAATTGCTCTCTGTATTTTCCGCCTCCGTCCCTCAATGCTCGCGCTGGCATGGATTCTTGTCATTGCGACCTCGCTGTATGTCACCCGGCGCCACCTCGTTGAAGATGGAGACCATCTTATTGCTGTCGCAAAGAGGACCTTCGCGTTTCCTGCTCAGGGTAGTTGGTGGGCCGTCCCACTCATTCCTGCGGTCATAATTGCGCTCACAACCGCATTCATCGGACTGATCGCTCCTCCGAACAATTGGGATTCCATGACCTATCACATGAGCCGAGTGGAGCATTGGCGTGCAAATGCCAACGTGGCGCATTATCCGACCAATGTGGTGTGGCAACTCTATCTCAATCCCTGGGCGGAATTTGCCATTCTGCAATTTCAAACGTTGGGGTTCGGCTCAGATCGTCTCGCCAATTCAGTGCAGTGGTTCGCATTTGTGGGATCGATGGTGGGCGTCTCGCTTCTGCTTCGCCTTCTGGGTGGTTCCCTTTTCGCACAAAGCCTGGCAGCTCTCGTGGTGGCCTCCACGCCCATGATTATTCTGCAGTCGAGCTCGACTCAGAATGATGTTGTCTGTGGGTTTTTTGTGATTGCGGCCGTCTATTTTGCGTTTGAACGACGGGGCACGGCGGGCGTGACACATGAAATATATTTCCCGTTATCCGTCGCGCTCGCGATTGCCACGAAGGGAACCGCCTATCCGATTCTCTTTCCCTTCGTGGCGTATGCCGTGATCACCGGTCTGAGGCAAGATGGTCTAAGGCCAGGAGTTCGGTCAGTAGGCGCACTCGTGCTCGTGGTCTTCCTATTGAATGTCGGACATTGGAGCAGAAACTTTGGCCTGTGGCAGCATCCACTTGGCGACCCTGAATGGCTGCGACAGTACCAAAACGAATCGTTCGGTTTGCCAGAAACCCTGTCCAATGTCGTGCGGAACGCGGCCCTGCACCTTGGAACCCCTTCTTCTAAAGTCAATGCGTTCACCGAACGGTCGTTCGTAACATCCATCACGCGATCGAGATCAGGCTCGATGAGCCATTGCTTACGTTCTATGCGCGAAACAACATTGTGCCGGAGCCATGGTTCGTTACCCATGAAGATTATGCAGGTAACGGCATCCTGCTCGTTCTGTCATGCGTGGCCGTGGGTTTCTCCTTTTTGACGCAAGCGGGGAAGCGAATCCCTGCCTTCGCGCTGCTCCTCTGTGCAAGTAGTCTTCTCTTTTGCATATTTCTTAAGTGGGCACCGTGGAATAGCCGCCTGCATACCCCACTCTTCCTTTTGGCGGCCATACTGGTCGGCTGGTTACTCGCGCCTCGCCAATTTGAAGTTCCGAATACGAACCGAGTGGGCTGGCAACAGACTGCGGCCGTCACCGGTATGAGTCTGATTGCAGGCGGTGTCTTCATGAATGAGCGGATGATTGCCTGGCTGTTTGCTCCTAATGGGATCATCCACTCGCAGCTGCTGCAATTGGGGATCTGGTTCCTCGATCTGGCTGCGATTGGTTGTGGCCTCCTGTTGCTATTCCGACCAAAGTGGTACTTTCGAACGGTAGCGGTGCTGGTCGTATTGGCCTTCACGCTCGGGGCACTGCCTTGGGTTACCATGAACCAACTCAGGCCGCTGATTTCCACTAAGTACGCACCGAGCATCTTCGATCGGTCCAGGATCGAGCAGATGTTTGCTAACCGCAGCGGATTGATCATTCCGTATACCAATTTGATTTCGATGCTTGCCCGCCTCACATCGTGCCATGAAATTGGATTAAAAATACAGGTTGGAGCATTTGAATATCCTCTCTGGGAGATCGCCCGGTATGCCGGGTCGGATCTGGTGTTTCGCCATATTGAGGTCGTGAACAAATCGGCCCGCATTGAGAAAGACATTCCACGTGAATTTCCTTGTCCAGTGGTGGACATTGGTGGTGAACGGCAGGGGGATCCGGACGTGTCGAAGCTCGGGAATATGCGCGAGGTGTGGTCTGCGCCGCCGATACGGTTGTTCGTTCGCCTATTTCCAGAACAGAAACAGTAAAACTCAGGTGGAGAAATTCCAAGCCCCATCGGGTCTCGTATTGCGATAAAGAGCGATAGAGTTGCTCTAACGTCCTGTATGCCGTTCGAAACGTCATGCGGGTGGGGCGAGCCGAGATAGGGCGCACTGCCGACGAGTGGATCGATCGTCCTCACTTGAGGGTTCACCGTTACGAGCCTTCCCGGATCATCTTTCGTCCCTCCTGCTGCACCAAGTTGGCGTCCTGCTACAGACGCGCTATGCGGCAGACGCTCATGATCGGGCGAGCTTCGAGGATCAGAGAATTTCAGAGGCCGAGCATGCAGACGCAGTTCCGGCTACTTGTTGTGGCCTGACGCGTGGGGTACAGTATGAGATATGCTTAGCGTCACCTCGAAGACGACGTGGCCGATGCCCGCAGTCTTTGTCGCCTGGTTAGTGGCGGGTGCCTGCGGCGAAGCGGCCTTCGCTGAGTCGCCCTTGACGGAGGCTTCCGTCCTGGCCCTGCAGAGTCAGTCGCAGAGAGAAATATCTTCCCCGAATGATTTGCGATCAGACCTGTTCCGTCAGTCGCCTGTGCTGAGCGGACGGTTACGTGTCAGCGAGCAGACGTTGATTCCCTACATCGGCGCCGGGTTTGGCGGGGGCTACGTGACGGAGCGTGATCGGGCCTTGAACCCGCAGCCGGTCTTGCCGCAACAAAACCTGTTCGGCGAATCTATGGGCAAAAGCATGATGCCGAACGAATTTCAGATGGGCATCCGCATCCCGTTCTAATCCTGCCGACTCTGTGTTCCTCCTCCTGTGCAGTCTTTAGTAGAGAATGGCTAGAAGAGCCGACGGGCCAGGTCTGCGGGGTCGACTCCGTCCAGGGCTGGGAGGACCAGGTGCGCAGCGGTCAGCTCTGATGCCGGGTATGTGGTCGCAACCGCCAATACGCGCATCCTTGCTCGTACTCCTGCCTGAATCCCCGCTCGGGAATCCTCGATCACCAGGCATTCATTCGCCCGTAGGAGGGGCGGCCTGGGCCGCTTGGCATTGAGTTGCCGGAGGGTATATTCGTAAATGGCGGGGTCGGGCTTGCCGATATCGCATTCATCGGCAGAGACAATCACCTCGAACGCAGGCTCGATGGGATACCCTGCAAGAGCCGACCGGATCTGCTCTCTTTTGCCGCCGGATGCGATGGCCAGCCGGTATGGTCCGGCTGCCCGCTCAACAAAGCCGATCACCCATGGAAACAAGGTAGCCGGGTGTGTGGCGGTGTGGTCGTGGAAGAGCGCCGCTTTCCGTTCGATGATGCGGGCATGGGTGGCCTGGTCGCAAGTTCCGTCCCGTCTTGTGAGCAACGCGGCGGCACAGGTCCGTTCATCCATGCCGAGGTAGGTTCCATAGTACTCTTCCTTGCTCAAGGTGAGTCCTGCCTCATTCAGTGCTTCCTGAAAACATGCCAGGTGCGTCATCTCATCGTCGGCGATGACGCCATTGAAGTCGAAAATGATCGCGCGCAAAGATTCCTCCCTGCTGTGCCGAATGTGCAGCCAGACACATACACCCTAGCCGAGCTCGCGGATGCCAGACAAGCAGAACTCCTTGTTCCAATGACAGCCCTACGGTATGCTGCGTCACACACGTGCGTCCAGCCTCGATGTGAACTGACCTCCAAATTTGTTGCCCTATGAATGATTACGCGGTTCTCGGCGATCTGTTGGTGATCTATGCGGTGTCCACCGCAGTGGTCTTCGTGTTTCACCAGTTCCGCTTGCCCTCGATTGCCGGATTTCTGGTGGCTGGCGCGCTGATCGGTCCACATGGATTGCATCTCATTCCCGATGTATCTCAAGTCCAGGTGTTGGCCGAAATCGGCATCGTCTTGTTGCTCTTCACCATCGGCATGGAGTTTTCCTCCGCCCATTTTGCCTCGGCTCGCCGCATTCTCGCGGTGGCCGCGCCGGTGCAAACCGGTGGGGTACTCATTCTGGCCTTGCTCGGGGCTTTGGCTGTAGGGCTCTCCTACCAGCAGGGCATCTTCTGGGGCTTCCTCTTATCGCTGAGCAGTACGGCTATCGTGCTGAAAGCCCTGTCCGAGCAGGGCGAGAGTGATTCATTTCACGGTCGGGCCACCGTGGCCATTTTGATTTTCCAGGACCTGGCCGTCGTACCGATGATGCTGATCACGCCGATTCTGGCGACGCCCAGCGGGAGTGCCATGGGAATGGTGTTGCTCACCTTGCTCAAGGCGGCGGTTGTGGTGGTCTTGATCGTCGCCGCGGCCTGGTACCTCGTGCCGCGATTGTTGCGGCATATCGTGCGGAGTCGAAGCCGGGAACTCTTCCTGCTCTCGATTATCGTGCTTTGTCTCGGTATTGCCTGGCTGACGTCGTTGGGTGGATTGTCGCTGGCCTTGGGCGCATTCATCGCCGGCTTGGTGATGTCCGAATCGGAGTATAGCCACCAGGCGCTGGCCGAAGTGCTGCCATTCCGCGACAGTTTTAATAGTTTGTTTTTCGTGTCGATCGGGGTCCTGATGGATTTGCGGGTAGTGCTGGACCATCCGTTCATCGTGCTGGGGCTGCTCGTCGCCGTCATTGCCGGAAAACTGCTTGCCGGCGCGGGGGCGATGGTGGCGTCGGGCGCCCCTCCCCGGTCGGCGGTGTTGGTCGGGGTGGCGCTTGCGCAGGTCGGGGAATTCAGTTTTATCCTCGCGCAGCAAGGGCAGGAGGCCGGGTTGTTCACGGGGGATCACTATCAGTTGTTTCTCGCGGTGTCCGTGCTGACGATGGTGGTGACGCCGTTTTTGATGCAATGGTCGCCTCACCTGGGTCGGCGCATCGAGGCCCTGCAACGGGTCCGGGGCTGGATGCCCACGCGCACGGTGGCGCATGTCGAGCAATTGGAGGGGACGCAGGTCCGGATCAAGGACCATGTGATCATCGTGGGATACGGGCTCAACGGTCGAAACCTCGCCCGCGTGTTGAGCGAAACCGAAATCCCTCACGTGGCGCTCGATCTGGACGGCGAAACGGTGCGCCGGGAGTCGCGCCATGGCGTGCCGATCTATTATGGCGACGGCTCGAACGCGAATGTCCTTCGCCACATGAAAATCGAGGACGCGAAGGTGCTCGTGATCGCACTCTCCGATCCCTTTACGGCTCGACGAACCGTGAAAGTCGCGAAGGGGCTCAACGCGAAACTCCACATCGTGGTGCGGACGCGATACCTGCGGGAGCTGGAAGAGTTGCATCAGCTGGGGGCAGATGATGTGGTGCCAGAGGAGTTCGAGACGTCGATTGAAATTTTTGCCCTCGTGCTCCGCACCTATTGTCTTCCGCAGGAGTTCGTGGCGCGAAAAGCGGAACAAATCAGGCGGGAGGGCTACGCTCTCCTGCGTCGCAGCGAAATGCCGGAGCTGGCGCATCATTTGCGCGGGGGAACGTTGACCGATGTCGAAGTGGAAACCTGCCGGGTTGATGAAGATGCGCCCGCGGTCGGCAAATCGCTGACGGAATTATCGATTCGTCCGCGGACCGGCGCCTCGGTGATTGCCTGGACTCGTAGTCAGGTCACTCAGTCCAACCCGTCCGAAACCGTCCGGCTGCAAGCCGGCGACGTCGTGACGTTGCTCGGATCCCGCGAGCAAATTCGTCGCGCCATGGCGCTGCTGAACGAACCCAACCATGGCACGAGTCACCAGATCACATAGCGGCCTCAGCGTGCGGTTCCTGACGTACCGACTATTTCAGGCGCCGGGGCTGTATCGACACCCTGCTAACTTCTCCATCGCAATGTGACCGGACCTTTGAGCGGATGGTCCAATGGACGGCCGGTTTGCACGGATGTGAGGTGGGCGGCTTTCAGCTTGTAGTACCACTTGGCCGGAGTGTCGGCGTCGTCGATCAGCATCAGCGCCGGTTTGTACTTCAGGCCGACCGCCTGCCGCTCCATGGCCTGTTTATCCTGCTTCATGAAGATATTGGCGAAATAGCGGAACAGGGGCTTGGCGAACGGGAGCCAGGGAAGAATGTTCCAGGCGGCGGTGAAGTCGATCCGACATTGTTGCTCACCGACCGGCGTGACCGTCGCGCGTGAGGAGACAAACATCGATCCGCATTGCACGAACTCAAATCGTTGGTTGGGCAGCACGAAGTCGATGGTCGTAGTCAACGGGCCACCGTAGAGCTTGTTGAGCAACTTGTAGGGGCCGCTGTTTTTAGAAGGTGCATGGGGCACCATGCGAAACCCGTTGGGGATGGGTTCGAAGGTCTTGGCCTTGTCATGCATGCTGGCCTGCGTCCGCCACCAGGAACTTTGATGGACGAACGGGCCATGGGCTGGATCCATCAGGCCGACGATGCCATCGTCGATCGTGCAATCGAGGATGGTAGAGATCTGCACCATGCGATACGGCGCGGAGGGCAGCGGCAGACGCGGCAGATCCGGGACCGGTTGATTGAGCTGTTGCGGATCGTGAAGAAAGACCCACACGTATCCATCTTCATCCCGGCAGGGATAGGACGTAATGCCGATTTTCTCCGGTTGAAGCGCGGAACCTTCGACCAGCGCGGGGATATGGCGGCAGCGGCCGCCCGTATCGAATTGCCAGCCATGGTACGCGCATTCGACCCGCTCCCCGTCAAAATGGCCGAACGACAGCGGCATCCCGCGATGCGGACAGATATCCCGCATGGCCGCGACCTGGCCCTGGCGGTCACGGCAGATGAGAATGGGCAATCCCAACATCACCTGCGTCTGCATTTGCCCGACGGCCAAGGAGCTGCTGGTGGCGGCCGGGTACCAGAAGCCGAATAGCGGTGCACTCTTCGTCGGTTTGAGTTCGGTGATGAGGTCTGTGCTCATGGATAACCGGGATATAGCAAGAGTCTCAGCGGACGAGTGGACTATAACGGCGGGTCTGCAACAGGTCAAGCAATGGATCGTCAGGAGAGAAGGCCGCAGTGCTGCGTCAGGCGCGCGGGGAAGCACCGGCAGCGTCCCGCATTTCTTGACAAAAAAAAGATGTGGAGACTATAGTCATTTTTGATACGAATTCAGTGGTGTATGCTCAGACAGGCGAGGTAAGCCATGACGACCGCACAAATCGAGCCCACAGCCGCCCTAGCGGAACTCCGCGAGTCGAAGGCCGACCGCGTCACGATCGTGCTCCTCAGCGGAGATCTCGACAAGGCGATGGCGGCTTTTATTATTGCGACGGGCGCTGCTGCGATGGGGATGCGGGTGACGGTATTTTTTACCTTCTGGGGACTCAACGCGATTCGCAAAAAAGGGGCGAGCAGTTCGGCCTCTGATTGGCTTCGACGGATGTTCGGATTCCTGAATAAAGGCGGAGCCGACACGTTACCCTTGTCCCGGTTTCATTTCTGGGGGCTGGGTACGAAGATGATGCAGGTCGTGATGAAGCAAAATCGTATGCCCGGCGTGCCGGAGCTGATGCAGATGGCGATGGATCTCGACGTCCGCTTTATTGCCTGCACCACGACGATGGGCTTGATGGGGATCACGAAAGATACCTTGATCGACGGCATCGACCAATTTGCCGGTGTCACCACCTACCTGGCGGAAGCCAAGCAGGGCAGTGTCAATCTGTTTATCTAGGCAGGGCTGAGGAGAGGGCATGATACAGGCTGATGTGAAGCTCGATACGCTGGGGTATTTCTGCCCGATGCCGATTATTTTGACTTCGAAGAAGATCAAAGAACTGACCATGGGGCAGGTGCTGGAAGTCGTCTCGGACGACGAGGGCATCAAGAAAGATATGCCGGCCTGGTGTGAAACGACCGGTCATGAAATGGTGGGCCTGGAAGAGGAGCAAAGTTCCTCCAAGCGGATTTACAAGGCCTTCGTCAAAAAGGCCAAGTAGGATGTAGCAGGCACGCGGATGCGAAGCCGTCATGTTTCTGCGAAGCCGGAGGGTAGAGTTGCCTGCCTCCGGCTTTTTTCTTGCCTGAGCCTTCCCGGGCAGTAGGTAAGCCTCCACGCCAGAAGTAGGAATGCCGTGAGTCAGGTTATTGAATGTGTGCCGAATTTCAGTGAGGGCCGGAACCCCGATGTCATCCAAGCCTTAGTGGCTCTGGTTCGATCCGTCCCCGGTGTGGCCTTGCTGGATGAGTCACACGATACGGATCATCATCGCTCGGTGGTTACCTTCGCCGGACGGCCCTATGCTGTCGCCGAGGTGGCCTTTCAAATGGCGCGACTGGCCTCTCAACTGATCGATCTGCAGAGCCATCATGGTGAACATCCGCGCGTGGGCGCAACGGATGTCATGCCGTTCGTTCCGATTCGCGAAGTCAGCATGCAGGATTGTGTGCAACTGGCTCGCATGGTGGGCCAGCGAATCGGAAATGAATTAAAAATACCCGTGTTTCTGTATGACCAGGCGGCGGCGAGGCCTGAGCGCGTCCAGCTGGAATGGATCCGGAAAGGAGGCCTGAAGGGACTGGCCGACCGGATGGCCACGGACACCGCCTGGGTACCGGACTTCGGCCCGAAGCAGCTGCATCCCACCGCCGGAGCCACGGTAGTCGGCGCGCGATGGCCGCTCATCGCCTTTAACGTCAATTTGAAAAGTGGGGACCTGTTAGTGGCCAAGTCGATTGCGAAAGCCGTTCGGCAGTCGAGCGGAGGTCTTCCTTCAGTGAAGGCGATCGGGGTTGAACTGCGAAGCCAGGGCCTCGTCCAGGTCTCGATGAATCTGACGAACTATGAAGAGACCTCGTTGCACGTGGCGTTCTCCGCTGTGGAACGAGAAGCGGCAGCCCGAGGCGTGGAAGTGGCGGGGACGGAAATAATCGGGCTAGTTCCCGAACAATGCCTCATCGATACGGCACAGCGGGCCCTTCATCTCGATCGATTTGAAGGCAGGCAGGTTCTCGAAATGCGATTGGACAGTGCCGAATCGCGCGCAGCGATCGGACGGCTGGTCGGGACCCAGCCGGCGAAAGAATCACCCTCATTGCCCGCGAAGCCCGTCGCACCGACGGACGCTGTGGTCGCTGAGCAAGGATTGACGGGCGGCAGCGTAGGTGCCCTCGCGGCGTCGTTCGCGGCGACGTTAGGCACCATGGTGGCGAAACTGAACCGCGCCCGCGCGGCCGAAACGCGTCTGTCTGAGATTGGTACGCGCCTCCGTGAGTTGGTTCAAGCGGACCGGGATGCCTACGCTCAAGTGCTCAAGGCGAGAAAGCTTCCGTCCAACCATCCTGATCGCGCGGTGCAAATAGCTTCCGGTTTATTGGGTGCCATCGAGACGCCGATGGAAATTGTGAAACTCTGTTGCGAGGTGATCCCGCTGCTGCGCGGCCTCCTGGCGCAGGCGAAGCCGGAGCTTCAGCCCGACCTGAAGATGGGAATTGCACTTGCGGATGCCGTGATCGATGGCTGTATCGCCATGGTCGAAGAAAACATGAAAGTTCAACCAAATCAGCAGTTTATTGCGTCTATCCGGGAGCGGTTTGCCGTGGCGGAACAAATGCTTGTGGATGCGAAATCGCTATGCTACACTCCGCCCTTCGATTCGTGCTCCCAAAACATGTTGAATATCCTGAAACTTCGCTGAAAGAGAGTCGAAGGTAGCTGACGATGGAAATTAAGGTCTTCAATAACAACGTTGAAAAAGCTCTGAAGGTCGCCAAGAAGAAATTGGCGGGCGAAGGATTGTTCCGCGAACTGAAGCGCCGCCGGTATTACGAGAAGCCGAGTGTCCGCAAGAAGGCGAAAGAGCGAGAGGCTCAACGCCGCCGCCAGAAGTGGCTTGCAAAGAGACGTCCGGAATAGACGTCAGGCGTTTTCCCCTCCGCCGACCAGCTAGACCATCCCAGTTCAATTCTTCTTTCCGGCACCTCCATGCAGGCGCACGAGATTCATGCCGTCATCCGAACGGTCAAGCGGGAGATTGCCCGCTGGCCTGATCCGGTTGTCGGCGTCGTGGCCAAAGAATCCGGTCGCGATCCCTTTCTGGTGCTGATCTCCTGTTTGCTCAGTCTTCGAACCAAAGACAAGACCACCGCTGAAGCCAGTGCGCGGCTGTTCGCGCTAGCTTCGACGCCTGGTACCATGCAGCGCCTGTCTCAATCGGCTATCGAGTCCGCGATCTATCCAGTTGGGTTCTACCGCACCAAGGCGAAGCAAATTCTGCAGATTTGCACGCAATTGCTTGATCGTTACCGCGGCCGAGTGCCAGACCAGATCGACGAGTTACTGACGTTGCCGGGCGTGGGTCGAAAGACGGCCAATCTGGTGGTGACGGTCGGGTATGAGAAACCGGGGATTTGCGTCGACATCCATGTCCATCGGATCAGTAACCGGTGGGGGTATGTGAAAACCAAAACACCTGATGAAACGGAAAAGGCGCTACGCGGCACATTGCCACGTAAGTATTGGATCACGTTTAATGACCTGCTCGTGCCCTTCGGGCAGAACCTTTGCCAGCCGGTCTCCCCTTTCTGCAGCCGATGCAAGATTGCGGAGTATTGCGATCGAGTCGGCGTGACGAAGAGCCGTTAGCAGGAGGATCCATCCGCAGACATCAGCCTGCCAGAATTGGCGCGTCATCCGTGGGTTAGATGAACAGTTTGGTTTCTGCCTGCGCGGTCAGCGAGAGAATGGAGGGAAGGCCGAGCACTTCATCCACATTTCGTTCGACCGCACCCGCTTGAACTCCCATATATTCGAGTCCCGCGCTGCAGGCGATGAGGCGAAATTTCCCGACGAGACGGGCTTCATGAAACATCTCAGAAATTGTGGGGACCTTTTTTTCTTTGAGGAGGCGGGTGACCTCTTCGGCCGAGTCGGCATATTCAGGAGGAAAGTCGATGTGGTCGATCTTGCCTTCAGCCAGTTTCTTGATGGTCCAGAACAACAACACGACGATGACATCTTTCCCCATGGCTGCGGCGGTGAGGCCGAGTGTCGCGACCTGGTGCAACTTGTCATACGTCGCGTTGTGGGCAAAGATGACGAATTTGGGCTGATCGGCCATAGCAACTATTTGACCTTCTGTCTTGTTTTGACGCTGTTGATAAAGTCGCTGATGGCCGCATCCACCTCGGCGGGCGTCATGGCGCGATCGTGCATTTCGCTCTCATCGAGCAGGTAACGCGCACCCTGTTTTTCCTGCCGCACGATGACGGAATTTTCCGGCGTGACCTCCACGCGCATGAACCACTCTCTGTTGCCCTGCGTCATGACGACTTCTTTGCCGAGCCCGATTTTGCTGATCTCAATCTGTAGTTCAGGGTCTGCGGCGGAATCGGATGCCTGCGCCTGTTGGTCGAACACCGCAACGGTATTCAGCCCCAGGATCAGGCCAAGGAGGGCCAGGCGCCAAGCCGGGGAGCGGATTGTCCTTCGCATGAAGCTGCTGGATCGCGGCGGCAGCATGGTGTGGAATTATAGCTGGCAGAGCAGGGAACGTAAACCCGCTTGGCTGCGGAACCCTTTCCGCCGCGCAAAGTCCCATGCTAGGATGCGCCGGTGATAAGCGACCTCTTGGCGCAGATTGAGTCCTACGTGCCGGCGAGCGTGCTGATTTGGTTCGCTGTGTCGTCCGTGTTCATGTTTGTGGGAACCCTGATCGCGATTCCCATCATCTTGATGCGGTTGCCGGCAGACTATTTCGATACCCGTATTCCTCGCCCGTGGATGGAAAACCACCATCCGCTGCTTCGGGTGCTCGGGCATATTGTCAAGAATGTCGTCGGGGCGATTTTTCTCTTCGCGGGATTTCTCATGCTCTTCTTGCCGGGACAGGGTGTTCTCACGATGTTGATCGGCTTGTCGTTGATCGAGTTCCCCGGCAAGCGGCGTATTGAAGCCAAAATCGTCGGACAGGCCACCGTCCTGAGCACGATCAACGCGATGCGAGCCAAGTTCGACAAACCGCCGCTGATCATCGCTCCCGAATGACGCCGTCGGCGTGGACCTCGACTACGCCAGTTATCCATAATCTGTGTGCCTATTCTTCCATCATGCCCACGCTCTATCTGATTGACGGCAGCGCCTATATCTATCGGGCATTCTTTGCGCTGCCTCCCTTGAACAATTCCAAGGGCCTGCAGACCAATGCGGTCTATGGCTTCACCACCATGTTGATGAAAGTTCTGCGGGAGCATCGGCCGGATTATGTCGCCGTCGTGTTCGATGAAAAGGGGCCGACTCACCGGCACGAGGCTTTTAAAGAATATAAGGCGCAACGGCCGCCCATGCCGCAAGGCATGAGCGCGCAGGTTCCGTATATCCATCGCGTGGTGGAAGCGCTCTCCCTGCCGGTGATCCGGCAGGCCGGGTATGAGGCAGACGACCTGATCGGCACCCTGGCACGCAAAGGGGAAGGCGAAGGCCTCGATGTCGTGATCGTCACCAGCGACAAAGACATGTTTCAGTTGCTGACTCCCAAGACGCGTATTTACGATCCGGTGAAAGATAAGTGGTTCAGCGAGGCGGATTCGCAGGTGCGGTTCGGCGTAGAGCCGGCCCGTGTCGTCGAGATTATGGGCCTCATGGGCGATACCAGCGACAACATTCCCGGCGTCAAAGGGATCGGCGAGAAAACGGCTGTGAAGTTAATCACGCAGTTCGGCACGATCGAGGAACTGTTGCGCCGCGTCGAGGAAGTGACGCCGGCCAAAACCAAGAGTCTTTTGCTGGAACAGGGCGATAACGCTCGCATGAGCAGGCAGCTGGCGACCATCCAGGTGGATTGTCCTATCGAATTTGCCCCGGCCCATTTTCACGCCAAAGCGCCGCAGACCGAGGCGCTCGTGAGCCTCTTGCGCGAATTGGAATTTATGACGTTGGCCAAGGCCTTTCAGGGTGACACGCCTGAGCAGAATCGGTTAGGCGCTGCGGTCGAGCAGATCCATGATATGGCTGCAGCGGAAGATTTTCTGAAACGGCGACAACCGGATGCCATGCTGGGTCTGGCTTGTGTGTTGAGCGGTGAGGCCGGCGTGCGAGCGAACATCCGAGGTTGCGCGTTTGGCTGGGCGGACGGGGCTGCCGCGTTCGTGCAGGGTGAGGCGCAAGACTGGCCGCAGCCCCTCGCCGCGTATGTGCGGGACGGGAGCCGGCCGAAGGCGGTGGAGGATCTCAAGACGACCTTATTGGCGCTCCATCGGCAGGGGATCGATATGCCGGGCCCGTACTTCGATACGATGGTCGCCGACTATTTACTCAATCCCAATCGCCGGGCACATACGTTGGAAGCGATCGCGATGGACCTGCTGAGTTATCAGCTCGGCACCAGCGCAAGCGAAGAAACGGGCAAGGGGGCGCAGTCCCTCTTTGATGTCGATGAACAGGTCGTGCGTCGAATGGGCGAAGCGGCGGCGGTGACGGCCAAAGTGGCGCCGTTGTTGCGCGAGCGGCTGAGAGAGCAGGGCAGCCTGTCGTTATTCGAACAGGTCGAAATGCCGCTGGTGCCGGTATTAGCCGACATCGAACGCAACGGATTTTTGCTCGACGTCGAGGGGCTGCGCGCGCTGAGCAAGGAGCTGGAGCGGGAACTCGAGCAGATGGTCGGGACGATCTACCGGTTGGGCGGCGGCGAGTTCAATATCGGCTCGCCGAAGCAGTTGGCCACGGTGCTGTTCGAGACGCTGGGCCTCAAGCCGCTCCGAAAAACGAAGACCGGGTTTTCCACCGATGAAGACACGCTGACGCAACTGGCCGGTCAGCACGAGCTTCCCGCGCAAATTCTCAGTTATCGGACGCTGACCAAACTCAAATCGACCTATGTCGACGCGCTGCCGCAGCTGGTGAATCCTGATACCAAGCGGCTGCATACGTCGCTCAATCAGACGGTGGCCGCCACGGGACGCCTCTCGTCGACCGATCCCAATCTGCAAAACATTCCGGTGAAAGGCGACTACGGCCTGCGGATCCGCGAGGCCTTCATTGCGCCGCCCGGCCACCACCTGCTCTGTGCCGACTATAGTCAGGTTGAGCCGCGTATTCTGGCCCACCTCTCCCAAGACCCTCGATTATTGGAGGTGTTCGAGAAGGGAGAAGATATTCACATGGCGACGGCCATGGAAATCTTCAACCTGCCGGCCGGCGAGGTCACCCGCGAAATGCGGCGCGCGGCAAAAAGCGTCGTGTTCGGGATCGTCTATGGCATCAGCCCGTTCGGTCTCGCGTCGAACATCGGTGTGCCGCAGGCCGATGCGAAAAAGTACATCGAGACTTTCTTCGAAAAGTTTGCGGCGGTGCGCGCCCTGATGGACCGCAACATCAACGACGGCAAGACCAAGGGCTACACGACCACGATCATGGGCCGTCGCCGCCCCATCCCCGAGTTGCAGAGTGGCGATCAATCTCAACGCGGCGTGGGCGAGCGCATGGCGGTGAACAGTCCGATTCAAGGCTCAGCGGCGGATCTCATTAAAGTGGCCATGATCAAGGTCCATCGGCGCTTACAAGACGAACTGCCGCGCTGCAAAATGATCCTCCAGGTCCATGACGAATTGATCTTCGAGGTGCCGGATCAGGAATTGGAGCAGGCGAAGCAACTGGTCAAAGCGGAAATGGAAGCGACCGGCGAGGCCTTGGGGTTATCGGTGCCGCTCAAGGTGGATGTGGGAGTGGGGTTGAACTGGCGCGCCGCCCATCCCTAGGCGGATGTTGAAACAGGCTGCTGGCCGCGTTCTCAGTCGCACGTCTCCCTGCGACGTACGCCAGGCTGTACGCCTCAGTCGACCTGCTCCTTGCGGACTGGCCGGCAGCCCGCTTGGACATCCTGACATCCTGAGGATAGTGCATAGTGCGTGAGTCGAGGCAGATCTGCCATGTCGCCACGAAAACGAATGTTGACCATACCCGAGCCGGAGTTTCAGGCCTTGGTCCAGCAGGCGTTGGACGGCCTTCCGGACGAATACGCCAAGCGCATTACCAACGTCGCCGTGGTGGTGGAAGATGAACCTTCGCCCGAGGTCCTCGCCGATCTTGAAATGGACGAGGACGAGGATCTGCTCGGCCTCTATCAAGGTCTTCCCATCGATAAAGAGTCCTTCTTCCAGGCGGGCGGGCAACTGCCGGCCAAAATCTCCATCTACCGCGGGCCGATCCTCAGACTCTGTCGCACGAAGCAGGAAGTGGTGCAGGAAGTGCGTGATACGGTCGTGCACGAGATCGGTCATCATTTTGGATTTGACGACGACGAGATGCCGTACTGAGCAGGCGAGCAAAGAGTATCTTGCTCGCAAGATTTCGTGAACAGGAGCTGTGCATTTCCTCGCAGGGGTTTGAGGGATGCGGACATCGTGAGAAATGATTGGGTTGTCGGGCTTCGTTGCGAGAGACGAGGCGTGGTGCTGTCAGGCGAGAAGCGGTGTAACGGAACTCATCGTTACGAATACAACCGCCCGACGATCTGAGTGAAGTTGAAGAGCATGGCGTTCGCGCGGGTATAGGCGGCGTGGCCGTAGTAGTGATCGCGGACGTTGGTTGAGCTCGTGCAGTCTTTGTAATCGACCAGCAGGCATTGTCCTTCGCTCGGGAAGCGGGTGGCACGGCGCGCGCATTCCACCCACCGTTCGAACCCATCGTACGGTTCCAGCAATTCCCACACGGCTTTATTCGCTGATTTGGCACCTTCAGCGGGTAGGGCATCGCTCCCGGCCACAGCCAGTTCCTGCACGTAGTCCCCTCCCCACGCGATCGGCATTTCAACGGAGATCTGCGGCAGCTCCATCTTGGAGAGCCACGTCTTCCCGTCGGTGCGCAGATTGCGATGGTTCACGATGTGAAGCAGCTTCCCGATGCCGGAGGGGTCCCAGCCGTAACGCACGGGTGTGCCGAACGTGACGATATCGAGAGCTGCGCCGTTGAGTAGGGAGCCAGTGGTCAACAAGGGGTCGATGCGCTGAATGGCCTGCGCATCCGGGCCCTGTGGGTTTGCCGCGAGGAGCAGATCGAACAAGGCTTTCCGACCGGTGATCGGTGACGGACAGAGAAGATTCGTTGCCAGCGCAAGCACGAGTCCGGAATGTCCATGGGCTTGAATCAGGATTCGATCCCCGGCTCCCAAATGGTGCTCGGTCGCCAATGCGCGCAGACGATCCAAGAGCCGGCAGGCAGCTAAGGCGCGGCCGAGATGATGGTGCTCGCTGCACCAGAGTTCGCGCACGCAGGCGATGGGTTTGGCGACTTGCTGGTTGAGGGCTTTACGGCATCGTTCCACGATCGACGCGGTGAAGTTCCCGGCATCGCCAATCTGGCTATCGAGCAGGGTTTTGGTTGCCTCGTCATTGGCCAGCGGCGGTTTCATGCCGCCAGGAAGCGGTGTGATGCCGTTGGTGCCTTCCCGCATAAACGAAAGGAGCGAATCCAATCCGGAGATACCGCGCGAATATCCCCGTTTGAGGCCGCCCACTTCGTCGAGTCGCCCTAAACCGAAAATGTCGGTGCCAGGAATAGCCCCGTGTAGAAAAACGATGACGCGCACTCCGGCTTGCGACAGCTTATGACCGGTCTGGCCCATGGCGGTCTGCCAGGCGGGCGAATCCATGTCAGGCGGAGGCGTCCAGTCCGCATAGGTCAGGCGGTCGCCCGGGTTCTTCCGGGAGAGTTCGTCATATTGGAAATTGTTCTCGATCGGCATGGGAAGATTGTCTTACCCGAAACGCAGTCCGAAGTTCAATGGAGGGCATGAAGATGAAGCCGGACGCGCTCAATGACGGGCGGAAGAGTCGGTGGCTGGTGATTCCGCAGCTGATGGTGCATGGAGTGTGGGTTTCGGCATGACGGCCACTGCTGAGCAGGTCTTCGCGTCGTCGTCGATGCGACGATCGATGATCGTGACACCCTGCAGATATTCCTGCACGATTTCCTCGCGCACCACTTCGAGATCCTGCTCTGGTTCGCGACCGGAGCGTTCCCGCAGGCGGTCGATCGCATGCTCCTTGATCTGCACGCGGATTTGTTTGGCGATATCGGCCCGGGCAGCCAACTCAGACACTCGCTGGCATACCAGTTTCCCTTTGCTCAAATCGCCCTGGCCCTGTCCGATTAGAAAGTGCTCGGCATCATAGACCTGTGCTGCAGGGGGCTGCGGCCCAGGCTGGTGCTCAAGCGTAGAGCGCTGCTCCCGTGTGTGCATCTGGTGGAATGTGCGCTCGGCGTGGTCGCGGACCTCGGCGGCGGAATCGGCAGCCAGCGTCGGCGTGGCGGTGAGCAGGGCGCACAGGAGCCACCCTCCCGCACACAGGGACACAGTTGTCGCGGACATTGTCATTGCCCACCCTTATCGGTGCTGCGGGTGGAATTGCCTGGGGGAGTGAGGCCGGGGGCGCCACCCTGTGTCACCTGTGGCACTGATCCTCCTGATGCACCCGGGGCTCCCCCGGCACGATAGGTGTGCAAAGTCGGATGATTGGGCAGACTATTGGGCGCGGGGATCTGTCGATAGGTCGGCATCGTGCTGCGGCCTGGAATGGAGGGGGAGGTTCCTGGCCGGGGATGGACCTGGATAATTGTCGTACTGTTGCTGGATTGTGGCGGTTGTCCTGATGGATCGGGCAACAAGGGATTGAGTTGGTAGACGCTTGAGAGCTGCTTGGAATCAGTGGGTGGAGTCGTGCCCGGAGGAGCCGATTCCTTCGGCACGACATAGTATCCTGGTAAAAACGGCACGGTATGCGGCACAGGCGGCTGTCGAGGTTGTGGCGGCGCCGGTGGCGATTTGGCGCCAACGGTCTGTTGTGCAATGGCGAGGTGCGGATTCGTTGGATGCAACTGCCCTGCAATGCCAAGCAGGGCTTGGACCTGAGCCACGCCTGCCGAAGGGTACGGTTGCGCGAAGGGTGCAATCAACAGCCAGTCGGTCCAGGCCTGCGCCACCATGGCATCCGATTCGGCGTGATTGAGCAGATCGGTGCGCTGTTGATTCAACTGCCGGGTTTGCTCGGGTGACCTCGCGCGGGCGAGCGCCCGATTGGCGTCTTCGAGTTGCCTATGCAGCACGTCGATATCTTCCTGTAAGGCGACTAATTCCTGCCGCACGTCCTCATTCTGCTTCATTGTGATAATGGCCTGCGCCGCCTCTTCGCTATCCACTTGGGCTTTGAGGGTGACGCGGATCACGACGACTTCTCCATCCAGAGCGGTGTCCACTTGTTGATCGAGCACCACCACCATCCCGGCTGTGTAGCTGCGAAGTTCATCTTGGGTGACGTCGAGATTCCTCACCACGGTGACGCTTTCAAGATATGACGCAACCTGTTCCAGTGCCTGCTGTTTCGCCTGCTCCGTGGCGAGCCGGATTGCATCGATCCTGGTGTCTCGCTCGGTCATTCGATGCTCTGCTGTTGCCATCACCACGCGAACGTCGGCGAGACCTGGCCTCGGCCAGGCAAGACAGAGGAAGAGGCTTATCGTTGTGAGACCAAGGCGCAGAACGACGCGCGGCTTTCGTGAACACGCGGCGAACCGAAAGCTGGAAACGCTGGAAGAACGGTTGTCGGGCATGGCTGTGCACCGTGGCAAAAAGGGCGTCGTCGACCGGGATCGCACTGGCCGAACACCGGCTCGCTCAGGATACCATCGAACCAGATCGGGCGCTATGAGAGCCGGGTTTCGTGCCTTGCCTTCCCGGAAAACAGCGTGCTAAGGTATTTTTTCTTCGCGTCATACATCGATTCTGTGGTGAGGCATCTCATGAGTGTGATCCGCAATAAATCAGTTGCTGTGGTGGCATATTGCCTGGCGGCTGTTCTGAGCATCACTGTGGCGGCCTCCTCTTCTCCGTCGGTGGCATTGGCTGCACGGGATGCGGCAGGCACTTCGCCCTCAGCGTCGGCAGGGATGACGGAGCATGTGATTCTGTTTGTCCTGGAAGGGGTTGGTCAGGAGTCCTTGAAGAGCGGCGCGATGCCGGTCCTGTCCTCCCTGGTGAAGGATGGGGCGGTCACCTGGTCGGCCACGACGGTCTCGCCTGCCCGCCGGTTACCGACCATGGCATCCTTGGTGACGGGGATGCCGGTTGCCAAACATGGCATCACCTGGAACGTCTTCGAATTCAGCCGCGGATATCCGCGCGCCCCGACGGTGTTTGATTATCTCGATTTGAGCGGTGGTCGGGACAGCGCCATTTTCTATATGGATGAATCTCTGTATCAACTCGCCAAACCGGAGCCCTATACGGACTATCAAATGTGCGGGCCACTCAGAGCCGAGTGCAACCCCGACCGGTTGGTCGGGTATGTGCGAGACTACTTCAAGAAGGCCACGAGCGGTTCCGGATATGGCCACGCCATTCCCTCCTTGCCGCATTTCCTGGTCGTCCATCTACCGGCTTCCGGTCGTGTCGGCGAAGCGCAGGGTTGGAAGTCGGCCGCATATAAGGATGCATTGAAAGCCGTGGATAAGGCGATGGGCACGGTGTTGGATCTCTATCGTGAACTCGGCTTGATGAAACGGACGACGGTCTTTGCGACGTCGCTGAGCGCCTTTGGGGAAACGCAATTTTCTTCCGGCGACATGTCGGCCGACCAAGCAGGCGCGGTTCCGGTTGTGCCCTGGATTGCTTCAGGCGTCGGCATCAAGGCCGGTTACGCGATTAGTCAGCCAGTGTCGATTATCGATACGGGCGCGACTGTCATGCGCGCGCTTGGACTGACGACCTATACCGAATGGGAGAGTCACCCGGTCGAGGAAATTTTTAAGACCGCGTTCACGGCGGCTCCTGTCAATCCACTCTTGCAATAGAGGACCGATGCGTATCTTGTCGCAGAGATTTTTCACTGGGCGGCAGACGTTGATCCGGATCGTCGCATTGTCATGCGCTGTGTTCGCCGGACATGCGGAGCAGCTCCTGGCAGCCGGTCCGCCGCCTGCCTATACCAAGGAACATACGATCACCATTGATCCGACCCCGCTGGTGCCGCAATCCTGGTGGCAGGTGCCAGGCATCACCCCCCCGCTCTGGGTGCTGGATCCGGAAACGTCGGATGCGTACCGGACGACCGAGACTCGCGAATTGCACCTCAAGCCGGGACAATATAAGTTCATCAGTTTTACCTTCGACTTCCCCTTCACGGTGAGTTTGGACGGGAAACTGGAATACTCCAAGTCACTCGATCAATGTGTGGAGGGCCGCGGGACTCAGACCCTGGTGGTACGGTGCAAGCGCACCTATCCTCATGGCGGTCAACGTGATGCCTATTATGGGAATAGTGAGGTGGGTGATGGCGCAGGCACTCGATGATCTGCTGGATTCCCTCGAAGATCCGGATGATGCAACCCGTGAAGAGGCGGCCAAGGCATTGGCGCAGTTGGCGAACCCGACCACGCTGGATGCGCTGATCGGCGCCTGCGGCGACGAGTATTGGTCCGTGCGCACGCGTGCCGGCTGGGGTGTCGCCAAGATCGGCGGCCCGAAGGCGATCGAAGCGCTGATTGCACTGTTCAACGACCCCATCATGGAAGTTCGCAACGAGGCGGTCGCGGCCGTGGTGTCCCTGGGCGCGGGCCAGATGGATCGGCTCCTGGCGGCGATGAAGGATGAGCGGTGGCGTGTCAGGGAACATGCGGCCAAGGCTTGCGGCGATCTTCGCGATGCACGTGGCGTTGACGCATTGATATTTGCGTGTCGAGATCGCGACGGCGCCGTGAAAAGCGCGGCGGCGGAAGCGTTGGGGAAAATCGGCGACGCGAAGGCTATTCCTGCCTTGATCAAGCTGTTCCGGGACTCCTCGAAGATCGTGCGTGAGACCGCCGGCATCGCGCTGGTCGCCATCGGGCAGCCCTCGGTCGATCTGCTCCTTGAAACGATGAAGGACAAGGATTTCGTTGTGCGTTGCCATGCGGCTCGCGCCCTGGGTGGCATGACGACGGACTATCAAATCGGCCGGAGCTGGGTCCGTGAGCCACGCGTCGTGGATGCTCTGATTGAAGCGCTCAAAGATCCGGACCGGGCCGTGCGCGAAGATGCCACGATTGCCTTGGGCATGATTGGTGACCCGCGGGCGATCGACGGTCTATTGGAAGCCATGAAGGATGGCGCCGTGAAGCGTCATGCCATTGCGTCGCTCGGGATGATCGGCGATCCGCGCGCGCTCCCTGCGGTGTTGGCTGCGCTGAAAGGTAAGGGTGTGCGGCAGGATGGGACACCGACTCCCGGATGTATCGTCAGCGAAGACGCGTTTATCAAAGAAGCCGCCGCCACAGCACTCGGACATTTCCGCGATCCCCGCGTGATCCCCGATCTCATCATGCTGTTGAAGGACGGGGTGTTGCGCGAGAAGGCGGCTGCGGCGCTGGTATTGATCGGCGATTCGGCCATCGAGCCGCTGATTTCCTTCCTGTACGATCCGAAGGCCTCTGAAGTTGAAGCCGAAGGCGAGCGCGTGTTGTCCTATGCTTCAGTCCGGTTGACCGCCAAAGATTCTTTGCGGTTGCTGGTCGTGGAAACGCTGGAGCACCTGGGATGGACGCCTCTCGACGAAGAAACTTCAGTGGATTCCAGCCAGGCCGACAATCTTCGAGTCGATCGCCCATTGGGAGATATCGGTCGCTTCGGTCCGAGCGGAGATTTTGCGAAAGGATCGGTGCGGTAACTCTCGGCCTTCTCTCGCGGGGTGCCTGGCCTGTTGAGAGCTTCCGGCATCCCCGCGTCTCTCCCTCTCCGTTTCGACCAGCGTGCGGGATGGTGCGATGTCAGGTCGTAGGGCCAACCCGCGTTGACCCTTAAAAAATTGCTGTGTTAAGGTCGATGGCCTCTCCAGAGGCCGAGGTACCATGGCCGACACCGTCAGTGAACAGATCGCAGCCCTGTCGGATGAGGATTGGGCCATTCGGGAGGAGGCCGCGACCCTGCTCGGCGCATTGAAAGATGCGCGGGCCGTGCTCCCTCTGACCAAAGCGCTGCGTGATAGTGACCGCGCGGTCCGCGAAGCGGCGGTCGGCGCCTTGTCATCGCTCGGATCTGTCTCTGTTCCGGCCTTGGCGGGCTGCTTGACCGATCCCGACTTGCAGGTGCAAGAAGCGGCGTCGGCCATTCTGGCGTCACTGGCCGATGCACGAGTACTGGCGCCGCTCACACAGGCCTTGGGTAGTCGCGATTGGATTGTGCGCATGCACACGGCGAAGGGCTTGGGACGGATTGGTGACCCTGACGCCGTGCCCGCCTTGATGCCGCTGTTACAGGATCAGGTCAAGGCCGTCAGGGAGGAAGCGTCTAGCGCGCTGGCCGCCATTGGTGTGGCTGCGCTGGCCGGATTGATCGATGCCTTGCAGCATGACGATTGGCTGGTTCGTCTCCATGCGGTGGAGGCATTGGGCAAATTGAAGTCGCCGGATTCCGTCGAGCCGTTGCTCCGGGCCTTGTTTAATGAGCGGGATTCGGCGATTCGGGAAGACGTGGTTCGGGCGCTGGGCGCGATTCGAGACGGGCGCGCCGTAGATTATTTGGTCGCGGTGATGAAGGAGCCCGGGTTACGGCTCTTGGCCGTCGAAGCCCTCGGACATATCGGAGACCGCCGGGTAGTCCCGATTTTGCGGCGGGTTGTCGAGGGCGTACCGCTGGGTGAGCCGAGGGATTCGGCCACGCCCTGTGCCGACGGATGGACGGACGAGATGGCTACGATGGGGATGGCGGCCCGCGCATTAGGGATGATCGCCGATGCCGTGGCGATTCCTTCGCTCATCGTGGCCTTGCGGAATACCATCACCCGGTCGGAAGCCGCGGCGGCCCTGACGAAATTCGGCCCGGCGGTGATCCCGTCTCTCCTGCCGATGCTGGCCAAAGAGCACGATGAGAATGTCCGGTATCACGTTCGGGAAACACTCACGGCGGTGGGGTGGCGCGCCGGACGAGTCTAGAACATGATCAGGGGTTTGATCCAATAAGGTGCAGTTTTGAAAACACAGTTCATGGTAAGCCAGCACAATCACTGATCGGCGCAATTCTTCCACGATGTCCAAAGAGTCCATCGATACCTTAGTTTCCGAGTTGACGCATGAGGAGGAGTGGCGGCGTATGCGAGCCACCGCGGCTTGCCTGGCCGGTGGCCCTCGGGCCGTCCAGGCCTTGACGCAGGCGTTGCAGACCGGCGATGTCCCTCTTCGTGTTGAAGCGGCCGCGATGTTGTCCCGCATCAAGGATCCGGCCGCGGGTGTTGCGCTGGTCACGTTGATTCGGGATCCTGAAGCAACCGTAAGGCAGGCTGCGTTTGCCGCGCTTGAACAGATGGCCGGCAATCTGGACGATGACACGGCGGCGGGATTGGTGCGGAACCTCCACGAATCACCCGATGAAGAAGTGCGTCACCGTGTTCGGCAACTGTTGGGCGTGATCCCCAATGCCATTACGCCGCTGTGTGACATGTTGAAGCATCCCGAGGCGGACGCGCAGACGACGGCGGCGACGATTCTCGAACACCTGCTCGATCCCCGGTCAGCCGACGGATTGATCGACGCCATGGGCTCGCCGGCCGTCCGCGAAATCGCCGTGCGGACGCTGAAGAAACTGAGCGCCGTGCGGGAACGGATCGATGCGACATTTAATGCGTTGCGCGATGTTGAAGGCGCCAGCGAACGCGAGGAAGCTCGCATGGCCACGGTGATGGATCTCCTCGGCATCGGGCGGCCGGCTGTCGAGATTCTGATCGAATATCTTGAGGACGACGATTGGCTCATCCGTGAAGCTGCCGCGGATTTGCTTGGCAAAATCGGCGATGTGCGGGCGGTCGAACCGTTGATGAAGCGGCTCCAGAAGGATAAGGATACCGGCGTGAAGGAGTACGCGGTGAAGTCGTTGGGGCTGATTGGCGACCCGCGGCCGGCTCAATTGTATATCGAAGCGATCCCGATCCGGCCCTTGCGAGTGATGGCCATCGAGGCGCTGGCAAAAATCAAAGATGTCGAGGTCTTGCGTCCGTATAACGAGCTGTTCAACCGGTTGCGAAGCGATCGGGATGGTATCGTATCGTACAGCGCCGGCCTTATTGCGGATAAACTTGCGGCACTCGAAGGCGAACAGCCGGTCGGGCAGGAGGAATCGGACGATCATGAGTGATGCCGAGCGAATTGCACAATTGATAGCGGCGCTGCGCGACGATAATGAGGCGTTGCGAGACCATGCGATGGCGAGTCTCGGACAGATGGGGATTGAGGCCGTTCCCCAGTTGATTGGCTTGATGGCGGACGAGGATGTCGTGATACGCGAGGCCGCTGCCACGGCTGTGGTACGCATCGGTCCCGTGGCCTTCGATCAGTTGCTGGAGGCCTTGCGCGACGATGAATGGGCGATCCGCGAGCAGGCGGCCAACGCACTCGGGCGGTTCCGCGATCCTCGCGCCGTCGATCCGCTTATGGCAGCGCTCAAGGACAAGGATGGAGCCGTCCGAACTGCGGCGGTGTGGGCTCTGGAGCGTATCGGTGACTCGCGGGCCACGCCCGGCTTGATTGAAGCGCTGGGCGACGGCACCGTGCGCGAAGATGTGGCGCGGGTGTTGAAGAAGATCGGCGATACCAGGGCGGTTGACGCGTTGATCGGTGGCCTCTTGGGGCCCAATTGGATGGTTCGACGCCATGCGGCGGAAGCACTCGGAAAAATCGGCGATCCACGCAGCGCCGAGGCCTTGATCCAGTCGTTGCAGGATGAAGACTGGCTCGTGCGCCGGAACGCGGCTGAATCCTTGGCGCGACTCGGAGTGAAGCAGGCCATTGAGCCGTTGCTTCCCCTCCTGGAGGATGAAAATACGATGGTGCAGGAGACCGTCGAAGGTGTCCTCGCGAGTTTGGGATGGAAACAGGCGACCTCGTCATAACCCGATAAAGGAACTCTACTATGGCAGAAGAAGCACCGGTAAAACTCATTCAGATCGGCCCGAAGGGCGGCCCCAAAAAAGACGGATTCAACCTCGTGACGGAGCGGGTCGTCGCCGTCAATCCCGAAGCCAGGCAGTTGGAGGTGGAGCTCTTGGCTTACGACGGCAAGACCGTCGTGCTCGATGTCGGCGAGGAAGCCCTCGAAGAGTTCCTCAAGATCAAGCCGGGCGACGGCGCCACGATTCGTGTGGTGGAAGAAGGCGGCAAGCGAGTGGCGAAGAGCTTCCGGATTCGCGCGAAAGATCCGAATGCCGCCAAAGCCGACGCAATGTTGATCGATTTGAAAGACTCGCATTGGCTCAATCGTAAATATGCGGCAGAAGTCCTGGGTGACTTGAAGGATCCGCGCGCGGTGGTGCCTCTGGTTGAGGCCCTCACGGATGAGGTGGGCGATGTGCGGCAACGGGCGTATGATTCGTTGATCAAGATCGGCGGGTCGGCCGTTCCCTCGCTGGTACCGTTGCTGGCGGCTGAAGAAGACGATGTACGCCAATCGGCGACCGAAATTATCCGGAAGATCGGCAAGCCGGCCGTCGAGCCTCTCGCCACGGCGTTGGCGGAGGCTGACGACCGGTTGAAGACCAAGATCATGAAGGTGCTGGACCGGATGGGCTACAAGCCGAAGTCGAAAGAAGGGGCCCAGGCTGAACCGGCGAAGTTGCTCAGCTAGCGAGACCCGTCCGGCCGCCGGTTAGGCGGCCGGATTCTTGGTAGGACGACCGACCGACACGTGGCGGAAGCCGAAGGGGACGACGCGGTCCGACTCGTAGGTGTTGCGCAGGTCCAGCAACAGCGGTTCCCGCATCGCTTTCTTGAGCCGCTCGAAATCGAGATTTCGAAACTGGTTCCACTCCGTCATGATGATGAGGCCGTCGGCCCCTTCCGCGACTTCATACGTGTCCTGGCAGGGAACCATCCCCGGTAACAATTTCATCGATTCTTCCATCGACGCCGGGTCGTACGCGCGGATCGTCGCCCCTTCCTTCATCAACTCGCTCAGAATCGTCAATGATGGCGCTTCCCGCATGTCGTTCGTGTTGGGTTTGAAGGAGAGGCCCAGCACGCCGAGCGTCTTCCCTTTCACGCCTCCGCAGGCATCCGTTATTTTCTGGACCATTCGCAGGTGCTGTTCGTAGTTCACCTTCGCGGCCGCGCCGGCAATCTGGAACGGATATCCCACGCGTTCACCGGTCTGAACCAGCGCCGCGAGGTCTTTCGGGAAGCAGGACCCGCCGAACCCCGGCCCGGCGTGCAGAAATTTGTTGCCGATCCGGTTGTCGAGTCCCATGCCTTTGGAGACCAGCTGGACGTCTGCGCCCACCTTCTCGCACACCGTCGCGATTTCGTTGATAAACGAAATTTTGACGGCGAGAAAAGCGTTGGAGGCATATTTGATCATCTCAGCGGTCGGAATGTCCGTGACCACAATCGGGGTCTCGAGCAGATACAGGGGACGATAGAGGTCTTTCATAATCGCGACGGCCTGTTCGCTGTCTGCACCGATGACGACCCGGTTCGGTCGCATAAAGTCTTCGATGGCGGAGCCTTCCCGCAGGAATTCCGGATTGGACACAATATCGAAGCGGAACCGGCCGGTTTGATTGGCCTTAATCACTTCGCGCAGCTTTTCGCCGGTCCCGACAGGCACCGTGGACTTGGTCACGATGACCTTATATCCGGTCATATTCTTTGCAATCCCGCGTCCCACTTCTTCCACATACGATAAGTCGGCTGACCCATCTGATTTCGGCGGTGTTCCGACGGCGATGAAGATGACCAGGGCTTTGTCGACGGCCTTGGCGACATCGGTGGTGAAATGGAGGCGGTCTTCCTTGATGCCTTTGGCGACGAGTTCGGTAATGCCCGGCTCAAAAAATGGCACCTCACCCTTTTCGAGTTTGGCAATCCGGCGCGCGTCCGTATCCATACAGGTGACGTTCACGCCAAATTCTGCGAAGCAGGCCCCGGTGACTAAGCCGACATAGCCCGTTCCAATCACGCTGATATGCATGGATGCATCTCCTCTTAAAGAAAAGCTGCGAATCGTGGGTGAGAATTCGTGTAGAGTCGGTAGTATAGCAACGCCTGCCAATACGAGCAATCATCTCGAGGGTTTTTTGCGTCCGTCCGGTGGACCTCATGCATGATGAATTGCAGATTGTGGCGTACTTCAGTAGAATTCGGCCACTTCGCAGGAGGGATGCGCATGGTGGTTGCAGGTGGGCCTATCCAACGACCGTTGGCCATGATGATGCGTCCCATCACGAAGACCGTGCGGCCGGACGATTCGTTGTTGGTTGTGGCGCAGCAATTACGCGATGCCCGGGTGGGAGCAATGCTGGTCGCCGATCATGGCGGCTACGTGGGCATTGTGAGTGAAGCCGATCTCGTCCGCAAAGCGATGGCCAGCGGGGCTGCGACCGAGCACGTTATGGTCCGCTCGGTGATGAGTGCCCCCATCATGACGATCGATATCGCCCGGTCCGCGCATGAGGCGAGTGATGTGATGGCCGAACGCGGAATCCGGCATCTTGTGATTACTGAAGAAGGGCGTGTGGTCGGCATGATTTCCGTGCGTGACCTGCTCCGCTACTTCAAAAATTGGGGGACCTTGTAGCATGGTCTGGTCCCGTCACCCCTGTCGTTGCATGTCCTCACGGTGTGCCGCGGTCTTGTGTCGATGATGGCACAAAGACCTGCCCCTGTTTCCATTCCCCGAATTTTTTTGCTCCTCACCGCGCTCGTGACCGGCGCGATCGTGATGGCGCTCGAAATTTTAGGCAGCCGCTTGCTGGCTCCAGTCTTTGGAAATTCTCTCTTCGTGTGGGGCGCCCTGATCGGAATCATTCTCGCGGCTATGAGTTCCGGTTATGCGTTCGGCGGCTGGGCCTCCGATCGGTATCGGGTTGCGGCGGTGTTGGCATGGCTGCTCCTCGGATCCGGCGCATGGACGTTGCTGATGTCCTGGATGGGGCAGGGCGCCATTTTTCAAGTTGCCAAACTGGTCGAGGATCCGCGATGGGGCCCCAGCCTTGCGGCCTGTGTGTTGTTGGCACCCCCGGCGTTTGGTCTGAGCGGAGTGATGCCCGCATTGCTCCGCTTAGCCGTTGTCGATATGGGCTATCTCGGTCGCCATACAGGTAGCATGATCGCCTTATCCACGGTTGGTAGCTTGGCAGGGACCTGGGGAACGGCGTTTTTTCTGCTTTCCTGGTTAGGGACTCAGACCCTCGTGGCCACGTTAGGAGTGATCCAACTGCTGCTCGGGTTGCTCTGGTTACAACAAGGAAGCGGAAAGGTCACGAAGTTGACCGGGTTGTTTGTGGCCGGCGCGCTCATGGTGGGATGGCAATTGTTCGGCCAGGCTCCTCCGGTTGCAGGGCTGGTGTATCAGGAAGATAGTCCCTACCAGCAGGTTCGGGTCCGTGACGATGATCTGTTTCGCTATCTTGTGCTCGACCGCACCTGGCATGCGGTGATGTGGCGATCAGATCCGACAGCCCTGTTTCTCCCGTATAGCCAACTTATGGTGGCGGCGGTTGCCTTGGCGCCGGAGCCTAAGCGAGGGCTGATTTTAGGGCACGGCGGCGGCTCCCTGGCCAAGTGGCTCGCTCGCGTCTGGCCCGAGTTGGAATTAGATGTCGTCGAATTCGATCCCGTCGTGGTGCGAATGGCGGAACAGTATTTCGACTATCGCCCTCCTGCTAATCACCATGTGTCGGTGAAAGATGCCCGCGTGTTTCTGCGTGACACGAAGGCGACCTATGATGTGATCTGGGTGGACGCGTTCGCCCGGCATCTCATTCCCTTCCATTTGACCACGGTCGAATTCTTTTCAGAGCTGCGTGGACGTCTCAATCCCAATGGCGTGTTGGCTCTCAATCTCGCTTCCTCAGGGGAGGGGGGCGATCTGCAGCGTGCGAGTGCGGTGGTGCAGACGCTGAAGCGCTCGTTTCCCACCATCGAATCGTTCGGAGTCAAGGGGCCATGGCGCGCCCATCAGACCACCGCAGAAAATCTTATTTTCTTTGGCGGCCACCCGATTGACACGATGTCGTACGATGAGATCGTAAGGCGTATTCACACGCAGGTCGAAGCTCGCCGGTTACCCCTCGAGGCGATAGCCTTGTTGGCCTCGCGGCGAACCACTCCCTGGGCGCCGGGCCTGACACTCACGGATGACTATACGCCCTATGATCTGCTGATCGGCTCCCATGCGGTCGAAATGTCTCCCGAAGGGAACGTGTTGCCGTAAACATCGGGAATGCCGCGAGAAATTCCCGCTAGTGCCCAGGACGCTGCGAAAACTTCCCGCCTAGACACGGCCCAAGAACTTTCTTGCTTCCTTTTAAATCCCTGTGCTATAAGGTGACCCTCATTAGCCTTTATTTAGGACATTTCCGAGCAGTGTGTGCTAGCCTCCTGGGCGCGGTGTCTAGCAGAAGGTTCAGATCGCGGTGGTCATTATTCACCAACCTAATCGCATCTCTTCTTAATCTCTTTAAGGAGGTAGGTCATGGGTAAGACGATGGTAGCAGTATTCTTTGGCCTGGTCATGTTAATGGCTGGGGCATCCGGCGCATATGCGCTGCAAGCTGGCGGTGTCGAGATCGGTGATCTGGATACCGGCTCCGTGGTCGGTCAGCCGTTTAAGGAATTGATTGTGGATGCGGAACTGTATGCCGTGGAAATCGGAAGCCTGAAGGCCTGGTATCCCCCGGTGACGGTGATTGATTTTAAGATTCGTCCTGGCCGTCCGGTGGTGCTGAAAGTGACGAATAACTCTTCAAGCGAGCATGGTTTCCAGATGACCGATCCGGTCAACGCGGCTTCCCCGTTTGTGATGAAGGCGGAAGTTGTGCTGAAGCCGGGCGAGACCAAGTATATCGGTGTGCCGACCAGCGACATGTTCAATGCCACGCAGGGGAACACGCTGACCTACCGCTGCCATTTGCATCCGGCGCACGTCGGTGGCAAGCTGGTGATGATTAAGTAATCCGTCATATAACGGTACGAATTGCAACGCCCCATCTGCCGTGATGCAGATGGGGCGTTGTTGTATCGAGTGCAGAGTCTGTAGAGGAGTCGTTCCGGCCTAGACCTCCTGCTCTTTTTGACATTCCGCAGCAGCGTCCAGCGGAATGTTCTGAATGCCTTGAAGGCGTCCTTCCACGATCAACAGTAGGAATCGGCTCTCCGTCGGCGGTGTCTGCCGGCGGTCCGTCACGATGGTATTCATGTCCACAATCATTTCGTCGCCATCCCATTGAGTGTCGTTGACCACCCAGAAATGGCTGGCGGCATCAGGGAATTGTTTTGTGATGAAACTTTCGATAATGGTGCCGATATCGCCCGTGTCGGTCATGGCTTGGGACGGCAGCGGTACGATGGTCAGGATGGCAAAACATGCCAGGCGAGTGAAATGCTTCATGTGTACCTCCCGTTGAGAGGGTGGTCAATGAATAGATGCTGCGGGGCCGCGTAAGGGAAGCGTGGCCTGCGCATGCCACAATGTACGTACTTAAAGTCTACAGCGATCGACCCTGGAAAGCCAGGTATGCACCTGTTGCTGCAGCGCCACTTCGGCGGATAAGCAGCGAAGGCTCCCGGAGGAGCCTTCGTGGTGCCACGCACATGTACTGAAACCGAATTAGTTGCGAACGCCGCTCCACACTTTAGCCGGATCAATTTCCTTGTCCGGATTCAATGATTTGGCTTTTTCCAACAATACGTCAGTCGTCTCCGGATAGGCTGGGTCAGCAATGCAGCAGTTGTCCACCGGGCAGACAGCCGCACATTGAGGTTCGTCAAAGTGTCCGACGCACTCGGTGCAACGATCGTGGGTGATGACGTAGATATTATCACCGACTCCCTGCCCGTCTCCGACATGGTTGCCCTTGCCTTCAGCATCGCTTCGCGTTTCGAAAATGGCTTCGTTGGGACATTCTGGCAGGCATGCCCCGCAGGAAATACACTCATCGGTGATCAGAAGCGCCATGGCCTATGCCTCCTTCGCAGTTCCTTTAATGACGGATAAGATGTTGACAATTTCGTGCCGCCGCGACCATAGTTCGCGGCGAAACAGGTCCGCATTCTATGCCGCGGTTCTTCGGCAAGTCAACAGAATGAGGCTTGGGAAGAAGGCCTAGCACAGGGAAAGTCATGGGGCTTTGGGCCCAATGTACATGCGGCTCCACGCAGGTACGACTACACGAGGATGCATCCATGTCCGACAGCATGTGGTTATGGTAACGCGCGCGAGCGGGCCTGAATCGGAGCAGCGTCGCAAGAAGATTGTGACGTTCGTGCTCTTAGTGATCTTGTTGATCAGTGTGAGCTTGTTCCTTGGCGGGCCGAAGGAATCCGAACTCATTATTGTGGAATTCCCGAACGGGAAGACGATGGAAACGGAAGTGGCTAGCACGCCGGAGAAACTGCTGTTCGGTTTGGCATTCCGGGAAGGATTGCCAGCGGATACAGGGATGCTTTATATCTTTGAGTCGACCGGGTTACACCGTGTCGCAACCCGTCAATTCCGCATTCCTGTCGATATGTTGTGGATTGATGAGAGTCACCATGTGGTGCAAATTCTCGAGCAGGTTCAGCCCTGCGTCCAGGATCCCTGCCCGTTCTACGGCCCTCCTCCCGAGCCGGTTCGGTACTTAATCGAGGCGGAGGCAGGGTACGCCAAGCGCGCCGGGGTTACGACCGGGATGGAGCTCAAGTTTACGTTACGGATGTAAAGGTAAGGGGGAGCCGGAATTGTTTATGGAAGGGTTTCAGTGCGTGGCTAAGGTTGAAGAGATTCCTCCCGGCCAAGTCAAGGTCGTCAAGGTGAACGAGCGTGCCATTGCAGTGTTTAACATCGAGGGGCATTTTCATGCCATCTATAATGCGTGCCCTCATGAAGGTGGCCCGCTCAATAAGGGCCGCGTGAAGGGGCATGTGGTTTCCTGTCCGTGGCATGACTTGAAATTTGATGTGCGAAATGGGCAAGGCACGGACGGCGGAGGGTATTGCGTCGGAAGTTATGATGTGCGCGTGGAGGACGGAGAGATATTCGTCGGAGGGCGGCGCAAGGTGTAGCCGCGCGGAATTATGACGTTGGAGTTGTCAGGAAGATGAGTCCACTGAGCAAAGCGGTTCCTACAGGGACCGAGCAGGAGCCGGGCGCCAAAGTCCTCAAGGCCCGAGTCGGGCTGCCGGTTCATATCCGGCTGTGGGAGGATCGCACGAGGGGAGAGTTATGGGTGCCGATCTATGACGCCGCGGTCATGCCCCTGGTCGAGGATGATTTTCTTCGCACGGCCAGCAACAATGCCGTCGATCAAGGGCAGCGTAGCTTCGAGTTCAAGCCCTCGGCTCTCGGAACCCATCGGCTAGTCTTTGAGAAGCGACTGGGGTGGAAATTCACCGCGGAAGACCGGCAAATTTTTTATGTCACCGCGTCCTGAAGTGAGGGGGCGGCGAGAAAAGGGCTATGCCTGACATTGCCTGTGTGAACGGTCGCTTCGGTCCTCTAGCGGAAGCCGTGGTCAGCATCGAGGACCGGGGATTTCAGTTCGGGGACGGTGTGTACGAGGTCATTCGCACCTACCGCGGGAAACCATTCGCGCTCGAGGAGCATCTTTCCCGGTTTGAGCGCAGCGCGCAGGCTCTGCACCTCTCGCTGGGGCATACCAGGGATCAGTGGCTGGCCTTGGTTCAGGAAGGCCTCCGGCTGAGCCGATTCCCCGAGACCAAAATTTATTTGCAGGTGACGCGGGGCCAGGCTCCACGGGATCATCCGTTCCCGGCCTCGATCCCACCGACGACCGTGCTGACCTTTCGCGAGCTTCATCCGCTGGATTCCGCCATTCGCAAAGCCGGGGTTTGGGCCATCACGTTGGACGACATGCGTTGGGGACGCTGCGACATCAAGAGCGTCAATCTCTTGGCGAATGTGCTGGCTCGGCAACGAGCGAAGGATGCCGGTGTGTTTGAGGCCATTTTGGTTCGAGATGGCCAGGTCACCGAGGGGTCTGTCAGCAATGTTATGGTGGTGCGAAACGGTGTGCTCGAGACTGCACCCGAAGGCCATCGCATCCTTTCAGGGGTCACGCGGGCGATTGTGCTGGAACTGGCCAGAAAGGAAGGCCTCCCCGTGATGGAGACATTTGTCGGTCGGGAAGATCTTCTGACGGCCTCCGAGGTGTTTTTGACGGGAACGACGGTGGAAGTGTTATCGGTCGTGCACATTGACGGGCAAGCCATTGGTGCGGGAGTTCCAGGCCCTCTGTCCCAGCTTCTGTCTCATCGTTGGGAGGCCCTGGTCGGCTAGCGTCCCTTGCTTTCACTCCTATGGCATGGTAAGGTTCCTCCGCTGTAAGTGGGCCTGGGCCCACTTTTTTGTTTGAGCAACTTTTGCCTATGAGTGATGCGGGAGCGGTGTCGGCAGGGAAGCCTTCGGTGAAACGCGCTGAGGCGCTGAACCTCCGCGTGCAAGAAGTTGCGGCTCCCATTCTGCAATCCCACGGTCTGGAGTTGGTCGAGGCGGTATGTGTCGGCCAAGGTCCTCGGACCGTGATCCGGGTGTTCATCGACAAGCCCGGCGGAATTTCGCTGACCGACTGTGAGCAGGCGCATCGCTCTCTGAGCCCGGCGCTGGACGTCATTGATCCGTTTCCACATGCCTATACGTTGGAGATTTCGTCGCCCGGCCTGGATCGCCCCTTGCGAACTGCGCAGGATTATCGGCGTTTGATCGGTCAGCCGGTGACGCTCAAATTGCGTGAGCCCATTCAGTCACAGTGGCGACTGGCGGGGACCGTGGTGGAAGTGGATGATGGCGCCGTCACGCTGGCTATCCAACAGAAAAAGACGACGGACACGATCCGGGTGGAGTTTGATCACATCGCGCTGGCGCGTCGAAAGGTCGAGTTTTCCAAGTAGCAGACGGTGCTTGCGGCGGTGTTAACCATGAGGTGTGAGCTATGAACCGAGAGTTGATCGCCGTCATCGATGAAATCGGCCGTCAAAAGGGAATCGATAAGGCCAGGGTCATTGGCGCGATCGAGTCAGCGCTGCAAACCGCTGCGAAAAAACGCTTCGGCCAGGCCGAGAATATTCAGGTCGAGATTGACAGTAAGACCGGCGAAATTTCGGTTGTGTCGAAGAAAATCATCGTCGATACGGTGGCCAATCCAAAAGCCGAGATCTCCCTGAAGGAGGCGCGTGAATATGATGAGGGCGCGGAAGTCGGTGACGAAATCGGCTCCCTGATCGAAATGGACGAATTGGGGCGCATTGCCGCTCAAACGGCCAAGCAGGTCATTTTTCAGAAAGTCCGTGAGGCTGAATGGGAAGCCGTTCAGAAGGAGTATTCGACTCGTCAGGGAGACCTGGTGAACGGCATCATCCTCGGCATGGAGCGGAGAAACTTTCTGGTCGATCTCGGCAAAACCGAGGCGATCCTTCCGATTCAGGAGCAGATCCCGCGCGAAACCTACCGGCGTGGAGATCGCGTAAAGGCCTTGCTGCTGGAGGTGCGTCGTACACCGAAAGATGTGCAGGTCATCCTCTCCCGTAGTCATCCCCAGTTTGTGGCGAAGATGTTCGAGCTGGAAGTCCCGGAAGTCGGTGAGAAGATCGTGGAAATCAAATCGATTGTGCGTGAGCCGGGTGATCGTACCAAGATTGCGGTGTCATCCCGCGACAAAGCGGTGGACCCGGTCGGAGCCTGTGTCGGGATTAAGGGGTCGCGCGTGCAGGCTGTCGTGCGAGAGTTGCGCGGAGAAAAGATCGACATCATTACGTGGACGCAAGATCCCCGCGTGTTCATTGCGGAAGCATTAAATCCGGCGACGATCGAAAAAGTCGGCATCGATGAAGAAAAGAAGTCGGCACTGGTGGTCGTGGCGGATTCCCAGCTTTCGCTGGCGATCGGGAAGAACGGACAAAATGTTCGATTGGCCGCTCGCCTGACCGGCTGGAAGATCGATATCATCAGCGCGACGGAATACGAGAAGGAAAAGGCAGAGCGCGATCGGGATATCAAGGCGGCCTTGGCGGAAGAGACCGAGGCTCAGCGCCAGCAGGATGAGGCGCGGGCTGCGGCGCAGCAGGCGGACTGAAGCGGCTCGAAAGTCACGAGCTGAATGGCAATTATCTAGCGGGTGGAGCTGAGCGGTATTGTATGCGCGTGTACGAATTAGCAAAGCAGCTGGGGATGGAAAATCGGGAGCTGATTCCTGAACTGAAGCGGCTCGGGATTCCGGTGGCGTCCCACAGCAGCGCATTGGATGATGATTCGGTCCGCATGGCGCTTGAAAAGCTTGGTTCGAAGGCACGTGCCGGCGAGGCGTCTTCGTCCGGGCATGAGGCGAAAAAAATGGTTCGTTTGTCGAAAGAGCCCGGTGGATCGCACGCAGTCGCGCATGAAGAAGCTCCGAAGCCCGACAAAAAACGCATTCTCATCAAAAAGAAACGCGAAGAGGGCGCAGAAGATGCTGTGGCGTCCCTGGCTGCAGCGGAAGCCGTGTTTGCACCGGCTGCTTCCGTAGCGCCGGACGCCGGGGCTGTGCCTCCCGCAACCCTGACCGGTCCGGAAGTCGGTGAAGTCGCTCCGGTCGAGCCGACCCAGGCTGCTGAAGAGGCCGAGCCGCAGCCGCCCGTGGTGGTGACTTCGGCGGAGACGACGACTAAGCCGTCTCAACCTTCCGTGGTCACGACTCCTTCTCCCGATGTCCTTGCGGCAACCAAGAAGAAAACGGGTACAGAGGCATTGGAAAGCGAAGCCGCCGCCCGCGAGAAATTGAAAAAAGCCAAAAAGGCCCCCCGGACCCGGGAAGAAGACGAAGCCAAGTTTAAGAACGACGCCACCCGGTGGGGAGATTTGCGGGCGATCCCGGTGCAGCGGCGGGAAGACCGGTCCAAACATATTCACCATGCCTTGCCAACGGAAATCACCAAGCCGAGAAAGAAAAGCGTGAAATTGACCGCAGGAGTCAGCGTCAAGGAGTTTGCCGAACTCATCGGTCAGCGGCCGGCGGACGTGGTCCGGAAGCTGATGGATATGGGGCAGATGGTGACCTTCAATCAGTCGATCAATCTCGAAGCGGCGTCGTTGATTGCCGAAGAGTATGGCGCCCGGGTGGAAGTCTCGACGGAGAAGGTCGGCGAAGCCTTGCTGGAAGAGGCCGCCCAATCCTCGGGTGAAGAACATGCGGTGCCGCGGCCGCCGGTCGTCACGATCATGGGCCATGTCGATCACGGGAAAACGTCCCTGCTGGATGCGATTCGTTCAACGAAGGTGGCCGAAGGCGAAGCCGGAGGCATCACGCAGCATATCGGCGCCTATATCGTCGGAGTACATGGGAAGCAGGTGACCTTCCTCGATACCCCTGGCCACGAAGCGTTCACCGCGATGCGCGCACGGGGAGCGAAGGCGACGGATATCGTCATTCTGGTCGTGGCGGCAGACGATGGTGTTATGCCGCAGACCGTGGAAGCCATTCACCATGCCAAGGCTGCCGGAGTGCCGCTGATTGTCGCCATCAACAAAGTCGATAAGCCGGGAGCCAATGTCGATCGTGTGAAAAATGCCCTGACCGAGCATGGTCTTGTGGCCGAGTCGTGGGGCGGTGACACGATCATGGTGGAGGTCTCCGCGAAACAGCGCACCGGTTTGGATCAACTCCTGGAAATGATCCTCCTGCAGGCGGAAGTCTTGGAACTGAAAGCGGATCCCACGCGCATGGCGAAGGGTTTGGTCATCGAGGCCAAGCTGGACCGCGGGCGAGGCCCCATCGCGACGGTTCTCGTGCAAAGCGGGACCTTGCATGTCGGCGACGCATTTGTGGTCGGCAATTTCAGCGGGCGCGTTCGCGCATTGGTCACGGATACGGGAAAGAAAACCACGGAAGCAGGACCGTCGGTGCCGGTCGAGGTGATCGGATTGCCCGGCGTGCCGTCTGCCGGTGATGCCTTCACTATTGTGAAGGATGAGCGGGTCGCCCGCGAGATCGCGCAGGAACGAGCCATGAAGCAGCGGGCGGCTGATTTGGCCGGCCCGGCGAAGGTCAGTCTGGATGATTTGTTTGCCAAAATCCAGGAGGGCAATGTCAAAGAGTTGCCCATCGTGATCAAGGCCGATGTGCAGGGCTCTTCAGAAGCCTTGGCGGCCGCCGTCGAAAAAATGCCGGCCGGTGCCGTCAAATTGCGCGTCATGCACACCGGGGTCGGAGGCATTACCGAAACCGACATTCTGTTAGCAGCCGCTTCGAAGGCGATTGTCATCGGATTCAACATTCGTCCTGAGCCCAAAGCCGCCGCCCTGGCTGAGCGGGAGGGTGTGGACGTCCGCCTCTACAGCATTATTTACGACGCATTGAACGATATCCGTGCGGCCATGGAAGGGTTGCTTGAGCCCACGCTCAAAGAGCGGATCCTCGGACGCGCAGAAGTGCGGCAGATGTTTACTATTCCCAAGGCCGGGCTGGTCGCCGGTTGCTACGTGGTGGATGGCGTCATCTCACGCGCCAGCGTCGGTGTGCGTGTGATTCGTGATAGTGTGGTGGTCTATGAGGGGAAGCTGGGCTCGCTGAGGCGTTTCAAGGATGATGTGCGGGAAGTTCAGCAAGGCTATGAATGCGGTATCACGGTTGAAAACTTCAACGACCTCAAAGCAGGAGACATTATCGAGGCCTTTGCCATTGACAAGGTCGCGGCAAAGCTCGAATCGACACACCGCGGCACTTCCCCGCAACCTCATCGGGCATGATCGTCGGGCTTTGTACCGTCGAGTTGTTCATCCCCGATGGACATTCGTTGAAAGACAAGCGACAGGTGTTGCAAAGTTTGAAAAGTCGTTTGCGGGATAAGTTCAATGTGTCGGTGGCTGAGGTGGGAGAGCAAGAATTGTGGCAGAAGGCGATTTTAGGGTTGGCCTGCGTGGCGAATGAGTCCGCCCACGTCAACCAGGTACTGGACCAAGCCGTGAATTTGATTCAGGGAGTGCCGACGATTCAGCTGCTCCGCTCTCGGATCGAGTTGTTGTAAGGCCACGTCATGACCAAATCGACGTATAGCCGCGCCGAACGGGTGGCAGATCAGATCCGCATGGAAGTGGCCGACATTTTGATGCGGAAAATCAAAGATCCGCGCGTGCGTTCCGTGACGGTGACCGATGTGGAGTTAACCAAAGATTTGCGCATTGCCCGTGTCTTTGTCACCACCATGGAGCAGAACAAAGACGAACGGCTGGTTTTTGATGGGCTGGCGAAAGCGAGTGGTTTTGTCCGTGCGGAACTCGGGCGGCGTCTGGCGCTTCGGTATCTGCCGGAATTGATTTTTATGAAAGATGTCAGCGGGCCGCGGGCTGATCGAGTTCTCGCGCTGCTGGATGGGTTGCACCTGGACGAGAGCAAAGAAGGCGTGCTCACGGAATCCCCTCGCGCCGATGTCTAGCCGATGACTATGATCGCGTCGACGGAATCCTATACGGCTACGATGCTGCAGGACGGCGTGCTGAATGTCCGCAAGGAAGCTGGATGGACATCGCACGATGTGGTCGCCCGTCTTCGAGGAAAATTGCGCGGGATGAAGCTGGGCCATGCGGGCACCCTCGATCCTGCGGCCACGGGGGTCTTGCCGTTGCTTGTCGGCCGAGGCACGCGCATCGCTGAGTATCTGCTTGAGTGGGATAAAACGTATCTGGCCGGAATGCGATTGGGGGAAGCGACCGATACGCAGGATGCCACGGGAACGGTGCTGCAGCGCGCGCCGCTTACGGCCGTGACCGACGCCCGTATCCGGGAAGTTGTGGCTGGTTTTGAGGGCCGTATCCAACAGGTTCCTCCCATGTACTCAGCTGTGAAGGTGGGCGGCATTCCCCTGTATAAAGCTGCGCGCGCCGGGAAGGATGTAGCGCGCCAGGCTCGTGAAGTTACGGTCTTTCGTTTGGAAGTGGTCAGCATTCAGCTTCCTGATGTGATGCTCCGTGTGGTCTGCTCAAAGGGAACCTATATCAGGACGCTGTGTGCGGATATCGGAGAAAAGCTCGGGGTCGGCGGTCATGTGGCGACGTTGATTCGCGAACGCGTCGGGCCGCTGATGGTGGAGCAGGCCTTGACCGTCGATGAAGTCGAGAGTCGCTTGGCTCAGGGGACATTGGCCGGATCGATGTTGACGCTTGACGAGGCGCTGGCAGGACTTCCCGTCTGCATCATTGGTGAGGAGACGACCCGAAGGGTCGTCCATGGCATGCCGGTTCCCACTGCCGCTGTGGTGAGCTGGCAGGGGTTGCCGACGATTCATTCGGAAGCCTCGGGCCGTGCGATCCGCATCAAGGACAGTGCGGGACGATTGTTGGCCGTCGGCACCATGCCCGCCGGGCTAGACGATCAGGCGCGGCTGGCGGGGGAGCTGTCGATTGCTCTGTCAAAAGTATTAGTCACGGACGCATTACAGGGTGGTAGTATTGCGAACTCAATAGAGGAGTAGAGACGTATGGCACTGGTAAAAGAAGTGAAGACGGAGTTAATGAAGAGTTTCCAGCAGCATGACAAGGACACCGGCTCCCCGGAAGTGCAAATTGCCATTCTGACGAACCGGATCACGTATCTGACGGAACATTTTAAACTGCACAAGAAAGACCACCATTCCCGGCGTGGATTGTTGACGTTGGTCGGGCGCCGTCGCCGCTTGCTGGATTATCTGCGGCATGTGGAAGAGGGCCGGTATCGCGCCGTCATCGAACGTTTGGGTATTCGTAAGTAGTCGGGTGATCGAATCGGCCGCCACGAGTGTGGCGGCCGAACTAGTGTCCCCGCAGGTGAACACTGAAACAAGTTCAAGCATACGGGCCTGTGCAGGTTCCGCGTTCAGCTTGAACTTATCTCTGTGGGCATCTGTGGGATTTAACCGGAGGAGACCATAGATGAAACATACGATAGACATCGAGCTGGCGGGTCGCCGCTTGACGCTGGAAACCGGCCGTATTGCCAAGCAGGCGGACGGCGCGATTTGGGCCACCTACGGCGACACCGTGATACTCGCGACGGCCGTTGCCTCGCAAACCGCGAAGCCCGGAGTGGATTTTCTTCCCCTGACGGTGGATTACCAGGAAAAAACCTACGCCGCGGGCAAGATTCCCGGTGGATATTTCAAACGGGAAGGACGCCCGTCCGAGCGAGAAGTGCTCACCAGCCGGTTGATTGATCGTCCGCTTCGCCCCCTCTTCCCAGAAGGCTACTATTTCGAGACCCAAGTCATCACCTCGGTGTTGTCAGCCGATAAGACGGGCGTGTCCGACGTGATTGCGATCACTGCCGCCTCTGCCGCGTTGGCGATCTCGTCCATTCCATTTAATGGCCCCATCGCAGGGGTCAAGATCGGACGCGTCAACGGCCAGTTTGTCGTGAATCCCGACTTGGAAACCCTTGAGGCCAGTGAATTGCATCTCGTGGTGGCGGGAACCGCCGATGCCGTCATGATGGTGGAAGCGGGAGCCAATGAATTGCCTGAAGCGACCATGCTCGAGGCGATCGAGTTGGCACACAGCGAGATCAAGAAAATCGTCGCCAAGATCGAAGAGCTGCGTACCCTGGCCGGTAAGCCCAAACGGGTAGTCACGCAAGAGGCAATCGATGCTGGCTTGGCGGAGCAGGTACGCAAGCTGGTGGCAGGTCCCATTCGTGAAGCCATTCTTATTCCCAACAAGAGCGCACGGCAAGAGCGATTGGATCAGGTCTTGGCCGAGACACTGGCCGCGCTCAAGTCGGACGAGCCTAACCGCGATCGGCACGTCAAAATCATTTTCCACGGCTTGGAGTACACCGAAGTTCGGAACATGATTCTCGAAAAGCGGGTGCGCGCCGATGGGCGCGGGCCGTCGGACATCCGCCCGATCACGTGCGAAGTGAGTGTGTTGCCACGCGCGCACGGGTCGGCGGTGTTTACTCGCGGAGAAACCCAAAGTTTAGCAGTGGTGACGTTGGGAACGACCGACGATGAACAGCGCATCGACGCCCTGGAGGGCGAGTACATGCGCACCTTTATGCTGCATTACAATTTCCCGCCTTTCAGCGTCGGTGAGGCGCGGCCGTTGCGATCTCCCGGGCGCCGCGAAGTCGGGCACGGCGCACTGGCGGAGCGCGCATTGAAGTCCATCATTCCCGGTAAGGATAAGTTCCCCTACACGGTTCGGATTGTGTCCGAAATTCTAGAATCCAACGGCTCTTCTTCCATGGCCACGGTCTGCGGCGGTACGCTGGCGCTGCTGGATGCCGGTGTGCCGATCAAGGAACCGGTGGCGGGCATTGCGATGGGACTGATCAAGGAAGGTAATCAGGTCTTGGTCCTCTCAGACATTCTCGGGCTGGAAGATCATTTGGGCGATATGGACTTCAAGGTGACGGGTACGAAAAACGGCGTCACCGCGCTGCAGATGGACATCAAGATCGGCGGTATCGATGCCGCATTGATGCGTGAAGCGCTGGCGCAAGCCAAGGCCGGCAGACTCCATATTCTGGGATGCATGGCGCAGGCGTTGACGGCTCCGCGAACCAAGTTGTCCGCCTTCGCTCCACGCATATTCCCGATGAAGATCAAGCAGGACAAGATCCGCGACGTTATCGGCCCGGGCGGGAAAATGATCCGCAGCATCATCGCGGAGACGGGTGTGAAGATCAATGTCGAAGACACGGGCGATGTGACGATTGCGTCCTCGGATGAAGCCTCGGCCCAGAAGGCTATCGATATGATCAAGCGCCTGACCGAAGAAGTCGAAGTCGGCAAGATTTATCTGGGAACGGTTCGGAAGATTATGGATTTCGGCGCCTTCGTCGAGGTGCTTCCGGGCACGGACGGCCTGGTCCATATCTCTCAGCTCGCCCATCATCGCGTGAAAGCGGTGACCGACGAGGTGTCGGAAGGGGATCAGATTCAGGTAAAAGTGTTGGAAATCGATAAGCAGGGGAAAATTCGTTTGAGCCGGAAAGAGGCGATGCCGGCACCTGCGGGCGCTCCCGCAACCGAACCGACTCCCGCAGGATAATCGATCGTGTATCGCAAGATCGTTCTCGACAACAAGCTGCGGGTCGTGGCTGAACTACTACCGACGTTGAAGTCCGTCACGATCGGGATTTGGGTGAATGTTGGCTCCCGCGATGAGCAGCCGGGAGAAGAGGGGCTGTCTCACTTCCTGGAGCATATGTTTTTCAAGGGGACGCGAAGTCGATCGGCCACGCAGATTTCCCGAGAAATTGATGCGCTGGGCGGAGAGATGAATGCCTTCACGACTCGCGAGACGACGACGTTTTATGTGAAAGTGCTCGATCAGCAATTGGGGGCGGCGCTGGAGTTGCTCTCCGATCTGTTCTACCGTTCGCGGTTCGAGTCCAAGGAAGTCGAAAAAGAAAAACAAGTGGTGCTGGAAGAGATCCGAATGGTTCAGGATGATCCTGAGGATCTCGTTCAGGAACTCCACATGAAGCATACTCTCGGGAGCCATCCCTTGGGACGACCGATCCTGGGGCAAGCTCCGAGAATCCAAGCATTGGGTCGTCATGACCTGGTTTCGTATGTCAGTTCTCACTACGACCCTGAGCGCACGGTCGTCGCAGTGGCCGGAAACTTCACCTGGAAGCGACTGGAACAACTCCTGGCCCGCTACTTCTCCGCTTCTCATAAAGGCGTCGCGGTCGAGCAGAGTCGGCGGCCTCCCGAGGTCCGTGGAGGAGTGCTGGTGAGGCGCAAAGCGCTGGAACAGGTTCATCTCTGTTTGGGCCTGCAAGGGTTGGGTGCCGGGCATAAGGACCGGTATGCGGCCCATGCGCTCAATGGGGTGCTTGGCGGAAGTGTGAGTTCGCGCCTGTTTCAGGAAGTGAGAGAGAAACGCGGTCTCGTGTATTCGATTTATTCGTTCCTCTCCACCTACTCGGACGGCGGGATGACGACGGTTTACGCCGGCACACGCCCGAAAGAGGTGGAGCGTGTCGTGGAGGTTGTATGTCGGGAGCTGAAGAAGCTCCGTAGCAAGGGCATCGATGCCAAAGATCTGGCACGCGTAAAGAATCAGATGAAAGGTAGTCTCATGCTCAGTCTGGAAAGCTCGCATAGCCGGATGAGTAAATTGGCGAAGGACGAGTTGACGCAAGGGAGTCATGTCTCACTCGAACAAATGATCGGGGAGATTGACCGTGTCACAACAGGTCAAGTCTATCGTGTGGCGCAAACCCTATTGGATCAGCGCTGTCTCGCCATTACGGCGCTCGGGCCTATTCCGGCTAACAGTCTGCAGTCGTTTGCATCATAATCGATCACGCGCCACGCCTCTGTGCAGTTGGCGCGGCCAAGGAGTGAGAGGATAGGACCTCTCGAGGTGAGTCAGCCCAGCTAACTCATTGATCGGACAAAACTTTGCTGATTGCAGTTGCCGTACAATTTTCGAAAAACATTTTCTTGACACGTTTGGTGGATTTAAGTACCATGGCCGCGTTTTCATCCTATACGTTCGAATTCATTTCGACTGCATTACAGGGGAAGGTAAGCAGAGAGAAAGGGGGTGTGTGTCGCACTTCCTCCTGCTAGCGCGTTCTCTGATTTTTTTGTTTTCTTGAACTCTTTTTTTGGATACTGTGATTCAACGGTTCTCTGGTCATCATTTTTCCAAGGAGGGTAGGGTTATGAATAGGGTCGGAATTCTAGCCGCACTTGCAGTCTCCTCTGTCGTCGGCTTGTTGACCGCCGGTGTCTCTATGGCGGCCGACGCTCCATCCGGTGGCGGACCCAGCGAAATCACCACGGGCAGTGGCAAGTTCTTTAAGGGGGAACCTACGAACACCCTGAAAGGTCGTGTGTGGTCACAGTGGGCCGACAATCCTGACGGTGAAATTTTGTTCGGCATTCAGTATTGGAACACGGGTGACCCCGCCTCTGGTGAGGGTGGTGGTCGTTCCTCAACCTCAATGGATGTGAAGCCGCCGGATCCCCTCTTCACGTGCTGCGCCTGGGGCTACACTGGTGGTACGGACAAGAATAATCCTTATGCCGGTTGGCACCATGCTCAGACCACGGTTCGTTTGGCCGTGAAGGACAAGGGCTTGATGGATCAGATCATCAAGGCCTCGCAAGAGCTCGTTGCGATGGAAGTGACCCTCGATGGTCGCACTATTACCGGTTTCAAAGTATTGAAGTAGATTTATACGCGAGGCGACATTCTTGAGACTCTTTTGTCTTCTTTAAGGAGGATGTGATGATGAAGCTTCAAAAGCAAGGGTGGACCTTCATGGCTGCCGCAGCTTTGGTGGTAAGTTTTGCCTCCACTGCGCTGGCCATCGAGGCGTTCCA
>VOPT01000001.1 GCA_009594865.1 Nitrospira sp. | reverse complement strand
GCAGGCCCATTTGAGTCGCAGAATGTCTTTGATCTTTCGCATCGTCACTCGCTCCGCTGGCATCAGTCCCTCCTCCACAACAAAATGGAGCAGGCACCCTACCGAAGGTGAACGAGGACCTGTGTCGCGGACGGCTCCGACAGGAGCCCGTGGCGGATCGCGGCCTGTTATTCCGAGGGATGTCGGCCACCGATTCCGAGCAGGCTCGAAACAGTGGCCGGCTTCACATCGGAATCAGTGGCCGCGTTCCGTCGGAATGGGTGGCCGACTTGCGTCGGAATCAGTGGCCGGATTGGGTCGGAATACGCAGCAGGCGGATATGTCGCGAGGTGTGTCTCCGCCAGCCGGAGCGAAAAACGGCGGGAACGCGAAGCCGTCTCACCGACCGACGGAGTGGCCGGAAGCGCGCGTGCGCGCGTAGCACAGCGAGGAGGGATCTATGCCTGAGAAAAAGACAGTACAACGGGCGCGGCAAGCAAAACGAGAAGGCAAGGCCCCGACGACTCAAGCAGGGGCATTCGTGGAAGAAGAAATGGAGCACATGAAACGCGGCAAACACCGCGTGCGTTCCCGCAAGCAGGCCATCGCCATCGGCCTTTCGAAGGCTAGAAAGGCCGGGGTGAAACTCCCCTCCGCCGGTGCAAAACGGACCCAATCGGCCTCTCGCCGGAAATCAGCGTCTCGCGCGAGGACATCAAAGAGCCGGGAATAACGAGGCGCCCGACGCCTGAGAAAAGACAGCACGACGTTGTGCTGTGATTGGCCATGTCATGGTCGTGAAAGTAGGGAGGGAAATTCCGCTCGAATATGTTTCGCCAGGGCCTGGGCTGCCAGTTCGTGTCCTCGCTCGTTCCAGTGGCCTCCATCCGCAGCATACACATCTTCGCCACGCGTGTCGGCGGCGTGAACCACCTGGGGCACGTCGTCCCAATAGGCGATGACATGGTGAGCGGAAATGTCGCGAAATGCCTGGCTATAGGGTTCGGCTTCTGCGCAACTGAACGCCATGATCGGCCTGCTCCCGGCGCGTGCCCGCACCCGCCCCATCAAATCGTCAGTGACAGCCACTGCCCGGGCAAACCCGGCATGTCGCATGCCTTCCGCCTCGATGTCCACTTCCACCGTATCCTTGGTATTGGCCGCTCGTAGCCGATCCAGCCTCGTGACGATGAAATACAGAAAGCGGCTGTGACGGTTGATCCAGTCTCGTATCTGAAGCGATGATTCCTTCGGAGAAAGGAGTTGGATTGTGCCGTTGCGCCAGTAGGGTCGTACCCAGCCATTGTTGTTGAGGCGGCTGAGGCGCTCGAGCTCATTGTCGTTATTGATGAAGTCATTGATGCAATATTGCCAGAGGATGACATCGGGGCGAACGACATCGAGGTACCGGTCGAAGACGAGATATTCCTGCAACGTGCCATAACCGCCGGCCCCGTACGCGAAGACTTCGACATTGAGCAGCTTGGACAACAGCGCGTGGTAGGTTCGGTCGTCTGAAACAGCGGTGGCATGAGTAAACGAATCGCCGATCACCAATACTTTTGGTCGGCGGGACGTCACATCTCCAAAACTGCGAAACCCATATTGCGTTTGCGAGCGCCGGACCTGGTACAGTGTGCCGTTCTTGGTCTTCTCCACCAATGCTTCCTGATAATGCTCAGTGGCCTTCCAGCCCAGGTCCTGATCCAGGGTAATGGGTCCGATTCGCCCGCCGGCGTTGCTTTCAAAGAATGGAATGCCGTCTCGAAGGAGGTGAACGGACCGAATGATCACCTCACCCAACCCCAGGAGGAAGCCGATGAGGATGAGGATCGCTGCGCCTGACGCAGCGATCATGGCGAATTTTTTGCCCAAGATCTTCCTACCGCACGTTGTGAGAGGTGCGCGATCTCAAGCCGGAGCCCGTTCGACGTCGGATCGCCCCACGCGGCCATCATTCCGGCATCTGGCAAAGATCTCATGTTCTGGGAATAAATCCTATCAGGTATTCCCTGACAGACAATGAAATTGCTCATGGAAATCGCCCATGTTCCGCGCCAACGGTAAGGCCGAGTAATACCTCCATTTCCCGCCGAATCCCTTGGCGTTCGGCGGTGCATGCGGTCTTCCAGCCCGTGGGAGGGTGTCGCACATTCGACCATGTACATCGGCTTCTGTACTTTAGGGTTGAGGCTGAAGGGCTATCCGTGCAAGATGGAGACGCTCGCACGACTCCGCTAGTTCCTTGTCGTACCAACTTCCTCACACATCCTCACAACGGTATGTCCGACGTGGATGTCACACTGCATGTCGTACAGGCATGTGCATGAAAGGAGTAAGAGATGATGATGAGTCCATACTTGAAGATCTGGTATATGCGCGGTTGGATGGTCGTGATTTTGGCGGCGGGAGCCCTCACCGCGGGATGTATGCATCATCCGGGAGGCATCGCGCCTTCAACCAAGCCGCTCGCTCCGGGCGGATATATCGAACTGGGCAAGGTGCGTGGACAGGATTGTGTCTACCATCTCCTGGGGTTGATACCCGTAACTGGTGGGAATGAAATGCGTAATGCCGTCGAGGATGCGTTGCGCACGAAACCTCTTGCTGACGCGATGGTCGAGGTCACGGTGGACGGCTATTTTCAATACTTCATTCTCTTTTCTCGTGCCTGCACCCAGGTTTACGGGACGGCAGTGGAAACAAAATAACCATCACGTTGGGCCCATGGGGCGAATCGTGCCGTCATGACCTGCCTTGTGCTAGGGAAAGTCCGAGGTGATCTCCGACCCGATGTATGCCGCATAAGTGGAGCCATTATTCTTGATCCACTTCATGCGGGTGTATGGGTAACGTCGCCATCTCAGTCAATCATCTCACCAAGCGCTATTCCCTCGGTCTGCAGCCGCGACACGATACACTTCGTGATCGTGTCGCGGCTGCGCTGTTCTGGTGGAAGCCGAGTCGTTCCGACGAGGACGGGAAGGGGAGAGAATTTGCTGCCCTGACGGATGTCTCCTTCGACGTGAAGTCGGGTGAAGTGTTCGGCATGATCGGCCATAACGGAGCCGGAAAAAGCACCCTCCTCAAAATCCTGTCGAGAATCACGGCGCCGACGTCAGGAAGCGCCGATATCTATGGCCGCGTCGGTTCGCTCCTCGAGGTCGGCACGGGGTTTCACCCCGAACTGACGGGGCGCGAAAATATTTTCCTGAACGGATCCATTCTTGGCATGCGCCGGGCCGAGATCACCGCAAAATTGGAGGAGATCATCGATTTTGCGGGCGTCGAGGAATTCATCGACACGCCGGTGAAACGCTATTCGAGCGGGATGTATGTCCGCTTGGCCTTTTCCGTAGCCGCCCATTTTGAGCCCGACATCCTCATCGTGGACGAAGTCCTGGCCGTTGGCGATGCCGGTTTTCAACAGAAGTGTTTAGGAAAGATGCGGCAGGCTAGTCAGGGCGGTCGGACGGTCCTGGTGGTCAGTCACAATTTGCCACTTATCGAGAACCTGTGCGAGCGTGCGCTGTTCCTGTCACAGGGACGTGTGGCCGTCACAGGACCGGTTCGGGATGTTGTGCAGGCCTATGCAGGCATGACCGCCGATTTAGCCAGAAGTGCGTTGGACGCACGCACGGACAGGCAAGGGAAGGGACAGGTCATTGCGACAGCGATCGAGGTGCTTGCTCGCTATCGGAATCCCGCCTTCTCTGCCATCTGCGGGCGAGAGGCGATTGTGCGATGGCACTATCGGTGCCTGCCTGACACCATCATCCGGCGATGCCGCGTGGAACTCTCGTTACATGCTCGAATCGGCGATTCCTATGAGACGGCGTATTTTCTCATGTCCACCGATCTGGTCAGCCCGTTACCACTCGATCTGTCCGGAGAAGGCTACATTGATTTCCGGGTTCCGGAATGGCCTCTCTCCGGCGGCCAGTACTACGTCATGTCGTACGTTGAACGTGATAAAGAGGTCCAAGATTGGGTGCATGGTGCCAGTTTGTTATCGGTTGTCGACAGGGACTTCTACGGTACCGGGAAAAGTTATCCTCCCAATTGGCGAGGCAAATCCGTGTTGATCAAGTATGATTGGACGCAGACCGCCCGCGAGGCGGTGCAGTCCTTCCTGTAAGGGATCCAACCAAGCGGACGCGCGTGGAACGAGTCTCGGGATATGCCTAGTGGAGCGGGGAGAGTCGAGCAAGCATGATCGGGACTCATCTCAAGACATTTTCCTGAGCAACATGGTGGAAGGTGAATAGGGAACCCGATCATGTCCAGAAGTACCACTCCCCTTGAATTAGAGCGCCACGAACAAGACACCATCGATCTTCGCCCCAGCGCCCGTATCCGTCCCCATAAAGTCGTCCACCTCAGTACCTACGACGTCGCCGGCGGTGCAGCGCGGGCGGCTTATCGGTTGCATGATGGATTGCGCAGGGCTGGCGTCGATTCGTCCATGTTTGTCCGCGAAGCACCGACCTCGGACGGGTCCGTGATCAGATTCGAACCGGCCACCACCTTCTGCAAACGAGCCGAGCGCCGTATTCGTCGTGAACACATCGAACGCAAGCTCCGTCCGGCCATCCCTCCCGACAGTCATAAAGTCGAACCATTCCGAACCGATCGCTCAGAATATGGGACGGACATCCTGTCGAAACTCCCACCCTACGACATCCTGAACTTGCATTGGATTGCGGATTTTGTGGATTACCCTTCCTTCTTTGGCGCCTTCTCGAAGAACACACGTATCGTGTGGACGCTTCATGACATGAATGCGTTTACGGGTGGCTGCCATTATGATCTGGGGTGCGGCCGCTATCTCAGTCAATGCGGGGACTGTCCTCAGCTGGCTGCCGCAGGACCGAATGATCTCTCGCATGAAATCTGGACGCGCAAGAAATCGCTCTTTGACCAACTCTCCGCAGAGCAGATTCATTTTGCGACTCCGAGCACGTGGCTCGCCCAGGAAGTACAGCGCAGCCCGATTCTCGGCCGGTTCCCTGTCTCGGTGATTCCCTATGGCCTCGACCTCACCGAATTTTCGCCCCGCGATGTCGGAAGCGCCAGAGAGGTCTTCGGCATTCCCCCAAAAGCCAAGGTGATCCTATTTGTTGCCGATGGGCTTCCGCTGTTCCGGAAGGGATTTGAAGTGCTGGTGCGGGCCTTGGAGCATATCCGTAGCTGGATCCCCGACCTGCATCTTGTGACGGTGGGCCATCATAGCCTCGAGCTCGGGCATCATATCCCTCATTCCTACCTCGGGCACATCAACAGCGATCGATTGCTCTCCAACATTTACAGCGCAGCTGATCTGCTGGTGATCCCGTCCTTGCAGAACAACCTGCCGAATACGGTTCTCGATTCGATGGCGTGTGGAACGCCGGCGGTGGGGTTTGAGGTTGGAGGGATTCCCGACATGATTCAGCATGGTCAGACCGGCTTGCTGGTGCCGCTCGGTGAGGCAGGGACATTGGGTGGTGCCATGTTGGAGCTGTTACAGAACCCTGAACGCCGAATGGCACTGGGCGCAAATTGCCGCCACTATGCCCTGAGACATTTTTCTCTCGAAGAGCAGGCCGATCGGTACTACCAATTGTATACAGAGATCTTGAGTGAACGTGCCATTCGGTAATGCCGGGTGCTGTGATCGGGATGTTAGCCGTGGAGGTGCGTATGTTTCTCAAATGGGCAGCAATATTTTTCGTCATTGCCATGGTCGCTGCGGCATTGGGAGTTGCAGGCATTGCGGAGAGTGCGTCTGATGTGGCGGAGATACTCTTTTATCTCTTCCTGGCGATTGTCCTCACCTTCGCCATATCGGGCGTGGTGGTCGCGCGTAAGCTGACGGCGTGATGCCTTCGGGTTTGTCATGGACCGTCGCGATACAAACGTAGATGGTGTGGTTGCCGTTTCTGCTGTCTTTACGGCCCGTGCTTTTCCGTGCCGGCCGTTGTCCTTCCTGAAATTCTTCTACACCCAGCCGCGCATCGCCTGTGAACGCTGGTGCATATGCACCGGGGTGGTGTGATTCCACCACTCGAAAGAAGCTTTCTCGCAGTGGATTGAAGACGTCATTTGCTAACCTCTTGAATCGGTAGTGTCCATTGCCATCGGTGAGCGGTCTTGTCCTTGCATTGCCAACGGAGGGAACAAATGCGTCTGGCGAAGGGAGGGACACCATGGGAATGGCATGGCCGTTCGGACTCAGCACGGGTGACAAGGTCAGCCTGGGACGGGTCTTGGTGGTGGATGATGAAGACTCGATCCGCAGTCTGCTTCGCATGATGCTGACGCAGGCGGGCTACGATGTGGAGGAAGCGGACGACGGCGGCAAGGCCGTCGAAGTGTTGAACAGCGGCGACAATCCGCTGATGCTGGATGCGATCATTTGCGACATTCGTATGCCGCGCATCAATGGCGTGGAGGCGATTACCTATTTCCGCGCCCAATATCCTTCTCTCCCGGTCATCGTATTGACCGGGTATCATGATGAGCCATTGGCCTCTTCGTTGCGCCGGCAGGGTATTGTAGAGTTCTTGGAGAAACCGGCGGAGCGGGAACAGATCCTGGCCTCCGTCGCGCAGGCCATTGCCGGACGCCGTATCAGCTTCTACCCGTGATGGAGTGCACGCCTTCCTGTTTGATTTTCATGCGCCGCCTTCTTAGAATCCTCCGGAACGACAGTTCGCATGTTCAGGAGGATCAGGAGTTATGTGTGATGTCATCGCTCGAGTGATGTTCCATGCGCCGCTTCGCCACCTGGCGGCCGCGGGCTTGGTGGGAGTTCTGCTCACAGGTCTTCTGCCGGCCCCCCTTAACGCTGCACGCGGCGGCACCAGTCCAGGTGGAGGAAAAACGGAGATGTTGCCGGTTCAAAAGGCGGCCCCTTCGGTTGTGATCATTGATGCACCGGGCACTGAAGCCGACCTGCGTCGCCAGTTACGCAGCAAAAACGGAGTGGCTGAACTGGGGGCCTCGACCTCGAAAGTGATGTTTTCGCAAGCCCCGACAGGCACCTTCGGCTTTATTCTGCCCAAATTCCTGGGGCTGGCTTTGGTCACACAGAGTCCGGATCTCGTCCTGGAGCGGGTGTCTCCTTCGACGAGTGCCTATGAGGTTCATAAGCTGGCTGATGGAAGCGGCTTGCTGGTAGGGTTTATGGGGAAAGAGGTGGTCACGCAGGTGGCGCCCAGCCAACGGCCGAAGAGCGTTCGTATTGCGCTCCATTCGAATCCATCGGAGAAGGCTCCGCACATTGTGGCCGTGCCGCTGGTAAAACTCGCGGCCGACATGATGCCACTCAAAACCGACCCCAAAAATCCTGACAGTCCGGTCGTGTTTGAAATGGATCTGCAGAGCTCGTCCACTCGTGCGTCGACACAGGGCGGGCAATAGACGCTGAGCGTCGGCAAGGAAGGCGGCGGACAGTGGCCGCCTTCCGACCGGGCGATGCTGAACGCCGCTTCCTGTGAGGCGGACCGGTACCACCACAGAAGCGTCCCACCTACTCTCTCACCTTCACCGTGACGCTGTCAGTTGCCGTTCCTGAATCTTTGTGATCATGATCGGCGATTTTGACCGTAATGGTATGGTCGCCTTTTGGCACCTGTGTGAAGGTGCCCTTGAACCCCTTCTGATAGGCGCCATCCAGGTAAACGTGAGCATGATTCCCCCCCGGCGCATTCAAAATCTCATAGGTGATTTCGAAGGTCTCCGGCACGGTGTCGCCGTTGCGCGGAGACAGGATATTGATGGTGGTGACATTTTCAGCGGCACACCAGGCACTCATGGTCAGTGTTGCGCCAAGGGCTACCGTGCAAGCGGAGAGAATCAGACGTGTCATAAGACCTCCCGGGGACGAGTGATGGTGAAGAATTAAGGATTGCCGAATTGTCGTTGCTGCGGATCCGGCCCCTTGTGCTGCCGGCTGCGCTGCCGCAACGTGTGTTGCCAGCTTGAGGAAAGCAGGGGGCAGAGGCTCAAATGTTCAGCGGCTCTCAGATTGTCCTGTTCCTGATGCATGATCCGATTGGCTGTGCTGACGGTCCATTCGGGGTAGGGCCGATCGATCAAACACAGGGACGTATTCGATTCGACGAGCCCTTCCTGCAGGACGCGAAAATACCATCCCGTGAATCCGGTCTCTTGGACCTGCACCGCCAGATCCTTGATCTGCCAGCGCCGGGCCAGTTTCCAGCAGGGCTGGCGGGGTTGAGAGATTTGCACGACGGCAGACCCCACTGAAAAGCTGTCTCCAATGCAGACGTCGGCTTCCGTCAGTCCTTCGAGGGTGAAATTTTCACCGAACTCGCCTCCGATCATCTGCCGCTGCGGCAGAATGCCGCTCCAGTGGAACCAGTGCTCGGATGGATACACGCATACGGCCTTGTCGAGCCCTCCGTGATGGACGAGATCTGCCTGGCCGTCACCCTCCAGGTTCTGCTGCTGCAGCCGGACGGGGCCGCGAACGGGACGCTTGAAGATGCCGGTGTTCCAGGACGGCTGGGCTGGATTGTGGGCGGGGTCGGATAGTGCCGTGTGAGGAAGACCCACCTGAATCGATTGTATGAGTCCGGTCGTCATGCCGGATATCCTTCATTTGCAAAAATGGAACGCCGTGTACAATGACGTGACCGATTAAAGCAGCCGGACCTGGTCTCCCCGCATGACTCGCCCGGGGGCAAGGACCGTGGCATACACGCCCACGGCAGCCCGATTGTGTTGCACGGCGGTCCGAAGGATGCCGGAATCCTCAGGCAGGTCTCCCTGGGGAAGGGTGGTCATCACGCAGCGGGCGCATGGCCCCGTGATTTGTAATCGGAGCTGCTCGCCGATCGCCAACGTGCGGCCGATCCATTCATTCTCGACAAATCGAGGCTCACCATGGGGAGAAGCCACCACGAGGTTCGGGCGGAAGCGCCGCACTTCAAAGCGGCCTTCCTGGTACACCCCCCGGAGCGCATCGAGAGTGGCTGTTGTCATCAGGTGGATGAGCGCCCCGTCGAAGAAGGTGCCGGCTGGCATGGCTTCATCGGTCACAGTATTCTGTCTGGCGCGTCCCGGTGCGTCGGGCCAATATTCTTCGAGTTGCGGGGCGTCGGGAACAGCAGCAGTCACGCGCACCGGTCGACCCAAGAGGGCCGACAGTCGCTCGTCCAGCTCCGCCGTGCCGCTTGTCGCCCAGGTTCCGTCAGGCAACATGATAGACACCGGTGCGCCGTTCGGCGGTGTGTGAGCCGGCTCCGATAGGGCGCGACAATCGAACAACCGGCCCCATTTTTTCGGATGTTTGGCGCTGGCAACCTTTCCGGTCTCTGCATCGATCACCGCATACGCTCGATCGCCTCTTAGGCCTCGCGTGGTGATTTCCGCGGAGTTCAATTCTTCTCCCCGCATGGACTTGACCGGGTAGCGCCATAATGTTGCGATGGTACCGACAAGCTGGGATGGCACAGTGGTCATGAGCTCCTCCATATGGTCCTTGCACAGCGCTCACCCTAGTGCCAGGCCCATTCAGGCGTCAAAGTGTTTGTTCTGATTAGATCAATCACTTCTAGTTATGATAAGAGGGAGCATGGAATTTCGCCACCTTCGGTATTTTCTCGCGGTTGCCGACGCGCTACATTTTACGAAAGCGGCCGAGGGACTGCCCGTCTCTCAGCCAGCCTTGTCCGCCCAGATCAAACAGTTGGAACAGGAAGTCGGCGTGCCGCTTTTCGACCGGGCGGGACGGTCGGTTCAACTGACGCGGGCCGGATCGATCTTTCGTGAACATGCCCGGCGCGCGTTGCGGGAAATGGAACTGGCGCAAGTCGCCATTGCCGAAGAGGAAGGGTTGCAGCGGGGCACTCTTGCCGTCGGCGTGGTGCAAACGGTCAATGCCTACCTGGTGCCTGACATTGTCGGCCGGTTTTCGACCTTGCACCCGCAGGTCTCGCTGAAACTCGATGAACTGTCCGGGCCGGATATCGAAGCCGGCGTGAAGAGCGGGTTATTGGAATTGGGCATCGGGTTTGTTCCCGCCGGCTCCGACCGGTTGGAGACCCAGCCGCTCTTCGAGGAAGATTTTGTCTTGATCGCGTCACCGAGGCATCACTTTGCGACGCGCCGTTACCTCCCGCTGACCTCCCTGGCTGACGAGCCCCTGGTCCTCCTGCCGGACGTTTTTTGTACGCGCCGGTTATTGAATGCCAGTTTCGAGCAGGCGGGCATCGTGCCCAAGGTGACGGTTGAAATGAATTCGATCGAAGGCATTCTTGCGACGGTGAAGACCAGCAAGTTGGCGACCGTGCTCCCACGGCTGTCTCTGGGGTTAGCAGGACATGACGGGCTGCGGGGCATTCCGCTCAAACATCCCACCCCTCGCCGCGGCCTCGGGCTCTTATGGAAAAAGGGGGGGTACCGAAGCGGGGCGGCCCAGGCACTGGCTGATCAGGTGCATATCGTCGTCAACAGGCGCTGGCGGCGAAAACCGGGCAGGTGACCTTGAAGAGTAGGTTCGGCCTGATAAGGGTCCTACTCCAGAGCCGGTCTCGATCAATTTGTTACGAAGCGTGTCACGTCTGCCTGTCTCCCGGCGACTGGAATGATACGGGGCCAGGCCTGCGGTCCTGAGGGGGGATGGGGTATGATGCAGAAGTTCGAGCTACGGCAGAGATGAGGTCTCCGCTTCACAGGGGTGCAGCACTCGTGGCAGGTGGGTGAAGGTGGACGGGCTCTTTGCCCAGTTGCAGCAGCGCTGGCGCATGAGTCGCGAATATGCCCGGCAGGCGCACGATGCCGGGGGACGGAAGGATAGTCGTGATGGCTGAGTCTGTAAGATTTTCCACACTCTTGAAACGATGGATGATCGGGCTCTCCGCGGCCTGCCTGTTGGCAGTAGGAACCTATGTTCTGATGACCCGATCCGGTGAAGCGCAACCCAACCGCGCGGAGAAGCGTCCGCCGGTGGCCGCGCGCAATACGCCGGTCGTGGCAGCCGTGGCGAAAAGCGGTGACATCAATATTTATCTGAACGGGTTGGGTTCCGTCATCCCGATGAATACGGTGACGGTGAAAAGTCGGGTAGACGGCCAACTGATGCGCGTGCTCTTCAAGGAAGGGCAGCTGGTGCATACCGGCGAGCTGCTGGCGCAAATCGACCCGCGCCCCTTTGAGGTGCAGCTGATCCAGGCGCAAGGACAAATGGCGCGCGATCAGGCGCAGATGAAAAATGCGCAATTGGATTTCGAGCGTTACCGCGATTTGTACAAGCAGAACTTCATCCCCAAGCAGCAGCTCGATACCCAGGAAGCATTGGTGCGCCAGTATGAGGGCATCGTCAAGGCCGATCAAGGGCAGATCGATAATGCCAAGTTGCAGCTGACCTATTCGAGCATTACCGCGCCGATCGACGGACGAGTCGGGTTGCGCCTCGTGGATGCGGGCAATATCGTGCATGCGAACGATCCCAATGGCTTGCTGGTGATTACGCAATTGCAACCGATCACCGTCGTGTTTGCCTTGGCGGAAGACCATCTGCCGGCCGTATTCGAACGGCTCAAGGCCGGGAAACCGTTGGTCGTGGAGGCGTTCGATCGCGAGCAGAAACGCAAATTGGCGACGGGGACTTTGCTCACCGTCGACAATCAAATCGACCCGACGACCGGGACCGTCCGCCTGAAGGCCGTGTTTCCCAATGACGACAGCGCGCTCTTTCCCAATCAGTTTGTGAATGCCCGCCTGCTGCTCGACATCAAGCACGATGCGATTGTGGTGCCTTCCGCCGCCATTCAGCGCGGCCCGAAGGGAACCTTTGTCTATGTGGTCAATGAGGCCGAACAGACGGTCAGCGTGCGCGCGGTGACCGTGGGAGTGTCTCAAGGCGAAGACGCCTCGATTGACATCGGCCTGGCGTCAGGAGAAACCGTTGTGGTGGATGGCACTGAAAAGCTCCGCGAAGGCAGCAAGGTGGAAATGCGGCCATTGGGCGGAGCGGTTCCGACCAGCCAGGACAGTCCCCCGGCCGGAGGAGAACGGAAAAGACAGGGGAAACGCACGTGAACCCTTCGCGTCTGTTCATCGTGCGGCCGGTCGCCACGGTCCTGACGATGATCGCGATTCTGCTGGCGGGGGCGTTGGCCTATCGTCACCTGCCTGTGTCGGCGCTTCCACAGGTCGATTATCCTACTATTCAAGTGTTGACGTTTTATCCCGGTGCAGGCCCGGATGTGATGACGTCATCCATTACGGCTCCACTGGAACGGCAGTTCGGGCAAATGCCTGGACTCAACCAGATGACGTCCAGCAGTTCCGGCGGCAGTTCGATTATCACGCTGCAATTCAGTCTAGACATCGACCTGGATATCGCGGAGCAAGAAGTGCAGGCGGCCATGAATTCGGCGGCCACCTTCCTGCCTCGTGATCTTCCCGCGCCGCCGGTCTACAATAAGGTCAATCCCGCCGACGCGCCGATCCTCACATTGGCCTTGACCTCAGCCACGCTGCCCCTGTCTCAGGTGCGAGATTTAGCGGAAACCCGGTTTGCGCAAAAGATTTCGCAATTGTCCGGTGTCGGCCTCGTCAGCATCAGTGGGGGCCAACGTCCGGCTGTGCGCATTCAGGCGAATCCGCGCGCGCTGGCTGCCTACGGTTTGACGATGGAAGATCTCCGCCTCGTGGTGGCGGCTGCCAACGTGAACCAGGCCAAAGGAGGGTTCGATGGACCGCGTCGTGCCTCGATCATCAATGCCACGGACCAGCTCTTTGCCAGCAAGGATTATCGGGCCCTGATCGTCACCTACCGCAATGGCGCGCCGGTTCGCCTGTCGGAGGTGGCTGATGTGATCGACGATGTCGAGAACACCAAACAGGCGGCCTGGATGAACGAAACACCAGCCGTGATTGTGCACATCCAGCGCCAGCCGGGGACGAACGTCATCGAGGTCGTCGACCGGGTGAAGGAATTGCTGCCACAGTTGCAGGGGACCTTGCCTTCTTCCATGCAGGTGTCGGTATTAACTGATCGTACGACTTCAATCCGCGCGACCGTCCGTGATGTGCAGTTTGAATTGGGTTTGGCGGTCGCTCTCGTGATCCTCGTGATTTTCTTGTTTCTTCGGACCTTGCCGGCCACGGTGATTCCGGCAGTGGCGGTGCCGCTCTCGTTGATCGGCACCTTCGGCGTCATGTATCTCATGGGCTTCAGCCTGAACAATCTCACCTTGATGGCGCTGACAATCTCCACCGGCTTCGTCGTGGACGATGCCATCGTGATGATCGAGAACATCGCGCGATATATCGAACGGGGAGCATCGCCCTTTCAGGCCGCCCTCAAGGGGTCGAAGCAGATTGCCTTCACCATCTTGTCGTTGACAGTGTCCCTGATCGCAGTTCTGATTCCGTTGTTATTCATGGGTGATGTGGTCGGGCGCCTGTTCCGTGAGTTTGCCGTGACCCTGAGTATCACGATTCTCATTTCGGCAGTCGTGTCACTCACCCTGACTCCGATGATGTGCGCCCGGCTGTTGCGCGAGCGGCGCGAGGAACAGCCGGGCCCGCTGTCACGGGCCTCGCAGCGCATGTTGGATCGCATCATTGCGGGATATGGTCGAAGCCTGCAGTGGGTGTTGCAGCGTCAGCAGGCGACGCTGGTCGTGACAGCCGCCACACTGGTGGTCACCGTCGCGCTGTTTGTTCTGATTCCAAAAGGGTTCTTTCCACTCCAGGACACCGGCGTCATTCTCGGCATCACGGAGGGCCCCCAAACGGTGTCGTTCGGCACGATGGCCGAACGCCAGCAAGCCCTGGCGCGCGTCATCCTTGAGGAGCCGGCCGTTGAAAGCCTCACGTCATTTATTGGTGTAGACGGAACGAATACGACGCTCAACAGCGGGCGTATCTATATCAATCTGAGGCCGCTGGGCGAGCGGCTGGCCAGCGCCGGCGACATCATCAGACGGCTGGAATCACGCGTGGCAGAAGTGGGCGGCATCACGTTGCACATGCAGCCGGTGCAAGATCTTACGGTTGAAGATCGCGTGAGCCGAACGCAATTTCAATATACGCTGGAAGATGCGGATCCGGAGGAGTTGAGCCGCTGGGCTCCGAAATTGCTGGACAGTCTGCAATTGCGACCTGAACTGCGCGATGTCAGCAGCGATCAGCTGAACCAGGGGTTGGCCTCCTTTGTGGAGATCGATCGCAATACCGCTTCACGCATGGGCATCACCCCGCAACTCATCACGGATACTTTGTACGACGCCTTCGGTCAGCGCCAGGTTTCAACGATGTTCACGCAGTTGAATCAGTATCGCGTCATTTTAGAGGTGATGCCGGAATTTCAGAAGGGGCCTGAAGCGCTGCAAGCTCTGGAGGTGCGTGGCACGGGCGGGTCCGTGCCGTTGAACGTCTTCACCCGAGTAACGGAAACCACGGTGCCGCTCGTCATCAGTCGGCAGGGACAGTTCCCCGCGGTGACGATCTCCTTCAACCTTGCGCCGAATGGATCTCTTGGCGCAGCGGTGGAGGCGATTCGACACGTCACACAGGAGTTGGGTCTTCCCGCGAGTATCCGCGGCAGTTTTCAGGGCGCGGCGCAGGCCTTCCAAAATTCCCTCGAACATGAACCACTGTTAATCCTCGCCGCCCTGATCACCGTCTACATCGTGCTAGGGATTTTGTATGAAAGCTACATTCATCCGCTCACGATTCTGTCCACGTTGCCCTCCGCCGGTGTGGGCGCGCTGCTGGCGCTCATGCTGTTTCGGATGGAATTCAGCATCATCGCGTTGATCGGCATTGTTCTGCTTATCGGGATCGTAAAAAAGAATGCCATCATGATGATCGATTTTGCGCTGGACGCCGAACGCATGGAAGGCAAGGCGCCGGCACAGGCGATTTATGAAGCCGGCCTGCTGCGCTTTCGTCCGATTATGATGACGACCATGGCGGCACTCTTCGGCGCGTTGCCGCTGGCGATGGGGGCAGGGGTCGGCTCAGAGCTGCGCCGGCCGTTGGGCATCGCGATTGTCGGCGGACTGGTCTTGAGTCAGCTCCTGACCTTGTACACCACGCCGGTCGTGTATCTCGCCCTGGATCGACTGGCTGCCCGTTTCCGCCGGGGCTCGGAGCAAGTTGCGACGGGAGACGCTGTGCCAATAGGTCCTCCATGAATATCTCGGCTCCATTTGTCCGGCGTCCGGTTGCGACGACGTTGTTAACCATCGGTGCCACGTTCATCGGCATCGTGGCATTTCAGTTCCTTCCGGTTGCTGCGTTGCCGCAGGTTGAGTTTCCGACGATCAACGTGTCGGCATCATTGCCGGGAGCGAGTCCTGAGACAATGGCCTCCTCCGTGGCGGCTCCGCTGGAGCGGCAATTCACCCGGATTGCCGGCGTGACAGAGATGACGTCCTCCAGCACGATGGGCGGCACAAACGTGACGCTTCAGTTCGAATTGAGTCGCGATATCGATGGCGCCGCACGCGACGTGCAAGCGGCGATCAATGCCTCTCGGGCCGATCTCCCGTCAAATCTGCCGACTGCGCCCAAGTACAGCATCGTGAATCCAGCCGACGGTCCGATTCTCATTCTTGCCATCACATCTGAACTGGTCACGCGCGGACAAATGTATGACGCCGCCTCGAGCATCTTGCAACAGAAGCTGTCGCAGGTGGAAGGCGTGGGACAGGTGGCGGTGGGCGGAGGGTCCTTGCCGGCGGTCCGGGTCGATCTCAATCCCACGGCGTTGAACAAGTATGGTATCGGCTTGGGAGACGTGCGTCAGGTTCTGACCAGCACCAACGTGAATCGCCCCAAAGGCCAGCTGACGGGGGACGATCGTACATGGGAAATCCGAACGAACGATCAACTGCATAAAGCCGATGAATATCTGCCGTTGATCGTGGCCTATCGCAATGGACGTCCCGTTCAGTTATCCGATGTGGCGGCAGTGGAGTCGTCGGTCGAAGATCTTCGGACCATGGGCGTCGCGAACGGAACCCCGGCGGTGCTGGTGATTGTCTACCGGCAGCCGGATGCCAACATCATTGAAACGGTGGATCGTCTCCGTGCGCGCCTGCCTCAACTGGAGGCATCCCTTCCGGGCAGTATGTCGTTGTCCATCGTCATGGATCGTACGCCCGTCATTCGCGCATCGTTGCATGATGTCGAACGGACTCTCGCCATTTCCGTGGCGCTTGTGATTTTGGTAGTGTTTGTGTTTCTCCGCGATCTGCGTGCCACGTTGATTCCGGCCGTGGTTGTGCCGGTGTCACTGATTTCCACATTCGGGGTGATGTATCTCCTCGGTTATAGTCTCGACAACCTCTCACTCATGGCGCTGACGATTGCCACGGGGTTCGTGGTGGATGACGCGATCGTGGTCTTAGAAAACATCACACGGTATCGTGAGCAGGGCGTACCGGCGATGGAGGCAGCCCTGCGCGGCGCGAAGGACATTGCCTTTACAGTGGTGTCGATGACGGTGTCACTGATCGCGGTCTTTATTCCGGTATTTTTGATGGAGGGGATGCTCGGCCGGTTGTTTCGTGAATTCGCCGTGACGCTTTCGGTGGCAGTAGGGGTGTCATTGGTGGTGTCGCTGACGACGATCCCCATGTTATGCGCGCGTGTATTGAGATCAGAGGAGGCAGTCACGCATGGATGGTGGTATCGCATGAGCGAGCGTGGGTTCGATGCGATGTTGCGAAGGTATGCGGCAAGTCTTGCCTGGGTGCTCCGGCATCCCCGCACGATGTTGGTGGTGACCTTGGCGACTATGGCCTTGAGCATCTACCTCTATGTTCTAGTGCCCAAGGGGTTTTTCCCACAGCAGGACACGGGCCGTCTCTTCGGTAACATACGGGCCGCGCAGGATATTTCGTTCCAGGCCATGCGTGACAAGCTGACCGAAGTGGTGGAGATCATTAAGAGCGATCCGGCCGTCGCCAGCATCACCGGCTTTACAGGTGGTGGAAGCCATTCCGGTACGACCAACACGGGGCGGATGTTTATCGCCTTGAAACCGCTGGAAGAACGCGGGCTCAGTTCCGATGAGGTGATCGGCCGGCTGCGTCCCAAACTGACGAAAGTGCCCGGCGCCCCCACGTACCTCCAGGCCATTCAGGACCTGCGTATCGGAGGCCGGGCCAGCAGCGCGCAGTATCAGTATACGTTGCAGAGCATGGATCTCGCCGAACTGAACACCTGGGCGCCAAAGGTTGACGCCAAACTGCGAACGCTTCCGGAAATTGTGGATGTGAACAGCGATCAACAGGATCGGGGACAGCAATCCCTGGTCGTCTTTGATCGGACCACGGCATCCCGGCTCGGATTGAGCCCCCAATTGATCGACGATACCTTATACGACGCCTTCGGTCAGCGCCAGGTGTCGATCATGTATACCCCGCTCAATCAGTACCACGTCGTGATGGAAGTTGCGCCGCAATATTGGCAGAACCCGTCTGCACTGCATGAAATTTATGTTCGCTCCCCGAGCGGGGCTCAAGTGCCGTTGAGCGCTGTGACGCGGTATGAGCCGGCCAATACGATCCTGTCCGTCAATCACCAGGGGCAGTTTCCTGCGGTGACGATCTCATTCAATATGGCTCCCGGCGTGTCGTTGGGCGAGGCTGTCGTTGCTGTAGATCTCGCGATGCGCGACATCGGCTTGCCGGCGACTGTGCGGGGAACATTTCAAGGAACGGCCAAAGCGTTTCAATCGTCGGTTGAGAATCAGCCGTGGCTCATTCTGGCGGCGTTGGTCACGGTGTATATCGTCTTGGGAATCCTCTACGAGAGCTACATTCATCCCCTGACGATTCTCTCCACGCTGCCTTCCGCCGGCGTCGGCGCCTTGTTGGCATTGCTGCTGTTCAAGGCGGAACTGAGCATGATTGCCTTGATCGGGATCATGCTCCTGATCGGCATTGTGAAAAAAAACGCCATCATGATGATCGATTTTGCCTTGCAGAGTGAACGAATGGCAGAAGGGAAGACCCCGCAAGCCGCGATTTACGAAGCCTGTTTGCTGCGGTTCCGTCCGATCATGATGACCACGGCGGCAGCTCTGCTGGGTGCGTTACCCCTGGCCGTGGGCATGGGGGTCGGATCGGAACTCCGGCGCCCGCTCGGCATCGCCATTGTGGGAGGACTTCTGGTGAGTCAGGTCCTCACCCTCTACACGACGCCGGTCATTTACCTGCTTCTGGACCGTCTACGACTTCGATGGGTCCGCGCTCGAGAGACCTCGCCGCACCCCGCCGCATAGAGACTCGCACGAAATACATGGTGTGCTCTGTCGCCATTGTGACCATCTGCGCATTGACAACTGTTTCGCGATCATGATATTGAGAATTGCTATCAAAACTTGCCGGGAGGGAGCCTCTCGTAAGTTTGGGGCAGCGACGCGGAGCGTGCGTCGAGTTCGCACCACATTCGAATAAGGCCAGCGACCCCTGCGGTCAGAGCCCAAAGTTGTCTCACGACAGCTTTGGGCTTTTTGTTTGTTGGTGGAACGGATCTGGTTAGGTTGTCGAGCGAGGGAGGTCTGAGAATGTCGGAAGTTGCACTCACGGCTCATATGGCGCGTGTACGCGGATCTCGTAGCGGGGGGTGGCTGGTCTCATTGATGCTGCATGGCGGCCTTGTGGCCCTTGCGATGCAGGCTGTGATGGAGGTGACGCCTCACCGGCAACCGGAGCCCTTTCGATGGGACGTCGCGTTGCAACCTGCGCCCACGCCGAGTCCTGTTGCCGCTAAGCCCACCCCTTCACAACAACCAGTCTCGGAACCGCCACAACCGAAAAAGCCAGTGTCTCGTCCGGTGTCGCAGCCTTCCCCAGCGCCGGTTCCCCAGGTCGTGGAGCGGACGGCAGTGGTTCAAACGGTTCAGGCTACACAAGTCACGCCGCGGGTGGTGGAACGAGCTGTACCCCAGGAACGACAGGCCGTCGTGACTGAGGTTCAGTCCGTCGTGTCTCAATCGGTTCATGAGGCACTTGCCGTCGTGGCTCACGCCCAAGAAGTCGTGCAGCAGGAAAGTCATGACATTGTTCAGCCCATCGAAAGCCAGATGGTGACGGCGCAGTTGTCGGAAGCAGTGGTGCAGGAGTCGGCGGTTCCTGTTGAGACTTCGGCGACCGCGGTAGAGCAGCCGGCCATCGTCGCGCAGGCGGTCGTCGAGTCTGACATGCCTGTCGTACGTGCAACGTCTTCCCCCAGTGAGTCGCAGCGTACGGTCGAATCGGAGCCGGTGGTGGTGCGCCAGAGTCCAGTCGCGCATCGTGAGGTGCGGGAAGTGGCGCCCGCGCAGGCCGATCTGGGGTGGTTGGCGGAATCGCTGTGGACACGGATTGAAGAATTGAAACGATATCCCAGGCAGGCGCGGGCGCGCCGGTGGGAAGGCAAGGTCGTGCTGGAAGCGGTGATCCGCCATGACGGAACGATACTCGAATGTTTGATTGCCGAGAGCTCCGGCCACGGTTTGCTCGATCAGGATGCCATTTCGGTGTTGCGAAAAGCATCCCCGCTTGCCCTGAAACATCCGCTGGGGAAAGAGCACATTACCATTCTCGTGCCGATTGCCTATCGGCTTGAAAGTTAAGCAGCAACGTTATCACACCGGGATCAAAGGAGTTTCATGATGAACAGCGGCATACAGAAGATGGGGAGCGGATGGATGGGCGCTGTGCTGTGCAGCGCCTGCCTGTTGTGTTTGGGGGCCGAGACAGCGCTCGCGCAGCCAAAAGGCGAGAAGGCGTTTCAGGTCGTGGCGACCGATGTAAAAGGTGTCGAGACCGAAGTGCACGGCGTCATCTTCTACTGGGAAGAGAAAATCAGTGAGACTGCGTTCGTTCCGCACGAGTTGAAGGAAGTGCCGGTCAAACGCGGCACCGCCACGGTCAAGATCAAGTTCGATGTCATCAAAACGATCGACGTGAAATCATCTGGAAACGGCACGCCGCTGGCGGTGGCGATTACGCTGAACGATGGAAAGGCCGGAGAATTCACTCTGGCCATCGCGGGAAGTTTTAAGGGGCAATCGGATTTTGGCGAGGTCGAACTCCCGGCGGTCGAGCTCAAACGAATCGCTTTTAAATAAATTCGAAGGTAATGGGAAGCGACGGCAGAAAAACCCGTCGCCGGAGGAAGTGGTATGACGAACAGCACGAAGCGTGACCCTGCCCGGATGCTGACTTGCGACGATGTGCGGTGCCGGTGCGGACAACTGGTGGCTCGCTGGGCCGAAGCGGGCATTGAAATCAAGTGCAAACGATGCCGGCGTCTCGTCACCATTGGGTTTGATGCGATTGAAGGGAGGCCGCCGGCGATGCTCGCGAATTAATCCCCCGCTGCCGGCATGTCCTAGAGGCCAAAGGACCGTGAGTGTCCAGAGCCCAAGACCACCAACAGGGTCTTGGGCTTTTTTATTGTGGGCTGATGTCTTTCTGGGGGTCCGTGAATGAACAAGGAGAACACATAATCATGGCGGGATGTATCCGGGGCATGGGGGGAGGGGCCGTGTGTTTGTTGGCAATAGGACTTATCTGTGGCGTGAGCAGCTCTGCTCAGGCTGAGGGCATAGAGGCGGGTGTTCCAAGCCGAGAGGCCGTTTCGGCCGAGTCCAAAGAGGAAGGCGCAGGTGCTGTGGCCGAAGGCGCGCCATTGCCGAAGTCTAAGCCGGTGAAGATTCCCGAAGTGATGGTGAAAGACGTTCATGAACGAAACGAACCGGATCAGGAATCGGTAAAGGACATCGCAGGCTCGGTCAACGTGGTCACCCGGGAGGAAATTCAGCGGGCCAGGCCGAAAAATGCCGACGAAATGTTGCGCCGCGTGCCCGGTGTCAACGTGTTGGACGAATATGGTCAGGGATTGCGGCCGAACATCGGCATCCGGGGGATGGATCCTCGGCGCAGTAAAAATATTCTGCTGATGATGGACGATATTCCCATTCAGCCGGCTCTGTTCGGCGATGCGTCGACGTATTACATGGTCCCGATCGAGCGTGTCGATCATATAGAGGTGATTAAAGGAGGCGCGTCGGTTCTCTATTCACCGAACACGCAGGGAGGCCTGATTAATTTTATCCGGAAGGGGATTCCCACGACACCGACGTTTTCCACGACGAATACGTTCGGTAGTTTCAATTTGTTTCAGTCGGACACCCAGTACGGCGGCTATTTCGGAAACTTTGGCGCGCAGCTCGGATACGTCCGGCGCCAATCTGACGGCTTCAGGGATCACAGCAAGTCGCAGTTGGACGATTTCACGATGCGATTTGAAGCCAATCCTGACGATCGAACCCGCATTACGACCAACATCTCCTGGTACGACGAAACGACGCAGACGCCTGGAAGCATCACGCCCACGCAATACCGGAACGATCGCACGCTGGCGGGCAAACCGAACGATGAATTCAAAGGGCAGCGCGGAGCCATCGACGTGACGGCAAGCCGGGAGATCGACGCCCACAATACCGCGAAGATCATTGTCTACGGAAACGTCTTCGAGCGAAATTGGTATATCCAGGACCAGGCCGCCAACGGCACGCTGCTCTCCACTAGCACGAACTTTTTGCGCAAGTTCAATGTCTTCGGCGTCATGCCGCAACATCAGTTCAAATTTTCGCTGTTTGGACTGGATCAACAGATCACCTCCGGGGTGCGGTATCACGCCGAGCGCCTGACCGACATCACTGGGATCGGCACGGCCGGCTCGAAGATCAGCCGCACCACGAACAATGCCGATCTGGAGTCGGTGGCCTATGCCGCCTATACGGAAACGGCCATTCGCCTGACGGAGGCCCTCACCATTTCCCCGGGCATACGCTGGGAGCAGGTCAATCAAAGTCGTGAGACGATGAACGCCGTCCCACCGGCGGGAGGGAATTTCAAGGGGTACAAAACGACGCAAGGACTCATCTATGGAACGGGGGTGAAGTATCAACTCACTCCGGACAGTATGCTGTTCGGCCATGTTCATACGACATTCCGGCCGCCAACCTTCGCCAATGCAGTCGATCCGACAAGTGGAACCACCCAGGATCTTTCGGCAGAACGCGCGCTGAGTTCGGATGTCGGAATCCGGTCTGTCCTTGTGCCTGGTGTGAGTGCGGAAGTCGCCCTGTTTCGCACCGAATTCAGCAATCAGATCGTCCAGCAAGGCAGCCAATTCGTGAATGCCGGAAAGACGCTGATGGAAGGAATCGAGAGTACCGTGAGCCTCGATTGGGGCGAAATGGTTCGCCCGCTGCAAGGCTTCGTTACGAGAGGAAGCATCACCCTTTTACGACCGAAATCCCTGTTCGGTGCGACGGATGGAAAAGATCTTCCCTATGCCCCGCGCATGACGTTCTACGGATTGGTGGGCTATTACCACCCGACCGGCGCGTCGATTGAAGCCGATGCGACGTATGTCGCGCAGCAATTTACCGATGGCGCGAATACGCAGACGGAAAATGCGCTGGGAACAAACGGCGCCATCCCGTCCTATACGATTTGGAACCTCCGATTCAATTACGCGCCGCCGAAGGCGAAGTGGGCCATTTTCGCCGGTGTGCGCAACCTGACGGATGAATCATTCATCGCGCAACGCACCACCGGCAGTTTCCTCGGCATTCAGCCCGGAGAAATCCGCAATTTTTACGGTGGTGTCTCCTGGAAATTTTAGCGGGAATCCGCAGCCTTTGGCCGGACTTCAGAAAGGAATCACGCTGATGAATCGGAACCTGTTCAATCGTGGATTGTGGGGAATCTTATTGGTGGCCGGGTTGTTGGAGGCTATTCCGGCAGAGGCCCATTTCGTCTGGGTGGAGACGGAAGCCACGGCGCTGGCAGATCAGGGACAACCAGTCAAGGTGTACTTCGGGGAATATGCCGAATTCTTACGGGAAGAACGCGGGGGGCGGCTCGATTCCATCGACGGCGTGACAGTGCGCGTGCAAGATCCGAAGCGCGGGAAGACCGACGTCCCGCTGACGAAGGAGGTGAACCACTTTGCCGGTGCCCTCTCATCCTGCCTGCCGGGGCGGAACGCGGTGGTCGCAGAGCAGGCGAAAGCGCCGGTGCAGGATCTGCGCAAGCATGATCTGGGCATCGTCAAGCCGATGTTCTATGCGCGAACCTACTTCGTCTGCCTGGAAGAAAGCCGGGTCAACGAGCACGAGCGGGACCACTCGACACCACTGGCGCTCGACCTGATCCCGCTCACAAGCGGCCTGAATTTGGCGTCCGGCCGGGTGACCCCTGGGCCGGGGAGCGAGATCGTCGTGAAAGCGATCTTCAACGGGCAACGCCTGCCGGGGACGCAGGTGCTGGTGCATGCGCCCAATGGCTGGGACAAGGAGCTCAAAACGGATGCCGAAGGCATCGTGTCCTTCACTCCACTGTGGCCTGGCCGGTACGTGTTGGAGATGATCCATGTCGAAAAGACCCCGGGCGAGTTCGAAGGGACAGCGTATGAGGCCGTGCGCCATCGCAGCACGCTGGCGTTGCAGGTGAGGGGCGAGCGCCCCATGGGGCAGTAACATGAGTCGCGGCGGATCCGAGCGGATTGTCAGGCTGGTCCATCGCTGGTTCGGCATGGCGGCGTTGGGATTTCTTTTGCTGTCTGTCGTCACCGGCCTATTGTGGGCGGACGCGAAATTTCTCTATTGGGACGACCACTATAAGGAGAAGGTTCGACCGCTGCCTGGCCCGTCGCTGGAAACGGCCACACTGCCGGTGGATCGAGCGATCGTCGCGGCGAAGGAGGCCGTGGGCGGGCGGGCCTCGATCGAGCAGGTCTTGTTGCGGTCGGATTTCGGCCGCCTGTTCTATGAACTCAAAGTGCGGGGGGAGGGCGTGGCCACCACGCTCTTGCTCGACGCCCGGACCGGCGAGCGCCTGTCGCCCATTTCGTCCGACCTCGCGCCCGTCATTGCGCAGCAGTACGTACGAGCGCCGGCAGCGGTAACAGGCGTGGAGATGGAGCGGTATACGCCTCGCAAGAAGAAGCGAGCCCAGGATGCCGTGCGGGTCCGCTTCGACGATGCCGATGCCACGGAAATTGTGCTGGATCGCCAGACGGGGGAGATCCTCGAAGACGAAGGTCGCTGGCGGCGGGTGCATTTTGCCGTGATGCAATTGCATCAGTTGAACTTCTTCGGGTTTGAGAAAACCCTCTTGAACGTTCCCGGTGTGCCTATTCTTTTGATGAGTCTCTCGGGATGTCTCTTGTGGCTCTTCCATCGTGCCAGGCGGTGGCGTTCGCAATCGGTCACGCCCAGGGAGACGGCGCTGTTTTCTGCCCGTTCGCCGCACGAACCAAAGGAGGTGCCGCCTCTGTCTTGATCATTGGGCGCAGTGACGGTACGGTGGCGTTTTCTTCCGCCGGTTGTTTAGAATGTCTTCTCTGGGGTGGGGATGACGATTCGTACCATCAAGGGCCGTATTGTACTCGCCATTGTGCTGGTTGGCTGCATCCCGTTGCTGATCGGGCTGGTGCTCGCCTATATGTCCGGCATGCAGTCGCTGCGCGACGTCATCGGCGGCAATCTGCAAGCGGTGGCGATCCAAGCCGCCGACCGGGTGACGATGCTCGTGCAAAGCGAGATCCAGGCCGCTCGACTGCTGGGGTCCGCACCGTTGCGAGTCCGCCAGCCGGTTGAAGCGGCCAACGCCTCCTACCCCCAAGATCGAAAGGAAACCGAGCGTATCATTCAGACCCGTACGCAGGTCTGGGAGAAGGGCAAGGACGCTGCAGCCAAGCTCCTGCATCGAGACCTGTCACGGTTTCTTCTGGATACCAAGGTCAGAAGCGGCGACAAACTCGTCGGCCTGTTGATTGTCGACCAATATGGAGCGCTCGTCGCCTCCAGTTCCGAGCCGGATCATTACTCGTTCAGCGGGGAGCCATGGTGGGAAGCGGTGCGCGCCGGAGGCATCGACCATGTCTATCTCAGCGGGATGATGCCCGCGCAGGTGGGGTCGTTCCGAACCCCTGAAGAAACGTTCGATATTGCCGTCCCCATCCTCGATGATCGTCACCACACGGTGATCGGCGCCGTTAAAGCGTCTTACCGGTTCGATACCCTCTTCGGCATGATCAATCAGATCCGCATCGGCCAGACCGGCCATGCCATGCTGTTTAATGCGGCAGGAGATCCGCTCGTCTGCCCGATTCTTCCCCGCCAGGCGCATCGCATTCCGGGGCAACTGATGGCCATGATCGTGTCTGCCGGTCCTGGATGGGGCATTGCGGATGACGACGGCCATGGCGGAACGGACACAGTCGTGGGTTTTGCTCCGGTCACCGGCCTGATGTTGCCCGATAACACCTGGCACATCTTTGTGCGGCAGCAGCCAGTGGAAAGTTATGCGCCGATTCGCGATCAGCTGAGAAATCTTGCGGCGATCGGGTTGGTCATGATCGGGCTCCTGTGGGCCATGGGACGGTATGTGGCGACCAGAATTGCCCGACCGATTCAGGTGCTGAAGACGGGCGTAGAGGCCATCAGCCGCGGCACCTACGATGGACCGCTCGATGTCAAAACGGGCGACGAATTTGAAGAACTGGCCGTCGCGGTGCACCGCATGGCCGACCGGTTGCAGGCATCGCGCACAGAATTGGAATCGTTGAACGCCGAACTGACGCATCGGGTGGAGGAGAAAACGGCCGAAATCACCCGGCAGATGCGGAAGCTGGAGTTGTCGGAACGGTTGGCCACGCTGGGGAAGGTCGCCAGCGGCATCGCCCATGAAATCAACAATCCGTTGAGTATCATTTTGAACCGGATTGAGTGCATGGAGGCCGATGCGGCGCAGTCCAACGTCCCGGAGGAGGTCACTCGCGATCTGCTCACGATCCGCTCGCAGGCGGAACGGATCTCGCGCGTGACACGCAGTATTTTGACCTTCTCCCGGGGAACCGTGTCGATGTTGAAACCGCTGGATCTAAACTGCGTGGCACGGACGTGCATGACCATGGCGGGGGAGCGTGTGGCGGCGCTCTCTGTGCGCATCGAGGCGGAACTGGCGCCGGAGTTGCCTCCGGTGATGGGAGACCGCGATCGATTGGAAACCGTGTTGTTGAATGTGCTCAATAATGCCATCGACGCCGTGATTGCCTGCGGGGATCGCGGCATGGTGACAGTGCGTACCGCCTGGATGCAGCTCAATGGGGACGAGTGGGTACGAGTCAGCGTATCGGATAACGGACCGGGGGTGCCGGCCACGATCGTCGACCGTATTTTCGACCCCTTTTTTACCACCAAACCGGCCGGCCAGGGGACGGGCTTGGGGTTATTTCTGAGCTATGGAATTGTCTCGGACCATCGCGGGCGCATCGAGGTGCGCAACGATACAGTGGGCGCGATCTTCGATGTGTATCTGCCGGCGGTGGGGCTCGGCGAGCGAGTCCATGAAGGAGTGCCATGGGGATTGCAGGAAAAATCCTGATCGTCGATGACGAGCAGGATGCGCTCGATAATTGTCGCCGGATTCTCAGTCGTGGACCCTATGATTGTCTGACAGAATGTAATCCAACCCGTGCACTGGCCGTCATTCAGCGCGAGCGGCCAGGACTGATTCTCACGGATTTGCGCATGCCCGATCTCGACGGGATCGAGGTCCTGGCTGCAGCCAAACGATTCGATCCATCCGTTCAGGTCGTGTTGTTGACGGCCCATGCCACGGTGCAGACGGCGGTCACCTCGATGCGGTACGGCGCATTCGACTACATTACCAAGCCTTTCACGAGTACCGATCTCCTGCAGGTGGCGCGCCGTGCCTTCGGTGAGGATGGGGCGGGTGCCGTGACGAATGCCGGAACCGAGGAGGCTCGCCGCGCCCTCGATCAGGCACGCACCGGGAAGCGGGCCGGTTTTGCGCGCGTCATCGGCGGAAGTTCGGCCATGGAATCGGTCTTCACGCTGATTGAAAAAGTGGCGCCGACCCATTCCAACGTGCTGGTGTATGGAGAAAGCGGCACGGGCAAAGAACTGGTAGCGCGGGCGATTCACGACACCAGTCTGCGGGCGGAGCGCCCCTTTATTCCGGTGGATTGCGTGTCTCTGCCCGATACGCTGCTGGAATCGGAACTGTTCGGCCATGAGAAGGGCGCCTTTACCGGCGCGCATGTCTCGAAACCCGGATTGTTCGAAGTGGCGGCGGGTGGAACGGTCTTCCTGGACGAAGTCAGCGGGATGAGCCAGACGTTGCAGTCCCGATTGCTCCGGGTTTTGCAGGAGCGCCAGATGCGCCGGGTCGGGGGCATCCGGTTTCTGGATGTCGATGTGCGGGTGATTGCCGCTTCAAACCAGGATCTCGAGGCCGCCTGCCGGCGCGGAGAGTTTCGCGAGGACCTCTATTACCGTCTGAATGTCATTCCAATCGTGTTGCCCCCCTTGCGGAGCCGGGAAGGCGATATTCCGATTCTGGCGCAGGAATTTTTGCGGCGATTCATGAAGCAGCAGGGTGTTGCCCTCGGATTCGTCCCAACCCTGGACCCTACGGCTACGGAGTTACTGTGCGGCTATGCCTGGCCGGGGAATGTGCGCGAATTGCAAAACGTCATTGAGCGTGCTGCCGTGTTGGCCGATGGCCCATTGATTACCGCCGCCCATTTGCCAGACCGGTTGCGCCAGGTGGTGGTAGACGAGTCAGGACCGGGAGAGGCCGGCTCCTTCAAACATGCCAAGCAAGCGGCGGTCACGACGTTCGAACGGAGTTTCTTGATCGAACTCCTCAAGCGAAACGAAGGCCACATGGGCAGAGCTGCGCGGGAAGCCGGCGTAGATCGTAAGACCATTGAGCGCATGGTCAAAAAGCATGGCTTGCGCGCACTGTTTTGAAAAACGACCGTGACCATTCCTCACCGTTTCTCATCACGTTGTCACCGTGCCTATTCACGGCGGATTCTTCGGGCGTGAGTCCTGTGGAGCAATGGGGCGTCGGTGTCCCATTGGGACACATTTTCCGGACACTTATCCTCAGCCTTTCAATTCGCAGTGTTTACGATGATTGACGGTTTTTGATGGGGCGACGTCGCCCCATTTCTCTTCCTGCCTTTACGACCACCCTCTGAAATTTCCAGAAAAGTCTACGTTTCCAGACGCAATCGATCTGGAACGAGAGTTGCTCTAATCACCGCCGTCTTTTTGTGCGCAGTGCGTCTTATGCGCATCGATGGGTGTGCCATCGTCACGTTGTTGCTGATCAAGGGTGTGGAAACCGACGGACCGGCCTCCTGGTGTTTCCACTCCACGAGGTGCAGGCCTTCACGGGCCTGCACCGTGCGCGACGGGAGTTCGATGGCAAGAGAGTGGGGATGCGGAGGTTGTATGGTTTCAAGAGGAGGTAGGTCTAATGAGATCGGTACGTAGCGGGCCTAAAAAAGTCAGTCAGCGCAGGGCCCAAGCGGCCTGGAAGCTTCTGTTGGGAGTGATGCTTCCATCGGTCTGCGTCGGGGCCTTCCAGGTGGCCTCGGCGGCGGCGCCGGAGCTGCATGCGACTGCCCATAATCAGCCGGCATGGGCTGAGCAGCTGAAGGGACAGACCATTATCGAAGATGCGCAGGAAGGCCATGTCGAGCGCACCGCGATGATGGAACGTCAGCACCAGCGCATTATGGACAAGATCAACGAGCAGTTGGTCCACGATGCTGAAGTGCAGAGGACGGGCGGCCAGTACAACAACGTCAACATGTTGCACCAGTACGGCGCCGGGAATCAGGATCTGTTGTTGATGTCGAACAGCGGCGCTGAGCCTGTCTCTTCTGGAGGCGGGAAGTGTCCGGCCAGCGCGCCGGTCCGCAGCTACGATGTGTCGGCGATCAATGTGGAAATCACCTTGAACATGTGGCTCGATTTCTATCCGGGCTACATGTATACGCTGACCGAGAACATTGATAAGGTCCGCGCCGAAGAGACCAAGAATAAAGAGGCGCGGGACAAGGACGGGTACGATCCGGGCGGCGTCATGAACGGATTGCAGAATCAGTTCATTCAGCCGTTGGTCCTTCGCGGCAATCAAGGCGATTGCGTGCGGATGACGCTCCGGAATCAGCTGGAAGGCGATGAAGAAGTCAGTTTGAACATCCATGGCTCCAGCATGGTCATGTCGGCCACGGGACAACCGGCCACGACCACCAATCCCGACAGCATCGCGGCCAAGGGCAAAGCCGTGGAGATGGAATGGTATATCCCCCCGACTCAACAGGAGGGCAGCCGCCAGTTCCATTCCTACAGCAACGATCGTGAGTTGACCGTGATGGGCCTCTTCGGATCGTTCGTGATCGAGCCGAAGGGCTCTGAATATCTCGAGCCGCTGGGAACCGGCGATCCTAAGCCGACGAAGAGCGGCTGGCAGGCGATCATCAAGAACGGCAGCGGCCCGGACTTCCGGGAATTCGTGCTGTTCTATCATGAGGTCGGCGATGAAGCGTTCCGTCCATTGAACAAGAAGGGCGACTTCATCCCGCAGCGCGATCCGCTCACCGACGTGTATCGTCCGGTCGCCCGCGCATTGAACTATCGTAGCGAGCCGTTCGGCGTCGATAATATGCAGACGCAGCACGAATACTTCGGGTTCGAAGATGAGTCGATGGCCTACAGCGCCTATACCTTCGGCGATCCGGCCACGACCATTCCGCGCAGCTACCTCGGTGACCCGGCCAAGTTTCGACTGGTCCACGGTGGTTCCGAAGTGTTCCACTCGCACCACCCGCACGGTGGCGCGATTCGTTGGCCGAGGAGTCCGCGCGCCATCGACGAAATGCCCTTGTGGCATGCGGCGAAGAACGGTCCCGTCAAGTATCCCGTGATCCGGACGAAGTCCGATCGCGTCGACGTGGAAGTCATCGGTCCGTCCGAGACCATGGATCTGGAAACGGAGTGCGGATCCGGTCTGTGCCAGCAGTTGGCCGGAGACTTCCTCTTCCACTGCCACGTGGCCCATCACTACATCGCGGGCATGTGGGGCTACTGGCGCGTGTACAACACCATTCAGCAGGGCGCGAATCACAATGACGTGATGCCGGATCTGCTGGAGTTGCCGGACCGCAAGGGCCGCATCAAGACCGGGGTTACGTCGGACGAGCTGATCGGCAAGACCGTCGATTGGTTCGGCAAGCAGTTCAAGATCATCGAGAAAGGCAAGACCGATTGGAAGGCCGATCCGGCCATCGTGACGCTGAAGGACTGGGTGGAAATGCAATTCCCGCCGCAGGGTCTTCCGGGCCACAAGAAGGATGAACGCGATCAGACCCGTTCCTATGATGCCAGTGTGTTGAATTGGAACTGGCAGGGCACTCGCGCGATGACGGAGCCTGAGAACACGGTGCCGAATCCGCGCTATCAATCGGCCCATCCGGGCGAGCGGCTGCCGATCGTGTTCGAGCCGTTGACCGGCAAGGTCTCCTGGCCGCACTTGAAGCCGCACTTCGGCCGTCGCGTGCCGTTCTCGAAGGGACACAACCCATCCCCTTGGTTGGAAATGATCCACCTCGAGGAGGATGGCCAGCCGAGTTCCTATCCCGCCAAGCCGGGTGAGAACGGACGGTGGAGCCTGTGTCCGGAGAATGCGGGTTCGAAGAAATACAACGTGCACTTCATCCATACGCCGATGATGCTCGCCGACAAGCAAGGCGACACCCCGGCCATCATGGACGAGGGCGGGTTGATCTATGTGTTGCATGAAGAGGAAGCGGCCATTCGGAAAAACAACGACCTGCGCTTCCCGCTGGTCGTGCGGTCCAACATCTACGATTGCGTCGATTGGATGTTGACCAGCGAATGGGATGACGACGACTTCGGCAATTTCCATGCGTCGAAGGTCAATACCCATTGGCACTTCCTGCAGTTCGACAATCAATCGTCGGACGGCGTGATCACCGGCTTCTCGAACGAACAGTCGGTGCGCCCGTTCACGATGTTGGAAAAGAAGACGGACAAGGGCTTGCCCTTGCCCTTGAACACCATCTTCACGAAGGCGGGGAAGAAGGGCGATCGCGTGATCACCCTGAAGAACGCCGCGCAGTATCATCCGGGCATCGAAATTCTCATCGGCGCGGATAACGTCGGCGGGAATGAAGTCGGACGGATCCAGTCGATCAAGGGCAACGAGATCACGCTCGTTCGGCCGTTGAAGAACGATCATCCTGTGAAGGATATCGTGACGGTGGAATTTGTCCGGCAGCGGTTCTGGGTGGATTCCGATGTGGGCACCGTATTCTGGCACGACCATGCGTTGGGCCGGATCACCTGGGGCCACGGCGGATTCGGCACGATGCTTGTCGAGCCGGTCGGATCGACCTATCACAATCCGAAGACCGGTGCGCCGATTCGGAGCGGTCCGTTGGCGGACATCCGCACCGCGGAGCCTGTGGGCTACGGGGTGAACGGCAGCTTCCGTGAGTTGCTGGTGCAGTTGAACGATAGCGTGCCGCACACGATCAACATCGTGACGGCGGGTAATCCTCCGGGTCAGCCGGTGGAAATTGCCCTGGAAGCGGGGAAGACCATCTCGTTCCCGATTCCAGATCATATCAAGATGACGCCGATGCCGTTCCTGAACGGCGGAACCCATACGACGGGCGGCGGTCTCAACTTCAGGGCCGAGCCGATCAGCGGACGCCTGAACGCGAATCCGGATCCGTCGAAGCTCTTCAGCAGCGCCGTACACGGCGATCCGTACACCCCGATGGTGCGAGCCTATTTGGGCGATACGGTTGTGTTCCGGTTGCTGCAGACCATGACCAATGAAAGCATGGTGTGGACGTTGTCCGGTCATACCTATCTGACCGAGCGGTATGCCGGCGATGCCAACCGGAAGAACTCGATCCATGTCGGTATCGCTGAACGATACGACCTGGTCATTCCGCAAGCCGGTGGACCACGCTTGCAGGCGGGTGACTACATCCACTTCAATGGTCGTTCCTCCAAGTTCTCGGAAGGCGCGTGGGGTATCTTGCGCGTCCTCGATAAGGACGTGGCGGATCTCCAGAAGTTGCCTGCCGGATACAGTGGCCGGAACGAAATTCCGAAGGCCCCGGCGGTGTGTCCTGCCGAGGCGCCAGTGAAGAGTTTCAATGTGTCGGCGATCGATTTCCCGTCGATGAAGTTGAACCCGAAGGCGCCGGATGCCATCGAGGTCGATTTCGAGCGGACCATCCAGATGGTCAATCCTGATGCCAAGATCTATGTCTTGGATGAGGATGTGGCGACGGTGGCCTCCGGCCTTCAGCCGATGCCGCTGACGTTGCGCGCGAACGTCGGAGACTGTCTCAAGGTCAAGTTGAGCAATAAGATGAAGCAGGGCCGTGCGTCGTTCTCGGCGCTGGGTCTGGCTTTTGATCCGAAGGATTCCCTGGGCGCCAACGTGGGTAACAATCCGGGCGAGCAGACGGTTGCTCCGGGTGAGAGCCGCGTGTACACGTTCTATGCCGATCCGTTCATCGGAGAGACTGCGTCTCTGGTGTGGGATTGGGGGAATGTCATGACCAATCCGCGCAACGGCCTGTATGGCGGCATCGTGATCGGACCCAAGGGGGCCACCTATCGCGATCCGAAGACCGGTGCGGATATTTCCACCAAGAACAGCTGGGTCGCCGATGTGATTGTGGATCGGACGATCCAGGGCTACGAACATCGCCAGAACTATCGCGATGTGGCCCTGTTCTTCCAGGATGAAGACAACATCATCGGAACGAGCTTCATGCCCTACGTGCAAAACACGGCGGGACTGACGGCCGTGAACTACCGTTCGGAACCGTATAAGTTCCGTGAAGCCAGCGGATGCTCGCTTGGCAAGGTGTTCCAACCCTGCTCGGTGGACAAGCCCGAAAGTATTGCCACGCCGCTCATCGAAGCGCATGCGGGAGATCCCGTGCGTATCCATGTGTTCGGTGCGAGCAATGAACAGAACGGCATGTTCAGTGTGGAAAAACATGAATGGCCGATCGAGCCGTTCATGCGCGGCGCCGACCAGATCAGCGTCGTGGAGTTCTCAGCGTCGGAATCGCTGGATGCCTTTATCCCTGCGGCAGGCGGAAGCTTCCGTCAGCCGGGTGATTATGTGTGGAGCAACCAGCGGTTGCCCTATGCCCAATCGGGTCAATGGGGTCTCTTGAAGGTGTTGCCCACCGATGACCAACGAATCCTCCCGTTGAGTCAGCAGGCACCTTCTGTCAAGCGGGCGGGATCTGAGTCAGGCGAGGCGCACGCCTCCAAGACTTCACATCTCATCCAATAAGGTGAGGGGGCGGCGGCCTCTTCTATCGAAGGGGCCGCCGTATGGATGCAGTGCCGGTCCTAATCACCGGAGGGGGAAGCCGCAAGGCTTCCCCCTTTTTATTGAGCATGAATTGCTGTCCTGCCTCCTGTTTGAGCGTCGGCATGCAGCGCAGAGAGATAGCTAACGCCTGCTGATGTTTGCGCTTCTGCCTAATAACTTTTACAATCCTCCCTATCGCGCCACACATTGTTCGTGTCATGGCTTTCATCCCGGCTCGAAGCGAGGGTTTGGTATGCCAGTACTTCTCATCCTTCTCTTGACGGTCGCGGGGTGGTCCTTTACCGCTCAGGCCTCGGCCTTTGGAGATCTGGGGCATCGAACGGTCGGAGCCATTGTCGATGCCCAGCTCACATCTGAAACGAGGGCGGCAGTTGGGACTCTTCTCCGTTCGGGTGAAACCTTGGCGACGGTTGCAACCTGGCCGGACGAGGTGAAACGCGCAAAGAAGAATGTCGGGCCACTGGCTCATGACGCGGGAGCTCAGCGCTTCAACGAAGCCTTTCCCGACAATCGGGAATGGCATTATGTCGATCTGCCGCTGGATACCGACGCGTATAGGGAAGGGGCGGTCGGAAGCCGCCACAATGACATTGTGCGGACGATTCAGCGCTGCATCCTGGTCATTGAATCAACCACCGTTGCTGATCACGAGATGACCAGGGTGCAGGCTTTGCGTTGGCTGGTTCACTTGCTCGGAGACCTTCACCAACCGCTCCACCTCGGCAGTGGTTATTATCGGTTCGATGCGCAACGTCAGGCGCACTTGATTACCGACCCGCAGGAAGCGGCGAGGAAGGCCGGGGATCATGGTGGTACGTTGCTATTTAGTGCAGCTGAAGAGCAACTGCACGCCTTGTGGGATGACCGTCTGGTGAACGAGGTCGCTAAAGGCCGCTCGTATCTGGAAGTCGCTCAGGGACTAGTGGCTGAAGGTCATCAACCGGCCTGGGATGGTAGCGGTTCGTATCACGAATGGGTCGAGCAGTGGGCGGTTGAGAGCATCAGGCTAGGCAAGTCCGCGTATGAGCGTCTCATTTTCGGTGCAGGGCAATTCGACGGAGACCAGAATGGCCTGCGAAAGATTACGATCACCTTGCCGCCTGGCTATGAACAAGATGAGGCCAAACTCGTGAAGCAGCAGTTAGCCAAGGCCGGCTACCGTCTTGCCGCGATCTTGAATGCCCTGCAGTTTCCGGCGGCAGCTTCGCATTGAGCTAGCCGGTCTCATATCGTTCTGACCACGCAATGCGTCTCCTTCAAATCCTCCACGAGCAGAGTGCTTGATATACCGCCAACAGGACGACTCCTCCTGTCTGAGGAAGAGGTCCAATCCATCGTCTTTGGAAACTATGGAGGAAGCAGGTTTTAGGGTGTGACCTCCATCGTCAGCGAGGTGGCCGTCCCAGCCACCAAGCGTTCAATGACTCAGGTGACATTGACGTTGGATTGTTGAAATGAAGGTGATGCCAGGTAAGCCGGTCAAGCAAGGTATGGCGGAGGCCGAGTCGACAACTGTGCCTTTACCGAAGCAATGGGATGTGAATTGCGCGTACGGTTAGTGTGTTACCGATGAGGTACATCAATGGGACGAAGCTTTACGGCTTCGCCGCCGCGAGAGATCAATTCTTTCAGCCCGTTCAAGTCCAATGCGCCTGGAACCAATTCCGTGCCGACGATGAATCCGGGCGTGCCGCTGATGCCGAGAGTGCGCGCCAGGGCACGATTGGTGTCGATGACCTTTTGCCATTCGGGATTGCGCATGTCGGCTTCAAGCTTGGCGGGGTCGAGGCCGACTTCTCCGGCCAGGTTCAAGAGTGACTCTTTCGTGATATCGCCTTTGAAGGCCAGCATCGCTTCATGGAACACTTGGTGCTTGCCTTGTGCCTTGGAGGCCAGCGCGGCCTTGGCGGCGAGTTCAGAGGCTTCGCCGAGAATGGGAAAGTCTTTGTAGACAACGCGCACCCGCGGGTTTTCCTGCTGCAATTGCGTGACGGCGCCGGCGGCGCGTTTACAGTAGCCGCAGCGATAATCGAAAAACTCTACCAGCGTGATGTCTCCGGAGGGATTGCCGCTTACGGGTGATGTTGGGTCATTGAGCAATTCGGCTTGGTGGGCTCCCAGCGCCACCTTCTGCCTCGCCTTCTCCTCAGCCTCACGTTTCGCTTCCAGCGCCTGCAGCGATTGCTCGATCACTTCCGGATGGGTGCGAATGTATCGTTCGATCACCTGCTCCATAGGTTCTCTGTCAGTCTGATCGAGTTCCGACGCCGCCAAAGGTACCGAAACCGATACGGAGGTAATCAATAGGATGAGTACGGAAGCGCCAACGGAAAAAGGGCAACGATTCATCGGAGATCCTTCAGGTCTGGTCGTGATCAGGTTGGTCGGGCGACGTGCCGGATGCGTGTGTCCGGCTGCACTGCAGGAGAATACGCAGAGCTGACCGTCAAGGTCAACAAGCTACTTGAACAATCAAAATAGAGGCATGCTAAGGCACCCAATCCGTCTGAATGTCTGATTTCAGCTTGATAGAAGGTGACAATCAGTTGGCTGGATCGGTCGGCAGTTTGGCGATCTTGATCAAGGTGTGCTCGTCATTGAGCTCGAAGATCACATGGTCCCCGACGGCGAGGCCATGCAGCAGGCGAGCCTCGCGAACGGGAAGTGCACGAGATTCTCCTGTGGGAAAGAGAATGGTGAGGGTGAGCCGTTCCTGGTCAATCGCGACAATCGTGCCGCCCGGTAGCGCGGCCTCCGCAGATGTGGCTGCAGCAATGTTCGTCGGCATCGTACTTGGGATGACCAGGACAACGAGAAAGAGCAGCAGCAAACGCATCCCGCTACAATAGCGCATCCACAGTCTATCTGGAACTAGCATTTCCCCTATAGTGATTGCGCGCAGAAGACCTATAAGAAAGGCTCCGGGATTTTCCGGTTGCGCTGATCGTATGGTCGATCTATGGTGAGAGGACATGTCGCAATCCAAACCCGAAGTGCCAGCGCTGCTGACCGTGAACGCCGGATCATCCAGCGTGAAATGGGCGTTGTTTCATCTGGGCGCGGCGCCCGTCCGTGCGGTATCGGGTCGGATCGAGCGCATCGGGCTTCCTGAGGGCATCGTGACCGTCACCGACGGCGCAACGGGTCAGGCCCAACGGTCTATCGCCAAGATCCCGAACCACGCGGCTGCCGTGCAGTTGCTTATTGACCAACTCGGGCAAAGTGGCCGAGGATCGTCTCTCCAGGCCATCGGCCATCGGGTCGTGCATGGAGGAAGCCGCTATACGAATCCGGAAGTGATCTCACCGGCGGTCATGGACGAATTGCGTCGGCTCAGCCCCTACGATCCCGAGCATCTTCCGGCGGAGCTCGCTCTCATCGAAGCCCTGGGCGTGCAGTATCCGACTGTTCCGCAAGTGGCCTGCTTCGATACCGGATTCCATCAGCATCTGCCGCCGGTCGCTCGGCTGCTGGCGATTCCCCGCCGGTATGAAAAACAGGGTGTCCGGCGATACGGCTTTCATGGGCTGTCCTATGCCTATCTCATGGAGGAATTGGAGCGGGTGGCCGGTCGTGAGGCCGCGCGCGGTAAGGTGGTTCTGGCTCATTTGGGAAACGGGGCCAGCCTCGCCGCTGTGCGCGACGGCGTGAGTATCGATACGACCATGGGATTCACGCCGGCCTCGGGTCTACCCATGAGCACGAGGTCCGGTGACCTGGACCCTGGCTTGGTGTCCTACCTCTCTCAAACCGAGGGGATGACGGCGGAACAGTTTCATCATATGGTCCATGCGCAGTCGGGGCTGCTAGGATTGTCTGAACTCAGTCCCGACCTACGGGATTTGCTGGCGCAAGAACCCCACGATACGCGCGCCGCTGAGGCCGTCGCGGTATTTTGTTATCAGGGAAAAAAGTGGATCGGCGCCTATGCGGCGGCGCTCGGTGGATTGGACCAGCTCGTCTTCAGCGGCGGCATCGGCGAGCATTCAGCTGTCGTGCGAGCACGGATGTGCGACGGCCTGGCCTTTCTCGGTGTTCAGTTGAACCAGGCCCGCAACGAATCCCATGCAGCCGTCATTTCGGAGCCGGGCAGCCGGGTCACCGTGCGCGTGATCCATACGGATGAAGAACGCTACATCGCGGAATCGGTCTGCCGGTTGCTGGCTTTGCCGGTCTGAGGCGGAAAGAAACGAACTGAGACGTCAGCTCACTTCTGAAAGAGGGACTCCATGAACCAGACGACCCATGCGAATCACCCACTCAGTCAGGACATGCTTCAACGAATCCATGCCTATTGGCGAGCGGCCAATTACCTCTCCGTCGGGCAGATCTATTTGTATGACAACCCGCTGCTCAAGCAGCCGTTGAAACGCGAACATATCAAGCCGCGCCTGCTCGGTCATTGGGGAACGACGCCGGGGCTGAATTTTATCTATGCCCATCTCAACCGCATCATCAAGGCACAGGATCTTCCGGTGCTTTATATCGCGGGGCCCGGCCATGGCGGCCCCGGGTTGGTGGCGAACGTGTACCTCGAAGGGACCTACAGCGAAGTCTATCCGAACATCTCGCAGGACGAGGAGGGGTTGCAGCGTTTGTTCAAACAGTTTTCTTTTCCCAGCGGCATTCCGAGCCATGTCGCGCCGGAAACCCCCGGCTCTATTCATGAAGGGGGTGAGCTGGGATATTCCCTGGCTCATGCCTATGGCGCGGCGTTCGACCATCCCGAGCTGCTCGTGGCCTGCGTGATCGGCGACGGAGAAGCTGAAACCGGCCCGCTCGCGGGCAGTTGGCATGGCAATAAATTTTTGAACCCCGTGCGGGACGGAGCCGTGCTGCCGATCCTCCATCTGAATGGCTACAAGATTGCGGGCCCGACCGTACTGGCGCGCATGCCGCCGGATGAACTCGAATCCCTGTTGATCGGATATGGCCACCAGCCGTTTTTCGTGGAAGGGGACGATCCAGAAGAGATGCATCAGTTGATGGCGTCCACACTGGACGACATCGTGGCGACGATCCGGCGCATCCAACAGGAGGCTCGATCCAAGGGGTTCACCGGCAGGCCGCGCTGGCCCATGATTGTGTTACGCACCCCGAAGGGATGGACCGGCCCGAAGGAGGTGGACGGCAAGCTGACGGAAGGGACATTCCGTTCCCACCAGGTGCCGATGGGCGAGATGGACAAGCCCGGGCATGTCGAGCTCTTGGAGGCTTGGTTAAAGAGTTACAAGCCGGAAGAACTCTTTGACGAAACGGGGAAGCTGGTGTCCGAGCTGGCCTCGCTCGCGCCGACCGGTGAGCGACGCATGGGCGCCATTGCTTGCGCGAACGGCGGCAGTCTCCTGCGCGATCTGCACATGCCGGATTTCCGGCAGTATGCCGTGCCGGTGGTCAAGCCGGGCGCGGATGAGGCCGAGGCCACGAGGGTGCAGGGACTGTTTCTTCGCGATGTGTTGAAACTGAATGCGCACAACTTCCGGATCTTCGGGCCCGACGAAACGGCGTCCAATCGTTGGGGGGCCGTGTTCGAAGTGACCGACCGTTGTTCGACGGAGGAAATTCTCCCGACCGACGAACATGTGGCCCATGATGGACGTGTCATGGAGATCCTCAGTGAACACCTCTGTCAGGGTTGGCTCGAAGGGTACCTTCTGACCGGACGCCACGGATTCATGAATTGCTACGAGGCGTTTATTCACATCGTCGATTCCATGTTCAACCAGCATGCCAAGTGGTTGAAGACTTCGCGCGAGATTCCCTGGCGGCGGCCGATCGCCTCCCTCAACTATCTGCTGACCTCTCATGTGTGGCGGCAGGATCACAACGGGTTCAGTCATCAAGATCCGGGATTCATCGACCATGTCGTGAATAAGAAGGCGGAAGTGATCCGCGTCTATCTGCCGCCCGATGCCAACACATTGCTGTCGGTGACCGATCACTGCCTGCGTAGCCGCGGCTATGTGAATGTGGTCGTCGCGGGGAAACAGCCGGCGCCGCAATGGCTGGACATGGAATCCGCCATCCTCCATTGCACGGCCGGCATCGGCATTTGGGAATGGGCCAGCAACGACCGCGGGAGCGATCCCGATGTCGTGATGGCCTGTTGCGGCGACGTGCCGACCATGGAGACGCTGGCGGCGGTGGAAATTCTGCGCGTGGCCCAGCCCAATTTGAAGGTGCGCGTGGTGAACGTGGTCGATCTCATGAAGCTGCAGCCGGCGAGTGAACATCCGCACGGGATGTCCGACAAGGAATTCGATGCGCTCTTCACCACCGATAAGCCGATCATTTTCGCTTTCCATGGGTATCCCTGGTTGATCCACCGGCTCACCTACCGGCGGACGAATCATGACAATTTGCATGTGCGAGGCTACAAAGAAGAAGGCACGACGACGACGCCTTTTGACATGGTCGTGTTGAATGACCTGGACCGGTTCCATCTCGTGGCCGACGTCGTGGACCGTGTGCCGCAACTCGGGGCGCGCGCAGCCTATCTCAAGCAGGAGATGCGGGATAAACGCATGCAACACAAACAGTACATCGAGCTCCATGGCATCGACATGCCGGAGATCAGGAACTGGAAGTGGAGCGGAAAGCGGTAGCCAATGGCAGAGCCTAGAGTGGTCATGTTGTTCGATGTCGACAATACACTGTTGGACAACGACCGCATCGCGGTCGACCTCACGCAACATCTGGATGAAGAAATCGGCACCAAGGGAGAGCAGCAGTACTGGGTGATTTTCGAAGAGCTGCGGGCAAAGCTGGGCTATGTGGATTACCTCGGGGCGCTTCAACGCTATCGGCAGGAGTATCCCCGCGATCCCCATCTGTTTACACTGTCCCGGTTCCTGCTGAACTATCCCTTTGCCGAGCGAATGTTTCCGCACGTGCACGAGGTGATTCGCCATACCGCGCAATGGGCGGAGACCGTGATCCTCTCCGATGGTGACATTGTCTTCCAGCCGAGGAAGATCGACCGGTCGGGTCTCTTTGAAGCGGTCCAGGGCCATGTCCTTATCTACATTCACAAAGAGCTGGAGCTGGACGACGTCGAGCAGCGTTATCCGGCTGATCACTATGTACTGGTCGATGACAAATTGCGGATTCTCACGGCCGTGAAGGCCTATTGGGGCGAACGGGTGACGACGGTGTTTCCGCGCCAGGGCCATTATGCGACCGATCCGGAGGTGCTGCGGACCTTTCCTGCGGCCGACCTCAGCATCGATCGCATCGGCGAACTGCTCACGCTGGATCGAAACGCGCTTCTGGCCGCCGCGAAGTCTGGCACATGACGAAAAGTCGACACGTGGTGTGCCCCTCATCCACCTCTAGACAGGCAGGTGATCCATGACGCCCAGGACGCCCGTGAACAGAATCTGGTCCCTGATGCTCGGCCGCCGGCAGCTCTTGAAAGGACTGGGCGTGGCTGGCTCGCTCATGGCGTTGGGTGGGCCCGGTCGTTTGGCCGAAGCTCTCGCCGCAGACTCTCCCGCGACCGGCATCTCACCCGGAGAAATTCCACGGCGGGCGTTAGGGAAAACCGGCGTGCAGGTATCGGCTCTCTGTTTCGGCGGTGCACATTGGGGCCGCATTCAGGATGATGGAGAAGCCATTCGGTTGTTACACGCGGCCATCGATGCGGGCGTGAATTTTTTCGACAATGCCTGGGAGTACAACGGCGGACGGTCCGAAGAGCTGATGGGCAAGGCGCTGCAGGGAAAACGGCAGCAGGTGGTGCTCATGACGAAAGTCTGTTCGCACGGGCGTGACAAGAAAGTGGCGCTTCAGCAACTAGACGAGTCGCTCCGCCGGTTAAAGACCGATTATCTCGATCTCTGGCAGATCCATGAAGTGGTCTACGAAGACGATCCCGATCGGCATTTCGCTCCGAACGGCGCGACGGAGGCTTTGCTGGAGGCGAAGCGGCAGGGAAAGGTGCGGTTCATTGGATTCACGGGGCACAAACACCCGAGTATCCATCTCAAGATGCTGTCGCACGACTTTCCGTTCGATGCATGCCAGATGCCGTTGAACGTGTTCGACGGGACCTATCGGAGTTTTGAGCGGGAGGTGCTACCGGTGCTGAACCAGCGGGGCATTGCGCCCTTGGGCATGAAGAGCCTGACCGGCAATGCCGAGCCGATCAAACAAGGTATTGTCCAGCCTGAAGAGGCAATCCGGTATGTGTTGAGTCTGCCGATCGCCTCGCTCGTGAGCGGCATCGACTCGCCACAGGTCCTGAAACAGAATCTCGACATCGCACGGCGGTTTACACCCATGACCGTCGCCGAAATGGAAGGCTTGTGTGCCAGAGTGGCGATGTTCGCGCTAGACGGGCGGTACGAGCTGTTCAAATCCACGAATCGCTACGATGGCCCCATTGGCCGCCAGCAGCACGGCATCTCGTAGCAGGCGATTGACAAAGGCTACGGCGTTCTCGGTGGTTCATCGCCATTCCACGGCGCCGAAGCCGGAATCCCCGAGGATGACATACATCAGGCTGACGGCCGTGATCGTCTGATTGCGAAACTCTACGCTCGGATAGTGCGCATCCCGGTGTGAAAGCGAATAGCGCAGCGCTACGCCGTGCCGGTCGAACAGGCGAAGTGTCAATGAAGATTCTGCGCGGACGATATTTTCCTGCTCGTGCCGTTCGGGAGAGAGAAAGTCGCTGACATAATATTCCCGCCCCGTGATGTCCCACATGGCGCGATTCGCATAAATCAGGCGGAGCGCCAGCAGCGCCTGCGGCGTCGTTCCATAGTGATAATCCCGTTCCTCCGTACGCTGAATGCTCCCGGCCGCTCCGTATCCTACCCCACCCAAGAAGGTCCCTTGCAGTGCCAGCTCGTCGGCTAACCAGGACTGCCAGACGGTTCCCAGCGAGAGGGCGGTGCTGGAGACCCGGAAGACTTGCGGCGAGATGTAGTCGTAGCTCCCGAACAAGCCCCAGATTCCGCGAGTCTGATCGCCGGATGCGTAGGTCTTGCCCGCGAGCAGCTCACGTGAGGTGATGGTTTCCAAGGTGTTGGCGGTCGCCGCAGAGACATGAAAATCAAAATAGTCGAAGGGGCGTGCGTAGCTGTAGCCAGGCTTGCCGGGTAGCCCGTACGTGAGGGTGAATTCTCCCACCGCGCCATGCTCGTTCACGTTCGATGCCACGTTATGGCTGCTCGAGGTCAGCGTGCCGCCGCCGGCCAGTCGCATGAACGTGGCGGGCCGATTACTGGGATCGACCGCGTCGAAGCGGTTCCCGAACACCAGCCGGTTGAATCCGGTGGGTGGGGAGATGATGGCGGCGCCGAGTTCGCGCCAGAATCCCGGACGGCCATCATCGGATTCCAGCAGCAGATTGGCCATCCTGAATAATGGCTCACCCAGGAATGTTCCCCCGATGGGAGTCGCGATCATGTCATTGATCGACGGATTCGTTTTTTCGCCGCCGATTTCCCAGAGGAAACTGCCAGCGACGCTATACAGCGACGACTCCCAAAAGTTGAGCCCCGATGAGCGTGCCAGCCCATAGTAAATGCTGCCGCTGTACGGATGGAGGAACTGGTTAACGGAAAACTGGTCGTTGTCGAGCACCCATTTTGAATCGGTGAGGTGTTGACGAATGGTGGTGCCGGTGGTCCGGTAATCCGACATCGGTTCGGTGAAGTGCCGATCGAATTGGTTCAAGAGAAGGAGATACGCGAGAATTTCCGCGGCTGGAATCAGATAACTGCGGCCCTCTCTCGTCTCCCAATTGAGCCTCGAGGACCGGCCTGAACTGTTGGCCGGACTTTCTGTCCGATCGGCGTAATTGACCGGCCTGACCAGGTCGCGCTCGTGACTGCTTTCTGGAGATGGAGGTGTCTGATTCTGAGACAGCCCCATGCCTGGAGACAGTAAGAGCAGCGCCGAAACCAGCGGGATGACTCAGATCAGGTGATTGTGGCGCAGAACGAACATCATGGCTGTGTAGGGCCCCCTCGTGAGTTGATCCCATCGGGCCGCTTGGGGACACTCGGGGAAACCCTAGCCGGCAGGCAGAATGCCTGGTTCAGCAGAGGGAGGTCGTTTCAGCGCGGTTTCACCAGCCGTTGAAGGCTGCTGCCGGTAGCGAGCCGCGCGAATTGTAACTTCAGGCCGTTGACCCTGGCCAGGTACGTGCCGGCGTGATGATCTCCGCATTTCTGGTGGGGAGTCAGGTGGAAGCCGCGAGCGACGAAGGCATGGCCGGCTCCCGCGCCGCAGAGGTGGATCACGGCTGCGAGGTCTTGCTTCTGTTGCCTGGTGGTCGAGGCCTGCCGCCGGCTGTCGATGGTCGCGGCGACCTGACGATCGAGCAAGGCGGCAGTCAACTCGATGGCATGGCTCGGAACAATGCGCGTATAGAGGCTGTTGAACCAGCACGAATGTAGATCGTTCCACGGGCCGTCTTCGACCACCACATGATTGTGGATGCAGTAGCGTTTCGCCTCCCGAAATGTGCCATCGGTCAGTTGAAACATCCCGACGGCGCTCGAGGCAGGCCGGTACCAGTCGAAGGGATTCCAGGACAATCGCCAGCGCCAATAGGTCCGTGCCACGGGATTGCCCGCTCCCTCCACCTGGGCCAGCGCCGCGAGAAGGTCCGGCGTGATGATCGCCGTGGAATGTTCCCGAAAGAGCGGACCGTATTCCTGCCATGTAGCCGCAGGGTTTTTATCCAGCGCGTCTTCCAGAGGAAACAACACTTCGGTCGGTTTGTTGATGGCGTGATAGGTCCAGTTCAGGGTGACCCAGAAGCAGGCGAGGAGGATGGCGCCGATGAGCAGCCGCGGCACGGGATGCGTGTTTCCCACCGCGCGCAGGAATGCTCGAAGGTTACGCCATCGGCGCCCGGTGAATCGCCACAGTGAGGTGAACGTCAGCCTGCGATGGGATCGACGTCTGTGGTGCGAATACGTGCCGGCCCGATGAGTTATTCGAGGCGCCATCGCCTCACTATACTCGAAATGGATTGGGAAGCCTCCGAGTTATTCTCGGGTGCCTACGAAGATGCTCCTGCAACGCCTCGCAGAGAACTCGGCTCACACGCGCGGTTATCGCCCGCGGTGGCCACCGCCGCTGTGGGAATGCCCGCCTCCGCTATGCCCGGTATGCCCGTCGGATGAGCGGGGCGCCATGCTGACCGATGGTCGGTGCTGCGGTACCGACGGGAAGCTCTGAATGTTCGGGGGGCTGGGCCGCCAGAAATGGTTGGGGTGGACCTGGTAGGGCGGCGCTTGAGGGGTGTATTGCGCAGTCGGGGGAATCGACCTGGGTGTCGGGATGACCACCACGTCGCCCACCTTGGCCTGCTGGCCATGGCTGTTGAGGAGCGGCGGGGCCTGATATTGATGCACATGCGGCAGCGGCGGAACGAGTAGCGAGGGGTGCGGCGGCGCGGAGACCGGCGGCTGTGCGGGCGACGTACTGTTGTTCGCCGTGATCATCCGTTGCGCGAGCGGGAGGTGGCGATGATACGGCGACAGGCGTTGGGCTTGGAGCAACAGGCCGTTGATGCCAGAAACTCCGAACCAGGGATACGAGTAGAAGCCCAATGTCGGATAGGTCCAACTCGTCCAGGCCTGTGACAGGAGCGCGTTGGCCTGCATCTGGTCGAGCATGTCCTGACGCTGATCCGTGTATTGCTGCACCTCGGAAGGAGTTGAGGCGGCGGCCAGCGCGCGGTTGGTGTCGTCGACTTGTGCCTGGAGTCGATCAGTTTCCGCCCGGAGCGCGAGGAGTTCCTGCCGCGCCTGGTCGTTCTCTCGGAGCGCGGCAATGGCGTGAACCACGTTCCGTGGTTCGACTTCCCCGGTGATGTCCACACGAATCACGACGTGATCCTGTTCCAGCCTCGTTGACACCTTCTGGTCGATCTCCTTGACGACTCCAGCGGTGAAGCTGCGGATATCATCGCGCGTGACGTTCAAATCTTTCACTTCGGTGATGCGCTCGATGTAGGTCGCGACCTGTTCGAGCGCGTCCAGCTTTGCGGCTTCCGTCGCCAAGCGAACGGCATCGGCGCGGCTATCATGATCACCCATGCGGTATTCGCCGCTCGCGGTGATGGTCCGCACATCGGCCGAGCGCGACTGAATTTCAGGTGCCACCGCCGGTGCCGGTACTTCCGGAGCTGTCGGCCGGTCGAGGCTGGGCTGCGTCAGCTGGGAGCGGTACTGCTCGGGGATGGACCTGAAGTCGTCGGTCAGCGTTTGAACTCCGGCCTCGTCGGTATACGTGAAGATCGGAGTGGCTGCAAGCACGGGAGCGTCGATAATCACCGGCAGGGCGAGCCACAGCAAAATGTGAGGAAGTGTCACCAATCTGCTGGAGTAGAAGGTCATAACGCCACACCGATGTTCGTCTTCGTGACGATAACACATTTCGAATTGGTATGGCTGAGAGGGCGGCTTGGACATCTTCGTGACGGATGAGGCGGCTTTGTCGTCCGAGGTCATGGTCCGGACTGGTGTTTGGGGGGTGTCGCTGGGCGATTAATCCCAGGCGGGACGACACTTGGGCGAAGCAAGGTCATTCGCGCACGACTTCTGTGGGATCCCTATGGACTGGACTTAAGCATCACTCGCGTAAACCAATGGTCCACGACCTGCTCAAGTTCTTTCGAGTCAAACGGCTTGAGTACATAAGCCTGTGCACCGAGACTAATAGAATGAACGGCAAGATCTTTCGATTCGGCGGCGGTAATGATGATGATGGGAAGTTGCTGGTTCGACTGCCTCACCTGACGCAGCACCTCCAGACCGTTGATCCCAGGTATGCCGATATCGAGGAGCACTCCTGAAAATCGGCATTCTTGAATCGTCTGTATCGCCTGGGCCCCATCCACGGCTGTTACGACCTCATACCCGTCGGCGCTCAGGCGATCCACGAGGAGCTGACGAATGTCGGGGTCATCATCCACAATGAGCAGACGTTTGTCTGTGGTCTGATCGGATAATGTGAGTGTAGAAGCCGGGATCATGGGTAGCCCCACGGTGAATTCCGTCCCTACCCCTGGTTGGCTGCGCACAGCTACCTGTCCATGATGAAGATCGACGAGGGTTTTCACGATAGATAACCCGAGCCCGAGGCCTTTCGATCCGCTGCGTGCCTCTTGCCCCATGCGGAAGAAGGGATCGAATACTTTTTCGAGGAATTCTGGCGGAATGCCGGGCCCCGTGTCACAGACGCAAACGTTGGCCTGGCCAGACTGTGGCGTGGTGACATGAACTGAAACCAGTCCTCCCCGCTGTGTAAACTTGATGGCGTTGTGGACGAGATTGGTAACGATCTGAATCAACCGGTCTCGGTCCGCCCACACGATAACAGGGGACGACGGGTATTCGGTCGTGAGGAGTTGCTCTTTCTCCAAGGCGAGAGGGCGTAATTGCTCGATGACCTCGGCGATGCAGCGTTCGAGATCAACTTCGGCGGGCGACAACGTCAATTGCCCGGTTTCGATTCTGGTGCGGTCCAGGAGGTCATTGATCATACGAATGAGGCGGCCAACATTGTCCACAATACGGCTTAAGTACCGCTGTTGCTTTTCGTTCAGCGGGCCGGTGAGGCCGTCGAGCAGATTTTCGACAAATCCCTTTACCGAGGTCAGCGGCGTTCTGAGCTCATGAGAGACATGAGAAAGGAAGAGTGATCGCGATCGGTCGGCGCGTTCCAACTCGGCGGTGCGTTCACGGACTTTCGACTCCAGTCCGATGTTCATTTCTTCGATCTGCGCATAGGCCGCGGCATTATCGAAGGCAATTGCGACCTGGTTGCCGAGAGTCACCATCAGCTCAAGGTCTTCGCTTGTCAAGGTGTTGGGTGCCGTACGATCGACCGTGAGAGTCCCGAGGATCCGGCCCTTTGCGATCAGGGGGACCCAAATCAGAGACCTGGTGCCAGTGAGGAGCGCCAATTCCTGGTTGGCCGGATGGAGGTGCTTCCAAAGATCGGCGATATCCTGGACGAGGAGTGGTTTGCCGTCGCGCAGGGCGGAAGCCGGAAACCCGTCCGGATCGGTAACCAGCAATTCCCGTCGCCGGACGAATTCTGCAATCTCCTCCGAAACGCCGAGGATCCGTCCGCCGTATAACATGCGGCGCTCCGGGTCGTAAAAGCTGATCATCGCGCGGTCGTAGTGCAAGTCTTGTATCAGGGTAGCCAGAACGGTTTGCACAAGGGATTCACGGTCCAGCGTGGAGTTGAAGCCAAGCCCCGCACGATTGAGCGCTGTGAGTTGACTGACCTTACGCCGCAGCTCGACTCGTGTCTGCTCCTGTTCCACGAAGGCGTCGCGCAAGTCTTCGTACCGCGCGTCTACGAATTGCATTTGCTCCCGGATCAGGGATTCACGTCGGCGTGCTAGACTGCGTTGACGAAGCTCGGTGACGAGCGCAGTCATGGTAATGGGGATCAGGACAACGAGCAGCGCCTCGACTCCAGATACGGCGGGATAGTAGCGGCGGAGATAGGTCCACGCCAATACGCCGGGAAGCAGGGCTCCCAAAAACCAGTAGGACAGCGCTGGCTCGGGATGCCATCGGACCTCCCATTCGCACCAGGGATCCCCCTCGACGATGCAGGCCCGATCCGTCACGGTGGCGGCCGGACCTCCATGAATCAGCGTGGGGGCGGCCACCATGCGGCCTTTTGTCGATGCACAGACCTGTTGTGCGCAGGCTTTGAGATAGGGGCCGAATTGCCGGAGGGTATGGTCGGTAAAGCGCAGGCGGTAAATCATCGAGTGATCAGTCACCTCCGCTACTTCACATTCGACGGTCCCTTGGGTATATCGCTGGGCCCAATAGAGGGCGAGCCGGGAGAATTGGGCCAATGAAAAGGGTCTGGCCAGGACACGAAAGACCGGAGAGATCACCTTGGTCAAGCCGGTATTGAAATGGAAGTCCGGATCGCCCGAGAGTTGTTTGCAGAACTCGCGAAGGTAACTGAGGAACTCATAGGAATAACTGTTCCATTCCTTCCTGAGAAACGCGGAGGTGACATGGTACGCCGAGTCCGGTATACGCTCGTTCAGGAGCCGACATAGTTGTTCCACGGCGGCGTCCGCAGCATCTCGCCCCGCGCTTTTTTCCACACACTTCTCGAGGTGTTGAATGCTGGACAAGACCAGGGTGCCGCTCACGTCCGCGATTTTGCGTCTCTGCTCATCGATGCCGAATGGACGAAACGCCATCAGCGGACGTTCGAGAATGGTGTGCTCTTTCGTTAAAAGCGAGTACGGCCGCTCCTCCATCGCTTCGGGGCGGTCAGATATTTCCGCCATCGGTCCGTTAGGCATTGATGTTCGCCTCGAGATCGGCTGGATATAGCGTCCAGGGTGCCCACGGTTTGCGCTCCATCTTTCGCTGAAGCCGGGCCAAATCAACCCGCAACTGCGCGAAGGCAGCTTCCGCGCGCGGGTGCCGCTCAGGACGTCCGGTTTCTACCAGCGCGAGCGGCGCATAATCCTGCAGCAGGGGCGCCCGGACCACATTGAGTACATAGTTGGAGTTGACCAGCCGTTGGTACACATCTTCCGGCAGCCGACGGCCATCACGATACACCCGCACGGGATGGGTATGCGCCCAGAGCTGGTAGTTCCAAAGTTGTGTGCCGAGTTGTTCATGCTGGACGGAAGCCAAGTACATGAATCGAGCGACCACTCGTGCCAACGCGGCACAGGTCAGCGGAGCCGAGGCGAGGCCGAGCCCGTTCGGCAACAAGCGAGTCAGCTCACTCAGCCAATTGCGAATCGACTGATCCGTCCGGATGTCCTCGTCCGCAAAGTACAGCCGCAGATACCGTTCTGCGTGGGCCTGAAACACCCGAAAGATTCTTCGGCAGTTCCAGAAGGTCTGCATCGGGAGCCCGCTCTCGAGTAGCCCTCGATCACGCGCGTCTTCATCCGGATCGCAAGAGCGTAGATTGAAGTCCTGACCGGCCTTCCCTATGAGTTGGCATAATCCGGAATAGGTCAGGCTATAGATGGCTTCAAAGTCTCCGTCGGGCATCAGCTGACCAAGAGTGGCCAGCCGATTACTCGTATGTGTGCCGACCATGTGGGGCCACAGCAGCCGGCACAGGGGATGATCTGGCGCCAGGTGAGTGCGGGTGGCGGCTGAGAAATACTCGCCTCCGATCAGGTGCGTCCAGGTCCAATGTCGAACTAATGCCGTATGAGTCGTGGCGGCGCACACGGCGATTCGCGTGGCCAGCGCCCAGTGCGCATCGCGGGGATGGACCGAACCGAGTTCGCACCGTATCCGGACGGGAATGAGTGAGGCCTGCGCGGGATCCGCCTTGAACAGTACATGGGCCCAGGGAGCGTAGAGGTCCGAATGGTGGCTGTACGAACGGAGCCCCTCGATGTCCCATTCGAAGCAATCGGGGCTATGGGACGCCTTTCGGAGATATCCCGCATAGGGGCCACGGAGGGCCAGCATTCCCAAATCAGCAGGGATCTGGAGCTCGACCGGCATTGTCGGGGTACGCAGCATCCGTTGCGGATCGAGTCGGACCGCAGCCGCCTTCCGCAAGACTGCCCGACGGTGGGGTCGGCTGTAGGCCTCGTCCAAAGCCTGATGGGGATTAGTTGCAATGTCAGGCCTTCCAGCCTGCATGGGAGACCACACCCTGCAGAAATTGGCAAACAAGCGCATCATGATCTCGGCAACTGCCTGCCGTTCATCCTGTGGGACCTGCTTTGCGACGCGGATGCCCGCAACGGGAATGGCGGGAAAGGATTCTGTGAAGGGAATCAGCGTCACCGGTGATCGCCGCACGGCCACCGTCGTGACGTTCTTGGGACGAGTCATACGATATTTTGCCCTGGCGACGCCGTTCCAGAACCCCTTACGGACCATCCATTGCAGTGATGTGATCAGGGACATGGGCATCCTCTCTGAGAAAGAAACCACGGCGGCGATCAGCGCTCGATGCCGTCGCTTCGAGGGTCCTCTTCATGGTTGCTACCGCGACACCGGCTCATGGACGTTGTGCCAGGGGAAGAACGGATTGCCGAGGCCTCGAAGGGCCGGCGCCAACGACGGGTAGTGGCGAAGCAATACGCTCGTGAGGTCATGGTCCTGCACCCAATCGATGCCGGCGGATGTATACACGTCCGGTCGAAAATCGGCCGTGAAAAATCGATCGCTCTTGAGCCGGCGCGGCGCCATCAGCGTAAAAATTCGAAAGGCCGTGTCGCTGATGGCAAAGCCAGGCGGCGGTGTTTCCGCATAGAGCCCGACCATCAGGTCCAGTCGTTCGAGATCGCCTTCGTAGAGATCGTGCAGATGTTTGGCCCATTCTGGATTCAATGCCTTGAAGCTCTTGATCGGTTTCAAGCGGAGCATGCGCCGGAACGCATTGTAGCGAGGAACTCCTCGCTCCCGATCGCGAAAGATATCGATGGCCGCCACGTCCAAGACATCGGGATCTCCGTTCGGCAATCGCTTGATGCGGCGGAACTCCTGAAGGAAGCGCGGGAAGTTGCCGAGCGTCAATTGTCCGGGGTGAGCCAGTCCGAACGAAAACCACACATTGTCGATGCCCACTTTCTCGATGGTCGAACGGGTCTGATTGCCCTGGATATCAGGGAATGATTTGTAATGACTCAAGGACGAATCGGTCAGCGAGAAGAAGCGGTACTCGTCGGGAATGAGCGGATGCAGCCGGTAGACTGCAGCAAATTCTTCGGTCATGGCATAGGGGGCTGTATGGTGATCAGGAGGCGAACCCGGAATCCCGCTCCACACTTCGCTGTCGCTGAGTCGCCCCATTCGCGTTCGAATCTGTTTGCCGAGCAGGCCCCACCAATTGGCTTTCATGCCGCTGTCGAGCGTGGGATGCTGGAGCAGGGCTGGTGTCCACTCCACCGTGTGGATCTTGGCGATCAGCGCGGCATTAATGAGGCGAGCTTTTTGGAAAAGTTGCTCATCCGTCCACGAAGGATAGTGAGTGAGTAACATCTCGCAGATGGCATTGTGTTCCCGCGCAAAGAGCGTATGAAACAGGCTGAGGCCGATCCAGTAATTGTCATTGAATCCGGTGAGGTCGATGCCAGGGAGTTCCCCGTCGAGTTTCTCCATCGACGGCAGACGTCCATGATCAAGTTTGAGTTTTCCGTCTCGTTGCCCGCGAACGTCCAGTTGCCGTTGTGCGCTGCTGCCATAGAGCTGTGACGCATCCCACCAATGGGTTTCTGTATTGAGGAAGATCGGGATTTTGGCCGGACACCCACTTCTCGCGCCAGCCGCCTCCTTGGTACGACGGACCATCATGGGATTGTCGCGCCAAATGTCATCTTCCGCCAGTGGGATCGGAGCCGAGGCCTCATGTTCCTGTTCATGGCCGAACCAGTCGTGAACCTGAAACTGAATCCAGGCGGCGGCCAGGAGATTTAGGGAGGTTGCCGGGATAAATTGCGTGCGTGTCATAAGCAACCGGCTGATGGCGCGGGGGCTCGGTGTTTCGAGACCCGGTTCGGCAGGCGACGAGATGGTCTCGAATGGAGCATTTCGACCAAAGGGACAACCAGCGCTGCCCATAGAGGGGAGCTGAAGATCGTTGTGCGAGCCGTCCGCCCGTCGTTCATCGAGGTCCTTGCGGTGAAACGGACAGTGGCGTGTTCCGTGGCCAGCCATGAGGGGGCCAGTGTCAAAGAGGTTCCAGCGTCGCAGGTCATGCCGGAGCGCGACGAGATTGCCGATGCCGAGAATTTTGGGGAGGCGGTACCAGGGGAGAATGCGGTTCAGCTGTCGGTAGCACCATGCCAGGATGTTTAACGCGCGATCCTTGCGCTTCATGCGGGCCTCATGCCGGTAAGGCGGGGGGGGGGGTAGGGAGATGATGATAATTGAATCTGCGGCGACATCTGCTCAGCCCTTCATGATGATGTGAAGTGACCGATTCGTCTCACGGCTTCCAGAAACAAGTAACGCTGTTCCAGCGAACATGACTGAGCGGAAGGCAAGGGACGTACCGCTTGTATTGACAACAAGTCGTTCTTCGCGCCACTCTGGGACTCTTGAGTTCTGACATGGGTTTAGGAATGGCCATTTGTCTCGGCTCGCTAGAGCCGGACAGTCGGAGCCCTCTGTCAGTCAAGGCACGGTATCCTTTCCGATACAGCCTCAGTCGAAAAGGATACAGAACGAACGGCAGCAATGCTCGAACCGACGGAAAAGCGAATGATCACGTCTCATGGGCTGAGATTCAAGGGCGCGGGCTCGGATCGTCACTCTCAGCATTGAGGCTCTCCCGTTCCAGAAATAGAAAACCGGGTGGGCACACGAGGTTTATCGCATCGAGTCTCTGTCCTTGATGCACGACGTGTGGTCCTCAGCGTGGGCTATCGAAAACGAATTCGGTCTGTCGAGCTAAAAGCCTCCTGGTCGCGGCGGTGGCCATTCCAAAGTTCAAATATGGGCACCATGGATTGCCGCTGGATCGGGCGGCCTTCAGTACGCGCCACGTGCTCGGCTCCCTTGCTGGCGTCTCGTCGCAGCTGCTCAGGAACACGGCCGGTGTACGTGTGATCCATCCGCTGAGCGATTAAGCCGGTCTCTTTTCATGCAAAACAGTCAACCTCTTCCCTTTGTGGTCCAACGTGTTCCCCATGCGACCGGTGCGGCACTAGCCAGTCCTCCGGAATGGCCGGGGACGCTGCTCTTTGCCGTCAGTGTCGGCCGGAAGCAAGCCTGGTTTACCGCCACGGTCCTCGCTCGCCTGACCGACGGGCAAGCGACCTGGTTGACCAGAGACGGCGAGCCCCTGATCATCGCGCTCAGTGTGCAGTAGAAGAATCGGGCGAAACCGAGCCCTGGTTTTTATTCATCCAATCGGAAGCGTGCCACTCGGTGAATGCGCGATGCTTGTTCAGTCCTGGGTTCATGACGAATGCGTCGAGGTCATGCGGGACCAACAAACTCAGCGCTGGAATTGTGCGCTGTCGAAGAAGCGGCGGAAGGCTGGAAGTCGTTCTTGTCCATCCGGGCGGGCCGTTTTGGATGAAGAAGGATGCCGGGGTCTAGTCGATTCCGAACGGTGAATATGCTGAAGGGGGAGACCCTGCAGCCGTCGCACTGCGCGAATTTCAGGAGGACACCGGCTGCGAGATGACGGGCCCAATACTCTCCCGAAGTCGACCGCGGCGTCTGGTGTGATCTGCCGACCGTTCGGGAACAGATTCTCTCGGGCTAACAGCCGCTTCTCGATGAACTGCTGCGTTTTATGAACGAATAAGATTACGCCAGAATTGTTCGGGCATGCGTGCCGATTACCTGTGCCTATGTCCCAAATTCATTGCCATCTTGTGACTGCTTCAGCAGTAGCGCATGAGACGGATTGCCCGCCACAATACCGTATATCGCCTGATTGATTCTCCTCAGTGCTCGTCCGTATCTTTGCGCCGAGACCAACCACCGAACACATGTTTAAGAGGCGCTGATGGATCTGGAGACTAAATCCGACGCGGAGATTCTGGCCATTGCCGATCCCATCATGGACAATCTGATGGAGGCGTCGACGGCCATTGACCACGCCCGCCATGTGCAGGATTTTACCGATCGCCTGAAAGCCATCGTGACGAAAGACTATCTCGAGCGGGTGTGCCGGCAGTATCAGGCTGAGAAGGGCACGTTTGGCGTGCGAGCGCCGGTCGCCATCTTCCGTCGTCCCGGCTCCATTGCCATTGTGTGGAAGCAACACTTCACCGGCTCGCCCGGCGACTATGTCGCGGAGATGGTTTTGGTCCAGCAGGGAGGCCGGTACCTCGTCGACCACGTGTTTGTGCTGTGATCTGCCATTCCTACCGCTCGGCGCGCGGCCTCCTCCGACATAGATCATCAGCCATCAGTTCAACATTCCGCTTAGTCCGCCTTGTTTCCCAGATCACAGGAGAGCGACGGACTGACGCGGCCTGCGTCCCATTTCCAAAACATACAGAAGTCGGTGCGGTGCGATTCGTGAAAGATATCCCGGTAGCACACGGTCCCATGGTAATAGAGCGCCGACTTGGCCGTCTGGATGGCCGTGATCTCTTCGGCCGTCAACGGCGTCTCGCGCACCGTTTCTCTTCGCGGGACCTTCCCTAGGAACCACCTCCGTTTGTCCGGTTGTGAATCGTCCGGGGGGCAGGTCACCCGCTCGAAATTCTTGATCAACGGGTAGTCGGCCACGGTGACGAAGGACTGGATGGCATCGTTGTAGGCTGGCGTCCGCCCTCTGTTCAGGATCGTGTCCCGGACTCCAGGCGGCACGCCTTCCTTCAAAGCCGGCGGCCCGAGCGCGCGGACGTTCACGTAAGCACGCAGTTCGAGTTTGGCTTCCTGCTGTGAGACGTATTCCTGCCACGTCGGGTATCCCACGAATGCACCGATCACCGCGACGATGACCACCGAGGCAAAGACGGCGAGCCTGATGTGAAAGCTCCGTTCGTCGGCAGGGGTCGAATCGGTGGAGGGCTGAGGGACGAGCATGTCAGGGGAGGAAGGGGTACTCGGGTGATCGGCATCCATGCGCAACCTCCTCGTTCCAAGACTGTAGCGTAGCGGTTCTGGTACGCGGGATCAAGGGAGAGTCGCAGGACGCGGCATTCCGTGTCTCATCCCGCGCCGTTCGGGGAAGCCGGGGCACGTGTCATTGTCGATTGCCTGCGAAGTCTTCGCGATGAAGAGCGATCAGTCGGTTGCGATCTTCCCGCATCGCTCTATGCGCACATCACACTATCTCTAGGTTGCTGAATCGCGTATCGTCGAGAGTCATGGGAGGCAGTACTTCATTGCGTGGCACGTCGGTGATCGTGGCGGGGGCAGGACTCGCCGGATTGACCGCCGCCTATGAGCTGCAACGGCGCGGTGCGCGAGTGACGATGGTGGAGGCGCGCAACCGTCTGGGTGGCCGGGTCTGGACGAGGCGTGACGGATTTGCCGAGGGGCAACATGCCGAGGCCGGCGGCGACATGATCGATCCTGATCAGGAGACCATCCGTCGGTTGGCCAAGAACCTGGGTGTGACCCTGTCGCCGATCTTACGCGGCGGGTTTGCCTTTGCCTGTCAGGCGGGTCGCACGCCAGGCGTCACTCGAGTCTCGGAGGCCAGCGGCCTGTGGGGCGAATTAGCACAAGCAGCGGAGCCCTGGGTGCGAGCCCACCGGTTGAACGAGCGTCGATGGGACGGGCCGATCGCGCAGCAGCTTGCCGGACAATCTGTTGCAGACTGGCTCGACTCTATCGGGGCGAGGGGGCAGGTACGCGCGCGATTGAACGGCATGCGCGGATTTTTTCTGGCCGATCCGGAACATCTGTCCTTGCTCGCCCTCGTCGACCAACTCGCGACGGAATCATCTGTCTTGGACCATTTCTATCGCATCAGGGGCGGCAACGATCGTCTCGCCACCGCACTTGCCGATACACTGCAAGAGCCGGTTCAATTCAACACGATGGTGCGCGCTGTCGCACAGCATCGCGGCAAGGTGCGAGTGACCTTGCGTAGACGGGGCGGGCAGAGCCACATGGCCGCTGACGCATTGGTGCTGGCGCTGCCCGCCACCATGGCGCGGCGCCTTGCCTTCACGCCACCCCTGCCCGCTCCACAACGCAACGCGTTTCGCGATCTACTCTACGGAGCTGCAACCAAAACGCTCTTGCAGTTCGATCGGCGTTTCTGGCGACGCCAGGGAAAGTCTCTGGCCTATGGAACCGACTTGTCGATCGGCGCGATCTGGGACGGCAACGAAGAGCAGCAGGGGCGAGGCGGTATTTTGACATTGCTCGCAGGCGGGTCGACGAGTCGTGACACCAAGCAACTCCTTGCACAAGGAGGCGCCGAGGCGGTCGCGCAACGACTCAAGTGGTTGGGGGCCACGAAGGCCGTGCTGCGCGCGTCGTGCCATGTGGCATGGGAAGAGGACCCATTCGTGCGCGGCGGGTACGCGGTCTTTCAGGCGGGATACGATCCGGAGCAACGTGCCTGGTTGTCCCGGCCGCATGGACGGATTCTCTTTGCCGGCGAACAGACGAGCCTGCGTTGGCAAGGGTACATGAACGGGGCCGTCGAGAGTGGCCTGCGAGTCGCGGAGGAAGTCACGATTCTCTTGGCGACGTCCCGCCGCCGTTTGCCGGGCGGCGCGCGATAAACTCCTGCCGCAGCATCCCGTACAGCTCCACGTCGATGCGTTGACCGAATCGAAGATAGTGTTCACGCAAGCGGCCTTCGTGCGTTATGCCCACCTTCTGCAACACTCGGCCGGAAGCCGGATTGGTATGGAAATGCGGCGCGTAGATGCGATGCAGTTTCAGGCTGACGAAGCTGTGCTCGACTAGAGCGGTGACGGCTTCCGTCCCGTAGCCACGGTTCCAATAGGCACGTCCGAGCCAGTAACTAAGCCGCCCCTGCTCATGCGCGGGGACGAGCTCCATGCCGATGGCGCCGATGAGCTCTCCGCTCTCGGCCAGGGTGATGGCAAAGGTTACGCCTCTGCCTGCCGCCTGCTCCTCCACACGTTCGGTGATCCAGCGCAGGGCTGCCTGCCGATCCATCGGATGCGGGAGAAAGGTGCCGGCGGCCACGTCTCTTGCTCCGGCCAGACGATGCACGGCCTCCGCATCGGTTGCCTGAACGTGACGGAGGAGCAGCCGCTCGGTTCTGATCATGAGGTCGGATGTCATCGGTCGATCTCATCATATCGCCGGGGCCGTACACAACCGTCGACTTTCAGCGCGTTTCTTGACGCCTCTTCTGTTCGCGGGTAGGGTGGCACCACGGTTTTACCTACGGGGAGACAATGGACCTGGCGCGAGTGTTGATCGCAATTGTCGGGATGGGGGCGTCGGTCACGACGTATTGCCTCATGCGATTTCCCCATATGCGCCGTGACCGGTTCAGACAGTATGGGGCATTTTCAATCGCCTGGTCCTGCGCCGGCGCACTCGTTGTACTGTGTTTCTGCCTGCTCCTGCTCATTGCCCAAAGTGCCTGGCAGTCCCACTGAGTCGCAGCTGATTACTTTTCGTCGCACCCACGCACACGATACATCTGCGGTCTCTGTCAGGCTCCTGCCTGTTCGATGGCGACGGATTGCTCGGTCTCGCGGTTATCGTCGAACCAGAGTGCTGGGCCAGGTCGTCGACCAAGTGCCTGCGCGTCTTGACCTGTTCATGATCGGCTGCCTCTTCCCGTTCAGTCGGCTCCGTGGCCGAGCTCGCGCACTCCAGCAAAGAAGGCTATTGATTGATGATGTGTAAAGGAGCGTGAGGGGGACGGTGGAGCACCGGACCCAGGGAACGCTGCCCATGTGCAGGATTTGAGAGAGCCGTCAAAACATTTCGCTCTCACTATTACTTGCTACGGCCACCCAAGAATGTGACGACATGACCTCGCAAGGCTGCTGCGAAGCGGCGAAAGGTGAGGTCTTCAGCCGGCTGTGTGAGTTTGGTTTTTCTTGAGTTGGTGGCCATCAAGAAGCAGGAGGCGGAATAGAGCCGCTCTAATATTAAGCGGCGGCAGAGCAGTTCGTACCGTGTGCTATAGGACACTCCTCGATGTCGGCGAATTGCTGTTGGCGCCTTGGTATATGTTTCGCCTCGGAATTCCGGATCCACCTGAAAGTACGGTTCCTTGTTGCCGACTGGTGTTTTTACATTGTCTCGATCTTCTAATAAGAAGAGATAGCCCAGAAAAGGAGGAGGGGCCTGCCCGAAGCGGCCTTCTCGGAATGCCGTCCAGATGTCCTTTGCGCTGCCTACGGCTTCTTCTGCCCGATTGTTTACATTGTTGCCGATCGATTTGCCGGCTTGGGATTTGAACTCCATGGCCAAAACTAATGCGCCGTTTGAGACGACAATAAGATCCCATTTCTTTGTGGCTCTAAAATAACCTGGCAGCTCGAGCGCGGTTCTTGTACGGACATCGATTTTTTGCAACCCGGCATCGCAGAGGATGTCTGATACCAAGACCTCCAAGGCTCCCATTTGGGTTCCGCCTGTGACCTCTCCGCGCGTCCCGGCATCAATCTTTCCCGATTGGATCTGCTTTTCTTTATTCCGCCGCCGCGCGTCCCAATAGCTTTGGACCGCGGCCTGTAACCGCTTCTCAATGTCCAAGTACGGCCTCCATCATGCGAGGGCTTATCCCATAAATCTCACCAGCCATGAGGGTCGCTCGATCTCTATCGCGATGACGGAAGGCCTCCCTCAATTCGTCGGACTGTGTACTGGACAAGGTTTTGGGATCCGGGACTCGAATCCGGCGCAGGTACTGTGCCTGAAAACGCAGATAGCCACCTCGCATGCGGACTCCGTACGATTCGACAAAAAACTGGCAGAATTTGGACAGGAGGACCCCCCCAAGTACTTCCAGGTCCCACTCCTCCGACTCAATGACGTACAAATTGTGATGAGGATAGGTTTCCCCTTCGTCCAAGACGGGTTCCAGGCGGTTCTTAATATCCGGGATAAAGAGTTTGCGTGTGTGTGTCAGGGAGGGATTGACGCGGTCGATCGTCTTGTACCAGCCGGTGACAGACTTCTCCGCCGTGTGACGGCGTTTCAACTCTGTTGCGTGCTGCTCGTAGTAGGCGCGAAGTTTGGGATAGTCGATCAGATCGACAAGGCCATTCTCGTCCCAAGGGTTCACGAGATAGTGTCCAGACCAGTGTAGCGTTCCTCCAGCCAGATCTTTCGCAACTGCGAGTTTCAGCAACCGGGAGGACTCCACAAGCGCGTCATTGGTCGTAATGTAGATACGGTCGTTTCCTGTGGCAACCCCGATCCCTACTTTGGCACTCATTTCGAGGGCAGGAAACCGCTCTTCCAGTTGTCGAAGAAGTGCCAATTGTTCTGGGGAGTGGCAGGGCCAGGGAACCGGGCCCTTGAACCATGTGTTTACCACGGCCTTGTGAATGCCAGCGGGGAGCGCGAGGCTACCTTCTCCCTGCAGTGCGGTCGCTAATTGTAGCGGCTGAATGGTCTCAGCCTCCTGCCCTGCACTGGCAACAATGGTTGAGCGTTGAGTTTTGCGTCGAATGACCGTAATAGCAGGATAGGCATCCACCTCGTCATCAAATGCGTTGGCATGATGCATACTCACGAGCATGTCGACACTGTAAGCTGAGCTGATCAGCTTCCTGAGTTCGGCTCCGTATTGATTGCGCATCCATCGATCAGCGCAGATAAATGCACAGGTGCCGTGGTTCTTCAGTTGTCGAAGCGCTGCCTCGAAAAATGCAACGTAGAGATCAGCGCGCCCGCGCATCGTGGGATAAGCATTGCGGTAAACCGAGGCTGTTTCCTCAGGGATGTCTTCGAGGCGTACGTATGGAGGGTTCCCTACGATGAAATCGGCCGGTTCATGTCCGGCCTCCAGAAGGTAATCACGAGTGAAGACCCAGGTATCGGCCAGGTTGCTGGCCAATGACGGTTGGGCCCCATGGCGCACCAGAATATTGCGGATCAGGGCACGAGAGCGAGCGGCGCTTGTCTCATTCAGCTCATAGGCGACTAATGATTTCCGGCACTCTGCTAGAGGAAGACCAAGGTTTCGACAAGACTGTAGCAAGCGTTCGACCATGGGCACGAGAAATGCTCCCTCACCGCAAGCGGGTTCGATAGCCAGCGCATCCACCAAATTCCTGTCAGGACAATAGCCGCTTAGGTCGAGGAGTAGCTCGACGACCCAACGTTTGGTGTAGACCACGCCTTTGGGGCCTATGGGGGTAGCGGAGGCAGGCTGGTGTGTCGGTGCAATGAGCTGGAGTTGAATGCCCTGCGTTGTTTCGGGTGGACTCAGTTGATGATGTGCCACTAGGGCCTCATGGTGCTTTCGAGGTCTCGGCGGAAAGAAGCTCGTGATATTAGCTCGTTCGCATTCATCGATCAATACTGGTTTGGTGTAGCTCCCCTTCCCGTTCCCACCCTCGCAACAAAACGGTCAAAGGATTACAATCCAGTCGATGCCGATCTGTCGCATGGCTCTTACCATCTGACCGAGGAGTGTTGCCGATGTTGAAACCGGAACCGGCCGGGGGGCCGACCCCGCAGTTGTTCTTCCAGACGGCCAATGCCTACCAACGGTCGCAGGCGCTCAAGGCTGCCGTTGAACTCGATCTCTTCACCGCCATCGGGTTGGGTCATGACCAGGTGCCGGCCCTGGCCCAGCGTTGTGGCGCGGCCGAGCGCGGCGTGCGGATTCTGGCGGACTACCTCACCATCCAAGGCTTCCTCACCAAAGAAGGCGACCGGTACAAGTTGACGCCGGACAGTGCGGTGTTCCTCGACCGTCGCTCGCCCGCCTACATGGGGTCGGTGTTGGGGTTTTTGCATGCGCCGAAGTTCATCGCGGCGTTTGAGAATCTGACTGAGGCGGTGCGGAAGGGAGGGACCGTAGCCGGCGAAGCGGGAACGGTGACGCCCGAGCATCCGCTCTGGGTGGATTTCGCGCGCTCCATGATCCCGATGATGGCCAAGCCGGCCGAGGAGATCGGCATGTTCGTGCGGCAGTCGCAACCGAACGTGAAGAGGGTGTTGGATATCGCGGCGGGGCACGGGCTCTTCGGCGTCGAGATCGGAAGCCGGTGCCCGCAGGCGGAGATCGTCGCCGTGGATTGGCCCAACGTCTTGACCGTGGCCAAGGAACTCGCCCAACAGGCCGGCATCGCGTCACGTTATCGGACCATCGAGGGCGACGCGTTTCAGCAGGAGTTCGGCGAGGGGTATGATCTCGTCCTGCTCACCAACTTTCTCCACCATTTCTCCGTGCAGACCTGCGAATCGTTGCTGCGCAAAGTCCACCGTTCGCTTGGGCCGGGAGGCCGGGTCATTACGTTGGAATTCGTGCCGGATGAAAATCGCGTCACGCCGCCGCCCGTCGCGGAGTTCAGCCTGATCATGCTCGCGACCACGCCGGAGGGCGATGCCTATACCTTCCGGCAGTATGAGCAGATGTTTGCCGCGGCGGGATTTGCCCGGACGGAACTGCATCCTGTCGCCGGTTCGATCGAACAGGTGCTGGTGTCGTCGATCTAGCCGCTGGCGTCGTGACGGACGTGTGCGAGTTTGAGGAGGAGTGAAGATGGTGGAGGTCTCAGGGGGCGATGTCGCATAAGCTTCGGTCGCCACGTGAGCGTCTGGGCGGGTACGTAATCCTGCCGCGGCTGATCGATAAGCTGCGGCTCCATGCGCAGGGGCTGCTGCCTGATTCGTATGTGCCGTTTCTGCTTCGCCCCGGCCTGCCATTGGACGGCCGGTTCATGGCCTTCACCGGGTTGCAACCGGAGGTCCTGCGACAGGCGGTACTCGGTAGGGATAGCGAGGAAGAGATCCTGGCCTGGGTGACACAAGCGGCCGTGCCCCACGGCTCTCAAGAGATCCGGGGGTGGAGCGAGACGTTGGAGCGACTCCAGCCGGATCGAGCGTTGGCCAGGCTCCTCGCGAGGCTGAGCCCTGAACTGGCGATGCAGGTTGAGTTCACGCGGCACCCTCTCTTCGACCTGATCGATATGGAGGAAGGCCGCACACCGGTCCCCGCGTCTTGATTCGCTTTTCCCTGTCCATTCCAATGACGATTCCCCGGAACCAGGGGTTCTCGGTGCTTCTTCATCGCGCCGCGGGCCGTACCTGTTCCCAGGCGCATTCGGCGGGGTCGCGCAAGGTGCGACCGATATCGCGCAGATCCTGTTCTATGTTGTCCCGATGATTGGCGGACCATGCATCATCGCGGGTAGTCTCCTCGAGGAGATGCTGACCTCATGAGTGACGGATGGAATGATCGTCATGGGTGGTGAAGGCGCCACCGGGTGAGGAAGGCCGCTGGTCAGAACCCGCGGCCGCCTCCGCCGCCGAATCCGCTGCCCGACGACCCTCCGCTGCCAAATCCGGAACCGCCTGAACTGCGAGGTGCCGATGTCATTGTCGCCCCGGTTCGTGATGCCATGTCACCCATGCGGCTCGTGAATCCTCTCGTATTGAACTGTGCGAGATCGCTGCCTTGGTACCAGGCCGGAGCAGTCATGACGATCGTTTCGAATGCCCCGGCCCAATTCTTTTCAACCCCCAGCGCCATGGCATAAGGGAGAAATCTTTCGAACAGTTCGGGCGTCTTGATGATGCGATTGAACCGGTCGACTTCGACGCGCGTCAGAAACTCTTCAAATCCCAGCACACCTTCGAGCGCCCTTGTGCCTTGCTGCGTGCGAGCCGGCATAATCCGGCCGAACCCCACGACAATCACGCCCGATCCCAAGCCGGCGGCGAAGGCCGTCAACGGCGCCAGGCCCCAATGGTCGGCAAGGGCGGCAAGCGCGATAGTCAACACGATCCCGAGTGCGACACCGCCGACGAGGTAGCCTTGCTTCACACGGTCGGGCCGTTGGTTGTAATACGTGCGGCGTTGCAAGGCTTGAAATATCGCGTCGTGAATTCCCGGCAGAGATTTGTAGAAGCGGTTTTCGAGTGAGCTGAGGAGCACCTCATCGACCTCGCGATCTTTGAACAAGGCCTCCAATAGGAGCCGCTCGAATGCGGGCAGGGCCGCCCATTCCTGGCGGGGCTTTGTCCGCTGGAATAGATAGTCCAGGCTCGACCAGAGGCCCAACAGATGCTCGGCCTTGCGTTCGGTGATCCGTAGGTATCCTCTCACGGCCAGGTCCACCACGGTGGCCGTGATATCGCGAGTGTCCGGGCTTTCATCCACGAGGGTGCCGACTTCCGCCGGCGCCAGGTGATCCGGTGGTTCGTACATGACGGCGATCGGTCGAAGCCGTGGATCTTTCCCCCTGATGGACCAGAGACGGTACATCACGAGGAACACGAGCACAGGGATGCCCAAGGGCCAATTGCTGACGAGTGTCATGCGGGTCTGATCCAAGACGGTGGGTGCGGCTACGAGGCCCTTGTCCCAGCCGACCACCGCGGTGAGTCCTTCGCGGAAGCCGAGCGGGCGCGTCATTCTCAACTCGATCCCCGAGCCGAGGATCGTCACGGTTGCCGCCTGCTCGCGCGCACCATAGGCTCCGGTGAATGCCTGGGCGCGGACGCCGGTCGCCTGCGGGGGAAGGAGAATGCGCACGGAGGCTTGCTCGATGGGCACGTCCCATTCATCTCCGGTGACGTTCCAATACAACTCGTCATGGTCTTCGAAAAACTTCAGCCCGTTCCGGACGAGGTATTTCAAGACGAAGGTGCGGGTGACATCGGTCGCGCCGGGAATCCAGATGCGGAAGTTTCGATAATGCCGCTCCCGGCTGCTTTCGAATTTGAGCGGCGTCCCTTGTTCGTCGGTGACGGAGACCTGATCCAGCAGCAGCGTGTAGTTGAACCCTTGCGGGGTGCGATATTCGATCGGGATCAGCCGCTCGATGCCATTCCAGGCACCTTCGAAGCGGGGGCTGACCGTTTCCGTCACGAGCAACTCGCCGCCGGACAACACTTGCAGTTCCACATCGAAGCGGCTGAGGACGAAGGAGCGCGCATCGGCTTGCAGCACGCTCACACATTGCAGGAGGCACAGGAACACCAGGCTGGATAGCACAGAGGAGAATACTGGACGGCGGCTGGGTGTCACCATCGGATCGCCGGCACGATCCACGCTAGAACTGCACCCGTGGCGGTTCACGCTGCATGGTGTCGGTCAACTCGAAGAACTGCCGCCCGACAAAGTTGAACCATCCGGCAATGAAGTTGGTCGGAACTTCTTGCGTCTTGGCATTGTAATCACGCACGATCGCGTTGTAGTAGCGCCGAGCGTTCTGCAGCGCGTCCTCCACCTGGTTCAGGCTGCCTTGCAGTTGGTTGAAGGCCTCGACTGCGCGCAATTGCGGGTACGCTTCGGCCAGCGCAAACAGCGACTTCAACGACTGGCTCAGTTGATTTTCTGCGGCGGCTTTGGCTTCCGGCCCCTGGGCCGACATCGCCTTCGCCCGGGCATTGATCACCGCTTCAAGCGCGCTTTTTTCATGCGCCGCGTAGGCCTTGACCGTTTCGACAAGGTTCGGGATGAGGTCGTAGCGGCGTTTCAACTGCACATCGATATCGGCCCAGGCGCTTTCGCTAGCGGCACGGAGGCGGACCAGCGAGTTGTACATTCCGATGACGATCAGCACGAGCGTAACCAGCACGGCGAGGACGATCCAACCCATCGGTGTCTCCTTGCGGCTTTGGGTGAAGGTACGTACTGAGCCTCAGGGATGATACCGTGCTCCCTGACATCTGTAAAGGATTGCGCCGCGTTCCTGCAGGGGGACATCGCTGTTGGATAGGGGGCCGCGTAGTCCCGTGCGATGTCGTCACGGCTGCGTGACTTTCCTCGATGCGGCGGGTATCCTCCAGGACACCGGCTGGTTCTCGGGTGACCATCGCCGAGACCTGTGCAGGTCATTGCTCAACATTACAAGGAGGTTTGCATGGGGGATCGTCACGGACGAATCGGATTCGGCCTGATCGTCGTGCTGTGGTGCGTCTTGGCTGGAGGAAACGTCACCCTTCCGTTCGCTCAGGCCGAGGAACCGACGGTTGAACTCAATAGTCCGGAGGTTCTGCGGCAGATATTCGAGCAGCAAGTCGGCAAGCGGGTGAAGGTCAAGCTGCTCTCAGGACAGGACCTCGACGGCAAGGTGACAAAGGTCGGCACGCAGGCAGTCGGCCTCACCGAACTCTCGGGGATGGAGTTCTTCGATGCGACCGTTCGCCTGGATCAGGTCGCTGCCGTGATCGTGCGGCGCGGCAAGTAGTCTTCGCTGAACGTCGTGGGTCCGGCCGATGCTGGGACCTCCCTTCGAGGAAACGATGCCTCTTCCTATCAACCGCCGGACTGTCGATCTCTCGGGGTTTCCAGACCTGGTCGTCATCTACCTCGGCATGCGGGTCAATCGCTGGACAGGGTTGAAGACGTTGTTCGGTTTCGGTCCTCACATTGCCGAATCAGTCGAGGCGCGGCCGGAGGGGCTGCTGCTCCATGAATCACTGCTCTGGTCGCTTCTGCCGCCGCACGTCGGGATGCGGCAATATTGGCGCGACTTCGATGCCCTGGAGCGCTGGGCTCGCTCCGATCCTCATCGGCAGTGGTGGCAGCAATTTCTTCGTGATACTGGCGGAACGGGATTTTGGCACGAAGCGCATTTCATGCGCGGCGGGATGGAGGCGGTGTACAACGACATCCTGCAGGAGATCGGATTCCTGCGATTCGCGCCGGCACGGGCCGCCAAGGGCCCCCTGTTCACTGTCAGAAGTCGAGCGGGCCGAACCGGGGAATCGACGTTGCCCCCGGCCGTGACGGAAGAGGATCTAGATCGGTGATTGCAGAACGCCCATAGACTTCCTGCAAACGTTGGGTTTATGTGTCAGGCGTAATAAGTTTGCAATATGCGCTAAGTAGCATATTGTCAACTTATTAAAGTTGGCGCATAATTTCGTTTCGGAATAGTGGCATGACTATGAATGACTTAGCGCGCGATCCAAGACAGATTGGAACTCTGGTGCGACGTGCCCGGAAGAGGCAGGGGCTCAGCCAAGCCGCGCTTGGCGATAAGGCGGGCATGCGGCAGGAGATGATCTCTCTGATCGAAACGGGCCATCCGGCAGCAAAACTGCAGACCATTCTGAGCGTTCTGGCGGCGCTTGATCTCGAGCTCCGGATCGTGCCGCGATCGAAGGCTCGGGCAGCGGACCTTGAGGAGATATTCTGATGCCGCGCCGCCGGACCCATACGCCGTTGCGCGTACTCCTGAATAACCGGCCGGTGGGCCGGCTGACCAAGGCAGCCACGGGGGCCATCGACTTCCTGTATGAGCCTGTATGGCTCGAATGGGAGCATGCGATACCAGTGTCGTTGTCGCTTCCGTTACGGGAGGATGCGTACCGGGGTGCGGCGGTTGCGGCGGTATTCGACAATCTGCTGCCGGATTCCGATGCGCTGCGCCGGCGTGTCGCCGAAAAGGTGGGAGCGGGGGGAACAGATTTCTACAGCCTGCTGGAGGCCATCGGGCGCGATTGCGTGGGGGCGCTGCAATTCATTGGGGCCGATGATGCATCAGATGAGGGCGAGAGGGGCGCGATCACAGGCGAAACGATCAACGATGCGGCGATAGAGAAACTGCTGCAGGGGCTGTCGCAGGCTCCGCTGGGCCTGAACCGCGATGAAGGTTTCCGGATCTCCGTGGCCGGAGCACAGGAAAAAACAGCGCTGCTCCGCCACAAGGGGCGGTGGTGGAAACCTTCTGGCACCACGCCGACCACGCATATTCTGAAAAAGCAGATCGGCCGGCTTCCAGACGGAATCGATCTGTCCAATAGTGTGGAGAATGAATTTTACTGCCTGAAGCTTGCCGGGGCATTCGGGCTGCCGGTCAACAAGGCGGAGATCCATGATTTCAATGAGACCCGGGCACTGGTCATCGAACGGTTCGACCGGCGGTGGACCGCGGACAAACGCCTGCTCCGCCTACCGCAGGAGGATTTCTGCCAGGCACTCTCGGTTTCGCCGACGAGGAAGTATCAGAGTGAAGGCGGGCCGGGACTGGTCCAGATTCTTGATGTACTGAAAGGCAGCGACAATCCGGCTGCGGACCGGCAGACGGTGTTCAAGTCGCAGATGTTCTTCTGGCTGATCGGGGCCACGGACGGACATGCGAAGAATTTCAGCATGTTCCTCGGTCCCGGCGGCAGCTATCGTCTGACGCCGCTCTATGATGTGCTGACCGCCCAGCCAAGCCTTGATGCGGGACAGGTGCAACGCAAGCAGATGAAACTCTCAATGTCGGTCGGCACGAAGCGTCACTACCGGATAGACGAAATCCAGGGCCGGCATTTCGTGCAGACCGGAACAGCAGCCGGACTCCCGAAATCGGCAATTGCCGCGGCTCTGCAAGAAATCGTGGACGTGGCACTGAAGGCTCTAGATAAAGTTGAGTCTGGCCTGCCGAAGGATTTCCCGGCCTCTATTCATGCTTCTGTGAGCAAGGGCGTGAAGGAGCGCCTAAAGGTCCTTGCCGCTCTTCAGTAAAAGGACCGCGATCGAAAGAATTGTTGCTGTGTTGAATCGGACGCCGAGCTAGGAAGATCGTGGGAAGACTGATTGGCAGTTTTCTAGCAGCAGCGATACTGTCGCTCTCCGCTTTCGCGTCGGCAACGGCGAACGCCGCGGATGTCGGTTTCTGCGCCACGCCCGCAACGAAAATGTGCGTTGCCGACCGGATGCATGATGTGAAAATGTACGATGTCCGCAAACCAGAACTGCCCGCCGAAGCGCTGATCGAGAGCACCCCGGAAGCCGCGGCGAAGGGGGTTATCACACGGGATGGATGCAGCTTTCACAATGATGCTCTAAAAAATCTGGCCAGACTTCGCGAACGCGTCATGCTGCAAGGTTTAGGCGTCAAAAAGAAAGATCATGATGCTTACACACCGAATGGTGTCGTCGTAACAATCACTGCCAATATGACCGGCGCTAAGACTCTGTGGGACGGTCGCGGCTCTATGCATTATAGGCACCCTGGCTGACGGGGCTTCCATGCTGGCGACCGTGTTCACCGGCAGCAACTACACCCAAACCGCGTTGAGCGAATTGTCGTCCATGAAGTAACTATCTGTCGAGAAGAGAAGTTACTTGTTTAAAGCCCGTGCTCGTCGGCGGCGCTGCGGTAAGGCTCTTCGATGACCGGCGATGTGATCTTCCTTCGTCCTGGTCCCAGAGGGGTGACCGGATTACCGTGACGGTCGGACGGGGTCACCTAAGGATTTGTGCCGGAGACGTGAGTGACGGCAAGTGCTTCAATCTGGTCGATGGCCTCGTGAAGCATGGCGCGCATCTCGGATGTGCTGTGCAGTCCTTTGAGCTGAATGCGGATACCGCGCAGGCGTGAATGTGTCGCGGCCATGTGACCTGAATAAGCCTGTGTCATGAGCCGTTTCGCTGATCGTGCCGCTCACCATCACGCAGGCTTTTCAGACAGGACAATCTTCACCGAGGTTTCGAGCGCGAATCGCCCGCGTCCGCGTGGCACGAGGCGTACGTCGGGGCATTTCTGTTCCAGCCGTTTGCGCAACAGAATCAATCGTGTTTCGAAGTTATCTTTCCATTCGGGCAGGCCCAGCCAACTATCTATCCGCAGTTCGCGATTCGTGAACTCCACTCGTTGTTCGTCCTGGTGTTGTTTCAGAATCCGCCAGAGAATGCGTCCCGGGACGTTCTTGATCAAGTATTCACCGTCGACGAAGATGCAGTCATCCGCATGATAGAAGCAGAACGAGCGTTGCGAGGAGACTGAACGGACCGCGGGTGGTGTCGGGAGAGGGCCGTCAATCGGAACCTGATCCTCAGTCTCCTGCGCCGACTGCTCGATTCCGGCAGCCAGATGGCCGGCCACGATGGCCATCAGTGTTTCTTCACGAATCAGCAGTCTGAGTGGTTCCAAGGTTTCAGCGACCAACACCCCCAGGCAACGGTGTCGGATCATCAGCGGGACTGCAATCTGCGTCGAGGCATTCGACAGACCGGGCAGGGGAATCTCGCGACAGACGGCATCGGGACCCGACACCGCTTCGGCACGATCATGGACCGCGCGGGCATAGCGCAACGTGTGGTCGAGCCCGGAGAGCCGCAGCGGCAGTTTCGCGATTGCGACCGTCCCGATGAGGCCCTCCCCGAAACCCACCTCGGAGCCGACCCCGTTTTCCTGGTAGCCGCGACTTGCAATGGTCTGGAGCGTGCGGCGCTTCTCATCCACCAGCAGCAGCATCGTGTGGTGCAGGCCGAAGAATTCGTCCAGACAGTGGAGCGCGGTCTCCAACAATTCGCCGAGGCATTCGGTCCGGTTCAGCCGTTCGGCGATGACCCGCAACGCGTGCAGGTCCGGCTCAATGAAGAGGGACGGAGGTCGTTCGTCGCGCGGCGGGGTGGGGAGTGAGGTGATGCCCTCGACTCGCTCGATGCGGCGCACGGCATAGATATCGGCGGCCCGGAGACGAAACACGTCGGACATGCCCGCATGGGAGGCAATGGCCTGCAGTTGCAACGACATGGCGTGGAACAAGGGGCCCGAGGATTCCGATCGCTCATACTTCAGGGACAGCCGGTAAGCCTGTATGGCACGCGGGTCCAGGACCATCACGCAGGCGAAGGGATGTTCGGCGATGTTCTTGCGTGTCTTGTTGAAGAACTGAAACGAGATCGCCACATGCTCGGGATCGACGTAATGGACCTGACTCACATAGCTGATGTTGGGGGTGCCGTCTTTCGCGCAGGTCGCGATGGTGGCCGGAATGATACCTTCGAAGCAGGCCCAGAGGTCTTTGAGCGTCAGCGTGGCGCGCTCCATGCGTCAGACCTTTTCGCCGGCGCCTGGGCCGGGTGTTTGGGCGAAGACACCGGTCACGTGCACTCCCACTGACACGGCGGGCTCCATGATGATGGCGTCGGCCTGCTCGGCCGGAACCCCGACTGCGATGAGTTCCCCAAGAAACGCCCGACGCCACTGCCGTTGCCGGGCATAGTCCTCTGGGGTTGCCGGACGAATGTGCGTGATCTTGCCCTTGAGTTGGCAGGTCACGTGGTCGGTAGGCCGTGAGCAGGTGATGGCGATGAGCCCGTTCTCGCGGAGGTTGGCGAGGGTCTGTGCCGACGCGGATTCCGTGAGCAACAGGGTCACCGCCTGACGCTCGTCATCCACCCAGATACCCCAGCCCCTGGTGCATTCCGGCAGAAGATCCGCATCGCGAGTGCCGACATTGACGGAGACACCGGTGCGGAGCAATTCGACGATGGCAGGGGGGATCATCGCAGGCGCCGTGGCAGCAGGTTAGGAAAAATTTAGGGACACCATAGCATATTCTTAGGAAGGAAGTCGGCGCCTCCCGTGGTACACCTTCCCTCGAGAGGGAGCCGGTGTTGGACGTAATTCACGATCAAGGAGGATGACCATGAAGGCGCATATATTGGCTTTGCTCTGTGTGCTCGCGTTGGCCGCAACGAACCCGACCGGACAGACGCTGGCAGCGCAGCCGGGGCAGTTCACCATGACCGCGACGGACTATGGCTTTATGGGTCCGGAGCAGGTGCCCTCCGGTCTGACCGCCATCGAGGTGCTGAACCAGGGCGCTGAAGTCCACCATGCTCAACTGGTCCGGTTAGCACCGGGCAAGACGCCGGCCGACTTTGCCGCAGCGATGACGGCCGATCCTCAGCAGCCACCCACCTGGGCAACCTTCGTCGGGGGACCGAACGCCGTGGTACCCGGCGATCGCGCAACGGCGGTGATGGAATTGCAACCGGGGCAGCACCTGGTGCTCTGTCTGATTCCCAACAAGACCGGAGTCGCGCATGTGGCGTTGGGCATGGTCAAGCCTTTCATGGTGACGGAGGCGGTCCAGACGCGCATCGCGGAGCCAAAGCCTGATGTCGTGATCACCGCCCGGGATTTTCAGTTCATGTTGTCCAAACCCATCACCGCGGGGTCGCACACCATTCAATTGGTGAACGAAGGCGCGCAAGCCCACGAGGTCGTGCTGGTGAAACTAGCACCGGCCGCGAAGGCCAAGGACTTCATCGCGGCGTTTGAGCCGGGGGCTGGTGGGCCTCCGCCGGGACGGCCACTGGGGGGCATTGTCGGCATTGAACGAGGAGCCCGGGGCCTCTTCACGGCGCAGTTCGATCCAGGCCAGTATGCCTTGATCTGCTTTTTCCCTGATCCCAAGACCGGCGCGCCGCATTTTGCGCAGGGCATGACCTGGGAGTTCAACGTGCGGTGACGATCCAGTGGGTGAACGGGTGGGCCACGTCGAGACAGTTGCATAGGAGCCCGGATGGCACCGTATACTATGCCCATGCATGAGACGATTTCAGGCAACCTTGAGTCGGCGGTCACCGATCACGGAGCCGCCTTGCTGCAGGTGGCGGAAGAGATCGCCGCACACCACGATTTGCCGTCGCTCTTTCAGGGCCTGGCGCAATGCCTGCCTGAGGTGGCGCCGTTCGATTTCGTCGGGCTGGTGCTGCATGATGCTGCCAAGCACGTGATGAAGGTTCATGTGCTGGAGACAGCGGAGGCGCGGCGGGTGACGCGATCTCTCGATGGCCTTGAGATCCCGATGAAGGACTCGGCCAGCGCATGGGTGTGGGAGCAGCAACAGCCGATCCTGATCCCGTCGCTTGCGGACGAGACACGGTTTCACCTCGGAATGGACGCCTTGCGCGGAATCGGCGTCCAATCCGTCTGCTTCTTTCCGCTGACGACCGCCATGCGACGGTTGGGCGCCATCGGGTTCGGCAGTGTGAAACCCTGTGCCTTCGACGAAGGCAGCGTGACGTTCCTGCATCAGGTGGCCAAGCTGGTAGCGGTGGCGGTGGATAATGTGCTGCATCACCAGGATCTGGCGCACGATCGGGACCGGCTGCGTCTGTTGCTTGAAGTCAACAATGCGGTGGTCTCGCACCTGGATTTGGACCAATTGTTCCCCGCCGTCAGCGCCTGCTTACGACGGGTCATTCAGCATGACGGATCGAGCCTGCTCTTGTGCGATGAGGCAACCGGCCGCTGGCGCATCCATGTGCTGGATTTCGACCGGAATGAAAGCTTCATCGAGGAAGGGCGCATCGAGGAAAGTACACAGTCGCCGTCCTGCCTCGCGACTACGACGGGGAAAGCAGCCCTGTTCGGAGAGCGAGAACTGCTGGCCATGGCGGGTACGTCGCCCTGTGCGCAGGATCTGCTCGACCGCGGCGTCAAGTCGTTCTGTTCCATACCGCTCCTTTCGCGCAACCATGCTTTGGGAGCGTTGAACGTCGGTCGGCGACGGGACGCCGGGTTCGATCCGGACGATGTGCAGTTGCTCGGGCAGGTCGCACAACAAATTGCCATCGCCGTCGAGAACGCCTTGGCGTTTCGCGAGATCGCGGCACTGAAGGATACGCTGGCCAAGGAAAAGGTGTACCTCGAAGAGGAAATTCAAACCGCCTACAACTTTGAGGAGATCGTCGGGGACAGCCGCGCGCTGAAACAGGTGTTGAAACAGGTGCAGACGGTCGCCGCGACCGATTCCACGGTGTTGATTCTCGGCGAGACGGGGAGTGGCAAGGAACTGATTGCACGCGCCCTCCACAATCTGAGCGACCGCCGCGAACGGACCTTCGTGAAGCTGAATTGTGCCGCGATTCCCACCGGTTTGTTGGAAAGCGAACTCTTCGGGCATGAAAAGGGCGCTTTCACCGGAGCCATCGCCACGAAAATCGGGCGATTCGAATTGGCCGATCGTGGCACCATTTTTCTCGATGAAGTGGGGGAGATTCCGCTGGAATTGCAGGTCAAACTGCTGCGTGTGCTCCAGGAACAGGAATTCGAGCGGTTGGGGAGCACCAGGACGATGCGGGTCAACGTCCGGGTGATCGCCGCCACGAATCGAGATCTGGGGCAGATGGTGGATGAACAGAAGTTTCGTAGCGATCTCTATTACCGACTGAAGGTCTTCCCCGTGACCGTGCCACCGCTCCGGGAACGAGTCGAGGATATTCCTGTACTGGTCCGGCACTTCGTCCAGAAGTTCGCGTCGCGTATGAAAAAGCGCATCGACACCGTCCCGGCCGACGCCATGCGGGCGCTGCAGGCCTATGGGTGGCCCGGCAACGTACGGGAGCTGGAAAACTTCGTCGAGCGGGCTGTCATCCTGTCATCCGGGTCGGAGCTTTTCGTGCCGGCTGCGGAGTTGAAACGCCCGGCGTTACCGCCCAACGGGTCTGCCACCACGCTGGAAGAGGCGGAGCGCGACCATATCCTCAAGGCCCTTCGGGAGACGAACTGGGTCATCGGCGGATCGTCCGGCGCTGCCGCCCGCTTAGGGATGAAACGCACTACGCTCCAGTCCAAGATGCAGAAGCTCGGCATTGCCCGGCCGGTGTAACTCCCGCTCCCGCAGCGACCACAGCATCTCTTTCAGCCGTTGCTGTGTACCAAGTGGCAACGGCGGCGCTCTCCCCCCGGTGCTATCGCCTGGCCCCTGCGGACCATCTTCCGGTCTCAGTCGAACATTCGTGTGGTGATGGGGTAAGTGCAGGGGATCGATCGTGCGGCCAGGCAGGTCCAGGTTACGGACTACCCGCCTGTGTCCTATGATGCCCTGATCGTCGCGGTCGGCGCCCGACACGCCTACTTCAGCCGTCCCGACTGAGAGGACCATGCTGCAGGGCTCAAGACCCTCGTTGACGCGGTTGCGTTGCGCATGCGGATGTTGTTGGCCTTCGAGGAGGCGGAACGCCGGGCCGCCACGTCGATCGGTACGACTCCGTTGACCTTCGTGATTGTGGGCGGCGGACCGACCGGAGTGGAACTCGCCGGGGCCATGGCGGAGATCGGCCGAAACGCCATGCTCCCGGATTTTCCCTCTCTGCAACGACAAGCGGTCAGAATTCTGCTGGTAGAGGCGGGATCCAGGGTCCCTTCGGGCTTTCCTCCCGATTAGTCTGTGAACGCACAGTCTGCGCTGGAGTCGATGGGCGTCACGGTGCTCCTCAATCAGAGGGTGCATGACGTCGGCCCGAAGGGCGTGTCGCTGGACGGGCAATTCATCGAGACCGGCCATTTCATCTGGGCGGCCGGCACCCGCGCCTCTCCGCTTTTGTCCTCGCTCAACGTTCCCCTGGATCCAGCCGGCCGGGTTTTTGTGCGGCCGGATCTGACGGTTCCGGATGATGAATGGCTGTTCGTGATCGGTGATGCCGCGGCGGTGCAGGACGGGCAAGGCCATATCCTGCCAGGGCCGGCTGCGGGTGCCATGCAGGAGGGGCGGTACGTGGCGGCGGTCATTGCAGCGCGGACAGTGTCAGGCAAGCGGGCGGCCTTTCGTTATGTCGATCGAGGCACCCTGGCCACCATCGGGCGGGCCAAGGCTGTCGCGCAATTCGGATCGATGCATGTGTCCGGTCTCTGGGCCTGGCTGCTCCGGTGCACTGTACACATCTGCTTTCTGATCGGCTTCCGCCATCGCTTTCGCCTCGTCTCCGAGTGGATTTGATACTATGTGACATTCAAGCCAGGCGATCGCCTGATCGATCAGTCCCACGAGACACCCCACGCCTAATTTCTCCTGTGCCTGAACTCGTTCCTCTATGAGTGGGCGACGATATTTCGGCAGGTGCCGAAGGACAGGCAGTCAGCGTTCGGCACCGGCGCCCGGGCTACATGGCCTTGTCCCGGTCTCTGCTCGCTAATCCCTTCAGACAACAGGAAATCCTGTGCCTGTGATATGACCGCAGCCGGTGGAATGAACCCTGCTTATCACCCGCTTGCGACGTGATGAGAGAGGAGCCAACAGGAGGGGCGGATGGAATCGGTGCGTGGGTTATTGGAGCAGCATGGAGCGTGGGTGTTATTCGGTGGGGTGCTGGCCGAGCAACTTGGGTTGCCGTTTCCGGCATTGCCGTTGCTGATCGCGGCGGGCGTATTGGTGGGGACCGGCCACCTTTCCTGGTCGGGAGCCCTGGTCGTCGCGCTCTCAGCCACGCTGTTGGCGGATGTCATCTGGTTTCTCGCCGGTCGGTGGCGTGGACGACCGGTGCTCACGCTGCTGTGCCGGATCGCGTTGGAGCCGGATGCCTGCGTGCGGCGGACTGAAGAGCTTTTTCGCAGGCATGGCGTCCAATCCTTGCTGGTGGCGAAGTTCATCCCGGGATTGAGCACGATCGCCCCACCGTTGGCCGGGATTGTGGGCTTGGGGCTCCCGTTGTTCCTGCTCTACGATGCGCTGGGCGCTGTCGCGTGGGCCGGGTCGGGATTGGGTTTCGGCCTGCTCTTCAGCGGGCAGGTGGAGCAGGCCCTGGCCTATTCGGAACAGGTCGTTCCTGCGCTCCTGCTCGCTGTGGCTGTTCTATTGCCGGCCTACATCGGTTGGAAGGCCTGGCATGTCCGCCTGCAACTTCAGGCGGTTCCGAGGATGACGGTGGCGGAACTGCTGGACAAACTGTCGGCCCCCGAGCCGCCGCTGCTCATTGATGTACGACCACGACCGACCGTCGAGGTAGAGCCTGGGATTCCCGCCGCGCTGCACATGTCGCTGGATGAGCTGGCGCGACGGCATGGAGAGCTGCCCCGCTCCCGCGATCTGGTGCTGTATTGTGCCTGCCCGGCTGATGCCGCGAGTGCGCAAGGAGTCTTGCTGTTGCGACGCAAAGGATTCTCGCGAGTGTGGCCGCTTGCCGGTGGTCTCGATGCCTGGCGGGCGAGCCGGGACGGGGTGGAGCCGTTGGGATTGATGCAGGTGAACGGGCTGGCGATCTGACGGCGGGAGCCGATCCCGCGTCAGCCATGCAGGGAGGGCCACCATGGAACTCAGGATACCGACGGCGGAACAGGCCCATTGGGGATTGCGCGCGATGAAAACGGTCGCACTGGCGGACGGCGCGCTCGATGAATCCGAACGGCAGATGCTGGAGGCGGTGCAGCGGGTGTTCGGCACCACTTATCAAGTGGACGGGCTCGACACGATTGCGCCGGAGGAATTGGCGGTAGGGTTGCCAGACCAGCAGATTCGGAATCAGCTGGTGAACGGGCTCGTCGTGATGTCGTTGATCGATCGGGAGGTGACTCCCGCAGAAGCCGAGTTGGTCGAGCGGTTCGCATCGGCGCTTCATGTCAGTCTTCCCGAGGTCACCAACCTCCGCCATGTGGTGAAGCGGGAGATTGCTCACTTACGACTCGATTTGGTTCGCCGCTTCTGGTTGCGCGAAAAGGTGGCGGAGATCTGGAATCAGGAAGGGTTGCGAGGGTTGGCGAAATTTGTGGGCGGGCTGGCCGGGACCTACGAGAACGCCGAATTGGCGGCCCGGTACCAGGCATTGGCGCAGTACCCTGCGGGATCGCTGGGGCGGAGTTATTGGGATTATTGCCGCAGCAACGGGTTCGCGCTCCCGGGCGAGCGGAACGGGGCTCCCGAGGCGATTCTCTTCCATGATTGCGCCCACATCCTCTCGGGCTATGGCACGGACCCGGCAGGAGAAGTGCAAGTCGCCTGTTTCAGCGCGGGGTTTCAGCGGCGCGATCCGTTTCTCTTCGTGTTTTTTGTGCTGTTGCAGTTCCATTTGGGGATTCGCATGACCCCGATCACCAAGGCTCGAACGGGATTTTTCGATCCGGAATTAGCCTTGATCGCCATACGGCGCGGCGCGGCCATGACTGTGGATCTCAATCATGAGTGGGACTACTGGCCTGTCATGCGGGAACCGGTTGAAGTCCTTCGGCAGCAGTACAACATTTTGCCGATGGAGGCATTTCGCCATCGGCCAGATGCGGCTGAGGCCAAGAATGCCGGGCGATGAGCGTGCCGCTATTTCGGCAGGTGCCGAAGGAAAGGCAGCCGGTATTCGGCACAGGTTCCGATCGAAGCCTGGTGTCAAGGAGATGTGGCGTGAATTGTCTCGAAGTGGCCGTGGGTTAGCTGGAACGGCGCCCATAGATTCCACTGGAACGCCGCTTGCTGTATCCCGGGATGCATCGTTGAGTTCGTGAATCAATGAATCGCCTGCATCATCTGTCACAGGTCTGGAGGGCATGGTCATGAATCGTCGTGGGTGGATCGGATCGTCGCTGCTGATGCTGACGGTGATCGGAGTCGGGGTGGGGTTGGGGGTGTGGAAATACGGCAGCATCCAGGACCAAGCCGCCGCATCAGCCAACCAGCCGGAGCCGATGGAAGTCGTCACCCTTGCGGTGGCGAAGGCGGTGGATCACCACCAAACGTCCACTTCCATCGGGACGGTATTGGCCCTCCGCTCCATTACTTTGCGCAATGAATTAGCCGGGACCGTGAGTCAAGTGCGGTTCACTCCGGGCCAGATTGTCGAGGCCGGCACGGTCTTGGTTGCGCTCGATGTGTCAGTGGAGGAAGCCGACCTTCGAGCACAACAGGCCCAAGCGGTGTTGGCACGCACGGTCCTCGACCGGCGTCGAGCGCTGACGCAGGACCTGGCTGCGGCACAGGAAGAGGTCGACCGTGCCAGGGCGGATCTCGATGTCGCGCAGGCTCAAATCGCCCGCACGAAAGCCTTGATCGCCCGTAAGACCATTCGCGCACCGTTTCGTGCCCGGGTCGGCCTGGCCGATGTCCATCCCGGACAGTATCTGAATGAAGGCACGCAACTGACGACCCTGCAGGGCATCGATGACGCCGTGCATGTCGACTTTGCGGTGCCGCAGCATGTCGCGGCCGGCTTGCGGCACGGTGATAGGGTGGATGTGTATCCGGCCGGTGAGGCTTCGGCTGTTCAAGCCAAGATCGTGGCGCTGGACGCCCGTATCGATCCCGCGACGCGCAATGCCATGGTCCGCGCCAGGATCGATCGGTCCCTTGCGATGCCTGTGCCCGGCGCCGCGGTGCGAATCAAGGTGCGGGTGGGGGCGCCACGTAGCGCAGTGGCCATTCCGGTCAATGCGTTGCGGAAGGGGCCAGGCGGTGACCAGGTGTTCGTGATCGGGCCTGACGGACAGGGCAAACCACGCGCGCACCTCCGTCAAGTCGAGAGCGGCGCCATGTCGGGGGATGACATCATCGTGTATGCAGGATTGGCCGTCGGCGAGCAGGTGGCGGCCTCGGGTGCGTTCAAATTACGTGACGGTGTGCTCGTCGTGGCCGCCGGCGATCCCGTCGCCACGTCCGATGCAACTCGTTCTCCGGAGCAACCGTGAGCCAGAGAGGCATGACCATGCGTTCGTTTACCGATGTCTTCATCAAGCACCCGGTGTTGGCCGTGGTGATCAATTTGGTCATTGTGCTCGTCGGCTGGCGTGCGCTGACGACGCTGCCGGTGCAGCAGTATCCCAAGATTGAAAGCTCATCGATCATCATCACCACGGTCTATTACGGGGCCAGTGCCGAGACGGTGCGGGGGTTTCTGACCACGCCGATCGAACGGGTGGTGTCGGCCATCAGCGGCGTCGACTATCTGGAGTCCACCAGCCGTGCCGGGATGAGTACCGTGACGGTTCATCTGAAGCTCAACCATAACAGCACGGCGGCGTTGGCCGAAGTGACGGCGCGGCTTCAACAGGTCCGGTCGGAGCTGCCGTCTGAGGCGGAGCCACCTGCGGTCGAGGTGCAACGGGCGGATCGTCCCTATGCCTCGTTTTATCTGAGCTTCACGTCACCGGAGCGCACCGTCCCGGCCTTGACCGACTGGCTGCTGCGGTCGCTCCAGCCGCAATTCGCCACCCTGACCGGTGTGCAACGCGTGACCATCGAAGGCGGGCGCCAGATCGCCATGCGTGTCTGGATCGATCCGGACCGGCTCGCGGCGTACAACCTCTCACCCGGCGACGTGCAAGCGGCGTTGCGGCGGAACAACTACCTGGCTGCCGTCGGTCGGACGAAGGGCAACCTCGTGCAGGTCAATCTCCTGGCAAACACGGATCTGCGGAGTACTGAAGAGTTCGAAGACCTCATCGTCACGGATCGCGGCGGGGCCATCGTGAGGCTGAGAGATGTCGCGCGAGTGGAGAACGGGGCTGAGGAAGCCGAGATGGTCGCCAAGTACAACCGCACGGAAGGGGTGTATCTCGGCATCTGGCCCCTGGTGGGTTCGAATGAGATCGAGGTCGCGCACCGGCTGCGGGAGGAGATGGACCGGATTCGTCCCACCCTGCCGAAGGACATCGACATGCAGTTGGTGTGGGACGGCACCATGTTCATGCGGAGCGCCTTGGCGGAAATCACCAAGACGCTTGGCGAGACGGTCCTGATCGTGGCGACGGTGGTGTTTCTCTTCATGGGTTCGGTGCGGACGGCCTTGGTGCCGCTGGTGGCCATGCCGGTGTCGTTGGTCGGCGCGGCGATCTTCATGTATGCGTTCGGCTTCAGCCTGAATCTGTTGACGATTCTCGCCATCGTGTTGTCGGTGGGCTTGGTGGTGGACGATGCCATCGTGGTCGTGGAGAACGTCGAGCGGCACGTGCGCGAAGGAAAGTCCCGCATGCAGGCCGCGTTGCTGGGGTCGCGCGAGCTGGTCGGGCCCATTATCGCCATGACGATCACGCTGGCCGCTGTCTACGCTCCGATCGGGTTTCAGGGCGGCTTGACCGGGTCGTTGTTCTTGGAGTTCGCGATGACCCTGGCCGCCGCCGTGGTCCTGTCCGGCGTGGTGGCGATCACGCTCTCGCCGGTGATGAGTTCGTACTTCGTCCATCCTGAAGGCAAGGAAGGGCGATTGACCAAGTTGGTGAATCGGGTCTTCGATGCCACGCGCGCGGGATACGGTCGTCTGCTCGACGGTGCGTTGGAGATGCGCTGGGCAATCGTCGTTGCGGCCCTGTTGGTGATGCTGGCCGCCTGGCCGCTGTACCAGTTCTCGCGGCAGGAGTTGGCGCCGGTGGAAGATCAGAGTCACATCAGCCTGTTTCTCGAAGCGGCGCCGGATTCGACGGTGGCTGCCACGAATCGGGATTCCTTGAAGGTCATCGAGGCGCTTCGAGCGTTTCCCGAGGCGCGCTTTACCTGGTCGCTGACGTCATCCTGGGGCGGGTTCGGCGGATTGGTGGCGAAAGATTGGCGCGAACGGACACGTTCAACCGAGCTGATGTACGGCGAGGTGTATGGCGCCGTGTCGCAAATTCCCGGTCTACGGGTCTTCCCACGGCTCGATCCGCCGCTGCCGACGCCGGGACAGTATGATGTCGAACTGATCCTGGAAAGTCAGTTGCCTGCCGAGCAGTTGCTGGAAACCACAGGGGCCGTGCTGGGGGCCGGTTGGCAGAGCGGAAAATTCCTCTACGTCGATACGGACCTCAAGATCGATTTGCCCGAGGCTCGGGTCGTGATCGATCGGGAACGGCTGGCCGACTTAGGATTCGATCTGGCCCGTGTCGGTCAGGAGTTGGGCACGTTGCTCGGCGGCGCCTATGTGAACCGGTTCAATTTCTATGACCGGAGTTATAAGGTCATCCCGCAGATCGGCGACAAGGATCGGGCCACACTCGATCCGCTGCTCGACTTGAAGATCAAGACGCCCGGCGGCCAGTTGGTGCCGGTCTCGACGTTTACCCGCATCGAGACCAGTACCGCCCCGCGGACCTTGAACCGTTTTCAGCAACGCAATGCGGTTCGGATCTTCGGTGGTGTGAAGCCGGGAGTAACGAAGGACGAAGCGCTGCGTGTGCTGGAAACAGCCGCTGCGGCCGCCGCCGGTTCCCGCGCGACGCTTGATTATGCCGGCGAATCACGCCAGATCAGGCATGAGGGGTCGGCCCTCATCGTGACGCTGGGGTTCGCAGTCGTGCTGATCTATCTGGTGCTCGCCGCGCAGTTCAAGAGTTTTCGCGACCCGTTGATTGTGCTGCTGGGCTCGGTGCCGTTGGCCATCTCCGGGGCGCTGGTGTTCAGTTTTTTGGATCTGACCACGATCAACATCTATTCGCAAGTCGGCTTGATTACGCTGGTGGGGTTAATCGCGAAGAACGGCATTCTCATCGTGGAATTCGCCAACACGTTGCAAGCGCGCGGCCTGTCCAAGACGGCAGCATTGCGTGAAGCGGCCATGACGAGACTGCGGCCAGTGTTGATGACCTCGGCGGCGACGGTGTTCGGCCACCTGCCGTTGGTGTTGGTATCGGGGCCCGGCGCGGCGGCGCGGAACAGTATCGGGATGGTCCTGGTCACAGGGATGACGGTCGGGACGCTGTTTACGTTGTTCGTCGTGCCGGTGTTCTATTCGTTGATCGCGACGCGACATCAGCCGGCGGAGGAGCTTGAAACAGCCGAGGAACCGGGCTTGCAGTTTGCCGGTGCAAAGGGGTGAATGGAGAACCATGCTGAAGATTACGTCGGAGCAGACAGGAGATTCCGCTCGTCTGACCCTGGAGGGAAGTTTGAGCGGGCCTTGGGTGACGGAACTGGAACGGGTGTGGCAAACCGTGCGGCAGTCCGGGATGTTCGCTCCCGTCGTGGAATTGGTCGGCATCACGTTCATTTCGGAGGAGGGCAAGGCTCTATTGGCCAGGATGTGGCGGGAAGGCGCGGCATTGATCGCCCATGGCTGCTGCACCAGGCACATCGTGGGTGAAATCACCGGCGCGGGACCGGTCGGGGCGTCCGGCCAGTGTGATCCCGCATAGGATTGGTAGATTATGCGTATTGTCGCCTTCATCCTCACGCTCGTTGTGTTGACCGGCTGTGCGGTCGGCCCTGACTATTCCCGTCCGGACCTTCAGGTGCCGAACGGTTTCCGGATGGCAGCCTCGGCTCAGGAAACGGAGTCCTTCGCCAATCTTCCCTGGTGGGACCTGTTGCAGGATGAGGAATTGCGCCGCCTCATTCGCATCGCACTCGCGGAGAACAAGGACCTGCAGCGGGCGGTGGCGTCCGTCGAGGAATTCCAATCGCGCCTGTTCATTTCAAAAATGGATTTTGCCCCGAAGGCCGATGTCACGGCCAATGCGCCCTCCTTCGGTCGCAAGGCGAACTTTCTATTTCCAGGGTTCCCCAATCCATTCAACTATTATCTGCAGGGAAATTTGTCCTGGGAGATGGATATCTGGGGACGGGTTCGCCGTTCGAATGAGGCCGCGAGAGGAGACCTGTTAGCCAGGGAAGAAGCCCGGCGCGCGGTGGTGCTGCAACTCGTGAGTGGTGTGGCGGAGGCCTATTTTGAGTTGCTGCAGTTCGATATGCAGCTCGGCGTCGCACAACGCACGCTGAAGTCCTGGGAGGAATCGGTCCGGATTGCCGAGGCTCGACTGCGGCAGGGCATGATTTCGCGCATCGACGCGGATCAATTCGAGGCGGAACGGGCCAACGCTGCGGCCCGGGCGGCGGAGTTGACCAGACAGATGGTACAGAAGGAGAACCAGCTGAGCGTTCTCCTCGGGCGACCGCCGGGGCAGGTGGCGCGGGGCCGTTCCCTGACGGAGCAGGTGTTGCCGCCGGACGTCCCTGCGGGTCTTCCATCGGAATTGCTCCAGCGCCGCCCCGATTTAGTGCAGGCCGAACAGGAATTGGCTGCGGCCACGGCAAGGATCGGTGTGGCCAAGGCGGATCGATTTCCGAAGCTGAGTATCACGGGCATTCTGGGCGTGGCCAGTCCGCAATTGTCGCGGCTGGTTGCCAACGAGACGGCATTCGGAGTCGTCGGACCGGGTGTGGCGGGGCCGTTGCTGAATGCGCAAATTCTCGGCTTTCAGCAGGACGCAGCCGAGGCCCAGAGTCGTGAGGTGCTGGCGCGATACGAACAGGCGGTGCTGGTCGCGTTTCGCGAAGTGGAGGATGCTCTGGTCGCGGTGCGTACGGCGCGGGAACAGCGGGACGCGCAGGCGCAGCAGGTCGACGCGTTACGGTCGGCCTTGCGGCTGGCGAATCTTCGCTACAAGGGAGGGCTGGCCAATTACCTTGATGTGCTGGTGGCGCAACGCAATTTGTTTGAGGCGGAACTGGCCCTGACCGGCACCCACCGGCTGCAATTGGTGTCCGTGGTGCAACTCTACAAAGCGCTGGGTGGTGGATGGTCACCGCTGGACATGGCGCAACAGCAGCCGGGACAGGCGCCGGGAACGCGAGGACCAGCAGTCCCAGCGACCGATGTGGGACCACCTGGCCGTGGATGACCGGCTCGTTGGTCCGGCTGCCTCCTCCCAGCCTTTCGCCTCGTTGGATCATTCCTCTCGCCTCCCCGTCCGGAACGTTGACAGTCTGCCCACCAGGCAGTAGGGTCTGTCGCTGATGAAGAGGCGAGCTGACCGGTCATGAGACCAGCGAGTCGAGCGTACGACGGGAGCCAAGGGATGGCAGAGACAGACAAGGAACGGCCGGGACCCATCACGACCTTGCTGGTAGAGGATCACCGACGCCTGGACGGGCTGTTGTGCTCGTCGAGAGCCACGGCCGATCAGATTAATCAAACAACCTACGATCAATTTCGCGCAGGACTGCTCAGGCACATCGGCATGGAAGAAAAGCTGTTGCTGCCTGCGGTGCAGCGCTGGCGTGGCGGGGCCCCGTTGCCGGTGGCGGCAAAGCTACGGCTCGACCATGGTGCGCTGGCGACGTTGCTCATGCCCACCCCGACGCCTCAGATCCTGGCGACGATTCGCCGGATCTTGTCGGATCATAACGCAGTGGAAGAAGGCCCCGATGGAATCTATGCGCTCTGCGATCAACTGCCGGATACAGAGAGACAACGATTGTGGGACGCGTTGCAATCGGCGCCGACGGTGAGCGTCATGAGGCATTCGGACAGTCCGGCCGTCCTGAAAACCTTGGAGGGCGCACTCGCCAGGGCCGGGTACCGTCTGGAGACGGTCGCTCCATCTGAGAAGGACGAGCCTCGATGAGAGAGTCGAAGGGACCGTCACGATGACGATCCGGCATCCGCGACGGCTTCCGCTGCTTGCGCTCGGCATGATGGCGTTGCTGACAGGGCTCTGGGCCGGCCTCGCGCGCCTCGGTTGGGATGTGCCGCTCCCGCGGCCGGGGTTTTCCTCACTGCATGGTCCGCTGATGGTGTCGGGGTTTCTTGGCACCCTCATCAGCCTGGAGCGAGCCGTGGCGCTCGGCCAATCCTGGGCCTACGCGGCGCCGTTGCTCACCGGTCTTGGCGCCCTGGTGTTGATCGGAGGCGGTCCACTGCTGGTTGCGCAGCTCTTGCTGCTGGGCGGCAGTGCGGGACTAGTGGCGATTTTTGCCGCCATCATCCGGCGGCACCCGGCCTTGTACACGTTCACGATGGGAGGCGGGGCAATCGTCTGGGCTCTCGGTAATTTGCTGTGGATGCATGGTTGGCCCGTCTTTCTCGTCGTCTTCTGGTGGGCCGCCTTTCTCGTGGTGACCATTGCCGGTGAGCGTCTGGAATTGGCCCGTTTGCAGCAGGTGACCGCCGGCGCGCAGGCGGCCTTTTTGCTTTTCATCGGCACATTGCTGACGGGGCTGTTGCTCCTGGGATGGTGGTTCGACGGTGCGGTGCGTGTGTTCGGCGCTGGCCTCACTGCCTTGGCCCTATGGCTGGGCGTCAATGACATCGCGAGGCGAACGGTCCGGCAAACAGGGCTGACGCGCTTCATCGCCGTCTGCCTGCTCAGTGGTTATGGTTGGCTGGGCGTGAGCGGGCTGGCGGCGATGCTCTATGGCGGGGTTCCCGCGGGGCCGCAGTACGATGCCATGCTGCACGCATTCTTTCTGGGGTTCGTGTTTGCGATGATCTTCGCCCATGCGCCGATTATCTTCCCTGCAGTGCTTGGTGCCCGGATGACGTACCGACCGCTGTTTTACGCGCATGTGCTCTTGTTGCAGGCGACATTGCTGGTGCGACTGGCTGGTGATGTAGCCGGGTGGGGGGCGGGACGGCAGATCGGCGGGTTACTGAATGCTGTCACGCTGATTCTGTTCCTGGTGAATACGGTGACGGCTCTGGGCAGTCTGCCGGATCGGCCTGGCGCAACGGCCCGCTCACCGTCGTAATGCGGATCTGGCGAAGCTGGTTTCGTGCGCGCACAAAGGAGTGTGCGATGTCCACAGACAAACAGAGTGCAGGATCGGATCCGCGGGTGATGGACGCGCTCCGTCAGGTGGTCGATCCCGAATTGGGGATCAACATCGTCGATCTGGGGTTGGTCTATGGCAGCGAGGTGCGCGATGGCCAGGTGCATGTCACGATGACGATGACGACGCCGGCTTGTCCAATGGAAGAGCTGCTGATGGAGATGGTGCATTCAGCGATCTTGCGAGAGCTGTCGGAGGCACGCTCCGTGGAGGTCGATCTGGTCTGGGATCCACGGTGGAAGCCCGACATGATGAGCGCCGCCGCGAAGGCCCAACTCGGCCGGACTTGAGGGGGTAGCCCATGAGTGCGGGAGGCGGCAAGGTCTACCCGCTCGAGAAGGACTGTGATCGTGAGCGAGAACCAGTCTCAGCAGGTGCGCACACTGGTGGACGAGGTCTACCGCACCCAGTCTCGCCAAGTCCTCGCCACCCTGATTCGCTTGCTCGGAGACTTCGATGCGGCCGAAGAGGCGTTGCATGAAGCCTTTGCCGTCGCGGTGGAACAATGGGCGCGTGAAGGGGTGCCGGCCAATCCTCGAGCCTGGCTGGTCTCGACCGGGCGCTTCAAAGCCATCGACGGCATGCGGCGGCGGGCCAGATTCGATGCGTCGCTTCCTGATCTTGCCCACCATCTGGAAATCACGACTGACCCTGTCCTTGATGAGGGGGAGGATGCGGTTGAGGATGACCGGTTACGATTAATCTTCACCTGCTGCCATCCCGCGCTGTCGCCGGAATCCCAAGTCTCAATGACGCTCAGGGAGGTCTGTGGCCTCACGACCGACGAGATTGCCCGTGCGTTTCTGACGAAGCCCACCACGATTGCGCAACGCATCGTGCGCGCCAAAGGCAAGATTCGCGACGCCCGTATTCCCTATGAGGTGCCGTCGGAGACTGATTTCCCCGACCGGCTGGATGCGGTGCTGAGAGTCGTCTACTTGGTATTCAACGAGGGATACAGTGCGTCGTCCGGGGATTCGCTGACCAGGCATGATTTATCCGGCGAAGCGATACGCCTTGGACGGGTACTGGTCGGCCTATTACCGGAAGCCGAGGTGCTGGGACTCCTAGCCCTCATGCTCCTGCAAGACTCGCGGCGCGCCGCGCGGACATCGCCGACAGGTGATTTAATTCTTCTGGAACAACAGGATCGCTCGCTGTGGAATCGAGATCAGATTGCCGAAGGAACGGCCCTGGTGGAACGGGCGCTGGCAACCCGTCAAGTCGGTCCCTATACGATCCAGGCGGTGATCGCCGCCGTCCATGCGGACGCGCCTGAAGCAGCGCTGACGGACTGGGCGCAGATCGTCGGCCTGTACGACGTATTGTTGCAGGCTGAGTCGTCACCGGTGGTGGAACTGAACCGGGCGGTGGCCGTGGCGATGCGTGACGGTCCATTGGCGGGTCTTGCGCTGGTCGATGTTATCCTCTCGCGCGGCGATCTGACCAATTATCACCTCGCGCATTCCGCGCGGGCGGATCTCTGCCGGCGACTCGGGCGAACCGTGGAATCCAAAGCCTCCTATGAACGGGCGTTGGCGCTGACGCAACAGGAGCCCGAGCGGCGGTTTCTGGAGGGGCGACTGAGGGAGTTGGGCTGATCCGACGCAGAGCTCCGCTGCCTGCATTTGTCTAACCGTTTGATATCGCGACATCTTCCTTGCGGTATTCGAGGCTGTCGATTTTTTGCCCCTCCGACGACTATCTCATGACAGGAGCCACTCATTAAACGGAGGATCCCATGGCGAAGCGTCCCTCAACCGATAAGAAAACGAAGAAAGCCGAGTGCCCGGCGAGTCTGGTGTGGTTCGATATTCCGGCCGACGACCTGCCGCGAGCGAAGAAGTTTTACAGCGCCTTGTTCGGGTGGAAGATCAGCCGGTTTCCCGCGATGCCGGACTATTGGCATATTGATACCGGCGGCGGAAAGGCGACACTCGACGGCGGGCTGCTCCCGCGCCAACAGCCGCGTCAGCCGATTACCGCGTATGTCTCCGTGCCGTCCGTCGACAAGGCTGCCGCCAAGGTGCAGAAGCTCGGCGGGACTGTTTGCAAACCGAAAACCCCTGTGCCCGGAATGGGCTATTTCGTGATCTGCCAGGACACGGAGTCGAACACGTTTGCGTTGTGGGAGATGAATCCACAAGCGAAGTAGAGCGAGACCATGGGGCATGAAGTCCAGCTGAGCCTAATCATCAAAGGAACCCATCATGAAATATCTTTGCCTGGTGTATGTCGAAGAAAAGATCCTGCATGCGCTGCCGAGTGCTCAGCGCCAGACGATTTCGGACGAATCCATGGCCTATTGCGACCGGTTGCAGAAGCTTGGTCAGCTGGTAACGGCGTCCCCGCTTCACCCGGTCGATACGGCCACCACCGTGAGGGTTCGCGATGGTAAGACATCGACGATCGACGGCCCGTTTGCCGAAACGAAAGAACAACTCGGCGGCTTTCTCCTGCTCGATGTGCCGGATCTGAACGATGCCATCCGCATCGCCGCTCAGTTCCCTGCCGCTCGCATCGGGAGTGTGGAGGTTCGTCCCATGAAGGAGCAGGGGTGCGCCTGACCCGAGCGACCGCTGAAAATAGCTGCCGGCGTCGTTCTCAGTCGCGACTCTCACTGCGACGTACCCGGTGGGTACGCCTCATTCGCGTCGTTCCCTGCGGCCTCGCTGGACAGTCATTGTGACCGCTCGCTTGCGGCGGAGACGATAGTGACGTGCTGAAGATGGACCGTGAAACGTTGGACGTGAGACGGCAGACAGGGGCGGTGGCCTCCATCCGTACACGTCAAGGAACCACAAATCAGAGTCAGGTTTTGTCGAACATGTCATGGGCGAGAAAGGAGTGACGTATGAGCCGGGTACGGATACTTGTCGGCACAAGGAAAGGGGCGTTCATTTTGACATCGGATGGCACCCGGAAGCAGTGGGATGTGACAGGCCCGCATTTCGGCGGGTGGGAGCTGTATCACCTCAAGGGTTCATCCGCTGATCCCAACCGCATTTATGCGTCGCAAACCAGTAGTTGGTTCGGGCAGGTCATTCAGCGTTCGGATGACGGCGGCAAGACCTGGAATCCTCCCGGCACGAAGCCCGAGGATCTCATGGGAGCGGACGGCATGCCGAATGGCGCAAGCAACATGTTCGTCTATGACCAGTCGGCGGAAACCGGGAAGCCGCTCACCACACATCAACATTACGACGGCACGCAACGTCCCTGGGAGTTCAAGCGGGTGTGGCACCTGGAACCGTCGTTGACTGATCCGGACATGGTATACGCCGGGGTAGAGGATGCGGCGCTCTTTCGTTCGACGGATGGGGGACGGACCTGGCACGAACTCGCCGGCCTGCGTGATGCCAAGGGCAAGCTGTGGCAGCCGGGCGCCGGCGGGATGTGCTTGCATACGATCGTGCAGGATCCGGCCAACCCGCAACGGATGCATATTGCCATCAGCGCGGCAGGCGTGTTCCGGACCGACAATGGGGGTAAGAGCTGGCGGCCGACCAATCGCGGCCTGAAGTCGCAGTTTGAACTGCCTGATCCCGATTCGGAGGTCGGCCATTGCGTGCATTGCATTACCATGCATGCGTCCCGTCCGAACGTGCTCTTCATGCAGAAACATTGGGACGTGATGCGCAGCGACGATGGCGGAGAGTCCTGGCAGGAAATCAGCGGGAACCTGCCCACGGATTTCGGTTTCCCGATTGCGGTGCATGCGCATGAACCGAATACCGTCTACGTGGTGCCGATCAAGAGCGACTCCGAGCATTACCCACCAGAGGGCAAGCTGCGAGTCTACCGCAGCCGGAGCGGCGGCAATGAATGGGAACCGCTGACAAAGGGGCTGCCGCAAGAAAACTGTTACGTGAACATCCTGCGCGATGCGATGTCCGTCGACTCACTCGATCCCTGCGGCCTGTACTTCGGGACGACCGGCGGCCAGGTCTACGGGTCGGCCGACGGCGGAGATAGCTGGACCCCGATTGTGCGGGATTTGCCGGCGGTGCTCTCCGTCGAAGCGCAAACGCTATAACGAAGCGCTGAAAACGCCCTCCCGCGGCGTTCTCGCCTCGGACGCGTCCTCAACGTAGCCCAGGGCTACGCCTCCGGCGCCTCCGTTGGCTGCGGCCTTGCTGGAGGATCGTTTTGAGCGCTCGTTGGGTCACAATGACGGTCGAGCAGCCTGTCGGTTGTCGCATTGCATGTTGAACGTTTGACTGAGTGAGATACGGCCACGTCTGGAGGTGTTTCATGGTGCGCGTGATATTGCCTCAGCATTTGCGGACGCTGGCGAAGGTCAATGGTGAAGTGTTGCTGGATGTGGTCGGGCCTGTCACGCAGCAGACGGTTCTCGATGTGTTGGAGGCGCGTTATCCGGTGTTGCGAGGAACGATTCGCGACCATGTGACCAAACGACGCCGGCCGTTTATCCGGTTCTTCGCCTGCGAGCAGGATGTGTCACACGACCCGCCGGATGTTTCCTTGCCCGAATCGGTCGCGAAGGGAGTGGAACCGTTGTTCATCGTGGGGGCCATGGCTGGTGGCTAGCGCGACTTGGTACAGAGAGGAGTGGAGGCAGGTGTATGAAGTATCTACTGCTGGTTCATCATAGTGAAGAGGCTTTCGCCAAGATGGCTGAAACCACGAGGCGGGAGATGCTCGCTGAATCTGTGCAGTTGACGCATCAACTCCATGCCAAGGGACAGTATGTCAGTGCGTCGCCATTGCATCCGACTTCCACGGCGGCGCGTGTTCAGGTTCGTGAGGGTAGGGTGATCGTGACCGACGGTCCATTTGCGGAAACACGTGAACAAACGGCCGGGTACTTTCTCGTCGAGGCCCGTAACCTTCAGGATGCTGTTGGTATTGCGGCGCGGATTCCCGGCGCACGCATCGGTACGGTGGAAGTTCGGCTGGTTCGGGAGATCGAAGGTTTGCCGGAAGCCTAGCCGCGGATAACGGCAGGTCACCGGCCGTTCCAGTCACCGACCTGTCGATTTTGCGCTGCGCGTTCGACTAATGCTCAGAAGGTACGAAGGCAGACCGTTTTCCGATCAGAGAAAGGAACCATCGGACATGCACAGCATCACCCCCTGCCTCTGGTTTGATAATCAGGCCGAGGAGGCGGCCGAGTTTTACGTGTGGATCTTTAAGCATTCAAAGATGGGGCACATCACCCGTTATGGAGAGGCCGGGGCACAGGCTGCGGGAAGACCAAAAGGCTCGGTCATGACGGTTACCTTTGAGATCGACGGGCAGGAATATGTCGCGTTGAACGGGGGGCCGGTCTTCAAATTTACTGAAGCGGTCTCCTTCATGGTGAAATGCCGGACGCAAAAGGAGATTGACGACTTGTGGGACATACTCACGCGGGACGGGGGAGAGGCGGGGCCATGCGGATGGCTCAAGGATAAGTACGGATTGTCGTGGCAAATCGTCTCTCCCGAGTGGGAAGCGATGTTGCGTGACAAAGATCCTCAGAAGTCCGAACGGGTCATGACGGCGATCTTGCAGGTGACGAAACCCGACCTCAACACCTTGAAGCAGGCCTACGAAGGCATATAAGGAGTACCGGACCATGCGATTTATGATCATCATCAAGGCGACCAAAGAGTCGGAGGCCGGCATCATGCCGAGCCAGCAGTTGTTGAGCGAGATGGGGAAGTTCAACGAGGCACTCGTCCAAGCCGGCGTGATGCTGGCGGGCGATGGACTCCATCCGAGCATCAACGGCGCGCGCGTCAGATTCTCAGGCACTCGACGCACCGTGATCGATGGCCCCTTTGCCGAGACCAAGGAACTGATTGCCGGCTATTGGTTATGGCAATGCCGGTCGAAGGAAGAGGCGATCGAGTGGGTTAAACGGTGTCCCAATTCGATGCCCGGCGAGTCCGAGATTGAGATTCGCCAGGTCTTCGAGGTGGAGGACTTCGGCGCCGAGTTCACACCGGAACTGAGAGCGCAAGAGGATCGCCTGCGCGCGCAGATCGGCCAGAAGCAGTCGAGGACAGTCGCAGGCGGTGACGGCGGTGCATTGACCAGCCCATCGCCGCGTGTTTGACTAGACTCAGGTTGGCTGCGCCGTTCAGCCACGGTGCACACCATCAATGTAGAGCTCTGATCAACCGGATGGCGCTATGAGATCGAAAGGCGTCATCCTCACCCGTAATAGGAGGCCACCATGCGGTCTACATCACTGATGCTTGCCTGTCTCTGCACAGTCATCATGACCCTGCCAGTCTTTGCCAAGGAGAAGAAGTCCGGAAAGGCCATGGACCCTCAAGCCATGATGGAGGTGTGGAAGAAGGCGGCCATGCCGGGCGAGCCCCACAAGTTATTCGCCGGTCTTGCCGGGAGCTGGACGACTCAGACGAAAGAATGGACGGAGCCAGGAAAGCCGCCGTCCGAATCCACGGGCACCGCAGACATGAAGATGTTGTTGGACGGGCGATTTCTCTATCAGGAATTCAACGGCACCATGATGGGGCAACCCTTTGCCGGAATCGGCATCGATGCGTATGACAATATGACCAAGAAGTATGTCACGGCCTGGATGGATAGCATGGGAACCGGCATTTTCACCATGCAAGGTACGGCCAGTCCAGACGGCAAAACGATTACCTTGAAGGGGGCACATCCGGAACCGGGCGGAGGGCAGATGCATCACCGTGCGGTGTGGAAAATCATCGATCAGAACTCACAGACGTTTGAAATGTTCGGGACCCATGGGCATGGGAAGGAAATGAAGTTCATGGAGATCACCTATACACGAAAATCATAGGGCTGCACCTGCCATCAGCCGATGGCGATCACGTCATCGGCCAACGGTGACATGGCTGTCGGGGATGCCTCTTCTCGAAGTAGCGAGGTGAGTATCCCCGCCACCGCGGCTCGAACTCTCGTTCCGGATGTCCATGAATCCTCTTTGTGTTGTCACTGCAGCCCGTGGCGATGCCGATTGATCGTGCGACGATCGTTTCCGACAGAGTCCCGCCATCGTTCTTAGCCTCTGCCGGACGTTTTCTCCTGATCTAGAGCCGGGCCTCTCACAATCCGCTGCTTTCGGCGGGAAGGGGCTCGTTGCTTACATCGCAGCCAAGCAGTAAGATGGGTACGCAGTCATCTCCGCAGGCGCGGCAGTTCAGATTGTAGTCAGGAGTACGCATGGTCAGGCGATTGCGATGGTCCACGGTAGCCCCGATGGTGTGCGGGTGGCTTGCGTTGGCGCTTCTGCCGGGTTGCAAGCAGGAAGCCGGCTCGGCACCCGCACCGCCGGTTCCAGAAGTGGGGATTGTGGTCGCGACTGCGCAGGATGTGCCTGACGAACCGGAGTTCATCGGGCAGGCCGAATCCTCGCGTCCCGTAGAGATCCGCTCGCAGGTCACCGGCCTCTTGAAACAGTGGTTCTTCAAGGAAGGCCGCGACGTTAAAAAAGGGGATCGCCTGTATCAGATCGATCCCGTGCCCTTCCATGCCGCGATGCTGAGTGCCAAGGCCAAAGTCGCACAATCAGAAGCCCGGTTGGTCCAGGCGAATCAGAACCTCACACGCGTGAAGCCGCTCCTGGCGGAACAGGCGGTGAGCACGAAAGATGTGGATGATGCCGTCGCCGAACAGTTGGCTGCGAAAGCTGCCCTCGAAGGCGCGAAGGCTGAACTCGTCAAAGCCAAATTCGATCTCGATAACACACTGATCGTTGCGCCCATCGACGGGATGATCGAACGAACGCGTGTATATGAAGGGCGATTGGTATCGGCGCAGACAGATTTGCTCACGATGATTCATCAAGTCGATCCCATGTATGTGATCGTCAGTGCGCCGGAGAGTTTCTTGTTGAAGCGCAGGCGCGATACCGATGCCAAACGGATTCAGCATCCGGGTGTGTACCAATTGCGCGGCGTGCTCACCTTTGTGGATGGGACGACCTATCGGCATGAAGGCGTGTTGGATCTGCTGGATGTGGGATTAAAAACCGATACCGGGTCGCGGCAGGCGCGAGTTGTGTTCCCCAACCCGCAGCGAGTGTTGTTGCCGGGACAGTTCGTGCGAGTGCGGTTCAAGGGCACGCTCAAGACAGGCGCCATCCTGGTGCCGCAACGTGCGGTACAGCAGGGCGCGAAGGGCTCGATCGTATTCGTCGTGGGCAAGGACGATAAGGTTGAGATGCGGGAAATCCTGGCGAGCAGTTGGCAAGGGAGTCAGTGGATCGTCGAGGAGGGATTGCATGTCGGCGATCGCATCATTGTGGAGGGCCTGCATAAAATCGCGCCTGGTGCTGTGGTAAAACCGGTGCCCGTTCCCGAAGCCGGTGCGGCGACCGCTCCGGCTACCGCCCCCCCGGAGCCCGCCTCGTGATCTCACATTTTTTTATCGACCGCCCGATCTTTGCATCGGTGCTGTCGATCGTCATCATGGTGCTGGGCTTGGTCGCCTTGCAGGCGCTCCCCATCGCCCAATTCCCCGAAATCACCCCGCCCGTCGTGCAGATCGAAGCCGACTATCCGGGCGCCAATGCGGAGATCCTGGCTGATTCGGTGGCGCGTCCGATAGAGGTGCAACTGCCCGGCATCGACAATCTGCTGTACTACGATTCCACCAGTACGAACGACGGCCACATGTCGATCAAATTGACCTTCGAGATCGGCACGGACGTTGACATTGCACAAGTGCAGACGCAGAACCGGGTGAAACTCGCGGAGCCGCAGTTACCGCCCGAGGTGGTCCGACAGGGCATCAGTATCAACAAGGTCTCGCCGGACCTGTTGGCCGTTGTCGCCTTGAGTTCGACTGATCCCACGCATGACACAGTCTATCTCTCCAACTATGCGATTCTTCGCGTCCTCGACAACCTGAAGCGTCTCCGCGGGGTGGGCAATGCGGTGGTGTTCGGGTCTCAGAATTATTCGATGCGGCTGATTCTGGATCCGATCCGCATGGCCCAGCTCGGTCTCATGCCGACCGATATTGCGAATGTCGTTCGTGAGCAGAATCGGGATTTCCCCGCCGGAACCATCGGCCGTGAACCGGCCTTGAAGGGCACCGAGCTGACCATCCCCGTCATTACGCAAGGCCGCCTGACGGAAGTGAAAGACTTCGAGGAGATGATCGTCCGTGCCATGCCGAACGGGGCGATGGTCCGCTTGAAGGACGTGGCCCGTGTTGAACTGGGAGCACAATCGTATACGCTGGAAGGGCGCTGGAACGGCAAGCCGAATGTGTTTTTGCTGACGTTCCTCTCGCCGGGAGCGAATGCGCTCGAAACGGTGAAGCGGCTTCGCGCCGAATTGGCCGAGGTCTCCAAGGGATTTCCCACCGGTGTGTCGTACGATATCCCCTATGACACCACGCGCTTTATCGATGTCTCGATCAAAGAAGTCGTGAAGACGCTGGCCGAAGCGATGGTGCTCGTCATCCTGGTGGTCTACCTGTTTTTGCAAAGCTGGCGCGCGACGTTGATTCCGGGCGTCGCGGTGCCGGTATCCCTTATCGGCACCTTCGCCGGCATGCAGGCGCTGGGCTTTTCGATCAATACCCTTACGTTGTTCGGAATGGTTCTGGCCATCGGTATCGTGGTGGACGATGCAATCGTCGTCGTAGAAAATTGCGAACGGCACATGACCCAGGGGAAACTGTCGGCGAAGAACGCGGCGAAGCGGGCGATGGAGGAAGTGACGGGGCCGGTGATCGCCATTGTGCTCGTGTTGTGCGCCGTGTTCGTGCCCGTCGGCTTTCTTGGCGGCATCACCGGGGAGTTGTACAAGCAGTTCGCCATTACGATTTCCATCGCCGTGATTATCTCCGGTTTTGTGGCGTTGACGCTTAGCCCTGCGCTCTGCGCTCTCGTGCTCAAGCCTGGCGAGGAACGACACCACGGGTTGTTCGGCCTGTTCAATCGGACCTTTTCCTCCATGCAGGGGCGCTATATCTCGACGGTCGGGGTGGCGCTGACCCGGCGTGTGCTGTCGGTGGCGGTGTTTGCCGTGCTACTGACCGGCGTGTTGTTGTTGTTCAGGGTCATTCCCAACAGCTTCCTGCCGGAAGAAGACCAGGGGTATTTTATTACGATCGTGCAACTTCCCGATGGGGCGTCGAAGCAGCGTACGGATGCGGTGTTGAGCAAGATCGAAAATTATTACTTGGCCAATCCGGCGATTCACTCGACGGATGCCCTCTCCGGACAGAACTTCGTCTTTAGTACGCGTGGCCCCAATGCGGCGACGATGTTCGTGCCGCTCCAACATTGGGACGACCGCAAGGCGCCGCAGCAGCATGTCAAATCCTTGATCGGCGCGGCGTATGGAGAATTTGCCAAGATTCCAGAGGCGCTGATCCTTGCCTTCAACGCCCCGTCGATTCGCGGGCTCGGTGCGACGGGTGGGTTTTCCGTGCAGCTTCAGGATCCGAGCGGCGGCGACTTCAATAAGTTCTCGGCGGTGGCGCAGGAGTTTGTCGCCAAGGCGCGGCAGAACCCTGCCATCGGGGCCATCGGAACGAGTTTTCGTGTCAGCGCGCCAAGAATTTTTGCCAAGGTGAATCGCGAGCGAGCCAAGGCGCTGGGGGTACCTATTTCTGAGGTTTTCGATACGCTCCAAGCGTACTTCGGGAACCTGTACATCAATGACTTCGTCAAGTTCGGTCGCGTCTTTCGTGTGCAGACCGAGGCCGAGGCGCACTATCGGTCTACGCCAGACGACATCGCCAAGATTTATGTGCGGGCTGTCGGCGCGCAAGGTCCGACCATGATTCCCTTGGATACGGTGGTGAGCACCGAGTTCAGCAGCGGCCCCGATCCCGTGACCCATTTCAACGGGTACAATACAGCGCTTGTGCTGGGTTCGGCGGCTCCCGGAGTCAGCTCCGGCCAGGTATTGGATGCGCTGGATAAACTGGGGAAGGAAGTGCTGGTCCCGAAAGGCTACGCAATTGATTGGAGCGGCATCTCCTATCAGGAACGCATGGTCGGCAATCAGTCGCTGTATGCCTTCGGCTTTGGGTTGCTGATGGTGTTTCTGGTGCTCGCAGCGCAGTATGAAAGCTGGGTGGTCCCCTTTGCGGTGATCCTTGCGGTTCCCATCGGGTTGTTCGGCGCATTGAGCGCCGTCTGGCTCAAGGGGATGACCAATGACATCTATTTCCAAATCGGTCTGGTGACGCTCATCGGCCTCTCGGCGAAAAATGCCATTCTCATCGTGGAGTTTGCGAACAAGCGATATGAAGAGGGGCATCCCCTGTTGGAGGGCACGATTGAGGCGGCCAAACTGCGGTTTCGTCCGATCGTGATGACATCGATGGCGTTTATTCTTGGCGTCGTTCCTCTGGTGGTGGCGACTGGTGCCGGCGCCGCCAGCAGAAACTCCATTGGGACGGGCGTGTTCGGCGGCATGTTGGCCGCGACCTTCCTGGCAATTTTCTTCGTGCCGCTGTTTTTTGTTCTGATCCGTTCGCTGAGGCGCGGCCGGAAAAGTCAGCCTCCACCTACCGTGCCCGCAGGACCGGATGAACCTCAAAAGGAGCGTGATTATCAGCATGCGTAGACTGGCATGGGTGCTTTCCTCGACTCTTTTGACGGCCTGCGCGGTCGGCCCTGATTTCAGCCGTCCCGATGCGACGACGCCGGATGCATTCCGTATGGCCGAGCCGGGCAGCGACGCCGCCTCAATTGCCAATACACCCTGGTGGGAACTGCTGAAGGACCAAGAACTGCAGAAGCTCATCCGAACGGCATTAGAGGAAAACAAGGACCTCAAGCGCGCGGCAGCGGTGGTAGAAGAGTATCAAGCGCGTCTGTTTATCGCGAAGACGGATTTCGCCCCGCAGTTGAGCGTGACCTCAAACGCACCGATCCTTGGTCGAAAATCAAACTTTCTATTTCCGGGGTTTCCCAACCCGTTCAATTATTACATACAGGGAAATCTGTCATGGGAACTGGATGTTTGGGGGCGTATTCGCCGGTCGAATGAGGCGGCTCGAGGGGAGCTATTGTCTCGGGAGGAGAATCGTCGTGCTATTGTGCTGCAATTAGTCAGTGGAGTCGCGGAAGCCTATTTTGATCTGCTGCAGTTCGATATGCAGCTCGATATCGCTCATCGTACGCTCAAATCCTGGGAAGAGTCCGTCAGGATCGCGCAGGCTCGTTTGCGACAGGGCATGATTTCAAAACTTGATGCCGATCAATTCGAGGCGGAACGTGCGAATGCTGCGGCGAAGGCGGCGGAATTCGAGCGTCAAAAAGTGCAGAAGGAAAACCAGCTGAGCGTGCTGCTTGGGCGAAACCCGGGCCGCATTGCCCGCGGTCGTTCTTTAACGGACCAGGTCCTGCCTCCGGAGGTGCCTGCCGGTCTTCCCTCCGAACTTCTTCAGCGGCGTCCGGATGTTCTGCAGGCCGAACAGGACCTCGCCGCATCCACGGCTCGCATCGGGATGGCTAAGGCCGATCGATTTCCAAAGCTCAGCATCACCGGTATTTTGGGTGTGGCAAGTCCTCACCTGTCCCGCCTCGTCGCCAACGAAACCGCATTCGGACAGGCGGGAGCGGGCCTGACCGGCCCATTGTTTAACGCGCAAATCCTGGGGTTTCAACAGAGGGCGGCTGAGGCGCAGGCCCGACAGGCCTTGGCGCAGTACGAGCAGTCCGTGTTGGTTGCATTTAAGGAAGTGGAGGATTCTCTCGTGGCGGTGCGGACGGTGCGTGAGCAGCGGACCGCGCAGTTGCAGCAGGTCGAGGCCTTGCGGTCAGCGCTGAGCCTGGCGAACCTTCGTTATAAAGGCGGGTTGGCAAATTATCTGGATGTCTTGATTGCGCAACGCAATCTGTTTGAAGCCGAATTGGCCCTTATGGGAACACATCGGTTGCATCTGGTGTCCATTGTGCAACTGTATAAGGCGCTTGGTGGCGGATGGACGCCTGAAGGGCAGCCGCCTGTTGCACCGGTCCCTTCCTTGGCCGAACAGGGTTAGACGGTGGAGCATTCCACCTGCTGAAGCTCCATTCAATAGCACACCTGTCTGAGAATCTGGAGGGCCGGTCTTGAGCTTAGGCCGGCCCTTCTTTGCGTCCAGCCGCTGTTCTACGAGGAGATGATGACATGAGCGTGAGAATCATGGCCAAGGTTCCACCCAGCGCAGCCATGAAGATCAGAGTGAAGCCACTGCGAATCCACGATGCACTCGTTTGTATCCCCATGGCAATGTGTGCCAAGTTGAAGATCCAGACGGTTGCCGCGACCCATGCCAGATGTTCTGTCCGGTTGTTGGGGCTCCGTAGGGCGGCGACGGTGAAGCCAAGCGCTCCGGAGAACAGATTTCCCATATAGACCGTTGAGGGGCTGCCCTGCAGGTGTATTCCAAGCACAGCCATGGCCAACCCGGTTACAAATGTCACTCCGTATACGATTGCGGCATCGCGGAAGATATCCCTGGCATTCACCGTCATCGCACGTGGTCCTGGTGTAGCCGCTCGACAGGACGATCCGTCTCCAATTGCTTCAAGATGAAAAAGAGAAGAGTCTGAGGGATGCCTGTTGCGGAGTTCGCCCGGGCATTCTCGCGTATGATTGTGTCAGGTGAACCGTGCGTCATGGCTGCCTCCTTTTTGGATCACCGGGAGCGGAATCTGTCGCGTTGTTTGCAGGTGAGGAGGCTAAATGGCCTAAGCCTCGGCTCTTCCCCGTGCGACGGGCCGTACGGGTTTCTTCCGGATTCCATTAAAATTGTTTCTTCTGTGTCGAGGTGAAGGCCGGTGGGGTACGGGAGAGCGATTTTCGGTTGCGCATCCAACGACGGATGCGCTTAGACAACGCATAGACGAGATTGTCGATGGCCAGCACCACTGCGCCGATCATGAACAGTCCCAATACGAGGGCCAGCTCTACATCAATGGACATGCTAGGTATTCCATAGAGGTTGGGTCGTTGGATCGTTTAGGCGGCCAAATCAGCAATGCGTTCTCTGCTTGGGGACCGGCCGTCTCTCTTATCTGAAGAGGCACTGCAGCTCGTGGTCGCTCCTTGTGTCTGCCGGTTTCGCTCCAGGAGGGGCTCCGCTACATTCCCGCAATTCATGCAGCGCCATGCAGAAAGCCACATAGGACCTGAGGAATCTTCCATATCGAGGAGAAAATCTTCGACCATACATCCGCTACAGCGCGAACAGCTCATTGTGGGTTCCTCCATTGTCCAGTGCCTATGTGTAAGGGTAGAACCTGGGTGGCTTCTGCGATAGACCTGAATGAAGTACCTCCTTGGTGGTATCGGTTGGCGTGGCGGCCGGCCTTGTGAGAAGACGTTTTTGAGACCTGTTCCATCTACTCTGCGGCCTTAATCGTCAGTTCTGCGCGCGAATCTCGAAACTCCAACTCCAAGGGTACGTTCGCTTCAAGAACCCGGTATAGGCGCATTCGCTCATCGACGTCCATGACAAGCAGTTCCACGCCAAATCGTTCTCCTTGAATCCAGCTCACTTTGGCCAGACGCACTGAGACCGGTCGCCGTTCGTCCGGGATTTGAATCTTGACGGCGAGATGATCCCCATCGAGGAGATGGTAAAAGGTTGTGCGCTGAGCTCCATCCGGTCCGACATCAAAAATCTTTCCCTGCTCCGCGCAGCCCATGGCCACATCCGAAAGAATGCAGTGAACGAGAAGCGTTCTTTGCGATAGACGGTTCATGCGGTCCTCCTCGCGCCTTCGCTGGCCCAATACACATCGCTGCAGAGAATATCTTGCTCAGGTCCGATGAGGTAGTCTGCGAACAGGGTACTGCGATCGGGGGGACCGATCGGGGCGCGTCTGCGGAAAGATGAAGGGCGGTTACTGATGGCTCACGAATGGCTCATGGCAGCGCCGGTCGGCATGAGTCGGTGTCAGACGCCATAACGGAGAACTCATAAGTCAGCGAAAGGTGAGGAGGCTGTTCAGTCCTTCATTTTTGGGTCTGTAGACAGGAGCGTGAAGGAGCCGGGTGTGAACGGATTCGTCTAGGACTTCTGTGCCGGTGCCCGTTTGCATCACAGGTCGATAGAATCGTGGGTGGATCCACTTTCGAAATCCGACAAAACATTCGCTAAACGAGTCATGAATGGGGCCTAACATATTCGGTGCTTTGAGTGGTCCGTCTGACTCCAGAGCCAATCCCTTTGCCATCGACTGTCTCCGCATCCAGGCCAAGGAAACGTCGGCCAGCTCTCGATCAGGATAGGTTCCGCCAAGGTCTCCATGCGCTCCGGCAAACCATCGTTGTTCAATGATTTGCACGGCGTTAGGCGGGGAAGTCCACAGTGTCGCATTGTGATGGGCCCGATGTTCATCGATGGCGAGCGCGTGATACGCTTGTTGCACAATAGAACTCAACTCGGTATTCCGAAAGTTGTAGCGGTGTTCGTTCAGCCAGCGGAGCGCGTTCGTTGGAATCCCCAGCGGGCCCACCGTATCCCAGAGTCCTAGCAACGTGACCGTAATCTCGGTGCCAACTCTGCGCCGGCTGGAGAGCCATCCCGATGTTTGAGAGGCGAGTTGTAGGGTTCGATATACCCGGTAGGCCTCATCGAAGACGTGACTATCAGGATCCGCGACCATTGTCGTAAGGCATTCGCGCAGATAGGTGGCTGCATCACTCGACGCCGAGAATAGGCGTGCTGCCTCTCGTACCAGCTTGAGATGGTCTCCCTTAAGCAGCATGGGAGATGGAAGGCCGGCGAGGGTGAGCAATCCTATAAGCGAGCGAGCAATGTAGGCCCCTCGGCTGAAGCCATACAGATACAACTCGTCACCAGGATCATATGTGGCCGCAAGGTAGGCATAGCTCTGAAGGATTGTACGATCCAATCCGTATCCAAACGAACCATCGCGGAAGCGATGGAACCAGGGTATCGTGGTACCCGGTTCATACCATTTCTGCTGTATCCGCCCATCGCCGGAGCAAGGAAGAATCGACTGATAGAGTCGGAAGACATTTGTAGAGGGAAGCGAACCGAGCTGAGTGCCAGATCGAGGCCGCTTGGGGGAACGCAGTGATGAAAAGCTCCAAACGCCCGGGTCCGGAGGGCAATCCCATTCGCCATCGAAACACAGAATCACACGTTTGGACACGCGCGGGCACTTTCTCCACGACAATCGCAGGGATGAAACCCTCTCCCGCGCGAGCCGACTCCGGTGATCAGGAGCCCTCACCTGTCAGTGGTGATCGGATTGGAAACGCAGGCAGGGGAGAAAGCAAAGCCGATGCCAGGAGCGCACTGAGCCGTTTCTGCTAGCGAGAACAGAATAGGCCTTCAAGCGAGGCAACTCTAGAGTGTGCGGAAGAGGCTGGGTGAAATTTCGCAGTATCAGACGGACATTTGTATCTGATGCGATACGCAGCAGTATCTGAACGTATACGGGATGATCAGAGGCTGTCGCGACAGGGTGGCAAATGCGTAGGTCGAACAGGTTTGGCTCAGGGACGGCTCGCGGATTTTTCAGCCAAGCGGGTGGCGACGGGGTGAGATGGCGTCAATGGCGGGTGCCGGCCTACTGCTTCGTGTGTGTCATGATGAAATCTCGATCCTGCTCGAGTTGAGCAGCTAATTGCTGGAGTGCCTGGGAGGTGGCTTCATCGATAGGCTCTTGGTCCGAAGCGGTAATCCACCGCACTGACGATCCTAAAGCCTCGCCTTCGGCAGCATAGGTCTTAAACGCCCCCTGTCCTGGAGCAGATAGATCGGCCTCCAGATGGACTCGATACAGATAACGATCCGGTGCTCGAAGGGTGAGCCAGGCTTTCACCACCATGTTGAGCTCGGCAGGATCTGTTCCGATCGATCTGAACGTCTGCCGGTCAGCAAAGTAATGGATGATGGCTCGACGCAGATCCGGTGTCGGCCAATCGAGCATTGGAATGCCGGGCATATGGTCAGCGCCTTCGATAGCGAGAAACGGCACGTCAAGTTGCGCGCCGGCAGGGATCGTCATCGCGGTCGGGCCGTGCGAGGCGGGAGTGACCTGAATTCTATGGACACACCCGGACAGGAGCAGGCAGAGTCCCATGAGAACAATCATCGGTCGAGGGGCAAGGTATCGCATAGTTCGAGTTGACCGACGGTTCTGGTTATCGAGGGGCGGGAGAAGGACTGAGCATATCCAGGTCGCGAATGGCTCGCGCCGCTTGTTCCCGATAGGTTCGTTCGGTGGCGCCGGTATAGGTGTCGATGACCCGCTGGTAGGTCGCCCGGGATTGCGCATATTGTTTTTTGATCGAAAGATATTGCCCCAGCGCGAGCCAGTTTTGGGCGGCGGTTTCATTGGCCGTGCGAAGGTCCGTCCATTCACGATCGATTTGATTGCTGCCGGGCTGATTGACCCGGCGGGTGACGATCTCTCCCAATTGGGTGGAGAGGTGCTCGATGGCTTCGTTCTCACGAACGGCGGCAGCGACTCGATCGTGCTTCAAATGGTCGTAAAACGATTCGACATGACCTTTGATGGTATCGGCGCGTTTCTCGTGAATATCGTGGGAACAATGTGCAAGGGCGAGGCAGAGCGCGAACATCAGCGGTCCTTGCCATATCAACGTCATATGCGAGCGTCTCGCCATCATTGCCTCCCTCATGAACCCCGTCAGTTCGTTCGATCGTGCCGGATGCATTCGGCGATCCTACCTGAGCCAGAGGAGAAAGGCGAGCCGAAGATCGGGGTTATGAGGCAGACTTCAAGAACAGGACGGCGAGGGGAGGAAGGGTCAGCGCGAGCGAATGGGATCGGCCGTGAGCAGGAACCGCATCGGCCGAGAGACCGCCGAGATTTCCGAGTCCACTACCGCCGTACAGGGAGGCATCGCTGTTCAGCAATTCTTTCCAGTAGCCGCCTTGCGGGACGCCGACGCGATACTGCAGGCGCGGGACCGGCGTAAAATTGCACACCACCGCGATACTTTCCCGCGAAGACTTGCCATGGCGAAGCAGGCTGATGATCCCCGCATCCACATCCTGGCAATCGATCCACTCGAATCCGCGCGGGTCAAAGTCGAACTCGTGTAAGGCCGGTTCAGCGCGATAGAGATGATTGAGGTCGGCGACCCACCGTTGCAAGCCTTGGTGCGGCGGATACTTGAGGAGATTCCAGTCGATACTGTCGTCATGCGCCCATTCGCGCCATTGGCCGATCTCCCCGCCCATAAAAATCAGCTTCTTGGCCGCTTGCGCATACATGTAGCCGAACAGCGCGCGCAGGTTGGCGAACTTCTGCCAATCGTCGCCGGGCATTTTCCCCAGGAGCGAGCCTTTGCCATGCACCACTTCGTCGTGGGAAAGCGGGAGCAAAAAATTCTCCTGGAACGCGTAGAGCATCCGGAAGGTCAGGTTACGGTGGTGGTGTTTGCGATAGACCGGATCCAGCGCCATGTATTGCAGCGTATCGTGCATCCAGCCCATATCCCACTTCATGCCGAACCCGAGCCCACCGGCGTAGGTCGGACGGGACACGGAAGGCCACGAGGTCGATTCTTCCGCATAGGTTTGCACATCCGGGTGCCGGCGATAAATCTCCTCATTAAGCTGGCGCAGGAAGGCAATGGCCTCCAAGTTCTCGCGGCCCCCATGTGTGTTGGGGATCCATTCCCCTTCTTTACGCGAGTAGTCGAGGTACAACATTGAGGCGACGGCATCCACTCGAAGTCCGTCGGCGTGGTAGTGCTCCAACCAGAACAGCGCGCTGCTGATGAGAAAGCTGCGCACTTCGTTACGGCTGTAATTGAAGACGGCCGTTCCCCAGTCGGGGTGAAGGCCCTGGCGAGGATCCGCATGCTCGAACAGATGACTGCCGTCAAACCGGCTCAGCCCATGGTCATCGGTCGGAAAATGCGAGGGGACCCAGTCCAGAATCACGCCGATGCCGTGCTGATGGAGCTGATCGATGAGGGACATGAGATCTTGCGGCGTGCCGTAGTTGCCGGACGGGGCAAAATAGCCGGTTGTTTGATACCCCCAGGAGCCGAAAAATGGATGGTCCATGAGAGGCAGAAACTCGACGTGCGTAAACCCCAACCGCTGGACATACTCGATCAGTTTGGGCGCAATCTCCCGATAGCTGAGCGAGCGATTGCCTTCGCCGGGAACCCGCATCCATGAGCCGAGATGGACTTCGTACACACTGATCGGGGCCTGCAGGGCATTGTGCCGGGCGCGGGTCTGCATCCAGTTGTGGTCCTGCCAGGAATATTCCAGATTCCACACCACAGAAGCGGTTTTCGGCGGAATTTCGTTCAGGCGGGCAAAAGGGTCGGTTTTGATGAGTATGGCGCCATGATTTCGGGATCGAATATGAAATTTGTACAGAGCGCCGATCCGTACGCCGGGAACAAACCCCTCCCAAATGCCGGACGAGTGGCAGGGGCGAAGCGGATCGTGGGTTGGATCCCAATGGTTGAACGTGCCGAACACCGAGACCTGTTCCGCCTCCGGCGCCCACACCGCGAAATAGGTCCCTTCGACACCCTGAACGGTCGTGGGATGTGCGCCCAGTTTGTCGTAGAGGTGAAAATGTGTGCCTTCGTTGAAGAGATACAGGTCCTCGGGCGACAGGAGGCTGCCGGTCTGGGGGGGCGCGGCCGGGGAGGGGGCAGTCACATCCACGGATTCGCTCGCGGAATGATTCCTAAAATGCTCCATAGCCGCAGAGTACTGTGGTTGAGGCCAGGGCGTCAATCGGCCGCCTCGTTGCGGCGTGGCGGTGAAGCTTCCGCATGAACTCCACGAGGATCTTCGTCCAACCTAGTGACACTTCTCGATCAAGTGTGGTATGAATCATCCCGCCGATACGGATCTTTCTTCGTCCCCATCGTCTAGCCTGGCCTAGGACATTGCCCTTTCAAGGCAGTAACACGGGTTCAAATCCCGTTGGGGACACCACACTTCTCCTCGTTGCTTGTTGGCAAAACTTTCTCAGGGAAATGCTCGTTTCCGACAGGGCAGGCCGCTTCGATACAACTAAAGAAATGGTAGACGGCATCATGGAGGACCGTGTCTGTCGTGGGAGAGGATCTCTCGTCGATCGGTAAGTAGCCAAGTCGAGTCACGGGGATCTCGACCACGAAGTTGCAGTGTGTGCCCGCCTCATGATCCGGCGTCTTTGCGAGAGCGCGACGTACGGAGTCTTTTGTGACCCATTCGGCCCCACGCGGCATTCTTGCGCCTCATGCTGGCTCAGGTTCGAACCAGCCGGATAGGCTGTGGTTCGCCTTCTGCGCCTGTATCCTTCTGGTTACGCTGGTCATTGATGTCTATACCCCGTTGGGCATTACGGGCTGCCTGCTCTATCTCCTCGCCGTGGCAGCAACCGGGATGGTCTCAGCCGTGCGGTTGCCGTGGATCGTGGCGACCATCGCCACGGGACTCACCATAGGGGGCTTCTTCTGGGCGTCGCCTGGCGGCCTGGCCTGGATGGGGATGGCGAATCGAGCCATGACAGCCGGCGCGATCTGGTTGACGGCGTGGATTGTGTCGCGGTGGCAGCACCATTCCCGGATCCAGGCTCACGATCTCTCCGTTCGATTGCGCTCGCTGCTCGCACACAGTCACACCATCATCTTCATCAAAGATCTCGGTGGGCGGTTTGTCGAGGTCAGCGATCAATTTGCCGCGTTGACCGGTCTTCCAGCTGAGGCCCTGGTCGGGAAGACCGACTACGATGTGTTTCCTCCCAACTTCGCCGACTCTCATCGACAGCATGATGCGGAAGTCGAAAAGGCAGGGACACCGATGAGTTTCGAAGAGGCCGCGTTGGTCCACGGCAGCGTGCGCTGGTATGTGGCCCATAAGTTCCCTCTTCGCGACGAAGCCGGTCGGGTGGTCGCGATCGGCGGCGTGGCCACGGATATGACGGCGCGGTTGCAGGCGGAGGCGGCTCGGCATGAAGCCCAAGAGCGCCTGGATCTGGTGGTCGCGGCGACGCAGACCAGCATCTGGGACTGGGATATCCAGACCAACAGAACCTACTACTGTGCGTTCTGGAAGGCCAGTCTGGGCTATGCGGAGTCCGAGATTTCCGATTCACCCGCCGAGTGGGAGTCCCGTCTCCACCCCGACGATACCGCGCGCGTGTTTGCCCTTGTGGACGACTACCTGTCCGGCCGGATTGCGTCATATCAATTGGAGTACCGGTTGCGCCACAAAAACGGGATGTATCGGTGGATTCACAGCGTGGCTGTGTTGCAGCGGGACGAAGCCGGCCGACCCAGGCGGCTGACGGGATCGCATGTGGATATCACCGAGCGCAAACGGGCGGAGCAGGCGCTGGCTCAGAGCGAATCCACGCTCCGGAGCTTCTTTGACAGTGGCGTGATGATGATGGGGATCGTGGAATTACACGACGGCGATATTCTGCACATTTCCGATAACCGGTGCGTGGCGAGTTGTTTCGGCACGACACCGGAGTTGATGCAGGGCCGGATGGCCTCGGAGCTGGGGGCGCCGCCCGACACCGTTGCGCGCTGGTGTCGATACTACGAGACGAGCAAGGCGTGCGCACAACCGGTTCGGTTCGAGTACGTTCATCCGCATCCAGCCTCGGGTGCCGAGCGGTGCTTGTCCGTCACGGTGTGTTGGATCGGTTCGGGGCCGAGTGGACGAGACCGGTATTCCTATGTGGCAGATGACATCACCGAAGCGCGGCGTACCGAATCGGCGTTGGTTGAGACGGCAGAGCGATATCGAGGCGTCGTCACGGCGTTGGCGGAGGGCATCGTGCTGCAGGATGCCCAAGGCCAGATCATGGCGTGCAATCCGAGTGCGGAACAGATTCTAGGCCTGACGGCAGACCAGATGAGGGGGCGAACGTCGGTCGCGCCAGAGTGGCGGGCGATCCAGGACGACGGCACGCCGTTTGACGGGGAACAGCATCCCGCCATGATCACGTTGCGCACCGGCCAGCCCTGTACGGAGGTCATCATGGGCGTGTGCCGGCCAGGCGGGGAGCAACGATGGATTTCAATTAATACGCAGCCACTTTGTGAGCCCAATTCCGAGCGTCCGTATGCCGTGGTGGCGTCATTCCACGATATCACCGAACGTCGTCGAGCGGAGCAGGCCTTGCTGGAGGTGCAAAGCCAGCTCGAACAACGTGTGCGCGAGCGCACCGCGAGGATGCATGAGTTGGAAGTGCAGCGGTCGCAGGCCGAGAAGATGGCGGCGCTTGGCCATCTGGCTGCCGATATCGCGCATGAAATCAACAATCCCCTGGCGGGTATCAAGAGTGCGTTTCACCTCGTTAAGCAAGGCGTGAGTCCTGACTACCGGCATTATCGATTCGTTGAACTCATCGACCGAGAGATCCAGCGCCTCGCCGCCATTGTGAAAAAAATGTACACCCTCTATCAGGATGCGGCGTCGGACCAGTGGCAGGCGACGAACGTGAACGACCTGCTCCAGAATGTGGCGGGGCTGATGGACTACAAGCTCGTGTCACGACGAATCCAGTTACGTGCCGAGATGGAACTCACGTGTCCGGTGGTCACCTTGCCGCGCGCCGATCTCTTTCAGGTGTTGCTCAATCTGGTGCAAAACGCCATCGATGCGTCCCCTGCCGATGCTGAGGTGGTGCTGAAGGTGGCCCGGCACGATGACATGCTCCATTGGAGCGTGATGGATCATGGCCCAGGAATTACCCCCGAAGTGTTGCCGCATATTTTTGAACCGTTCTTTACGACAAAGTCAGTCGGCGGTCCGCAGGGGCTTGGTCTGGGACTCTCTGTCTCCCGGGGACTTGTACGTGGGATGGGTGGCAGGATCGAGGTCCATACGCAGCCGTCCGGTGGATCAATATTTACGGTGATACATCCTTTGAATGTCACGGATGAGGTGAGCCAGCAGGACGTAGGATCCGCGTTGAAAAAGGAGCAGGACGATGACGAGTACGCCAAAACGCATTCTCATTGCTGATGACGAAGAGACGTTTCGAGAATCGACGGTCGCCATACTGGCCGAAGTGGGGTACGCCTGCAATGCCGCCCGGGATGCAACTGAGGCGGAGCGGCTCCTCGAGAACGGGTATGATTTGCTCCTGGCGGATATCCGCATGCCGGGCAACTCTCAACTGGAATTCCTTGAAACTGTCGCCAGGCGACATCCCGATCTGCCTGTGGTGGTGGTGACGGGATACCCGTCCGTGGGCACCGTCATTGAATCATTTCGTCTGTCCATCGTGGACTATTTGATCAAGCCGGTCGATCTGGATGAGCTCAAGAACGCCGTCGATCGGGGACTTCGCCGACGGAGCATTGCGCGTGCCGTGCAGGATGCCATGAACGAAACCGCCAAGATGGTCGGTATTTTCGAGCGTCTCGGGCGGTCGATGAGCCAATACGGCGGCGGAGCGCAGGTGGAATGGACCGCCCAGGAGTACCTGGCCCAGGCCATGGCGCATATCAGCCAATTATCGGCCGTGGTCGGACGGACTCTGGAGGCGTCCCGCACGGGGCAGCCACAGGCCCCGACCGATATTTGCGCATTGATGAAATGCCCGCGATTGGGCCGGTATGAAGCGGCCATTGAAATGGCGATCCAGGTCATGGAGCGTACGCGAGCGTCGTTTAAGTCGAAAGAGATTGGGACGTTGCGGCAGCATTTGGAGTGTGTGCTGCGGGAATGCCGCCGCTAACCCCGCCCCTTCCAGCACCCCCATCCGCACAGGAAGCCGCGCGCCGGTCTTAAGTCGCGCGCGAGTTCTGCCGATAGCGGATGTGAGAGAGGGGAGTGTTGGTTGCGTGAGCGCGCGGCCAGCCTGAGCGGCAGGGGAAAGCTCTGCTTGTGGTAGGCGCATAGGTTCCTCGATGGAGAGGAGCTATGCGCTTTTTTTTTGCGCTGTGGCTCTTCCCTGGCGTGTGAGTGGTCGTGGCGGTGAGTCGTTCGGAGGAGGGGGAGATGATCAGTTGGGTGGTTGTCGCGGGATTGGGCTACGGTCTGGCCGCGGTCTGCCTGCTGCGCTATGTGCAGGAGCGGCGGCGCGGCCGGGTGGCCGACGAGTTGTACAAGCGCCAGCTCACGTTGCAGCGACGAGAACATGAGGCGTTGGGCCGGATGACCGATTCCACGCTTCCTCTCTTCCCATCGTTCATCCGTGAATTGCAGGAAGTCGTGACCCACACGGAGTTGGTGGCATTGGATTTGTGCCAACGATTCCAGCGTATTGCTCAGCAGGCTGCGCTGGGCATGGGGACGGCGACCGAGGAGCGGGTGCAGCAGGACGAAAAAGAGGGCGTGCAGCGAATGCTCATGAGCTTTCAGCAGTTATTGGACCAATTCGTGGCCAACATGGCTCGGCTGGTGGACGCTTCGACCGTTTCGGTTGAAGCGATGTCGGATGTCGAGACCCATACCAAAGGCATCACGTCGATGTTGGACCATTTGGAATTTGTGGCCAGTGAAACGACCCTACTCTCCTTGAATGCGTCGATCGAGGCGGCCCGGGCCGGCGAGCATGGGCGAGGATTCGCCGTCGTGGCCCAAGAGGTGTCAAAACTGGCCACGCAATCGGGGCGTGCCGCCGGGGACATTCACCGGCTGGTCAAGAGAGTCGATGCCAGTATCAGTCGCGCTCGGACGACCATGAAACATTTGGATGCGCTTGCGGTGAGGTATCAAGTCGAAACCAGAGAAGTGCGTGCCCAAGTGGGATCGATGACGTCGGTGATGTGCGCGAGTCAGGCCAACTTGGAAATGCGTGTTCAGAACGCCACCCAGCACACGAGGAACATCGCGGAAGACGTTGCCGGTATCGTCGTGTCACTGCAGTTTCAGGATGTCACGCGCCAACGTATAGAAAAAGTGGTGACGCCCCTTGAACGCCTACAGCAACATTTCGCAGACCTACGCGACGGGATTCATGATGTGAGTCACGAACCGCCACGGTTAAGCGAAATGCTCGAACAGCTTGCAGCCGGCTGCGGGCGGCTGGCTGCGGGAAAACCTGGCGTGGATGATGACGTGACGAACCCCGCGATCAAGCCGAATGCCGATGTGACGCTGTTTTAGGCCAATCATTCCGCGAATCGAGCCAGCATCGCCATGGGGAAGCGCATTTCTCCAGGGCTTCCAGCATCGACCGCCTTTCTACCGCCTGTCTGTTCGGCCTCGACCGGTCGCATGGACCTCTTGCGACATCGGGACATCCCGAGCCCCTACCAGCCTGTTTGAGAACGACGATTAACGAACGAGGGCCTGGTCCTGGAACAAGGAAGCAGCCTGCTAATGCTGCACGCCGTGGAAAGGACGTATGCGCCTTAGGATTGACGTGACGACAGTCGTCCGCGTCTTTCTTGAAGACGGGGCCTGGTGCGAGGTGTTCCCGGGATCACTGACGATGGATCCATTTCAATGGACGGATCATGAAGGTATCACCATTGCCAGCGTAGAACTTGAGGCTCGTCCTCCAATGGGGCATTCGCTTCAAGATGCGCGGTATCAGTGGATGGATCTCCTGCCCGTTGACCTCCATTGCAGCGGTCCACTACGAACCGGTCGAAGTCAGAGATCCGCTCGCTGTGGAGATGCCCTCCATGCTGGCCGATGAACTCGACCAGCCTTTCTGATCGTGCCAGACGAGTGTGGTGCTGCCCACCGCGCAGGAACTCCGGTCATCCCAAGATGCAGGTATCCTGAATCAGATGGTTACAGACTTCCGGTTCAGGCTAAAATGAGCACGATCAATAGCATGCACGTCGGCTCACGATTAATGCAGACAGGACTGGGCCTTCCCTGTGAGCAGGATGCGGGAAGCACGTGGTGGATCTGCTCGTGAAGTGGTTACTGTGAGCTGCAGGTAGGGACGTCTTGGTCCTTGGTTCGGTCCATCGGTCTGCTGTTTACCTCTGAAACCGAGATAGAGACACCGCTTTTCTCCTCCACCGCCTGCTGTAGCCGTGGCATCATCTCGCTCAACAGAGCATGGTACGTATCGGCAAAACGCTCCTCGGTCACTTCTTGCATCGTCAACCGTGACGTGATCCGGCGCCAATTGTTTTCCACTTCGTCTTTCATCATCTGTGCTGAAGGAGACGGAAGGCCTGCAGAGAGATCCGACCGACTGGCCACGATATAGTACAGCGCCTCAGCCGGTTGGCTGTCTTTTGTGCAACCTGCTGCCTTAAACACCCGGGTATCGCGCTCGTCAAACACGTCCGGCTGGGTGGCCAAAGCCACGGTACCCGCCGCCACTGACAGGCCTAGCACAATGGGATAGGCCGCAAACGAGCGATAGCGGCCCCATGCCCTCCTGCGTTGCAGGCGGACCGGAACACCGACGAACAGGAAAACAAGTGCGGCGAGGAATAGGGTGATCATAGTGCTCCTTGCGATGACGTGTGTAGCATCATGCTACCACGCCACTCACGGACCAGGTTAGTTGCCATTCCACCGGGGCCTTAGACTCACCGCCGATCTGAGGGGTATTGACTGACGCTGTAACTCCATTCGCTGCTCGACGAGGGGGACGCCTAGGTATCGTGCCGCCTTAAAGATGATCTACTGCTAAGCCACGGCGAAGATGCGGACGCATGTAGTCGCGTTCCTATCTTGGCCCTGTTCATTCGGCCTTGAGTGCGTCAAAGGGATCGACTACGAATTCTCAAGACTGAACAGCCGCTCATGATGGGCAAGATCAACAGGCCCCCGACGCACTATCGCGCCAAAGCGAATCATGATTATCAGGCGTATCCCGTCGTTCTTCGGCAGATCGTCAGCCTGGCGAACAGTGGCGCGATGCTAGGGCACGACCACGCCTATGATGCCTGCCTCAAGATCGAAGCCATCGCGACGGAGGCGCTTCGACGCCCCATTCAGCCACCCAGACGAACTGCAAAAGGCCCAGGATGAAGGGATGGAGGCGGGTTGAAATGAGGGGTGGGTTTGCTCTGAACGGAGTGATTAGAGGAATGCGTTGCCATGTGGGTGCTTACTCGCCGGCAGAACGCCGTCGAAGGATTCCCTTATGACATCTACGCATTGATGTGTGAGGTGGCAGCCGTGGCCTGGCGTCTTATGATGCGGCAGGTCGGTGAGAACGAATCAGGTCCGAAACGGGAAATCCAAACTGCCTTGCCTGCTCAACCAGGCGGTTGTATGTCGGCTCGTCGAGCTGGCGCGAGCGCGATAGTATCCACAGATACCGCCGGTCGGGCGTGCCTACCAAGACCGTCTGGTAATCAGGGTCCAGCGCCAGGATCCAATAGTTGCCTTCACGCGAGGAACCGACCAGCCGCGCAAAGAAGTTGTCAAACACCACCCGCAGCCTGGCGTTCGTTCGGGGATCAACCACCGTTGCCACACCGTCGATTTCGTCATGCCCTCCGGTGTCGGTCGTGCATGCATTGTGCACGCCGATGGCGCCATCCGCACGTATGGTGCAAGTGGCTGTCGAGTTCACGCAATGCCGTTGAAACCACATCGGCAAGCGCGCGATTTTCTGCCAGGTTCCGGCATATCGAGCGAGATCGACGGAGGGGACCGTCGGCAACGTGTCCGTTGGACTCATGCCAGCACAAGCGGACAGGCCGAGGCATAGTGCCATAGCGGTAAATAGGATGCGTAGTCTGGCGTAATGATGTGTGATGTGCATTGTGCGCTCAACAATCCCAAGGCACTCTGCAGTGTACACCGGCTAGGCATGAGAGGAAAGGCGTGGTCGGCGCACCGTCATCTACGCACCCGTGTGTGCTTGTGTACTGCTATGAGGGATGGCGCGCAGTTAGGTGGCTCATCTCTCTAAGTATATTCCGAGCCCTACCAAAGTTTTTGTCAGCGCCCATCCTCCGGGGAATATTCCGCTCTGCGACCTTCGAATAATATCGCTCTTGCCCGAGCATGTGTGTCCACGCATTCCTGCGTAGAAGTCGTAAGTATAAAGGGGGGGAGCGCATGGCCGTTGGAAGCAGTCCTGAGCAGAATGGTGACAAGTCCGTGGCGGTGAACGTCCGCCTCAAATCGATCGGGGATGCCGAACAGCCGACGCTGGCGAACTATACCCAGGCAAGTCTCGCACAAGGGGTGGCCTACATTGATTTCGGATTTCTCGAGCCGGGGCTGATCGGTGCGGTCGCACAACGGGCCCAACAAGGCGAAACGATTCCAAAGCAGGTGGTGGGAACTAGGGCCGTTCGCATAGCCGTACCTTTGGAGGCGGTGATTCGCTTGCATCACCAACTCCAGCAGATGCTCGCCAGCCTCCAGTCCTCCACATCGAAACTGTCCTAGCCCGACACTCGCCATTCCGTCATGGATGTCTCAACGTCCCATCTTGATCCTCGTTCGAGCGCAGCATCCCGGCCGGATACCGGATTGTTGTGCCTGCTCTTGGTCGCGCGATTTCACGATGTGTCTATAGACGGCGGCCAGATTCAGCATCAGTTCGGGCTGTCTGGCCAAACTTTGACAACGAACGCCTTGGTGCGTGCCGCGAAACACGTCGGCCTCAAATCCGGTTGTGTGGCCACCTCGTGGGACGACCTGGCGACGACCCCACTTCCGGCAATTGCCCGGCAAACCGACGGGACGCACGTCGTCCTGGCGAAAGTGCAGGGGGAGCAGGTGCTCTTGCAGGATCCGCTGAAAGAGCGGCCGCGTATTCTTTCGAAGGAAGAGTTCCTCGCGACCTGGAGCGGAAGCTTACTGCTCTGTACCAAACGTGCAGGCCTACGAATCGAAGATCTTCCGTTCGACATCACCTGGTTTATCCCCGCCGTGCTCAAGTATCGGCGTCTGTTGGGGGAAGTCGTCCTCGCTTCGTTCTTCCTCCAGGTGTTTGCGTTGCTGACCCCGCTATTCACGCAAGTGGTCATCGACAAAGTGCTTGTGCACAAGGGCTTCACGACACTTCACGTGATGGCGGCGGGTATGTTAGCGCTCGCCCTGTTCGATGCGCTGCTCAGCGGGCTGCGTACACACTTGTTTGCCCACACCACGAATCGGATCGATGTAGGGCTGGGCGCGCAACTATTCCGCCATCTCCTCGCCCTGCCGTTGGCCTACTTCGAAGCCAGGCGGGTCGGCGATACGGCGGCGCGGGTGCGCGAACTGGAACAGATCCGCCAGTTTCTCACCAGTAACTCGGTGACCGTGGTCTTGGATGTGGTGTGTACGGTCGTGCTTTTGGGTGTGATGTGGATCTATAGCCCCACACTCACCTTGGTGGTGATGGCTTCGCTGCCATGCTATGCCCTGCTCTCGGTGCTCATTACGCCCCCCATTCGTGCGCGGCTCCATGAAAAATTCAACCGCGGCGCGGAGAACCAGGCATTTCTGGTGGAAGTGGTGAGTGGGATTCAAACCGTGAAAGCGCTTGCCGTCGAACCGCCGCTACAGCGTCGGTGGGATGAACAATTGGCGGGGTATGTCCGGGCGAGTTTCCGTGCCACCAGCCTCATGACGGTGGCTGGGCAGGTGGCGGCCTGTATTCAGAAATCCACCACTATTGCCATCATGTGGGTGGGCGCCTACCAAGTCATCGACGGCGCGTTAAGCATCGGGGAATTAATTGCCTTTAACATGCTTTCGGGGCAAGTCACCGGCCCATTGTTGCGTATGGTGAACCTCTGGCAGGAGTTTCAGCAGGTCGGCATCTCGATCCAACGACTGGGAGATGTCCTGAATGCCAAACCGGAACCGACCTACAATCCGAATCGCACGACCCTTCCGCAGATTGCCGGCAAGATTGCATTTGAGGACGTGGGGTTTCGGTATCGTGTCGATGGGCCGCCTGTCCTTCAGCAGGTCTCCCTTACGTTGCAACCAGGGCAGGTCGTGGGTGTGGTGGGGCGCTCAGGGTCTGGAAAAAGCACGATTGCCAAGCTGATACAACGGTTGTATGTGCCAGAGCGCGGTCGCGTGCTGGTGGACGGCGTGGATCTCGCGCAGATCGACCCCGCCTGGTTGCGGCGCCAGGTCGGAGTTGTGCTGCAAGAGAATTTTCTCTTTAACCGATCAGTGCGGGACAACATCGCGTTGACGGATCCTGGGCTCTCGATGGATCGCGTCATGCATGCCGCCAAACTCGCCGGCGCCCATGAGTTCATTCTTGAATTGCCGGATGGATACGACACGGTTGTTGGAGAGCATGGCTGCGCGCTCTCGGGCGGACAACGGCAACGCATCGCCATTGCCCGCGCCTTAGTGGCGAACCCCCGCATTCTGATCTTCGACGAAGCGACGAGTGCCTTGGACTACGAATCCGAAGCAATTATTCAGCGAAATATGGCTCAGATCTGCAAAGGCCGCACGGTCATCATCATCGCTCATCGGCTCAGCACGGTTCGTCCTGCTCACAAAATTTACGTCATCGATCGAGGCCAATTAGTTGAGCAGGGCACGCATGATGAATTGCTCACGCGCAATGGGATGTACACGCGACTCCACCAACATCAGGAAGGTCGGGCGGCGTGATGATGACGACCATTCAACGACATCTGTCTGTGTGGCGCGCAGCTTGGCACTCTGAGTCGGTCAAACCGGTTACGGCGACCCCGCAAGCAATGGAGTTTCTCCCTGCGGTTCTTGAACTTCAGGATGCTCCGCCGTCACCGATCGGGCGTGCCATCCTCTGGACCATCATGCTGGCTTTCGCGTCAGCCGTGACATGGTCCTCCGTGAGTCAGGTCGATATCGTGGCGGTGGCGCCAGGCAAGATTATTCCCAGCGGGTATTCCAAAGCCATCCAGCCGTTCGAGACAGGCGTGATCGCTGCCATTCATGTGCAAGACGGCCAAGCGGTTAAACAGGGAGAGGTTCTGATTGAACTCGACGCCACTCAAAATCGTGCCGACCGTGATCGAGCTACGAGCGAATATCGCGCCGCTCTGGTTGAGGCGGTTCGGTTACGTGCGCTGATCGGTGGGCAAGGCACGTTCACCGCGCCGAGCGATGCCGACCCGGAATTTGTGTTGCTCCAACAGCAGCTTTTACGGGATCAGACGGCCGAATATGCAGCCCGGGTAGATGCCGCGCGACATCTGATCCGTCAGCGTCAAGCAGCTGTGGATGCGACGAAAGACAATCTGCGACGCCTGGAAGCCACTGTTCCGATGGAAAATGAGCGAGCCGCGGCCTACCGGGCATTACTGGCCCAACAGTATGTGTCGAAGATGGACTATCTCCAATTTGAGCAACAACGTATCGATAAGGCCCAGGAATGGGCCGGACAGAAGAGCAAGCTGCGCCAGGATCAAGCGGCCTTGGCTGAAGCGGAGCAGAACTACCAGGTGCTCATCTCGGAATTTCAACAGAGTAAGCAGGCCGAGCTTTCGGCTCTGGAAACGAAAGCCGCGTCGCTCATCCAGGAGGTCCGAAAAGCCGGGCAAAAAACTGCGCTTCAGAAGCTGGTCTCTCCGATCGACGGCGTCGTCCAGCAATTGGCGGTGCATACGGTAGGCGGCGTGGTCACCCCTGCCCAGCCATTGCTGATGGTCGTGCCTCAGGATCATCCAGTTGAGGTCGAGGCGCAGTTGGAAAATAGAGACATCGGATTCGTGAGGGAAGGGCAGCTGGTCGAACTGAAGATCGAAACGTTTCCGTTCACCTTGTACGGGACGATTCCCGGAAAGGTGTTGACCGTTTCGGATGATGCGGTACCGTTAGACAAAGAGAAGGGCGGTCTGGTCTATGCGAGCCGGGTGAGTATGGATCGAGCCACGATGCAGGTGGAAGGGAAGCACATTCATCTCACCCCCGGCATGGCCGTCACGGTGGAGATCAAGACCGGACAGCGGCGAGTCATCGAATTTTTGCTGAGCCCATTGTTGAAAACGATGCAAGAGAGTTTAAGAGAGCGATGAAGCGCAGGATGGATAACGACGGCGCAATGAACCTTCAGGAAGAGGGTGATCTATGAAACAAAATCGAAGCATATTCGGCATGCTGGCTCTTGTTAGCCTGCTCCTGATGGCGACGACGAGTATTTGTAGCGCAGGACTATTTGAGAAAGACGAGACCGTCGGTGAACGATTTCGGAGAGCCATTAAGAGAATAAAGGAAAGTTGTGAACGTCGAAAACTGGCGCCAGGAGAAGTGTGCGGCGAGGTAGCCAAGCTCAAACCAGCAGATCCGTTGGCAACAGAAGAGGGACGGTTTGCTCATTCGATCAAGATCCCGAATCCTGTGCCGGAAGACAGCGGATATAAGCCAGGTATGACGAGCCAAGAGTATTTTGACCATCTCTGCAGAACGGAAGCGGGAGAGTTCATTTACAAGACGGTAGAGAATGTAGAGGGGCTCTACATGATGCGGCCGCGGAAGGAGGCCACAGATTGGGATCTGGAGCATCTATATGCCCTGGAGGATCCGTATGGGCATACAAATGGCGAGACGAATGATTTTGAATTTCTTTTTGTGGAGCCCAATAGGTATCAATTTGTGGAGATGCCTCTCATGGTAGGGAGGAAACCGAGTTGGGGGAAACAGTTTCTTGACCCATCTTATGCTCAGGTTCCGGATGTAACAGCGAAATATATGCGTTACACAGGCCATGATTCCAAGAGTCCGAAGACGATGGTTAAGGGCTACGCTAGTGCTCTAAACAGTCGCTATGGTTTTACGTGGCGCGGTGTCTCAAGGCCGCATGACAGGGAACTCGGAATTGCCGGAGGGGAACTCATTGTTTTGAATTTGGAGACTCGCGAGGTTCTTGCGATTCGGCGTGGATATGCGCGGAGTGGCAAGGTAAGAAATAGCACAGGCGTTTGGTGGCTCACTGCTCAGGCCTGCCCAGCTTATGGCTATCGTGGCGGAAGAAATAAGGATTTTGACTTTTCTTTCTGGTTTGTCGGCAAGGTTCTTAGACCGAAAAATTATGAACGAAGCTTCAAGGAGTTGACGGATGTTAAGTAGCGTAGCGACCTGGCTCAGGTTCAGTCTTCAGCAAATGGCTGCCGAAGCCTATCTTGATCAAATCAGTCTCTCCGACTTGACCCGCGTGAAGCAGAGACTCCTGGATGGTAATAACGACGCACGATTTGTTGTGCCAGATGCGAATGGCAATTTGCCCGGCGTGACCCGCTTTACGAATGCACTGGTAGACCGTTTCCTGAGTGAGCTTCAAATCATCGATCATCACGCCAACGACGCCACGGGTTTCTCGGCGACATTGACTCGCGATACGCTCACCGGCGAGTACACACTTTCATTTCGTAGTACCGAGTCCCAATACCAAGTCGCTGGTGGCGATTGGGAACGAGATGGGTTGTCTGGAGCCGATGGAGAAATCGTAGGGGCAGGATTTGCACTGGCTCAGCTAGTCAGCATGGAGAAGTACTACCGAGCGCTTAAGGCCGACCCCACGAAGTTACCATCTGGGGCCGTTCTCAACGTCACGGGCTATTCACTAGGCGGTCATCTGGCAACGGTATTTACCGAACTCCATGCTAGTGAGATTCAGGCCACCTACACGTTTAATGGAGCCGGGCGTGGGCGAATCACTGGTGGCACCCCAGGGCTTTCCGACAGTGAACGAATCCGAGAAATGCTGAATGCTGCCGAAGCGCAGCTTGAGGCGATCGATCCTTCCTGGTTTGCCAGTGGGAACACGGGAAATGTGTACTCGGATCAGCGGTATAGAGATGTTCGGCAAGCCACCATCCTAAGTTTTAGCACAACCAATTCGTTTCTGCCGCCGGGCGAGATCGGGACGGGAGCGGGCTTTGACAAAATCACCCAACTCGTGGGCCTGGCAACACACAATGATCAACCATATGTTGCAAACTCAGGGATCCATGGGCTCCCCACCACCATCTTTATTGAGGACCAACCCAATGTCGATGGATTCGGAGGATTGTTCGGGCAGGACGGGAGCTTTGGTACGACTCACAGCATTACTCTTATCGTCGACTCGCTGGCACTCGCGGAAAGAATCCAAGAGCTTGCACCCACCCTGGGACGAGAAGCGATTGAGCGTTTGTTTGCCGCATCCTCCAGCTGGACTGGTTCGGGCTTCGTCGGGGTATCCGGACTCGCGGAAGGTAACTCATTAGAGAATATATTGGACAGTGTGCGTAAGGCATTTGACCCAGGTGCCGCACCTACTCCTTTTGGCCGCCTGACCAATGATTTCGGCCAGATTACATTTCGTAATTCGTTCTATGGAAACTTGGAAGAATTGCGAGGTAAGACCGCTGAGCTGGTCAGCCTCGTTGATCTAAGTTCGGCTGAAGTCTTTGCACGGGCAAACAACAGGACGCCTGAAGCATTGGCCTACCGGTATGCGCTGCGCGAATTAAATCCGTTTGTGATGATCGGCATCGACTACGAGGCCCTCCATAACCAGGACCACTCACTAGACATCTACGATGCCAATACCGGTGTTGGTGCCTGGACTCAACTGGCCCTGAGCGACCGGGCAGAGCTATTGGCGGAGAAGTTGCGCTTCAATCTGAGCGATGGAACTCCCAGTAGCCCGACCCTCTTCGTCGATGAACCAACCAATTTTAACAACCAGCGGGGGGCCACGGCGGCCGCAGCTGTCATATTCGGTGATGCCGAGGGTCGGGAGTATTTTGGGCGCAGAGGGAATGATCACATCTATGGCGGGGCTGGAAACGATTTTGTTCATGGCGCAGCGGGTCAGGATTATCTCGAAGGCAATGAAGGTAATGATGAACTATATGGCGAAGCTGACAACGATATTTTGCTTGGCCAGGGAGGGAATGACCAATTAGATGGTGGTGCCGGCGTCGATCGCATGAATGGCGGCGCGGGTGATGACGTCTACATTGTCGACAATTCTGGCGACAAAGTTGTCGAGATTGAAAATGGTGGTCTGGAGGAGGTTCGCGCCTCGGCCAATTACTTCCTTAGTGCACACGTGGAGAATCTGGTTCTGACCGGCAGGGGAAATACTTCAGGGACAGGTAACAATCTGGATAATAGAATCATAGGGAATAGTGGTAACAATCGGCTGGCTGGCATGGGCGGTAACGACCTCCTCGAAGGCGGCCTTGGCTTTGACACCTACATCTATCATTCCGGCGATGGGACGGATCGGATCGAAGATAGTGATGCGCAAGGGCAAATCATTTTTGACGACCGCCTGCTGCAGGGCGGCATTCGTCGTACGGGTGATGCAGGAAATACGTATACGAGCCTCGACGGACGAACCATCTATGTCATGTCAGGGACCGATCTGATCGTCAACGGAGTGCTCATCGTCAACGAGAACTTCCAAGGTGGTCAGATGGGGATTGAGCTGCGGGACATGTCAGGGATGCCGCGCGACACCGGAGTTCCAACCGGCCCTTTCCTCAACATCTACAACGGAGACGACACAGATAATCCTTACACAGGACGAGGATTGGCGCCGATGGCGATTTATGGAAATGGCGGGAATGATTCCTTTCAAGGGGACACCTTTCCTGGCGGCACAGGTTTTCAGGATTTGCTGGATGGTGGGCTCGGCAATGACGTGTTCTTTGGCGGGTATGGGGATGACTATTTGATTGGTGGTGCTGGAGATGATTACGCCTTTATGACAGAAGGGGATATGTTTCTGGGTGGGGACGGTGACGACTATGCAGTGGGTATTGCCGACTTTTGGGATTCTGTCGGCCCACGTATCGGTGGTGGGGAGCATTACGCCGATGGTGGGGCGGGGAACGACACGTTGATGGGAGAGATGGGATCGGATGTGCTGTTGGGCGGAGACGGCAATGATGTCCTCCGCGGGGAGAATCGGCCAGCAGGCTGGGTGAGTCTTTACTATGACAATTTCATGTGGAATCGATCGCTACAGTCCGCCGTAACCGCACTATCTGGCGGCGACGATTATCTTGATGGAGGAGCGGGTAACGATTTGCTTGTCGGCGATGGCGGGAATGACATTCTACTTGGCGGAGCCGGTGACGATCGGCTGTATGGTGAGTCGGATTTCACCCAAACGATTGCAGGCGATGATTGGCTGGATGGGGGCGAGGGAAACGACTCCTTGTTCGGAGGTGCCGGCGCGGACATGCTTTCTGGAGGTGATGGGAATGACCTCTTGGTCGGTGATTTTTCCGCCGATCCAGGGGCTGCTGACATTCTTGACGGTGGCGCCGGAGCTGATGAGTTACAGGGAGGCGGCGGTGACGACATTCTGTACGGTGGAAGCGGGATGGACCGGCTCGCCGGATTTGCCGGGAATGACCTTCTTGATGGCGGCGCGGACAATGATGAATTGCAGGGAGGCTCAGGCGACGATTCTCTATGGGGCGGACTTGGAAATGATCGTGTGATAGGGCAGGAGGGTGACGATACGCTCTTCGGTGACGAAGGGGATGATGAACTCCAAGGAGATACGGGAGGCGATACGCTTTTCGGCGGGGAAGGTCATGATGCGCTATTTGGTCAAGATGGAGATGATCTTCTGTCAGGGGAAGCCGGCGATGATTTGCTGAACGGCGGACTCGGCAATGATCAGCTGGATGGGGGCGATGGGATCGACGATGTGCAGGGGCGGGAAGGAGATGATGTCCTGGTCGGTGGCGCCGGGAACGATTTTCTGTACGGCGATGGTAATAATCCTACTGTCCTGAGTCTCGCAGGTGGAAACGATACGTTGGACGGGGAAGAAGGCGATGACCAGCTATGGGCTGGTGCAGGGCAGGACCAGCTGTTTGGCGGCGAGGGAGCAGATCAGCTGGTCGGTGACGCTGGTGACGATCACCTCTATGGTGAGGCCGGTAATGATCTCCTCTTCGGAGATTCCCCATTCTTCTTCAGCCAAGCGGGCGCCGATGTACTTGATGGAGGTGAGGGAGACGATATTCTCCAGGGCGGGGGCGGCGAGGATGATCTTCAGGGCGGTGGCGGAGACGATCTTCTGATTGGGGGAGGCGGACTCGATACGTACCGGTTTAATCTAGGTGATGGGGCCGACACGATCCAAGACAATGGGGTGCAAGGCAATCGCCTAGTGTTTGGTGCGGGTATCACCGCCGAATCGTTACGGCTGGATGTGGCACCGGAGGATTCACTGGTGCTCCGCATGGGCAGTGGTAGCGATTCAATTCAGATCACGGGGTTTGGGGTGAGCGTGCAGGGCGGGTTTCACACCATCCGGCAATTCGAATTTGCCGATGGGGCGGTGTGGACGGATGGCGAGTTACTTGCCCGAGGATTTCAGTTGTCTTCTCCGGAAAGCGGGGGAACGCTGCAAGGAACGAGCTTTGCCGATCGTATACAAGGCAGCCAAGTTGGAGATTGGCTGTATGGGCGTGGTGGCAACGATGTGTTGCTCGGTGGGTTGGGCGATGATGTCCTAGAAGGTAACGACGGTGACGATGAAGTAGATGGTGGAGCTGGAAACGACCGACTCTATGGGAACACAGGATTCAACGTGTTGCGTGGTGGCGACGGCAATGACAGCTTGGATTCGGCAAGTGTTGCCGACCGGCTGTTCGGTGGCGCCGGGGATGATGCCTATCACCTGCGGACTTTGGGCCAAGTCATCACCGAGGAAGGGAATGAAGGCCTCGACACGATTTACCTCACTCCGAGCGAGTCGCTCACCTTTCAGGCGCCGGACAATGTGGAGAACGTAAGGATTGAGGACGATGTATACCTCGATCCGACGCTTCAGGTGAATTTAGTCGGAAACGCTTTGGATAATGCACTGTCCGGCTCTCATCGACTCGATGGACAGGCGGGGAACGACACCCTCATCGGGACTGGCGACAATAGATTTGTGTTCGGCCGCGGATATGGACAGGATACCGTCGAAACAGGCCCGCAATGGTATGCGCACACGGGTTTAGACCAAGTGGAGTTTTTATCGGGCATCACACCAGCCGACCTCATCGTTGAGAACCATGGCAACGATCTCGTCGTAAGAGTTGCGGGTACGACCGATCAATTGACGGTGAAGTCCTACTTCGCACAGCCGGGTGAAACGGTTGATCAGTTCGTGTTCGCTGATGGCACGGCTTGGGGGTTTGCCGATATCGAAAGCCGAATGATTTTTGTGGGCAACGCCACCGACGAAGCATTTTACGGGACGTTGAGAGATGACATTATCCGCGGGTTAGGCGGGAATGATCAGATCCGTGCCAGCGCTGGAAATGATGTGCTCGATGGAGGCGCCGGAAACGATTTTCTTGAGGGATGGTCCGGAAACGATCTGTACCTCTTCGGCCGTGGATACGGAAATGATTACATCGACGAACAGGGCGACGCCTCCGATGTCGACACGCTGCAGCTCATCGATGGACTTACTCCAGGCGATATCACATTGCGCGCCACGCCGGATTTTGGCGGCGATGCCATTCTGACGATCATGAGTACTGGAGATTATGTGGACCTCGGCGGATTCTTTGCATCTGATGCGCTGCGGGTCGATCGCATCCAATTCAGCGATGGGACGATTTGGGACTACAGCGCCATGCTGGCCCACACGGAAGGCGTCAATCTGGTAGGCACCGAAGACACGGACTACTTATACGGAAATGTAACGAACGATACATTATTGGGATGGGGTGGAGACGACATTCTCTCGGGCGGTGCCGGCAATGATACCCTTGATGGGGGCGTAGGCGCAGATCTCATGACCGGTGGAACCGGAAATGATCTGTACGTTGTGGACAATATCGGCGACGTGGTAACGGAGCAAGCCGGACAAGGTACGGATACGGTGCAGACGAGCCTGACCTACGTCCTGGGTGCAAATCTCGAAAATCTGATCCTCACGGGAAGCTCCGCGGTCAATGGGACTGGCAATTCGCTGAATAATATTTTGACTGGAAATAGTGCGGCCAATGTTTTGACCGGTGGGGCCGGCAACGATACGTATCTGGTGGGCGTTGGCGACACCGTGGTAGAGGCGGCAAGTGCCGGGACTGACACTGTGAAGTCTGACATTAATTGGACGCTGGGGACGAATCTCGAAAATCTTATCTTGACGGGCGTTGCTGCGGTTAACGGGACCGGTAATAGTCTTGCCAACACTCTGACCGGCAACAGCGCGGCAAACATTCTCAGTGGAGAGGCCGGGGCAGATACGCTCATTGGGGCGCAGGGCGATGATCTGTACATCGTGGATAATGTCGGCGACAGGGTCACCGAATTATCCGGTGAAGGCGTGGATACGGTGCAGAGCTCCGTGACGTATACACTGGCTGTCAATGTAGAGAATCTCACGCTGAGTGGCTCCGCTGCGATCAACGGGACGGGGAATGGATTGGACAACGTACTCATCGGCAACAGTGCTGCCAACCGGTTGACCGGCGGCGCGGGGAATGACACGTATATCATTGGCGCAGGCGATACAGTGGTTGAGGCAGTGAATGCCGGGAGTGACACCGTTCAAAGTGCCGTGACGCATACGCTCGCCGCGAATGTCGAGAATCTCACTCTGATCGGCACAGGGACCATCAATGGTACAGGCAACGCGCTTAGTAACATGCTAGTCGGGAATAGTGCGGCCAATACGCTGACCGGTGGTGCCGGGGATGATACCTATGTGGTCGGGGCAGGAGATACGGTCGTTGAGGCCATGAATGCCGGTACCGATGCGGTGCAAAGCTCGGTGACCTGGACGTTGGGAGCGAACCTCGAAAATCTTAGTCTTACGGGGGGAGCCGCCATTAATGGGACGGGCAATACGCTGGCCAACGTGGTCATTGGGAATGCCGGCAATAATGTCCTGACGGGTGGCGACGGCAACGATACCCTGTCTGGCGGGAGAGGCAATGATTCCCTCAATGGTGGAACGGGGAATGATGTGTTCCAGTTTGCACGTGGAGACGGCCAGGACACCATTGCAGATGGCAGCGGGACGAGTGATCGAATGAGTTTTGCCTCGAGCATCAATCCCCTCGATCTCATGCTGAGCCAGAGTGCCAATGATTTGCGTATTGCAGTGTATGGATCGACGGATCAAGTGACGATCAGCAACTGGTATGCAGGCGCCGCCAACCAAATTGAAACCGTACAAGCCGGCAATGGTCAACAATTGATGAGTACTCAGGTGAATCAGCTCATTCAGGCGATGGCGGGATTTACCCAACAGACCGGGCTAAGTTGGGATCAGGCGATTGCCCAGCGACCACAGGACGTGCAACAGATTCTTGCCGCCAACTGGCACTAGGCCCGAGCTTTCGCCCCGCATTTAAGGCGGGGCGAAGCGTTCTTCCCACATCGTCTACTCTCTTCACTGAGACTTCTCAGGCCAGATCCTCGTTTCTCCCTGTTCGAACCGGTCATCAGCCACGTTGACGTGCAGCCTGGCGCAAGCGCCCCATACCGAGGAGGTACAGCCTCCGTGTAATGGCTAAACCAAAGCTCGATGGTACATTCAGAGCATCGCTGCAAGCCAAGTACATGGAATTATCATCGCGCCCCACCTGGTAAGCGCGAGTTGAGGAGGCGTACGATGTCGAAACACAGGGCGTGCTATTTCACCCTTCTCCTATTGCTCGTGAGTGGGATCGAAGGTTGCACCACGATGCCATCGGGCACCTCCACGGTTCTTCCCAGCAGTGCCTTTTTCCCCCTCGATGCCTCGGAATTAAAGCCGCTTCAGGCCATTGCCCATGCGCAGGATGCGAGAATGAAGAATTGTCATAAGGGCCCAGCCTGTGAAGATGCCTACTACACGCGAGCCTTGGTGGCGTTATTTGAAAATCGAGCGGATGCCATCACAGTGTTTCAGGAATTACGCACGGCCATGCCGAACAGCCGGTATGAGGTCGCGACGCTGGGCTGGCTCAATCTGCTTCAGGATGCGTCCCTGTCCTCCGACCATAACAAGGCTCTCATGGTTCAGTTGAAGCAGGAAGTCCTCCACAACCTCCTAGACCGGTCTGAAGTGGCCACGGCGAGACCGGTAAAAGATCACGACCGCCGCGTCGCCGAGCTTGCCCGGTAACTCGCCCACCCTCTCCCTCCCTTCCCTTCCTGCCGGCAAGAACCTTCTTGCCGGCCAACGATGCAGCGCCGGTTGTGTTGCCTCTCCCTATCAGTAGCGGTTCTCTCCTCCTATCGCGCCTGGTCGGCCCCGACATCACCTTCCACATGGGCCTGTCGTCTCTTCACGCAGTTGAGTTTGGCCGCCGGCACGGCTACACTTTGCGGGTGTGGTGACCTGCCTCTGGATCCATCGCAGATGGGAGGAATGTATGCGACTCTTCAGTGTAACGGCCGTGTTGTTTGCCATCATGCTTGTTGGGCTAGGGATGGCCTCGGCCGCCGAACCTCAGGCCGCGGCAAGCGGTACTGCTGCGGAAGGTATCAAAGGCAAAGATGGCGCGCCCATGGTGCTGATTCCGGCCGGGCCATTTACGATGGGCAGTAACGACGGACTTCCTGCTGAACGACCGGAACATGTCGTCACGCTCGACGCGTTTTCTATCGACCGCTATGAAATCTCCATGAAGCTGTATCGGTCGTTTCTCATCGGGGCGAAGCACGATGCTCCTCCGACCTGGGATGATGAAGCCGCAGAGACGGTTGGTGATCGTCCAGCCGTAGGAATGGGCTGGGCTGATGCGAAAGCGTATTGTGTCTGGGCAGGGAAGCGTCTTCCGACCGAGGCCGAGTGGGAAAAGGCCGCGCGCGGTACCGACGGGCGGCGCTATCCCTGGGGGCAAATGCAGCCTTTCGTCGACATTGCGAATTACAATCGTGGAGTCTGGGTGAGCGAGGCGGTGACGCTCACGTCAGTCAGTGGTGGTGTCGAAGGGATGAGTGTGCGCCATGGGTTGAAGGAAGGCGGACGAAGTCCCTATGGCCTTCATCACATGGCAGGAAATGCCGCCGAGTGGGTGGCTGATTGGTACGACCGGGAATACTATTCGAAGAGTCCTGAGAAGAATCCCACTGGTCCGGAAAAGGGAGAGAAGAAAGTGATTCGTGGAGGGTCCTGGTCTGACCTGCCGGTGGCGTTACGATCATCTGCACGATCCTCTGCGGAGCCAGATTTTCAGGATCGAGCCATTGGCTTCCGTTGCGCCATGACTCCGGGACAATAGCATCTGCTATTATTCACGTGTCTGTGAGCCCAAAAGTCTGTATTCAATCGGGTGGCACAGTCGCGTGCCCGTTCAGTGTGTATGTAACGTTCATGGTGCCGGTGTATGTTCGCCCCAAACGATTCTTCCTCTGGTCCACCCTCACAGCACAAAAATAAAGCGATTGCGGCATTGGTCGCCGGTTTGGTGTTGCTGCTAGCCCTGGTGGGAATTCAAAATGCTCCTCCGCCGTCCGCAGTGGTTCCCGCTGTTCCGACCATAGACCCGAATATGGTGCCGTTGGTGACAGGGGAGGAGCCGATTCAAGAGCTTTTTGTTCGTGCCGGTTGCGTGGTTTGCCACCGGATTCCCGGTATCGCGGGGGCTGATGGGAAGGTTGGCCCTCCGCTTTGGTTGGGCAAAACCGGCGCCTCTCGCTTGGCTGACCCGCAGTATCGCGGGCAAGCGCAGACCGTCCGAGAGTATATTGTGGAATCGGTGGTATCTCCAGGTACCTATGTGGTCCCCGGCTTTCCAGCGGACACGATGCCGGCGTGGTATGGAAGGAAATTGACCGCAGGCGCGCTGGATAAGATTGCCGCGTATCTCGAACTCGCTATGGAGCAGCCGTAGCCAGGGTTCATCCCCCTGGTTGCCGGCCCCACTCCGCGCTCATCCTTCAAGGACTTCCCGCGAGCGGGTCATCGTTTCTTGCCGCCGCCTTGACTCATCTGCCCCTGGATTTGGAAGCCCTTTTCATCTCTCTCATTTTTGTCGAGCAGGGCAGCCACGGCGTCGTCGCCTTTTAATCCCGCCAGCTTAATTTTGAGACGGAGATTGTTGGCGCTATCAGCGTTAATCAAGGCCTGTTCAATACTGATTTTTCCAGCTTTGTAGAGTTGCAGGAGCACATGGTCAAAGGTCTGGCACCCTTCATCAATACCTTGTTCCATCGCTTCTTTTAACGTATCAATTTCAGACCGCTTGATCAGATCTTTAATACGGGGCGTGTCGAGCATAATTTCCAGGGCAGGGACCCTTCGGCCATCGAGTGAGGGGATGAGGCGCTGGGAGATAATGGCCCGCAGGTTGAGTGAAAGTTGGAGATAAATCTGCGCATGCCGCTCCACCGGGAAGAAGTTCATGATGCGTTCGATGGATTGATTGGCATTGTTTGAGTGCAGCGTCCCGAGGCAGAGGTGACCGGTTTCCGCGAAGGTGATGGCCGCTTCCATCGTTTCCGTATCACGAATTTCGCCGATGAGAATGACATCCGGAGCCTGGCGTAAGGTGTTCTTCAGCGCATTGCCGAACGAGTGGGTGTCGAAACCGACTTCGCGCTGCGTCACAATCGATTTTTTGTGGTGATGGACGAACTCGATGGGGTCTTCCACGCTGATAATATGCCCCGCGTGCACGGTGTTCCTGTGATCGATCATTGCCGCGAGTGAGGTGGATTTACCGGAGCCGGTGGCTCCCACCACGAGGACCAGCCCGCGTTTCGTCATGGCGATATCTTTGACGATGGGCGGCAGGTCCAACTGTTCAACCGTCATGATCTCCGCCTTGATGTGGCGAAACACCAACCCCACGTTCCCCTTTTGCCGGAAGATGTTCACGCGAAACCGCCCCAGGTCTTTGTAATACAGGGCGAGGTTCATCTCCATTTTCTCTTCGAATTCGCCCCGCTGCTGGCCGCGCATCAACGCGAGCGCCAATGACTCCAATTGTTCATTGGTGAACGGTGGCGCATCCGTTCGATGGGTCGAGCCATGGATGCGATAAATGGGGGGCGCATCGACGGTGAGATACAGGTCGGACGATTCCTGCTTGACCATCACTTCGAGGAGCGTGCGAACATCCATGAAATGCCTCTTATCCTGCTACCGGTAGACGAATAAAATGAACGAGTCGTTAGGCCGCGCCTGCCGTGTTGAAGAGGTTGGGATTCATGCTACGTGACTGGGCTTCGGCTTTGGTCACCATCCCGCGCGTGGCGAGGTCGACCAGGGCCATGTCCATGGTCTGCATGCCGTCTTTCTGGCTCGCCTGCATGATGCCGGGAATTTGATGCAGTTTGCCTTCACGGATGAGGTTGCGGACCGCCGTCGTGCCGACCATGATTTCCACCGCCGCAATCCGGCCCCCGCTCTTCTTTTTGAGCAGAGTCTGAGTCAGCACCGCTTCCAGGGTTTCCGACAGCTGCGCGCGGACCTGCGCTTGCTGGTTCGGCGGGAAGGCATCGATGATGCGATCAATGGTCTTCGGCGCGCTGGAGGTGTGCAGCGTCGCAAAGACCAAGTGCCCGGTTTCGGCAGCGGTCAAGGCCAACTGGATCGTATCCAAGTCGCGCATTTCGCCGACGAGGATGATATCGGGGTCTTCGCGGAGCGCGGCACGGAGCGCATTGGCGAATGACAAGGTGTGTACGCCCAATTCGCGCTGGTTGACCAGGCACTTTTTCGATTTGTGTACAAACTCCACCGGGTCTTCAATGGTAAGAATGTGGCCTTCAAAGGTGTTGTTCAGGTAGTCGATCATGCCGGCGAGGGTGGTCGATTTTCCGGAGCCGGTCGGGCCGGTGACCAGAATCAGGCCCTTTTCGCGGTCACAGAGTTGTCGGAGAATGGGCGGCATGCCGAGTTTTTCGAGCGGAAGAATTTCAGTTGGAATGGTCCGGAAGACGGCACCTAACCCGCGACCCTGGACGAAGACGTTCACGCGGAAACGAGCGATGTCGCCCAGGTCGAAAGAAAAGTCGCATTCCCGATGTTCTTCAAAGTTCTTGCGCTGCGCATCGCTCATCATGTCGTAGATGAGGGCATGCGTTTCATCCTGCGTTAGGGGTGGGTGGTCGAGTTTTTTGAGGTCGCCGTGCAGGCGAATCATCGGCGGTTCGCCGGCGCTGATGTGACAGTCCGAGGCACCTTGCTGGACACCAAAGGTCAACAGTTTGGAGATGTCAATCATCGGGTCGCTCCATTGAATGAGAATGTAATCGGATAAACGTGCGTAGTTATGGGTCGATGATCAGGATCCGCAGGACAATTCGATCATGCCACAGGGGGGTGGGAAATCAAGAAAATATCCAGAAGAGGCGACGGTGAAATACCTGCCGCAAGCGCTGCGAATATGCAGGCCGTCAGCTGCCGAGTGGGGGGTGTCAGGTCAGATCAGATTGAGGGATCGACCGGCCTGCTCTACAGCAATCAGTGCGCGATCAATCTGCTCATCGGTATGGTCCGCAGTGATGGTGAAGCGAATCCTACTGGTGGCGGGAGGCACGGTCGGAGGACGAATCGCTGGCGCATACACGCCTTGTGCGAGGAGCGCCTGCGCGAGGTTCATCGCTCGATCGGGATCACCGACGATCACCGGCAGGATTGGACTTTCCGATGCTGCCAAGCGGAACCCGAGTTCAGTCAGCCCTTGCGCCAGTCGTTCTCGATTCCGCCACAAGCGAGCGCGCCGTTGTGGTTCCTGCTCAATGACCTGGATCGCGGCGGTCGCTGCCGCCGCGCTGGCTGGAGGCGGAGCGGTCGTATAGATAAACGCACGGCAGGTGTTGAGCAGGTAGGCAATGAACGTCGCTGAGCCTGTCACGTATCCCCCCGCGCTCCCGATGGCTTTGCTCAAGGTGCCCATGTGATAGGGCACGCGCGATTCGACTTCGCAATGTTCGAGGGTGCCGCGCCCGGTCCGTCCAAGAATCCCTGTGCCATGGGCATCGTCGACATATATCTCCGCGCCATACCGTTCCGCCAAGAGCACAAGATCTTTCATCGGGGCAATGTCCCCATCCATGCTGAACAGCCCGTCGGTGACGATGAGGGTGGGCCGGCCGGCCGGCCGGCGAGCGAGCAGTTGCTCCAGATGGTTCATGTCTCGATGATGGTACACACGAAAGGTGGCTCCGCTCAGGCGGCAGCCGTCGATGAGACTGGCGTGACAGAGACGGTCGGCGAAGATCAGTCCATCTTTTGCGATCAAGGCCGGGATTACGCTGATATTAGTCAGGTATCCGGCGGCAAAGGTGAGGGTTGCTTCTGTGCCTTTGAAGCGGGCGAGAGTGCTTTCAAGCGTCTCATGGGGTGTCAGCGTGCCGCACACCAGGCGGGCGGCGCCAGAGCCGGCTCCATATCGGCGGGTCGCCTCGATGGCAGCATCCACCACAGTCGGGTGCGTGGCCAGACCAAGATAATTGTTAGAGGAGAGAAGAATGATTTCACGGCCGTCCAAGGTGACCGTTGGTCCGGTCGCCGAGGCGATCGTGCGAAGCCGGCGTAAGAGATGTTGATCATCCAGTTTCTTCAGATGTTTTTCGAACATGGGTGCCAGGGCTTAGACGAGGCCGAACATTTGACAAGGCTGAGTGGTCCCTAGTATAAGGCGCGAGGCTCTGAGAAACGACCGTCTTTTCCAACCGAGACCATTGCTCGACTATGAGTTATCGAATCAGGGTTCCTGCAAAAGTTGACCCGCTCGACGAAGCCCACCTGTTGACCGGGGTTGATCGGTTTCTTCATGTGTTGCAGGAACAGCGGCGCGCTGTCTTAGCGGGGGTGGGGGTCGTTGTGATTGCGGGAGCGGTCGTCGCCGGTGTGATGTGGTACGACTATCAATCCACGTTAACGGCACGCGAGCTCGAGCAGGAAGCGACGCTCCATTATCTCAATCGGCCCGCAGACGATCCGAAAAGAAGCCACGAGCAGCTTGCCCAAGCCGTCACGCTCTACAAGCAAGTGGTGGAGCAATATCCGAGAAGCCCTGGCGCGCCCTTGGCCTTGTTCCACCTGGGGAATGCCCAGGTGCTGGCCAATGAAGTGGATGCCGGCATCGAAACCTACAAACGGTTCATGTTGTTGTATGGCTCCAATACGTCGCTCTTGGGATTAGTCCAGCAACGGTTGGCGTATGCGTACTTAGCGAAGGGTGATCGCGATCAGGCGGTGAAGGCCTTTACCGGCATTCTGGACATTCCAGGCGCCCTCAATAAGGACCATGTGTTGTTCGAGTTGGCAAAGATTGAAGAATCGCAGTCCCGCCCTGAGGGAGCCCTCGCACATTACCAGGATCTGATGAAGAATTACCCCAACTCGCCCTTCACCAGTGAAGCGGCGGTGCGGGTCAAAGTGTTGGAAGTGAAGAAGACTCCGGACGCCCCAGCGGCAGCTCCCGCCCCCGCCCCAGCTGCTAGTGCCCCTGCTTCGCAGCCTGAACAGCCCGCCAAGGCCTCATCAGGCAAATCGGCTGCACCCGCTTCCAAGAAAAAGCAGTAACGAGTTTCCTCCGCATACACGAGAGTGATGCGGAGTGCTAGTTCACAATGACCAGGCGGCTTCCTGCCTTGATGGTAGGGCCAGTCAGGTTGTTATTCGACTTGAGCGTTTTGACCGAGATGTTGAATCGTTTGGCGATTTTCTCAAGGGAATCGCCGACACGGACCCGATACCAATGTCCGGATTCCGGTTCGGATTTGACGTGCCGGACCTTGACCGGCATGGGGAGCGGCGCGAATTTGTGGGTCGGTGCCCGTTCCAACAGCTGTTCCACTTTCTCTTTGGTGCCGACGGGAACCTTCAAGTGATACTCGGGATCATCCGGAGGCGTGGCATCGCGCCGTAATTCCGGATTGAGCACCTTCAGTTCCTGGTAGGAAATTCCCGTGACATTGGCGATGGCTTTGAAGTGGATCGGGCGCCGCACGACCACTTCTTCGAATTGATGCGGACGGACGTCGTTTTGGGGAAATCCATACCGATCAGGGTTCTTGGCGATGATGGTCGCCGCCATAAAGCGAGGCACGTATTCCTTGGTTTCCCGTCGGATAAGCCTGGTTTTCGCAATATCTGAAAAGCTCTCAGCTTGGGCTGTGTGCAGGGCCCGCATCACCTTGCCTTCGCCGGCATTGTACGCCGCCATCGCCAGGGGCCAGGTGCCGAACAAATCGTACAGGTCGCGCAGGTAGCGCGCGGCCGCCACGGTGGACTTCACCGGATCCCGGCGCTCATCCACATAACTATCCACTCGCAACCCATACACCTTGGCGGTGCCTTTCATGAATTGCCAGGGGCCGGCAGCCCGAGCCCGTGAGTATGCGTGGGGGTTGAATCCACTTTCAACCAACGACAGATAGATCAGATCGCTCGGCAGCTGGAACTCAGAGAAGATGCTATCGACCAGCGGTCGGTAATGGCTCAGTCTGATGAGCCACTGCTCGAATCGGTTACGGATCGCGACATTGAAGAAGCGAATATGTCCTTGTACGGACGGGTCGAGCACGATCGGCACATTGTATTCGGAGACGTTGTCCGATTCCGATCCTTGCTCCACGGTGGCTTCCTGAATGACTTCCGCCGGAGGGGTCAACAAATCGGCAAACCGTGCGGTGGTACCACCGAGAGGCTTAAGTTGAAGCAACGCCTCGGCCGGCGGGACTTCTGTGGACGGTTCGCTGGCCACGGCAGCAGGAGCTTCGGCCGCCTCACTTTCTGCGGCGGCAGTGCGATCTTCCTCGTCGAGAATATAGTCTGGTTCCTGAGCCGGGGGTTGGATGCCATCTGGTGACGGAATTGACGGATCTGTCGGAACTTCCGAAGTAAGCGCGGGCTCCGTCTGCATGGGGAGCGGCGATTCCGCGCCTGCAGAACCAGGCGAAGAAAGAGATAGCAGGCACGCGAACAGGAGTGAAAGAGGCGGAACATCGGTGCAGGACATACGTGCATGCATAAGGTACCCACTAGACGGTTCAGGGAAGGGGAGATGACCGACTCTCGAATCGTAGCCTATCGAGGAGGTGACTCCTTGTCAAGAAATTGAGGGAGTTGAGTTGCTGGTTGATCGCAGGCTGCGAGCAATGTCAGTCGCGACTTCTTCGGGACATTCCAAGATCGACCTTCCGTTCAAGGTCGTGAAGTTACTGAAAAGATGAGCATCTTCCCGGGAACTTACCTTGACACCTCTGGGGGGCTATGGTAGCGTACGCCCCTTCTAAATCCCTGACATTGTTCGTTCCGTACAGCGAGGAGGATCGTCCCATGCTCAAACGGTATTTGCTGGCACCCGGCCCCACCCCCGTTCCACCAGAGGTGCTGCTGGCCATGGCCAGACCGATGATTCATCACCGGGCTCCCGAGTTCGATAAATTGTTTGCCGAGGTTCGCGAGGACCTGAAATGGCTGTTCCAGACGCGGAATGATGTCTTGATCCTCGCGGCATCCGGTACCGGCGGCATGGAAGGGTCGGTTTCAAATTTCCTCTCCCCTGGCGACAAAGCCCTGACCATCAACGGCGGCAAGTTCGGTGAGCGGTGGACGAAGCTCTGTAAGACGTTCGGTGCCCAGGTGACTGAGTTGAAGGTCGAATGGGGGCGCGCCATCGACCCGCAAGCCGTTGCCGATGCCTTGAAGAAAGACCCCTCGATTAAAGCCGTGTACGTGCAAGCGAGCGAAACCTCTACGGCTGTCGCGCACGATGTCAAAGCCCTGGCCGAAATTGTGAAGCAGTACGAAGATACCATCCTCGTGGTGGATGCCATTACCGCCCTGGGAGTACTTGATCTGAAGACCGATGCGTGGGGCCTAGACGTCGTCATCACCGGGTCGCAGAAGGCGTTGATGCTGCCCCCGGGCTTGGCCTTTGCCAGCGTGAGCGACAAGGCCTGGCGTTTGGCGGACAAGGCCAAGAACGCGGCGTTCTATTTCAACTTCAAGCGGGAGCGGGAGAATCAGCAGAAAAGCACCACTGCCTATACGCCGGCGGTCTCCCTGATCCTGGGTCTCAAGGAAGTGATGAACATCCTGAAGGCCGAGGGCTTGGAAGCCGTCTTTGCCCGTCACGCGATGCTGGCGACGGCCATGCGAGAAGGCGTGAAGGCCGCAGGGCTCTCCATTTTCCCCCAGGAGCGGCCGAGCGACGCGTTAACCGCCATTTCAGCGCCGGAAGGTGTGGACGGTCAGGCGGTCTACAAGAACCTACGCACCCAGTATGGTATGACGGCCGCTGGCGGTCAGGATCATCTGAAAGGCAAGATCTTCCGCATCTCGCACATGGGGTATATCGATAGTTTTGACGTCATCACGGCCTTGGCGGCGGTGGAGATGGTCATCAAGGGGTTGGGGTATCCCGTGAAGCTCGGGAGCGGGGTTGCCAAGGCTCAAGAAATTATTATGGGAAAGTCCTAGACTCACCTTCAGGTAAGGCACCACGACAATGAAAATCTTGGTCAGCGACAGTCTTTCGAAGCAGGGTGTAGAGGTATTGGAGAAGGCCGGCTTTACGGTGGTAGTGAAAACCAAGCTGCCGAAAGAGGAGCTGCTGAAGGAGATCAAGGACGCGGACGGGCTGATCGTTCGCTCCGGGACGAAAGTGACGGCAGAACTTATTGCGGCGGCGAGCTGCCTGAAAGTGGTCGGCCGAGCCGGTTCCGGTCTGGACAATGTCGATACCCCTGCCGCAACCCGTCGCGGCATTGTGGTCATGAATACGCCTGGCGGCAACACCGTGACCACCGCCGAACACACGATGGCCATGATTTTTTCCATGTCGCGCCGTATTCCGCAAGCGACCGCGTCGACCAAGGGCGGGAAGTGGGAAAAAGAAAAGTTCATGGGCGTGGAGCTGTATAACAAGGTGTTGGGGATCGTCGGCGTCGGACAAATCGGCGGGTACCTCACAAAGCTCGCTCAGGGCGTCGGCATGCAGGTGATGGCCTACGACCCCTATCTCGCACCCGAACGTGCGCAGAAAATGGGCATTTCCATCGTGGAATTGGATGAATTGTTCCGTCGGGCCGATGTCATCTCGGTACACACCCCATTGACCCCTGAAACCAAGTCGCTCATCAACGCACAGGCTATCGCGAAGATGAAAACCGGTGTGATGATCGCCAACTGCGCGCGTGGCGGGATTGTGCACGAAGGCGACCTGTGTGAGGCGCTGAAATCCAAGAAGGTAGCGGCAGCGGCGTTCGACGTATTCGAAGACGAGCCGGTGAAGGCAGACAATCCTCTCCTGGCGTTGGACAATTTCATCTGTTCGCCGCATATCGGTGCTTCGACGACTGAAGCGCAGGAGAATGTGGCGGTGGGAATCGCCGAGCAGATCGTCGAGTACTTCACCAAGGGCATTGCCAAAGGTGCCGTCAATATCCCCTCCGTGTCTCCCGAGCTCTTGCCGCAACTCCAGCCTTATCTCTCATTGGGGGAACGCGTGGGCTTGCTACAGGCGCAATTGCTGGAAGGCGGATTAGAGCGGTTGACCGTCGAGTATAGCGGGCAGGTCGCCGGGTTGAATGTCGCCCCGTTGACCATTGCGGTATTGAAAGGGCTCTTGACGCCTATCCTGGAAGACCCGGTCAACTATGTGAATGCGCCGGTCGTCGCCAAAGAGCGCGGGATCGAAGTGAAAGAGGTCAAGAGCAACGATGCCGGCGATTTCACCAGCGTCATTCGCGTGCGCGTGGAAGCTGGCAAAAAATCCCATCAAGTGGCGGGAACCCTGTATCATCGCAAAGATCCGCGTATCATTGAGATCGACGAATTCAAGGTCGAAGTGGTGCCGGACAACCATTTGTTATTGGTCCTCAATGAGGATCGTCCTGGAGTGATCGGTACGGTCGGGCATATTCTTGGCGACCACAACATCAATATCGCGCGCATGCAATGCTCACGTGAGGAGCGAGGCGGCAAAGCCCTGCTGATTTTCGGGCTGGATGCGCCGCTGCCTGCGCCGGTGCTCGATCAGATTACGAACAGCAAGCACATCCTTTCCGTAAAGGTCGCCGACCTGTCGAAAGGTCTGTAGATTGCCCGGCAGTCGATCATGGGCTCCCTTTCGTTGAAGGCCTCTGCTTCCTCCACGTCTTTGGTGGCGGGTCGGGAACGGTCGCTTATTCCAGTCGGAATGAGCACTATTCTTCCCGCCGCCGCTCGACGTATTCGTCACCTGGAACAAACCCTGCTGGCCGTTCTGGCCCGCGGAGGATACGACGAAATCATCCTCCCGATGTTCGAGTATCTGGACGTCCTCGCGCCAGGGCTTGAGCCGGAACTCCTCGAAAAGTGTTATCAGTTGGTCGATCGAACGACGGGCCGTCTTATGGTGCTGCGCCCGGATGCTACGGCACAGATCGCCAGAACCGTCGCCATGGGCATGATGGGCGACCGGCTGCCGTTGCGCTTGTGTTATCGCACTTCGGTCTTTCGCTACGAACGCGAGCATGCCGGCCGCGACCGTGAGATTTTTCAAGTCGGCGCTGAACTCATCGGGGTTGATGGGGTGACCGGAGATGCCGAAGTGCTGACACTTCTCCTGGATTGTTTAAGTCAGGTGGGTCTCAGCTCCTTCAAAGTGGCGGTCGGGCATGTCGGGTTCTTTACTGCGCTCCTCGTTCGATCCGGTCTCTCAAGCGAAGGCCAGAAACGCGTGGAGCAAGCGGCCGCTCGCAAAGACATCCCGCTCCTCGAGGAATTGCTGGCGCGTGAGGGAATGGCTCGATCCACTGGGCGGATCATTCTCGAGGTCTTGGAATTATGCGGCGGACCAGAAGTCCTGTCGCGCGGACGGAAGCTGGTAGGGCGCGACAAAGCGCTGTTGAAACCGCTCGATCGGCTGGCGCAGGTGTATGAACGGTTGGTGTCGCCGGGACAGGAATCGGTCTTGATCGATTTGGGCGAGTTCCGTGGCTTTGAATATTATGACGGAATCGTTTTCGATGTCTTTGCCCCGGGTATAGGCGCGGAATTGGGCGGTGGCGGCCGCTATGACCATTTGATGGGCCGGTTTGGTCGCACCGCGGCATCTTCGGGATTTGCGCTGGATGTCGATCGGGTGTTTCGCGCCATCGATTTGTCAGTCCGACCACTTCCTCCCGATGCGACCGTATCCAAAACGGGACGTAGGCACTCGGCGTCTTCTGCTCCCCGACGGGTAAGGAGCCGGGCATGAAATCGCTCTCGGCCGTTGACCTGACAGCGCCACGACTGCCGCCACAGAACATCGAAGCTGAACAGTCCGTGCTGGGCGGGATTCTGTTGGACAACACGGCGATGGCCAAGGCGATGGAAGTCCTGACGGATCAGGAATTCTATCGGACTGCCCACCGGAAGATTTATCAGGCCATGCTGGAACTGTCCGATCGTGGCGAAGTGATCGATCAAATCACGTTGACGGAGTGCCTGAAGGGACGCTCAGAGCTGGATGCAGTCGGTGGATCGGCCTATCTTGCCGAGCTGGTCCAGGCCGTCCCGACGGCCGCGAACATTCGATATCACAGCAAGATCGTCCGGGATAAAGCGCTGTTGCGAGGGCTGATCGAAACCTCAACGGAAGTCATTGCCCGCGGGTACGACGGCACAGCGGCCGTCGATGAATTACTCGATTTTGCCGAACGTTCGGTGTTCGGGCTCGCCCAGGGCAAGCTCGATCGCTCGTTTACCCAGGTCAATCACATCATCAAGGAAAGCCTTGATGTCGTGGATAAGTTGTCCAAGCGGAAAGAGCGGGTGACCGGGGTGCCGACCGGCTATATTGATTTGGACGATCTGACGGCCGGGTTGCAGCCGTCAGACTTAATCATCGTGGCCGGACGGCCGAGCATGGGGAAGACGAGTTTGGCGCTCGGCATGGCGCAACATGCCGCACTGCAGGCCAAAGCCGTGGTGGGGATTTTCAGCCTTGAAATGTCTAAGCCGCAATTGGTGCTGCGCATGTTGAGCTCCGAGGCCCGTGTCGATTCGCACGCGCTCCGCACCGGGAGACTGCAAAAGGAAGATTGGTGGCGATTGGCTGAAGCGGCCGGCAAGCTGGAGCAGGCACCGATTTTCATTGACGACTCCGGAGCCGTGACCGTGCAGCAGATGCGCGGGAAGGCCAGGCGGCTCAAGGCCGAGAAGGGCCTCGATTTGCTGATCGTGGACTACCTGCAGCTCATGCAGGGAAAGAGCGATTCCGAATCGCGCCAGCAGGAAATCTCCGACATCTCACGATCCTTGAAAAGTCTGGCCAAGGAGTTGAACGTTCCCGTCATTGCCTTGTCGCAGTTGAGTCGAGCCGTCGAAGCGAGAAAACCGCCGGTGCCGATGCTGGCTGACTTGCGTGAGAGCGGCGCTATCGAGCAGGATGCCGACGTGGTGATGTTTATCTACCGGGAAGAAGTGTACGAGCCCGCCACGGAACGAAAGGGGATCGCGGAAATTCTCGTCAGCAAACATCGCAATGGGCCGATTGGCAAACGCGATTTGTTCTTTCACGACCGATTCGCCAAATTTGAGAACCTCGAAACGCGCGAGACGGTTTGACGCGTTCTTTCACGGGCCGGTATAATTCCGCAGCGTTGTGACCTCAACCATTCCCCCTGCAAGTTAAGCGGATGAATTGTGCAACGATTGAGTGAAGAGCGTCGGCAGTCCTGCACCTTCTGTGGACCCGTAGGACCCCGGGCTGGAGCCGTCCTGCTGCTAGCGCTCGCTAGTGTAACTGCCGCGTGCCAGACCGCTCCGCCGTCACGCTCCGCACAACCGGTCGCACCTCCGGCGGTGCCGCAGGTCTCTCGCGCCTTGCCTCCCGCATCTGATTCGCGCGCCTCCTATCACTTCCTGCTCGGGTATCAGGCCGAGCTGGACCAGGAGACCGAACTGGCCATCAAAGAGTATCAGCTGGCCCTGCAGACCGATCCTTCCTCGAATTATCTCAAGGCTCGATTGGCAGTCCTCCATTTCACGGCAGGTGATGTGCCGGCTGCAGTGCGATTTGCCGATGAGGTTGCGGATGCGCCGGGGTTAGATGCGCAGATGCTCGGGCAAATCGGCGGGATGTATGCGGCGGCAGGAAAGCCGGACAAGGCGTTGCGTTTGTTCAATCGCGCTATCGAGCAGGAACCGCAACGCAGCGAACATTTCTTTGCCAAAGGGCTGTTGTTGGCCAATCAGAAGCAATACGTCGAAGCCGAGGAGACCATTCGTTCGGGCATCAAGGTCAGCCCGGACTCGGCAGTCGGGTATTACTACTTGGGCCGGATCGGAGTGGAGGCCAGGGATTTCGACAAGGCGACGACACACTTTGAGCAGGCCGTGACGCTGAACCCGGCATTTGAGCCGGCCTATGTCGCGTTAGGGTCTGTGTATGAAGCCAAGCAGGATCGCGGGAAGGCGATCGATATCTATCGGCGTTACTTGCAAGGCGTGAATCCGAAAAATCGTGAAATCCGGCATCATCTCATCCGTCTGCAGGTGTCGGCGAAGCAGTATGACGAAGCGTTGCGTGAGTTGCAGGAGATGTTGGCGGAGGATCCATCGGATCTCGACGCCCAGCTGCGCATGGGACTCGTCTACGGGGAACAGAAGAATTACCCCCAAGCGATTCAACAGTTGAACCAGATTCTCACCGTGCGTCCGTCCGAGCTCAAAGTGCGAGACTATCTAGGGTATCTCTACGAGGAAACGAAGGATTACGCCAATGCGATTGCGGCGTACCGGCACAATCTCAGCTTGGAACCGTCGTATTTCGAGGGGCATTTACACTTGGGTGTTCTGCTCTACCGGACCAAGCAATATCCCGAGGCTATCCAACATCTGAAGGAAGCCAGCCGCTTAAATCCAAAGCAGCCTGAGGTGTATATCGTTCTCGGGTTGTCGCATTTTCAAGTCGAAGAATATGAGCCGTCCCTCCAAGCCTTTTTGGAAGGAATCCGGCACAATCCAGATAATGCCGACCTCCATTTCAACGCCGGCACGGCTTATGACAAGTTGAATCGTTTTGACGATGTGGTGAAGTCGATGGAGACCACGCTCACGTTGGATCCTCATCACGCTGATGCGATGAATTACCTCGGCTATAGTTATGCGGAGCGCGGCGTCAAAATCGAAGAAGCCATTGCACTGACCAAGCAGGCCGTTGCACTGCGGCCTACGAACGGATATTACGTGGATAGCCTCGCCTGGGCTTTTTTCAAAAAGGGCCTGTTGAGCGAGGCTCTGGTTGAAATGAAGCGGGCAGTGGCGCTCGTCGGCGACGATCCGGTCATCTATGAGCATTTAGGCGAAATCCATTTGAAGCAACAACATCTCTCCGATGGTCGCGAGGCCCTGCTGCATGCCCTCGAGCTCGACCCTTCGAATGACAAGCTCATGCAGCGGTTTCGTGAACTCGGCTTGGGCGATCCTGCGAAAGAAGAACGAATTCGCCAAGCCATCCGACGTGTGACAGAGCGGAAGACGGCTCCCGCGGCTCAGTAATCTCCCCTTACAGAAGCCTCCTGCCCTCTGCGCCGGTAGCGCATGGCCCGGAGTTAGTCACCACCTCATCGCTAATTCCCTTGGTTTCCAAGTAGTCCTTCAGCGGTTTCCTCGGCAGTTCTTCCTCATCGAGACAACGAGCTCTATCTGTTCGATTCAGTCAATTTTTGGCACTTTGCCTGGCTCGTCTCTTCGTCCTGCCTGAGTGAACAGAGCCAGAATTGTGAAGTCTTGCAAAAATACCTTGCCTTGTCGGCAGGTTATGCGGGGACAGCTAAAGGGCTCCTCTCTGGCATGGGGCCTGCTTATACAGGGCACGTCGGCAGTACAGACGAACAGGAGCATCAAGATGAGCCTTCAGAGCAGAAGCCATAGAGCCAGATGGTGACTCAAGCAAAACAGGCTGGGTTCACGCTGATCGAACTCATGGTCGTGGTGGTGATTGTGGGAATCTTGGCTGCATTCGCCATTCCGAACTTTCTTCGATACCGGGCGCAGGCGATGCAAGCCGAAGCCCGGACTAACTTGGCAGGAATTTTTGTGGCGGAAATGTCTTTCTTCACGGAACGGAAAGAGTTTGGCAACTTTACGGATATCGGCTTCGCCGTGGCCGGACCAGGAACGAATCGGTATACGTATCGCACCGGTGTGGGCCTCGGTGCTGGACTGGGACCAAACGGAGGCAATCTGTGCGGGTCTGTGAGCAGTTGCGACACGATTCAAACTGAAGTACCGGCTGCCGGTGCGATCAGTTTTACAGGAAGCGCGGGTATCGCTACAACCTCTTCGGCAGGTTTTACTGCTACAGCCTCGGCGGATCTCGATGGGGATGCGACGCATGACGGGTGGTACGTCAACGATTCGAAGCAAGGGTTAAGTGCCGCTGACCCGAACGATGTCTCCAGTTAGGTGTCGGTGCCAAAACTTGTCACCTGATGACGGAAAAAGGAAGCTCATTCAGGTAGTCGTCATCAGTCCCGAAGCGATCCTAAAGATAAGTGATTGGAAGATATACAGAGTGATACGCAAATACAGGAAGGAGGTGTTGGGCATAGAACCTGCTATTCCCAAGATCTGTCAGGCGTGAACACGCAGTTCCGAATGAAGTGACAGGAATCAAGCACGTGTCGGATGAAGTGGCAACAATAGGAAAGGGAGGCATTATGTTGAAGCAAGTGAAGGGTCAGAAAGGTTTTACGTTGATTGAGTTGATGATCGTTGTGGCGATTATCGGTATCTTGGCGGCCATCGCCATTCCGAACTTCTTGCGCTACCAAGCCAAGTCGCGCCAGTCGGAAGCTAAGACGAACCTGGGCGCGATCTTCGTGGCTGAGACGGCCTACCTCAGCGAAAACTCGCGCTACGGCAGCTTCGCTGAAATCGGTTATGCTCTTGCTGGAACGACGAATCGCTATACCTACCGGAGCCCGGCCGATCTTGGAGTTGGTGCTTCAGCTGGAGCTGGCGCCGTTGCTACTCGAGACTACATTCCATGTGGTAACGCCGGTTGTGTGAACCCCGTTGATGGAGCAACAGCATCTGTTGCGAGCGCTTCCAATACTGCTCCGTTGGGTTTTACGGCATCAGCGGTTGCGAATCTCGACAGTGATGCCACAATCGACGGATGGTCGGTCAATGACGTCAAGGGCGGCCTGACCCTGGCGGTTCCTGACGACGTGATCAGCTAAGGATCACTCGCAGGAGTGCTCACAGACGGGGGAGGAACGATGTTCCTCCCCCGTTTTCATTTTGGCTGATGGCCCTGTGCGTTTGCCATCGTCGCTATGCTTGCTCCATCCGCGCGCGACCCGGCGGCTCGCCACGGTATTCAATTTCACTTTTCCAAATCGCCGCTCTCTGATAAAGCAAGAGAAGGCGATGGGCGGGCGTCTTCGAGCCACCTCTATGAATATCCGGTCTTCCATTCCGTTGGTCGTCACCAGCGCGCTCGTGATCTTTTCCCCGCTTCAGGAGGGAGGCACCACGCATGTTGCGCAGATGATCATCCGTTTTCTGATTCTCGCGTGGGCTGGAGGCGCGCTGGCAGTGAGTATTCAACACGGGCGTCTAGCCGTGCCCGTACTCTCAATCAGATACGTCACCCTGGCGTTTCTCGGATTCGCGGTGATCGCCACCCTGTTCTCCCCCTATGCTCATCCCAGTCGACAATGGCTGCTCACGATCATCAGCTATGTGACCTTCTTGTATTTGCTTGTCTCTTTCGTGAACCGATGGGAGCATGTGTATACATTGACGGTGGTGATTGTCTTGATGGGAGTCGGCGAGGCCGTCCTGACCATTCTTCAGGGTCTCGCCTGGAATGTCGTGAGACCCAGCGGCACGTTCTTTAACCCCAACTTTCTTGCCGGATATCTCGCCGTCAGTTGGGCGATCCTGCTGAGCGTCGCGGTCTACGGATATCGACGCGCGGCGGCGCCGCCCTGGCTCTCCTTTTCGCCGGCGCTATGGTGGTGTGGCGTGGTTGCGTCGTTATGCAGCCTATTTCTCGCGGTGCTATTCACCCAATCGCGTGGCGGCATGATCGTGGTGCTGGTGGCGACGGCGTTTATTGTGATGGTGCGATACGGCTGGAAGTGGGCCGGGAGTTGTTTAGTGGTGTTGACATTATGCGGCCTGCTCATTCCCACGCCGTTGCGGGAACGGGTTCTGGCTGAACATCAACAAAATCCCGTCTCCTATGCGCGCTGGCAGATGTGGCAGGGTGCATTGACCCAGATGGTCGATCATCCATTCGGAATCGGACTTGGACTCTATCAATACACCTATCCCCGTTACGCGTTTCCCGTAGAAGGAGAGATTGCGCGGTATGGAAAGGTCGCACAGACGCCTCACAACGACTATCTTCAGATGGGCGTTGAAATGGGGGGCGGTGCGATGGTGGTCGTTGCGATCGGCGTCCTCATGGTAGGTCGAGAATTCAGGCAGGTGCTGCAGGCACGATTGTCCCGTCGGCAGAGAAGCCTCATGCTTGGGATTGGGGGAGGTGGGATCGCGCTGCTGGTCCATGCTGCGCTCGATTCCAGTTTGCGTGAATCAGCTCTGGCGATTCTGCTCGTGCTGAGCGTGGGGCTGATGATGTCGGCCGGCCGACTCACGAACCATGGCACGGCTGTCCAGCATGCCGTGCCGATCCGGTCGCGATGGGCATGGGGGATTGGTGTGGCTGTCCTCCTGCTCGTGGTCGGCCTGGATCTCATGCGCCTTGGCATGGCCTGGATGACATTTGATTCAGCTTCACGTCGAGCCGTGGCAGGGGAGACGGATTCAGCCATCCATGGTCTGCAATCGGCCATCGCATGGGATCCCGGAAAGTCTCTCTATCACCATGGTCTTGGGTCGGTGTATGCGAGGGTGTTCGAAACGTCTCGTGAACAGGAAGCCTTTCGACTCGCGCATGCAGAGTTCAAGGCGGCGATTGAATTGAATCCGTTGGATAGTCGTTTGTTGGGGCTCTTGGCTCAACTCTATGTTTCGGCGGCACAGTCGCCATCAGGCCTCGCGGATTCGCTTGAACAACGGAAAGGGTGGTTGCGGGCTGCGGTGCGTGTCTACGAGCGAGCCTCCCAGCTTGCGCCATTTTCCGCTCCCTATCGCTACGAGCAGGCCCGACTTCATTGGATGTTAGGAGAGCGCGCGGAGGCTGAACAGCACGCGAAGAAGGCGGAGCGGTTGGAGCCAAATTTCCTTCCCGCTCGTGCGCTCCTCGCTCGATTGTGGATGGACCAGGGACAGGTCGATGATGCCAAGCATGAGTTGCAGGAAATTCAATCGCGCCAGGATCGATACAAACAATGGAACAAAAACAGTATCGACCAGGCCTTCTTGAATGTGGACGTCACTGCTCTGCGCGCGGCCGTGCATGAAAAGGAAGTTGCTGGATGAATCCCGCACCATCCAGCACTTCCGCAAAGCGGATCGCCATGCAGGTTCTCTGCGGGGTGGCGCTACTGGCCGGGGCATCGGGCCTCTTGCAGGTCCTTGATCAGGAGCGAAACGCTGTCGCCCGCGCCGAGCAGCTGGCCTACCTGCCGAAGGGCGAGTATTTGAAACTGGCCGTGCTGGGCTATCGCCAGGTTGTCGCCGATCTCATTTGGCTCCAGGCGGTTCAGCACATCGGGGCCAAACGAGATACGCAAGTGGGCTATACGTGGACATACCATGCCGTCGATGTGCTCACGGATTTGGATCCGACGTTTGTTCCCCCCTACCAGGCCACCGGCCTCTTTCTGGGTGTCCTGGTCGGTCGACATGAGGAAGGCGTGGCAATTCTGAAGAAGGGCATTGAACACAATCCGGCCAATTGGCAGCTCCCGTTCCTTGCCGGGTATATCTCTTACTACGAACGGTGTGACCCGGCAGCGGGTGGGGAATTTTTTCAGATCGCGGCGAAGGTCCCCGGAGCGCCTGCGTACCTCCCTCAATTAGCCGCACGGATGACGGTGGAAAGCGGGGATTCTTCCGCGGCCTTGGAATTCCTGGATCGGTTCTCGCGGAGCGTGTCGGATGAACGGGTGCGGGAGGCATTGTTCCGTCGGATGAAAGAAATCGTGCAGGAACAGGATCTCCGCGTTCTCGAAGAAAGTATCGCTCTGTACCGCGCCCGCTATGGGCAGGCGCCGGCCAAACTAGAGGATCTCCTGTTGCGCGGCATCATCACCAGGCTGCCTGTGGATCCGTTGGGCGGACAGTATGAGCTCAATGGTCTGACCGGAGCCGTTAGCGCCTCATCGACACGTGAGCGGCTTCGTATTCACGAGAAAGTCGCATGCAGATTGGGAAGTGCGACGCAGTCTTCGGGAGGGGCCAGCTCGATGGGGACGCCGTTGCCGACGGTGCAGTAAGGATGGAGGAACGCCGTGGATGATATCGTCACAGAAGGCTTAACCAAATCCTACGCATCCGGCTGGCCGAGGCGACCGCCGTTCGTCGCGCTGGACGGATTGTCCCTCAACGTTCGCCGGGGAGAAATTTTTGGCTTCCTGGGACCGAATGGAGCGGGGAAGACCACCACCTTGAAGATTTTATTGGGACTTGTCCGCGCAACAAGCGGACAGGCGTACCTACTGGGGCAGCCGGCCGGTGATGTGGCTGCGCGGGGCCGGATCGGCTTTTTGCCGGAATCACCCTATTTTTACGACTATCTCACCGCAGAAGAATTTCTCGGATTTTATGGTCAATTGGCAGGTCTGAACCGGGCCGCCATCTACCAGCGGGTAGAAGATCTCTTGGGGCTCGTCGGGCTTGCAGAGGCACGTACCCGGCAGTTGCGAAAATTTTCCAAAGGGATGTTGCAACGGGTCGGCTTGGCGCAGGCGCTGATTCACGACCCTGAATTGATCATTCTCGATGAGCCGATGACCGGCTTGGACCCGGTCGGACGCAAGCAGGTCCGCGATTTGATTTTGAGCCTGCGCGATCGTGGGAAGACCGTCTTTTTTAGTACGCACATTTTGCATGACGTGGAGATGATTTGTGATCGTGTCGGCATTGTGATGAAGGGGCGTCTCGTTGCCAGTGGTCGCGTCGATGAACTGGTCCGCCAGGATCATACCCAGTCCGTGGAAGTGGTGTGCCAGCAGCTGAAGGTCGAGGGGAATGCGCTCATTCACTCGTTGGCCTCCCGTGTGTTGCAGCAAGGGCAACAGTGTCTGATCGTCTTGCCGAATTCTGACGCGGTCGATGCGCTCGTCGGGGAGATTCGTCGACAGGGGGGGCGGCTGCTATCGGTGACGCCGCATAAAGCATCGCTCGAGGACCTGTTTTTTCAGGAGGCCACTCAGCAGACCTCGCGACCGTTGCCGCATATGACCAGTGGGAGGGTGTCTTGATGGGGGCGATCAGCGTCATTGCCTTAAATGCGTTTCGCGAGAGCTTGCGAGACAAGATTCTCTATAACCTGGTGTTGTTCGCGGGCCTCCTTATCGGATTGTCGGTGTTGTTGGCGGATCTGTCCATTACTGAGCACCACAAGGTCATTGCGGATATGGGCCTGGCGGCCATCAATCTGATCGGCGTCATCATCGCCATTTTCGTCGGCATCAGCCTGGTCAACAAAGAAATCGAACGGCGTACGATCTACACGATTATGGCAAGGCCGATCAGTCGAGCCTCGTTCATCATGGGGAAATACCTTGGCCTGTCGCTGACCTTGTTCGTGAACATGACCATCATGTTGGCCGTGTTTCTTTTGACCCTGGGCCTCTACCATGTGCCGATTCAACCTTCCATTTTTCAGGCGGTGGCGCTGATCTTTGTGGAAATTATGGTGGTGACCGCCATAGCCCTCTTTTTTTCAACGTTCACGTCGACGACGTTGAGCGCCATCTTCACGCTGGGCCTCTATGTGATCGGTCATCTGACAGCTGATTTGCGAACGGTGGTGGCCACTAGCGAGAGTGGGCCGATCAAATCCCTGATAGAGCTGCTGTATTACCTCTCGCCCAACCTGGAAATGTTGAACCTCAAAGGGCAGGCTGCGGTCGGAGTGGCAGCCGCACCGGAATATGTGATGATGGCGGCGCTCTACGGGTTTATGTACGCGGGAGTCCTGCTCATTGGGGCCTGCTTAATATTTCAGCAGCGAGATTTTTGAGTGCCACCCGGGATCATCTTTGCATCGTGCAGATGGTTACGCAGTTCCCGTGCGGCACAACAGTGCACTGGTCACAGTGCCATGAAGGCCGTGCATGATGTGCCCAGGTAAAGGCGAGTCCATGATCTCTCGGCAATATGGTGTCTCTCCCCTGATAGTCTTCACGAGCATGAGTGCGCATTGGGATTTGATCCGTCAGTTGACCCGGCGTGAAATTGTGAGCCGGTATCGAGGGTCTTTTCTCGGGGTGGTCTGGGCCTTCCTACATCCGTTCTTGATGCTGACGGTCTACACGCTGGTATTCCGAGGTGCGTTGGGCCTGCGCTGGGGGCATGAGGGCGAAAGTGCGTTGGATTTCGGTCTGCTGTTGTTTGCCGGATTGATCGTTCATGCATTGTTTGCAGAAAGCATGCACCGTGCACCCTATCTGATCGTGAATCACAGTAACTATGTGAAGAAGATTGTCTTTCCATTGGAAGTGCTGGCATGGACGTCGCTGGGATCGGCGGTGTTTCATGCGACGATCAGCGCCTGCGTCTTGATTCTGTTTTATGGCGTTCTCCATCAGTCGTTGCACTGGACGATGGTGTTGGTGCCGTTGCTGTTCATTCCGCTGGTGTTGGTGACGCTCGGTCTGTCGTGGTTTTTGGCCTCGGCCGGGGTCTTTATTCGGGATATCGGCCATGCGAGTGGGCCGTTGACGACCGTCATGCTGTTTCTATCGCCCGTGTTCTATCCCTTGTCGGCGTTTCCCGCAGCCTATCGGGACTTGCTCTATGCGAATCCGCTCACCTTTCTCATCATGCAAGCTCAGGATCTGTTGATTTGGGGTAAGGCTCCGTCCTGGCTAGGCATCGGTGCCTATTCTTTGGCCAGTTACCTCATCGCATGGTGCGGGTTACTGTGGTTTCAAAAGACCCGGAAAGCGTTCGCCGATGTCCTCTGAATGGGCGATTCGAGTGTCCAATCTCTCAAAGACGTATCGCGTGTACGATCGGCCTCATGATAGAGCCAGACAGTGGATTGTTCCGCCTATCCAGAAAGCCTTCCATCGAACGCCCACGCAGTATTACCGCGAAGTGCATGCGCTTGAGGATGTGTCCTTCGAGATCAACAGGGGGGAGACACTCGGCATTATCGGACGAAATGGATCGGGAAAATCCACACTGCTGCAGTTGATTGTCGGCACCGTGGCTCCCACCAGCGGCCGCATTGAGACGCAGGGGCGTGTGGCGGCACTCCTCGAACTCGGGGCAGGGTTTCACCCAGAATTCACTGGACGTGAGAATGTGTGGTTGAACGCGACCTTGCTTGGTTTATCGCAAGGCGATATCAAGGAACGGCTTGATCACATCCTGGCATTTGCAGAGATCGGGGCAGCGATCGATCAGCCGGTCAAGACGTACTCCAGCGGCATGGTCATGCGGCTGGCGTTCGCGGTGATTGCGCATGTGCAGGCCGATATTCTCATCATCGATGAAGCTCTGGCCGTGGGAGATGCGTTCTTTGTTCAGAAGTGCATGCGGTTTCTGAGAACGTTCATGGCGCAGGGTACGGTGGTGTTCGTGAGTCATGATTCTGCGGCCGTGTTGAGCCTCTGTCGCAAGGCCTTGTGGTTGGAGCAGGGGCGTGTCGCCGGGATGGGAGAAGCCAAAACTGTGTGCGACGGATACCTGCACGGCGGGTATGCTCTACCGAATCAGGTGAAGACGGCGGAGGGTGATGAACCGCGTTTGGGGAAGCTCGAGGTAGATAAGGCTACCTCGTCTGGTTCAGCGAAGATGTTGGCGCTCAACCTTAGGGATTGTGAGCAGAGACCAAGCGGCCGGCAGGCGTGGATTGAGCGCATAACGTTCTCCAACGAGTCCGGGTGCGCGATTCATACGGTGACTACTCGGGAACGTGTATTCCTTCGCGTCTGGTGTGTCAGCTCAGTTCGATTAACAAATCCGATTGTCGGGTTCCTGGTGCGCAATCGGTTCGGCCAGTCGTTGTTCGGGGCGAATACGTGTATGTCAGGGAATACGTTACCGGAACAATTGCCGATGGGCACGCAATTCCTCGCTGAGTTGGAGTTTGTCATGCCGGTGTTGGAGCCAGGCGACTACGCGATGAGTCTGGCGCTTGCCGACGGATCGCAACAACAGCATGTCCAGCATCATTGGGTGCATGACGCATTGGCCTTCACCTCGTCCCCCTTGGGATCTTGTTTCGGACTCATTGCTGTCGAGATGGTTCGGGCACAGATCACTGGCGTTGATGCGCAGGGCAGAAGCTATGAACGAACTAACCACTCTATCGCCCTGTAGGGTGTGCGGCGGCGACGCCTTCGTCCATCACGATGTGTTGTGGCGCGAGCTCATCGGCCAGTGGGATTTGGCTCAAAGTGAAGCGGACTATATCAATGTGCAGCAGGGGACAGTTTGCACGACCTGTGGATCTAATGTGCGATCGATTGCCTTGGCTGACGCCTTGTTACGGTGGACACGTGCCACAATGACGTTGAAGGAATGGGTGGGCACGCCGGCAGCTCGCCGCTGTGACCTATTGGAAATAAACGAAGCCGGAACGCTGAACGGTATGCTGTCCCTGCTACCACGCCATCGCCTCGTTCGGTATCCGGAGTACGACATGATGGCGTTGCCAATCGCGTCGCGTTCCTTTGATGTGGTGATTCATTCCGATACCTTGGAACATGTGCCGGATGCCATACGGGGTCTGAGGGAGTGTCGGCGTGTGCTTCGCCAGGGAGGAGCCTGCTTGTTTACAGTCCCTGTGATCGTGGGGCGGTTGACCCGTGGGCGTCAGGGGTTGCCGGTGAGTGTGCATGGCAGCCAAGAGTGTACGGATGCGTCGTTGACCGTCCATACAGAATTCGGGGCCGACGTCTGGCGCTTTGTTCTCCTAGCGGGCTTCTCTGAGTGTCGCTTGGTGTCTTATACCTATCCTGCTGGCATTGCATTGATTGCAACGGCATGAGTCCTATGAGCCAAGACTCGACAGGTTCTTTATTTGTCGCCAGGAGATGTGTCGTACATGACTGACATGGCATTTACCGGTGAAAGATACGTGCCGGCTATCGGAGGTCAGATCAAGTACGAACATCTTCACCGGTACATGCTGGCTCTGGATTGGGCGAGGGGAAAAATAGTATTGGACGTAGCTTCCGGTGAAGGATATGGATCAGCCATCCTTGCTCGCGTGGCTGCGAAGGTCGTGGGAATTGATATCAGCGTTGAATGCTCACGCCATGCCGCTCAGTGTTACCGGGCGCAATGCAATCTCGCATTTGTGTCGGGTAGTTGCTGCGAGTTGCCGCTGCAAGATGGTTCAGTGGATCTCGTCACCTCCTTTGAGACGATCGAGCATCATGATCGACACAATGACATGTTGAGCGAGATCAAGCGTGTCCTCAAGCCGGAGGGACTGCTTCTCCTGTCTTCTCCAAATCGGAGGGTGTATTCCGATGGGTCTGCACCACCCAATCCCTACCATGTCAAGGAGTTGGATTGGAATGAACTGAATGAATTGTTGGCGGCGAGATTCAAGACGGTTGCATATTATGGACAACGGTTGGCGACGGGATCCGTGGTGTTTCCTCTCAGCGCCTCTTCATGCGGAAATAGTCTCGTCGCATATGGTGGCGAAGAGGGAAAAGGTGATGGCGGGATGCCGTGCTTAGACGATCCTATGTATTACCTAGCCATCTGTGGGGACCAAGCGCCCATCGTTCATCGATATAGGCCAACGTCGCTGTTTCTTGATCGTGAGTCCGACCTCTGGAGGGAACAGCAGCAAATTAGCCATTGGGCCAATCGCATGGCTATGGAGCTAGAAGAGAAAGGGGCAGAGTTGCTGAGCATCAAATCGTCGAATGCTTGGCAGTTCATTTGCCAAGTAAAGAAGTTCACGAATCAGATCTTTCCTCCGTATACCAAGCGTCGGAATATTTATAAGGTGGCCTCTCAGTTTATCAAATGGGTGGTGAAGGAGAAAAAGATAAGTAGGCCGAGCGGCATAAAATCTTTAATCGACGGTGTTGTGCTGACAGTTCGGTCACTTCTGAATGTGAGTCAAAAAGCCTATCGTGTGTGGCATCGACATGGAATGTCTATCCTGGCGGTGAAAATCTGGGAAAGGGCATGGCGATTGGTTTGGCGCCCATTGCGGAGGCGGAGGCAGGTGTACTTCTTTGCCAAAGTGTGGGCTCCCTTAACCATACAGTCCTCAGACCAGCCGCTGGTGTCCATTATTATTCCTGTCCACAATCATCCTCTTGTGACGTACACCTGTTTAAGATCGATTGCAGAGACCGAAACAACGATCCATTTCGAAGTGCTCGTCGTCGACGACCGCTCGACCGATGAGACACCGCGCATGCTCAGTGACATCTCCGGCATTCGGATCGTGAGAAATGACATGAATCGAGGATTTATTGAGTCATGCAATGCCGGCGCCAAGGTTGCCCAAGGGCGCTATGTACTGTTTCTGAACAACGATACGATCGTGTTGCCTCATTGGTTGGATGAGCTGACAAAGACGTTTGAGTTGGTTCCGGAAACGGGACTGGTCGGCGCGAAGTTACTGTATCCAGATGGTCGCCTGCAGGAAGCGGGAGGGATTGTCTGGAATGATGGATCCGCTTGGAATTATGGTCGGGGTGAAGAACCGGATAAGCCAGAATTTAATTATCTCCGTGAGGTGGACTATTGTTCGGGAGCATGCATTATGCTCCCCAAAATCTTATTTGCGGAATTAGGCGGGTTCGATGAGCGGTATGCTCCGGCTTACGGTGAAGACTCGGATCTGGCCTTCAAGGTTCGCCAGGCAGGAAAGAAAGTCGTGTATCAGCCGAAAGCAGAGATTGTGCACTTCGAAGGCATCAGTTCTGGTAAGGAAGTTTCAGCGGGCGTCAAAAAACATCAAGTTCTTAATAAGGAGAAGTTGTTTGATAAATGGGCGACCATTCTTGTAGGGCACGCGGCACCGGGAGAACGACCCGATCTCGAACGAGAACGCACAATCACCAAAAGGATTCTTGTCGTAGATGCGTGTACCCCGACCCCTGACCAAGATGCTGGCTCTCTGAAAATCTATAACTTCATTAAGATCTTTCAGTCGCTTTCCTACCAGGTGACGTTTGTCCCGGACGATCTGACGGTTATCGATCGTTATACTGCAGACCTTCAGCGCTGCGGGGTGCAATGTTTGTATTGGCCGTATGTGGCGACCTTGGATGAGTATTTGGCGCGAGAAGGGCACAAATATGATCTCATTCTGTCGTGTCGTCCTGATGTCACTGAGAAACACTTGGCGAGTTATCGGAAACACTGTTCGGCTGCAAGAGTTCTCTACGACACGGCTGATATTCACTATCTGCGTGAGCAGCGGCAGGCGGAGATTGAGAAGAATGCTCAATTGGCTAGGCAGTCTGAGCGGCGGAAGACTCAGGAATTAACGTTGGTTGGACGTGTCGACTGTACGCTCGTCGTGAGCGAATTGGAAAAAACAATCCTTCAGAAGGAAGTTCCACGCGCGAAACTCTGCGTCATCTCGGCTGTGCACGAAAGCTATTCGCGTAACGTGGCATTTGAAAACACAAAAGACATTCTCTTTTTAGGAGGGTATCAACATCTCCCGAATGTGGATGCGGTCCAGTATTTTGTGTCGGAGGTATTTCCGATACTTCGAAGAGAACTGCCCGGCGTCAAATTTTATATCGTCGGCAGCCGCCCTCCCGAGTCGGTTCAGCGCTTAGCCTGCGACGATGTCATTGTGACCGGTTATGTGCCGAATCTTGAAGGCCTCATGTCGCATTGCCGTCTCTCCGTCAATCCATTACGGTATGGAGCTGGTATTAAAGGGAAGATTGTGAGTTGCATGGCTTATGGCCTGCCCTGCGTTGGTACACGTATTGCTTTCGAAGGAATGGAGTTAAAAGACGGCCGCGATGTGGTGATCGCGGATAAGGCAAATGATCTCGCTTCAGGAATTGCGAAGTTGTATCAGGATAAGGCTCTATGGCAGGCATTATCAGATCGTGGATATGCGATTGTTCGAGAACGGTACTCATTCGAATCGGCCCGCAAATGTTACAGGGACCTCTTTGCGAGTTTCTGCGCTCCAGCTCGTTCGCGTCGCCTCCCCGCAACTTATTATGGCGATTGCAATGTCTGTGGTGAGCGCACTTATTTCAAGACGTTAGGTTCCGATAATCTTCGAGAGAGCTTACTGTGCGAGGTGTGCGGAGCAAGTTGCCGAAATCGGTTCCTGGCCAGCGGATTACTCGATCTTGTCGGGGATGAGCATGTGCGTAGCATCGTTGACCTGGCGGCAAGGCGGGACGGGCCACAGATATTTGATACCGATGGATTTAGCCCCCTGTTTAAATTCTTGAAGGCGGCGGAATTTTACACGTCATCGATATATAACCCCAATCGGGCCTTCGGACAACTCATCCGGCCAAAGGTCATGAATGTCGATCTCCAGGCAATGCCATTCCCCGACGAGTCCTACGACATTATCTTGACGTCCGATGTGATGGAACATGTGAGGAAGGATGACGCAGCTCATCGGGAAATCTATCGCTGCCTCAGGCCTGGCGGGGCCTATGTGTTTACTGTTCCCTACGTCCCAGGGTGGCAAACCAATCAGATTCGTGTGGATAGCTCAGGGGCAGATGATATCTATTTGATGGAAAAGCAATTTCACGGCGATCCAATGAGTGCTAATGGCATTCTCGTCTATAGGATCTATGGTCAGGAACTTATAGCTCAGTTGAGGCGTATTGGGTTCGACGTCACATTTGTAGATAGTCCAGAACCTCGCATCGGTGTGCCCACCAAGGACCTGTTTGTCTGCAGAAAGGCGTGAAAGTGATACGCCTAAGCATTAAAGCAACTGATTCGGACACGATCTTTGAGCGTAGAGATCGACGGAACCCATTCTATATCTTGGGATGATTTCGGCTACGATGTTTCTTCCCATGCCGCTTCTTGATTTCTTGAAACGTGCGTACAGATGGATCCGAGGCGTGCTTAGGATTGCCGATGAGCGGATACATGGCAAACAGTCGGATGCCTCACTCCATTGTTCTTTTGCTGATATGCGTGGTACTCCGACCTATGACGCGGACTTCCTAACCGTCTGGCACAAGAGCACGGATTTTCTCCAAGATCAGAAGTTTATGGCGGCCTATAAGGCCGGAATGAATTCAGGGCATAAAATTGCTCGACCGGCAGGTTCGTCCGACGATATCCATATTGAATGGCGGATCCATATTTGTTGTTGGGCAGCGTGGCATGCCAAACATCTGCCGGGCGATTTTGTGGAATGCGGGACAAATACCGGTATCATGTCCCTAGCGGTCGCGAACTACATTGACTTTAACTCGACCGACAAGCGGTTTTTTCTTTTTGATACATTTAAAGGTATTCCCGAAGACCAAATCACACCCGACGAACGGTTGCTGGGTCGTGCCCATGAGAACGAGCAACAGTATGAAGATTGTTATGAACGAGCAAAGTTGAATTTTTCGCCCTTCCCTCGAGCGATGCTCGTACGAGGAAAGGTGCCAGACACATTGGCCACAGTGTTGATAGGCAATGTGTGTTATTTGTGTTTGGATATGAACATTGTGGTTCCTGAACAGGCGGCTATCGAATACTTTTGGGATAAGTTGGTTCCGGGGGCTCCAGTTATTCTTGATGACTATGGCTGGCTCAATTTCGGGAAGCAGAAAGAAGCGATGGATGCGTTCGCTGCACTGAAAGGTGTCAAGATAGCCAATCTGCCGACCGGACAGGGCCTCCTGTTTAAACCCTGATTCCCGTTGCTCCGCTCTCCCCGCCGCGGCGGTTTTCTTGCCTTCTTGGAATAGGAATTCAATGGCGTTTCTGTCCGTTCTTGATAGTGTACACAGAGGGAGTTCGTTCCGATGTAGCGGCTTAAATCCGAGGGCATCTGTGCGATTGTGTTGAGGTATCGTATGAAAAGTTATCTTCCAGTCTTGAACAATATTTCCCGTGAGTTGAGAAATGGGCGAAGCATCTATGATGGGTACATTCGTGGATGGGGCATACAATTCGGAGATCTAAGAGAGCAGGTACGGAAGGATCCCCTCTACAAACAAGCCTTGGCCTTGTCGAGTGGGCGCACCGTCGTATCGGAAGATAACCGTATTAACATTTTTCTCATCTTGAGGTTCTTTCTTGATCAGATCGGTGGCGGGGACATCATTGAATTCGGATCCTACCGAGGCGGAAACGCCATCTTCATGGCCCACATTGTTGGGGAATTATACCCTGGCACGAGGGTGTATGCCCTCGACACATTTTCCGGCATGCCCGCCACGAATCCAAAAATTGATGCGCACCAACAGGGAGATTTTGGAGGGGTCGATTTGAACGAATTACGTCGGTTCTCCGCCGCTAACGGGTTGTACAATTTGGAGTTCGTGGAAGGACTGTTTGAAGATACAGCGCAGAGTGTTTTGAAGCGCGCCCAAAACATTGCCCTCGCGCATATCGATTGTGACATCTATTCATCGGTTGCATATTCTTATGAGGTTGTGAAAGCACACATGACGGGGGGAGGGTATATCGTATTCGATGATGCGACAGTCTCCAGTTGCTTGGGTGCTACGGAGGTGGTCGAGAGTATTCTCATTCGTCGAGACGGTCTTAATTCGGAACAAATCTTTCCGCAGTTCGTATTCAGGTCAGGGCTAAATCAAGCAAGGCCATAGGTCGTTGCTGGAACGTTCATTGGCGCAAGGGCACATGTGTTAGCTGGGGCTCCAAATGTTTGATGCCGGTCTCCTGCAGCGTGTGTGGCGCATTTGGCGGAATGATGGCCGAGCCGCGTTGATTGATCGGATGCGGCAAAGGTACCGTCGAACCAATGTCGGCATGCTGCTGCACCCTGCCATGCCTAAGCGATCTCCAGGTGGATGCAGCGGATCTTCCGACCTCGAGTATGCTGATCGGCTGAAAGGGGAGCTCGCCACTTTTCGGAATGTTCAGAATGTTCATGATCTCCCTGACATTTTCCACTATTGGTCTCAAAAATACCTGCTGCCGAAGTTTGTGGCGCTCAATATCCCTGGTGTCACGGAGTTATTCGTCAGATATGTTGCGGACGCGTGTCGCGTTAAGCCGGGAGAGATGTGCCATGTGGCGAGTCTTGGCACGGGAAATTGCGAGGCCGAAGTTGCGATGGCTGAGCAACTGGTGACGAGCGGCATCACAAGGTTTCAGCTGGATTGTATTGAAGTGAATCCGCAAATGCTAGCACGTGGGAGGGAGTTGGCGTCATCGAAACAGATGCTGCCCTATCTCAAATTTGTAGAGTCAGATGTGAAACATTGGGAGTGTGACAAACAGTATTCGGTGATCGTTGCAAATCAGTCGCTGCACCACTTTCAAGACCTCGAAGTCCTTTTCGAAAAAGTTCGACTTGCTATCGGCCACTCTGGAGTCTTTGTTGTCTCCGATGTTATCGGCCGAAACGGGCATATGCGATGGCCTGAAGCGCTTGAGGTTGTTCACGAGGTCTGGAGAACCATGCCGGACCGGTACAAGTACAATCATTTGCTCAGCCGATATGAGCCTATGTATGAAAATTGGGATTGTTCCGTAGGGGGATTTGAAGGCATTCGCGCGC
>VOPT01000003.1 GCA_009594865.1 Nitrospira sp. | reverse complement strand
GCGCACACTACGCAACATCTGAGTCCTGCGGCACAGGAGGCGTATGATAGGTAAAGGAGGGAGGGATGTCAAGCATGAACTCTCTCTCCTTTGCCACTGCTTCCGTGCCGTTGTTTCATGAATTGGCATGATGAATTGATGTTTCGACACTTCTAGCACACGACGGATTCAGTAGTGAATGCTGCCCGCAGAAAGATTTCTCGCGGGGGTGACTTTGACTGCAATGCGATCATTGACGGTCTTGCAAATCTGCTCGCACATCCCACATCCAACACAGCGCGCCTGCTCCACATCAAGACGGAGCGCATGAAAATCCATAGACAGTGCCTCGACCGGGCACTTCGATACGCAGGCGTGGCATCCCTGCCCTGCCGTACAGACCCGATGAGACACCGTAGCGATGCCCATTCTCACCTCGAGAGCATCAGCCACCGGTAAAAGCGCGTCCGTCGCACAGGCAGCAATGCAGGGAAAATCTTCGCACAGCTCGCAGGCGACTTGATTGGCGAAAATCACCGGTGTTCCGTTCGAAAGATCGCTGACGATCGCTCCCGGCGGGCAGGCCTTGATGCAATCGCTGCAGCGCGTGCAGCGTTCGAGGAAGGTGGATTCGTCGACAGCGCCAGGAGGGCGCAACCAGTCTGTCCGCACGGGGGCCGCCGGCTGCTCTCGAGGCGCATCCTTATGGAGAGCGAATTCCCTCGCCGCCTTGGCCACCGAGACCACGGAATCTTTCAGAAAATCACGACGCCCGTATTTGGGATCACCGGCCACGTTGCACCCCGGCTACATGACACCGTCGGCACGCAACTTATAGACTTCTACGCAACGGTCACAGGCCCCATACTCGACGTCCCAGCCAGGATGGTTTTCACGGATGAAGTCCAAAATGTATGGTTCCAACTTCGTCTCCATATCTTCTACCCAGGTATACGTCGGGAATCGGCACAAGGGGCAGGGAAACCCCGGCATCAGCATGACCTTGTTTTGGGTCTCCGGGATTTCTCCCCCTTCGACATCGACGGCGCGATCCAAAATGCGAAGGGTATCGGTCGCCATCTCTACCAGTTCCGAATGGGTAAAGTAGCTCGTCTGCCACAACCCTTCGAACACGGATTTCAGCTGAGCCGGAGGAATTTTGCGATACCAGGAGCGGAATTCCTTGAACCGATCCTCTTTTTGCAGCATCGGTTCTTTGCCTGCAGCAATCAGACGGCTATCGACACTGATATTCCAAAGAATGCGGTAGCGGTGCAGAATAAGCGTTTCCTCGCCGGGGTTCTGTCCAACCCTGGTGTCAGGATCGTACCCAAACGCCGGATCCAGCATATCATTGATATGCATGAGCTCATGACGGCAATATCGAGTCAGCGCGGGATCGTAGAATCGGCGTGGAATCAGCTTAATACCGACTCCCTTCAGCCCCTTTTCTTCGAATTGCTTGGCCAGATCGTGCTCGACGGACCCCCATTTGCGAAGAACGTCGACGCCCTCCTGATCCTCTTTCAGCACACCCTTGACCAAGACGACCCCCACTCGAGCTTTGAGGTCGGGAAATTCGTTGAAGGCGTCACGAATGATATCGGAAAAACCCCAAATGCCGAATAAGTATTGATACAGTTTCTTGAACTCTGCTTCACGATCATCCAGCGTAAATTTCTCATAGATCGGATCGGCCAGTTCATGGAATTCCTTATAGTAGGTCGGGTCCCCTTCCCGCTCGGTTTTCTCAATAAAAGAGTCGATGACTTCCTGCAGTAAGGCCGGCTGAAATCGAATTTCCATGGACGGCTTGGATACTTCTACTCCGGTAGTCATAAGACCTCACATTTTCCGTTACAGTGAAGGGAGAAACCATGCGTAAGCACTGTGCTTGACTTGCTCACGGTCCTTCTCTTACGATCCTCAAAACGACCGCCGATTATACAAACCCCTCGGCGTTTTTTGCAAACCGCGGAGGGCTGGCCGAGGCTAGACAGCCCTCGGTCACACCAGGGACGAGGCACAGACTTTTATGAGCAACTCAACGACCACGCCCCCGACGATGCCTTCCGCCGCACCAGCACCCACGCAAGGGGCAAGTGCGCAGGCACCGGCTATTGACCATTTAGAGTATTGGAAAACAGGCTTCCGGGAACTCAAAACGTTCCGCGGACATTCGCATGGCGTGTGGACCGTCGCCTATGCACCAGACGGTCAGACAATCGTCAGTGGCGGCGTGGATCGCTACGTTCGGATTTGGGACATTGAAACCGGACGCCTCCTGCGCTCATTGCGTGGCCACACCGCCGACATTCGCGCCCTGATCTTCACGCCGGACGGCCGCACGCTGGCCTCAGGAAGCGAAGACCGGACGATTCGCCTGTGGAATCCAAAAACCGGGGAGCCGACCAAGCTCTTGTTCACTCGCTACGATCATAATGTGTGTAGCTTGTCGTTGTCTCCAGATGGCCTCATGCTGGCCCGCGGCAGCCACAATAAAGACATCAAGATCTGGGAGGTCACGACCGGCACCGATCTCATGACCCTTCTGGGCAAGGACCAATACGACCACCATTGGTCGGTGTGTGTGGCCTTTTCACCGGACGGCGTGCATCTCGCGAGCGGCTCCGACATCGGCAAAATCCGCATTTGGGAAGTGTTGCCCAGCGGGGAAGAAAAAATCCTCCATAACGGGCATTGGGAGGAAACGGCTGAAGATTCGACAGAAACGCGCGGCTTCTTCATCGAGGACGACGGCGGATTTCAAAAACCGATGGAGTTCTGGATCGGGGCAATGACCTTTACACCCGATGCCAAGATTCTGATTACCGGCAGCCGGGACAATACCATCCGGTTTTTTGAAATGCCGACCATGAATGAACTCCGCGTCCTGCGCGGACATAATGGCTGGGTGCGTTCCCTGACCGTGTCGCCGGATGGAAAAGTCCTGATCAGCTCCGGGGACGACAACGCGATCCGGTTCTGGGACATTGCCACAGGCCGGAACTTCCGGACCGACAAAACTCACACCGGCCCCGTGCGCGGCGTGGCCCTTTCGCCTGACGGACTGCGACTCGCCAGCGCTTCCTGGGATCGCACCGTGAAGTTGTGGGAAGGCGGTCAAGAGCCGGCAGAGTAATTTACTCGTCTGTCTCCTCCGCCTCACCCTTGGCGGAGGAGATGCCGTAGCGCCTGCACTTGTCCCACAAGGCCTTCCGGGATAGTCCCAGCACAGCGGCTGCGCTTGTTCGACTGCCGTCCACCTGCTTCAACACCGTTTCAATGTAGTCCTTCTCAAAGGCTTCCCGCGCCGTGGCCAATGTGGCAGCGGCCTGCACCACAGACTCGCCAGCCTTCGCCGACAGGCCCTCAGTGCAAAACCCACAGGTCGCCTGAGGCGCGCCACCCAGATACGGGCAGCTTTGGAATCCACAAAGGTCCCAGGGCTGTAGCGGCTCCCCGTTTCGCCCCAAGGTCACGGCCCGCTCCACCATCTGCTCCAACTCGCCGACGTTACCTGGGAAAGAATAGTGCAGCAACAAGTCGCAACTGGGTTGAGAAAAACCCTTGAGTGATTTATTGAGGCTCTTTGATCGTAGCTCAAGGACATGTTCGGCAATGACCACCACATCCTCCCGACGTTCACGCAAGGGCGGCACAACCACCTGAACGGCTGCAAGGCGATCAGAGAGATCCTGACGAAACCGTCCTTGAGTGACAGCCTCCTTCAACTCCTGCCGCGACGAGCACAGGATTCGAACATCGAGCTCGATCGACTCACGCCCTCCGACACGTTCAAACTTCCGTTCCTGAAGGACCCGCCACAATTTGCTCTGCAGGGTAGGAGACAGCGACTCCACATCGTCGAGCAATAGTGTCCCCTTATGGGCGAGCTCAAACCGTCCTCGTCGTTGTCGTGAAGCCCCGGATAATGCCCCCTTTTCATGGCCGAAGAGCTCCGCCTCCAGCAGGTGATCGGGAAGATCCGCACAACACATTTTGATCAAGGGCTGATCCCGCCTCGGGCTGTTCAAATGGATAGTATGCGCAACCAACTCTTTCCCCGTCCCACGCTCGCCGACAAGTGAAACCGGCGAATCAGTGGCCGCAATCAGCTTGATCTTGTCCAGCAGTGCGCGCATATGATGGTTGCGCCCGTGGATGCCACCGAAACTGAAGCGATCTTCCAGCACTTCCTTGAGTTCAAGATTTTCCCGCCGGAGTCCAATAATTTTGCCGACGCGCTCGACGATCAGCAGCAATTCGTCCATCTGGAACGGCTTGGTAATGTAATCGTATGCACCGAGTTTGATGGCCCCCACCGCCGTGTCCACCGACCCGTGAGCCGTGATCAAAATGACTTCAGTCGTGGCACTGCGTTCTTTACAGGTCTTCAAAATCGTCAATCCATCGGCACCCGGGAGGCGCAAGTCGGTAATCACGATATCAAACTGACGCGTGCCGAGGACGGCCAGCCCTTCTGTGCCGGTCGCCGCCGCCATGACCTCGCACCCGACCCCTTCCAACGCGTCCCGCATAGAAAGCCGCATCAGCGGTTCATCATCGACAATGAAGATCTTGAGCCCCTTCACGAAAACCTCCCAATGGCATAGCGTTCGGTCGAGAGCGGAATCGACACCGTAAAGGTTGTACCTTTTCCGACTTCACTCTCTACCACAATCCGTCCACCGTGCCGCTCGACGATGCCTAAACTCACCGACAATCCGAGCCCGGTTCCTTCACCTTCGTTTTTGGTGGTGAAAAACGGGTCAAAAATGCGCGGCAGCACAGACGAAGAAATGCCGCACCCGGAATCCTGCACGCGCACCAGACAATGAGCCTCTTTGACGGTCGTGCGGATGGTCAGGACCCCGCCGTTTCGCATCGCCTGAATGGCGTTCAACACAAGATTCATCAGCACCTGTTCCATCATATGCCGATCGATCATGATTTCCGGCATGTCGACGGCTAAGTCCGTCTCCAGCCGCACCCGATGAGGAACGAACAGGTGGTCGGTTAACAACAACACGCGATTGACGACATAATTGATATCCGCCAGCGCCAGCTCCGGATTGTGCTGCTGGGAAAAGTCGAGGAGCTGCCGGACGATCCGCTGCACCCGACGCAATCCGTCTTCCATCGACGCGAGATATTCTTCCTGGCGAGATGGGGAAAGCGTGCCCTTACGCATGTTGTAGAGACAGTTCAGAATACCACCCAAGGGGTTGTTGATCTCATGGGCGACCCCCGCCGCCAACTTGCCCACTGATGCCAACTTCTCAGAGTTTCTGATTTGTTGTTCAAGCTTCTTCGTGTCCGTCATGTCGCGAGCGATACCCAGCACTCCCAGAATCTCGCCGTCGACGCCATGCAGCGGCGACACACTCACCATGACGGAACGGGGCTCGCCGGATTTCGTCAGCACCTCGACCTCATAGACCTGCTTTACGCCGATGTCCAACGTCGATTTGAGCCGGCGCCCCCGATGCCGTTTCGACAACAATCCCAAATAGGGCCGCCCCAGCAAATCTTCCTTGGCATAGCCCCAGGCCAACACCTTGCTGTTGACATAGGTAAAACACTGCTCGCTATCGAGGGTATAAATGACGTCGTTGGCGTTTTCCAGCAGGTTCTCAAGATACTGCTTGGTCTCCTCGATCTCGCGCGTGCGCTCGCTGACCTTGGCTTCCAGCTCCTGTTGGTAGGTGTGCATCTGCCGCTCAAGACGCTTTCGATCCGTGATGTCGCGAAGCTGCACCATCACCCACGTGTGATCGCTGCCGCGCGCCAAGATCAGATCCATCTCCACCGGCGTTTCCTTACCGCCGGCATCACGAACCGTGATTTCCTGGGTGGGCACCTGACGTTCGCCGGAGTGGATCTTCGCCAAGAGCGAGCGCATCTCCTCGTGATGCGCCGGCAGAATCACGTCGAGAATGCTGTGTCCCATCACTTGTTGCTCGGAATAACCCAGCGCCTGCTCTTCACGCTTGTTGACGGCCACGATCACCCCGTCTTCACCCACCATAAAGACAGAATCGGCCACGAGGTCGAAGAGCGCCTTATACCGCTCTTGTGAAGCCACCAGCTGCTGGGTCCGCTCATTGACGGCCTGCTCGAGTCGCGTGGTATAGCGATGAATTTGCTCTTCCAGCAGTCGGCGTTCCGTGACATCGCGGACGAAAGCGCGGGAGTGGACGAGTCCTCCGCCGATCTCGAACAACGCCGTTGAATGGATCTCCACGTCGATCGGACGCCCGTCTGCCGCCACAAATACCGTCTCAATGGTACTGCGCCCCTGCGAGACGAGGCGCTCCAGATAGGCCAACACCTCGGCCTCGCGCCCTTTGGGAACCAGGTCCCAGAGGTGCATCTGGAACATCTCTTCCAGCGTATATCCAAGCTTGTCCAACCCGGTCTTATTCACATGCACGAATTGCCCGGCCTTGTTCAGCTGATAGATCATTTCCGGAGAATGCTCGATGAGATCGCGATACCGCGCCTCCAGCCGACGCACATCTTCCATGCGGTGCTCGATCTGCTCGAACGACACGCGTAGGTTCGCCGCCATTTTATTGAATGCATCGGCGAGTTGTTCGATTTCATCACCGGTCTTGAGATCTAACTGCTGGTCCAAGCGGCCGCTCCCGATTTTCTGCACTCCCTCGTGCAACAAGCCGATGGGACGCGCGATTCGCCGAGCGACCGTCAGGCCGGTGAGGACTAATACGGCAAACACTCCGAGCCCGTACACGGTCACCTGCCCCACGAGCCTCGAGAGCGGCGCGTAGGATTCAGCGGGATCCTGCCGCACAAACGTCACCCATCGTTTGCCGCCCAGACTTTCCGGCGTGAGATCAGCGCCCAAGCGAACAGGTGCATACCCGACGATGGAATTTTTCCCGCCATGTGAATCATTCTCCGCGGTCGTCCATCCCGCGGCATTCGAGTTGATCGCCCCGATCAACTCGGGTCTGACCACATGTTCTTCGGGAGACAGGATCGGACAGATCACCGGTGCGCCGTCCGAACTGAACAACATGGCATGCCCGGTCTGGCCCACCGTGGCCTCAGAGACGGAGTGAAATAGCGTATCTCGACGCAAGAGGACCGTCACTGCGCCGATCGTCGTATGTTGTTCATCATCGACGATCGGCGCCGACACATTGACCACATGCGTGCCGAAAGCAGGGTCGAAGAAGATATCACTGACAAACACCTTCCCCATTCCTCGCTTCATGAACGCCTGCCACCAGGCCGTCTTGCCATAGTAGTATTCAACCTGCGGAATGGAACTGACCACGAGCGCGCCGCGATTGTCGGTCACGAAAATGCCCACATAGTCCGCTTTTCGGATATCGTGCCATCGGATCAAATAATTGGTCACAATGCGGTTGATGAACAGCGGAAACTCGCTTTGCTTGTCCCGCTGCCGCCACCGCTGCTGCCAGGCTTTGATCATGGACTGGACGGTCTTTTCGTCCTTGTCCAGATAGGTGCGGTTGGATTCGGTAACCGAGGTGCGAAGAAAGGGTGTGGCGGCGAGTTGCTGCGCTTCGTTCATCCCGCGCGTGACCTGCATCTCGATCCGCCGGGCGGCCTCGACGGCCACTTCTTTGAAGTTGGCCCCGATGGTCTCGCGCAAAGCCCGGCGCTCTTCGAGATAGGTCAGAACAAGGGAAAGACCTAACGGCAGGAGACCGACCATCACAATGGCTGTGATGATTTTCCGCTGGAGGCTGTGTGACCGGCTCCAGAACAGCATGCGTGCGGATACCCCGACTAATGGCCCTGTCGCAACAGGAGGTGGGGCCCTAGGCCTGGCTCCAAGGAGCCAAGGCCTAGCGACGCTTGAGGAGGCTCCCCGGGCTGCCGGGCCACAGCAGCAGCAGCGGGCTGGCCACGAAAATGGACGAATAGGTACCGAACATGACGCCCCCGAGTAAGGCCAGCGAAAAATCGTGCAAGACCTCGGCGCCGGCCAGCACCAGGGGAATGAGCACGATCACCACGGTCAAGCTGGTGACGATGGTGCGACTCAGGACCTGATTGATGGCTTGATTGATGATCGTTTCTTCGTCTTCACGCCGACGCGTGCGAAGATTCTCGCGAATGCGATCGAAGACGACCACGGTATCGGTCAAGGAATACCCGGCCAGCGTCAAGAGGGCCGTGACCACCAACAACGTGATTTCCTTGTCGAACATGTAAAAGACACCCAGCACTGCCAGAACATCGTGGAATGTCGCCAGCGCCGCTGCCACGCCGAATCGCAACTCAAACCGGACGGCAATGTAGAGCACGATCCCGACGAACGAGATCAACACCGCAATCATCGCATCTTCCTGGAGTTTTTTTCCAATCGTCGGGCCGATTTCCATGCTGGAATCCACCACGAACTTGTTCCCGGGAAATTCCTTACTGAACACCGCCATGACCCGTTCCGCCACCTTCTCCTCAATGGTCGTCGAGGCTTTCACGCGAATGAGCAACTTATTGTCCTGCGTGAACTCCTGCAACTCGGCCGATCCCAGACCGTTCGATTCCAACGCCCGCCTGGCTTCGTCGATTCGGATCGACTGGTCGAATTTGAGTTGGACCGCCGTGCCACCCGCAAAATCGATTCCCAGATTGGCCGCCCCGCGCGCGATTTGAAGCACGGCGATAAGACCCAGGAAGGCCAGGATGCCGGACAGCGCAAACGAGATCGTGCGCTTCCCCATAAAATCGATATTCGTCTTTCCCAAAATCTCGAACATACCGGCTCCTTCCTAAATGCTGAGCTGCTCAATTTTCTTGCGCTGATTAAAGAGATCGAAGATGACCTTGGTGCCGACCAACGCGGTGAACAGATTGATCGCGATCCCAAGGCACAACGTCACGGCAAAACCTTTGATCGGCCCGGTGCCGAACAAAAACAGCGCAAACCCAGTGATCAATGTGGTGACGTGCGAGTCGACGATGGTCAAGAGGGCTTTATCGTATCCGGCATCAATGGCTACCCGGACTGCCTTCCCTTGCCGCAACTCTTCACGGATGCGCTCGAAGATCAAGACGTTGGAATCGACGCCCATACCGATCGTCAAAATAATCCCCGCGATCCCGGGCAAGGTCAGCGTCGCATTCAACGCGGCCAGCGACCCGATCAAACAAATGAGGTTCAGCATCAACGCAAAATTCGCGATCACGCCGGACAATCGGTAATAGATGGCCATGAACACGATGACGAGAAGCCCCGCAAACAGAGTCGCCTTGATTCCCTTCTCAATCGAGTCCTGTCCAAGCGAAGGACCGACGGTCAGATCCTGAATGATCTTGAGCGGAGCGGGCAGTGCGCCCGCCCGAAGCACGATGGACAGGTTGTTGGCCTCTTCCATCGAGAACGTTCCAGTAATTTGGGCTCTTCCCCCGCTGATGCGCTCCTGAATGACCGGGGCCGAATAGATCGTGTTGTCGAGCACGATCGCCATGCGTTTCTTGACGTTTTCTCCCGTGATCCGATCGAACTCTCGCGCCCCCTTCGCATCGAAGGTCACCGACACATAGGGCTCATTGAACTGGCCGATAGAAACCCGGGCATCGCTGAGCACATCGCCGGCCAACATGACCCGCTTCTTCACCAGATACGGAGCCAGCCATTCCTGTCCGCTTTCCTTTTCGACGATCCGCTCAAACAGAATCTGATCGCCTTCCGGAACTTTTCCCTCAACCTGCTTCAGCAACGCCTCTTCACGTTCCTTCCCCTTTTGAATCCGACCCGGCAAATCCAACTTGAGTTGATTGTCATCGTCCAGCAGTTTGAATTCGAGCAGCGCGGTTTGCTTGATAAGGTCCTTTGCCAATTTGGCGTCTTTGATGCCCGGCAGCTGCACGACGACTTGCTTCAACCCCTGCCGCTGAATCAACGGCTCCGCCACACCAAACTGATCGATGCGATTACGAATTGTTTCCAGCGCCTGATTGATGGCGGAATCTTTGATGCGCTTAATCTCGGCCTCGCGCAATTCCCACACCACTTTGTTCCCGGAGCCAGAGCCCTCGTTCTCCACATACGTAGGAAAATCATCCAAAAGCTTTTGCACCTGGGCCTTCAATTCGGCATTTTGAAATCCGATGGTGATTTGGGAAGGCCCCGTCCGCTTAACCGATTCAGCCGGAATTTTCTTTTCGACGAGCAGGTCTTGCAGTCCCGCTGCCGTCCGTTCCACCGCGATCTCCACCGCTCGGTCTTCCTCCACCTCCAACACCAGGTGAATGCCGCCTTGTAAGTCCAACCCAAGGGTAATCCCCTTGTCCGGCAACACCTCGCGGACCCACCGCGGCAGTTCCTTGTACAGGGGTTGGTAGGAGGGCAAGAAAAAGATGATCGAAGCGACCACCATCGTCACTAAAGCTAACAACCGTCCGCCGACTTTTTTCATACGTGCGCCAATCCTTCCCGTCTCCGTCGCATGCGTCAGTCTTCCTCTTCGCCGCGCAGCCGAGCAATGTGCTCTTTCTGGATTTTGATTTTGGTCGTGTCAGCAATTTGAAGCGTCACCGTCTCTTTTCCCAAGTTCGTGATGGTGCCCCAAATGCCTGAGGCGGTCACCACCTTGTCGCCCTTCTTCAAGGTTTCCAGCATGGCCTTCGCCTGCTTCTGGCGTTTTTGTTGCGGAAGAATCAGCATAAAATAAAAAATGACGAAGATCAGGACGAATGGGACCAGCGATAACAGGCCTCCCCCCGCGCCTCCACTTCCCGACGTTCCCTGCGCCCATGCCACTGAATCCCACATACAGCCCCCTGCTTGTCGCCTTACGACATGTTCGTATTGTCTATGTCCGACCGCCCGTCGCCGCCCGGCCGGTCCACGACATAGGTCCGGTGAAACTCGCGGCGAAACTCCTGAAAGGTGCCGTTCCGCACGGCGCTCCTGATCTCTTCCATCAACTTCGCAAAAAACCATAAATTGTGAATCGTATTGAGGCGGGCGCCCAACATCTCTTTGACCCCGAACAAGTGATGGAGATAGGCCCGCGTATATCGGGTACACACTGGACACCGACAGGCCGGATCGATGGGCTGTTCATCCCTCGCATACCGAGCCTGCTTGATCACGACACGTCCGAAGGAGGTGAATAGCCATCCGGTTCGGCCATGGCGAGACGGGACCACACAATCGAACATATCGATCCCGCGCGCGACGCCTTCCACCAAATCCTCGGGCATGCCCACACCCATCAAATAACGCGGCTTGGCCGACGGCAACTCCGGGACCGTGACATCCAACATGGCATACATGTCGGCCTTGTCCTCGCCAACCGACAAGCCGCCGATGGCATATCCGTCAAACCCTACCGACACCAGATCGCGGGCCGACTCCACCCGCAAGTCCTGATCCAATCCGCCCTGCACGATCCCGAACAAGGATTGATCAGTACGACGTTTGGCCTCGACACAACGGCGTGCCCACAGGGAGGTCCGCTTAGCGGCGGCGCGCACCTGATCGAGCGAGGACGGCAGCGCGACGACATGGTCGAATGCCATGATGATGTCCGCACCCAACGCTTCCTGAATTTCGATCGATGTTTCGGGGCTGATGAATCGGGACGATCCGTCGATATGAGATTGAAAGACCACGCCCTCATCCGTCACCTTGCAAAACTTTGCCAAGCTGAACACTTGAAAGCCGCCGCTGTCGGTAAGAATGGCACCCGGCCAGGCCGTGAAGCCATGAACGCCCCCTAACTCCTCCACGACTTTGTGACCGGGACGCAAGTACAGATGGTAGGCATTATTCAGGATCAGCCCATAGCCCATCTTCAGGAGTTCTTCACCATCGACACTACGCACATTGCCCAGTGAACCGACCGGCATGAAAGCGGGCGTCGCCACTTCGCTGCGTCCGGTGGTAAGCACGCCGACCCGGGCTTGCCCTCCCGCTTCTTCATGGGTGATACGAAACGATAGCATCCGATTGGCAGTCCTACATCTGCTCTGGGGCCGAGACACCCAGCACCGTTAACCCGTTGCGGACGACCTGTTGCACCGACCACATGAGAGCCAGGCGGGCCCCTGTGAGACCGGGCGACACTGCCTCGGGTAGCCGAACGGTAGAGGACGGCTCGGTTTGAGCCGCCGGAGTAGTTTCGAGGTCGGTTATCGGAGGCAAAATCCGATGTTTGTTGTAGAAGGGATGCACGAGACCTGCCAGCTCACGAAGATAGTAGGCCATCCGATGCGGCTCCAGTTCCACCGTGCTCGCCTCTAATACCACGGGAAATACCGAAAGCTTTCGAATGATCGCAAGTTCATCGGGATCGGCCAGCAGGTTGAGGTCGGCTTGGCTCGGAAGCGGACAATCAATGCCTCGCGATGCTGCCACGCGCAGCAGACTGCTGATCCGCGCATGCGCATACTGCACGTAGTAGACGGGATTCTCCTGAGACTGCTGCTTGGCCAGTTCCAGATCGAAATCCAAATGCGTACTGGAATCGCGCATAAGAAAGAAGAATTTGGCCGCGTCCGCCCCGACTTCATCCATAACTTCTCGGAGGGTGATAAATTCTCCGGCCCGCTTGGACATTTCAACTTTTCGGCCGCCTCGGAGAAGATTGACCATCTGCACCAGCACGACACGCAAACGCTCTTTTGGATAGCCGTAGGCCTGCACGACTGCTTGCATCCGCGGGATATAGCCATGATGGTCGGCCCCCCAGACATCTACCAGCAGATCAAACCCACGCCGCAGCTTGTCCCGATGATAGGCAATGTCCGAAGCCAGATAGGTGTACTCCCCCTCCTGCTTGCGCACAACCCGATCTTTTTCATCACCATAGGCTGATGAACGAAACCATTGCGCGCCATCCTGATCGAAGAGAAGGTCCCGATCTCTCAACTCGTTCAAGACCTGCTCGACCGCACCGGAGGACAACAACGAGGCTTCGCTGAACCAGGACTCGAATGTAATCCCGAAGGTGTCTAAATCCTGCCGAATCAACTCGAGAAGTTCCCGATAGGCGAACTCCTTACTTCGCTGCTCTGCATCACTGGAAGGAAGCGAGAGCAACGCCACCCCGTGCTCCACCTTTACACGCGCAGCGACTGCACGAATATACTCGCCTTGATACCCGTCCTCCGGAAACGGGACGGTCTGCCCGCACGACTCCAGATAGCGCGCGAGGACCGACACCCCGAGCAATTTCATCTGACGGCCCGCATCGTTGATATAATATTCGCTGACGACCTCGTGTCCTGTGGCGCGGAGAAGGCGGACGAGCGCCTGCCCTACGGCGGCTCCACGTCCATGGCCGACGTGCAAGGGGCCAGTCGGATTGGCGCTCACATATTCAACCAGCACCCGCCGTCCCTGTCCCAGCCGGCTGTGACCATACTCTGCCTGCTGTGTTTCAATATGCCGCAGCACTTCCATCCAGAGCTCAGGTTTGAGCGTGAGATTGAGAAACCCCGGCCGCACAATATCGACCCGAGCGAACAGCGCCTCTCGATCCTGAATGTGATCTGCAATAATTTGAGCAATTTCGAAGGGAGGCCGCCGCTCGGAGGCAGACAAGGACATGGCCACCGTGCAGGACACATCTCCCCACTCGGGCCGCTTTGGCGCCTCGAGGTTAATAACCGGCATCTGCTCGATCTTGAGAATCCCGCGTTGTTGCGCCAATCGAAGCGACCCGGCCAACGCTTCGGCCACCATATCTTGCACCACACCCTGAGCCACAAAAACTCCTCTAAGTCTGCGTGGAAACAGCGAAAATTAATCTCGCAATTTAGCACACCACGAATGTGAGAGACAAGATCAGGAGATCGCGGGAAGGACTATGACTGTCTCAGCAATTGATTCCGGCAGGCTTCAATCATGTCTTCCACAGGAATTTGCAGGCAGAATTTGTCACGACAGGTCTCAACGTTGCTCCAACCAGCGCAGACGCATGGCCTGCCGGATATGACCGAGACCATCGGCCCGCGCGGAGCCCAGCGAGAAGCCTGCGTGGGGCCGAAACATGCTACGGCGGGAATGGATAATGCGGCAGCGAGGTGTGTCATGCCCGAGTCATGCCCTACGTAGAGCGCGGCGTGCGCCAGGACTCCGGCTACGATCGATAAGCTTAGCTCGCGAATGACCGGCACTGACACAGTCAGTGCTGAACGCACCTGGGCAACCTGCCGCTCATCAGCTGCCCCCTCGAGGAGCATGGGTGTCGTGCCGGCCTCAATCAACCACTCAATGACCTTGGCAAGGCGCCACGCCTCCACACATTTGTGAAGGCTGCCGCTTCCTGGATGAAGCAGAACCAATGGCGACCTGCCATTCCAATTCCACGCCTCCAAAACCCTCTGGCCCTGCCTCGCACGTTCGGCGGGCAAGATCAGTGAATGGGTGAATTCCTGCCCGATCCATTCCATCCCAATGGCTTCGAAATAACGATCTGCTTGATGGATGGCAGCCAAATCAGAAAAACAAGGAGATTGTAGGTTGATGCTCCCGACTCCTGCGGCGCGCAACGAATCAGTCAGAGTCCCTTCCGGATCTCGCAGCCATCCCACTCCTACCTGGCACTGCGTCAACCAACTCCTGAATGCATCACCAATACTCCCGTAACCGGCAAATAGCTGACTCAGATACATCTTCTCCAGAGGGAATGTTCGATCAACCTCTCCGCTATCGCACAGAAGAGATCCTACGGCATTGGCAGAAAGCAGTGCGATTTCGTGGTTGGGGAATTGGTCGCGCAGCGCGTGCAAAGCAGGGCGGGCTAACAACACATCCCCTAGCGCCCCAGGGTGAATGACCAACGCCCCCTTTTTACCCTCAAGACTCTTTGCGGGGGCTGTCACGGTTGAACGGCGGGTGGTGACTCGGCCAAAGCTAAGTCGTCGGGCGTATTAACATTTTGGAAGGACCGAAACCCCGGCCCGAATGCCCGAAGATCATCCTCTCCCAATACCGTTACTCGCAAGGCTTGCTGCTCAAACAGCTTTTGGATTTTGAGTTCTTTTCGCTCCGCCATAGCTTGGAGAAATGGCAGACATCGCTTCGAATACACAGTGTGCATAGGCTGCAACCTACCAGACAAGCGGGCCACTACCACGTCCGCTGACTCACGATGGGACAACATGGCGAGAATGGCTTCGGGGTCTAAAAAAGGCATGTCGCACGCGACGGCGAATATTTTTGGTCGGGATACTGCCGTCAACCCTGTATACAGTCCGCCTAAGCTGCCCGCGTTGGGGACCACATCATACACAACAGGACACGCCTGCACATCAAGCATCTCGATAGGTTCCGCAAGAACGACGATGTTTTCGACAAAGGTACCGCGCAAGAGAGACAACGTTCGATCAAACACGCTCTCCCCGCCAACCCTCATGAAACGCTTGTCCTGTCCCATTCGTCGGCTCCTACCGCCGGCGATCAGAACACCAGAGACATCTTCTATCATCGCACCGGTGCCTCATATCACGTCATACAACGTCTCGAAAGACAACGAGGGGGTGAGTTACCTCACCCCCTCGCCTTATGACACATACATCCGCAGCTATCGTTTAAAGGACCTTGCCCTTTTTCTTATTGGCGCGGCGGGTCAACATCCAACCCTCCAAGAACACCACACCCACTGCGATAACGGCTGGGTAAATGTACACTTCCTGAGGAATCGGGGGCTGCAGGATCGTGTAGTAGAAAGCAGAGACCGCCATCTTTCTCCCTGCATCACCATTGTGTCCATCCCAGGCAAAGAACACCATCGGGATGTACTTGCCAATATCAAACCGGGTGTATTCGTCATAATCGTCCTTGTTCCCTTTGAGGGGACGGGAAATCATGACAGTCCACCGACCGTCCTTCCACTCTGACTTCAAGAGTTTCACTTTCTCTTCAAAGTCATCACGCTCTTCAAAATCCTGATCCCATCCGGTTCCCTTGAAGGAACGCAACGAGCCGTCTGCTTCCCACTTCAGAATGTCGGCATTGAACTTCGCGTCGCCGAACAAATATCGGGGCTTGAAGGGCGCAGGAATTTCCTGCCACTTGATCGGGAACTGGAACGCGATCGCATCGTTGTAGACGGCATAGTTATTCTGAGCCGAGGCAATGGACCCTTCTTCGCCGGTCTTTGGCGCCTGCTCCTTCACGCCAAAGTTTTCGACGTTAACCTGAGTCGGTGCCCAAGGAAGCTTGCCTTCCGCGATGCTCTTGGTCCGGTCATCCCATTGAATCAAATACACGACACTCTTCTCGTTATAGAGAGACTTCACCCAGATGTCGTCGATACGATTCACGAAGTTGCGCGGCTTATGAGTGATCTGACCACCCATGGCCACGTAGCGACGCCCCTGCTTCTTCCACATTTCGTTCTCAGGGTCGTTCGAAATTTCTCCTTCGACGGGCGCCGAAGGAACAACGAAGTTAATTTTCGGCTTGTCCGTCAAAGGATCAATGCCGAGAGGTTTTCCTTCCTCATCGCGTTCGCACAAAGAGTTAACGAAGTTCGCGATATTCCAGCGATCTTCGACGGATGTGCTATCTGCAAAGGAGGGCATCGGAGTCCCGTTGACGCCGGTGGAGAATGTACGGAAAATATTCCGGACATTATACGGATCCTGACGGCTACCGCGGAAGTTCCAACATTTGTGCCAATTGGCGGGCTGAATAGAAAATCCCCAGTCATCCTTCAGATTGAAGGCATTGCCATCACCGCGTCCTTCGACACCGTGACACTCAATACACTTCTTATCGACAATCAACTGGGCACCCTTCTTAACGCTATCCTCGGTAGCCTCAGCTGGCTTAATGGTACCGAGCTGAAGAATGGTCTGAGTTTCGGACTGCTTATCCGTAAATTTGCGATCCTTCACCAACTGGGTCGTCACAAAAGACAGCACTTGAATTCGCTGTTCTTCGGTTAAAATACCCTCCCATGGTGGCATCGCGGAGCCGGGGAGACCGTGAGTCACGGTATCGAACAAATCGTTTTTGCCAGAACCAGGAGTCTTTTCATTGTAGTTGAAAAGTGGCAATTCTCCGCTCGCCGTATGACGAATTTTGAATGTCCCCTGATTAAAGTTTCTCGGACGTGGCCAGAGTCGATCGGCACCAGGGCCGTCACCGGCTCCATCGACGCCGTGACACCAGACACATTTGGTAAAATACACACGCTTTCCCGCTTCAATCATGTCTGCGGGCGGGGCGGGGGCTAACTCACCCTTCGCGAAACCTTCAGGAAGATCTCCGGCATGGCCGATCCCCACCGCACTGGCGGAGATGAGAAGCGCACTCAGGGCAGCCCCGAGGAGCGGAGATGCTTTTACATTCACACGAAATTTGCTCATTGTTAACCTCACCACCTGTTCTCCCAGGTTGTTTGTAAGATTCAGAATTAGTCCCATGTCCGAGGATAGTATCCCGTGTGCCAATATTCGAACAAGATCACCTTCCAAATTTCGTCAGTGGTCAGGTGCTGCTCCCACGGTGGCATCACGGACGCCCAAGGGAATCCTTCATTTGGCAAACCAATTCCGCCCTTAGCGACGCGCCAGAAAATAAAGGTCTCTTGCAGCTGCGCAATCGTTCCCGGGTCTGTAAAATTCGCAGGGATCGGGTTGAACGCAAACGCATGAAGCCCCCGGCCGTTCAGATTGTCGCCGTGACAGAAGTGACAATTCTGAAAGAAAATTTCTCCACCTTCCCGAACATACTTCAAATAACCCTCAGCTTTTTCATCCCAGGGGTTGGCATTGGGAGCCATCAACCGGCCCATGCCCTGCTCAACAATCAGCTTATTGCTGTAGGCCTGATCGTACTTGCCCTCGAGATTGACGCGGTACGGATTCTGCGAAGTTTGCAGAGTATAGGTCTTACCGTGCACCTTTGTGCTTGCGGGAGGCGCCGGATGGACCGTGCGCAACTCGATCGGTTCATCGACGCTGGGTTTCATGGTCACGAAGGAAAATCCGCCTATGAGCAACGGGACGAGGATGAGATACATAGTGCGGAGGGCCTTATGGAAACCTGTGTTCGCATCAAGAACGTTGAGAATAGGTTGCCGGAATTTCTTCCAATCTTCCTCGTTCGCCGAGACCCACATAAAGACCGCAACAAACGACACGACGCCGTACATCGCTCGCACGCTGAACGGGATGGGGGGATAAATACGGAACTTGAGATACATCTGAACGAACGTCCAAAACAACACCCCCTGCCAGAACCGAGGAAAGGCCATTCCCATAGAATTAGCCAAATAACTCAGGCCGGTAAAGCCGGCTACGAAAACAGCCAGCTCACTTAACACCTGCATGGGCATGTAGCCCTCGACGAGTCTAACGGTGTTCGATGGAACGACTCCGAAGATCATTCCGATCAACATGAGCAGTCCCAGGACGCCAACCAGCGCCCCGACTGACATTAATGCTTTCATGTCCTCATCTCCCTTTCTTCCGCAATAGCAACGAGATCCCCAATCGCTAAACTTAAGAGGCCTTTGGCGGCTCTTTCCCTTCGTGAACCTGCGACAGGTAATCTACAAGCTTTTTGAGTGCGCCAGCGCTAAGCTTTTGGCCGAATACTTTCGGCATGGTGTTGTCGGGGAAGCCCTTCACGACATATGCGCTGGGCTCAACGATTGATTCCATGATGTAGTCAGGGACACTTTTCGCTTTGCCCTTGTAATCCTTATCCTTAATTCGAAGAGGCGCATTGGTGCCTTCGACCAATTTCGGACCGATGGTTCCAGTCGCTCCTGCGATTCCAGGAATGGTATGGCAGGCTACGCACTGACCTTTTGCAAAAATCTGATCTACTGGCTCGGTTCCGTCAGCCATCAAAGCGCTCGCGCCTGGCTTGGCATCCCCCTCTGTCGGGGGCTTCGGACGGTCGGATTCTGGAATAAACTTCTCATAAGACTTCACAATTTCGTCAAAGCCAGGAGCCTCACGGCCCTCTCTCACATACAGCCAGGTATCGACCGCAGCCAACTCTGGAATACTCAAAGAAATTGGCGGCTTATGGATGGATGGCATAGGACTTTCTTTGTCGTTCGTACCCTTCACACCGAAACCGGCTACGACGAAGCAGCTCGGACATGAATGGGATTCAGCAATATACTCGATCGCATTTTCAGCAGTCCCGGAACCAGGGAACGCTTCTTTCTGATTGGAATCTCGAGCAGCGGGATTTCCCTTGTGGTAACGAGGATCACTGAGCTGAGCTTCGGCACGCTCAGGAATACCATCCAAGTTAGGGGCACGCTCGCCCAACATGCCCTTGTGAAACGCATGGCAGAGCGGGCATTGTCCCTTACCTATGGCTCCTTGCACCTTGTTTTGCCCCACACCGCCGAAAATGATCTTCTCGCCCTCATCGGCCAGTTCAGTCTGCGGCATATTGCTAAAATCTTTTTTCTCCTCGATGGGCGGGAATCCACCCTCGACTTGCGGCAACCAGTTCCCGTAGCCAGAAAGTGCTGCAGCAATGAAGAACATGAAGCCCCCGATCTTCAGCAAAGCGCTGATATTCGTAAAATACAGGGCCATCATGAATGTCATGGAAGTAATCAATACGAGGGAAACCGGCAAGAGCCTCGACTCTGCAAAGAAATTCATCTTATAGTTGGCGATTGCCATGAAAAGAAGAAATGCGCCAATAGTTCCGATGAACGTCTTGAACACCGCACGCTTGTTTGCAACAGGATCAGAGATAGAGGCCTTAAAATAAAACATTAGGCCCACCAGGATCCCTAATGCAGGCCAGCCCATTCCTATGGCCGCTTTAATGAGTTCAATCACAGCTCAAACCTCCTGCAGGAGGGGAAGGCACCGGCTGCTGAGACAGCCCAAATACCTTCCCCCATTGATTCATTTCTTGCGCTTTGATTAGTGACCAACCGCCGGGGCTGCCGCCCTGCCTGGCACAGCTGCCTTTGCCTCGACTGGTGCCTTCTTGGCAGCAAGGGCCCCCAACCAAAACACGAACATAATTGAAATCCAGAAGAACAGGACGTTGGCCGAAATCATGTTCGCAGCAAAACCCACCGTGTGGGTGTATGCCCATGGAGAATTGTCACGCATAATTTCGTTGACGTGCCAAAAGAGTCTGACCGATGATCTGATATATCCCATCAGTCCCATCATCCAGGTGAAGGCCGTGGCCAGCATGATGAGCGCGTACTGGGATCGCGCAGAAATCTTGCCCCACTCAATCGGCCCCATCTGCTTCGCACCCTTCATCATGACGCTATTGAGGGCAAACATGAAGAAAAGGCAGGACAATGTGGTAGCCACCTGCGGCACCGACAGACCGACGCGAACGTTCGCAGGGATGTAGTAGCCGTACACCGCCAACATAATAATGTTGAGGTACGCGAAGAAGAAGAAGCATCCCATAAAAATATTGCCGAACTTCGACCAGGAGACCGTCGAAACCTTATTGCCTCGCATGTACCACACGAAGCTCAAGACCGTGGTCGTGATAATCACGTTGATACCGCCGTTCTTGGCGGACATAACCCCATAGTTACCGAGCACCGGGTGCTGCTGACCTCCCATGGCTTTCAATTCGGCCGGGGTCATCACGATGGTATGGGGAGTAATAAAGACCAGGAATCCGCATGTGAGCAGGAACACGAGGTACTTAATGTAGCGCTGATACTTTTCTGCACCGCGCATCCGACCAAGCGCCTGCCAGAGATAGTAGTTCGTACTGAGAAACAAGATACCGATCATGGTCGCCTGAATAATGAACAACCAGGCCAGCAAACCGCCCATCAACGTAATACCCATCTGCTGGCGGTAGGCATACACCTCTCGCATCAGCCAATATCCGGCGAATGGCAATGGAATCAAGAACGACACACCTAGCGCCATGGCGATGTAGCCCATCCAGTCATAGTGAGCGCGCTCTTCGTCGGTCTTCGCCGACAAGAACCTATATGCAGCATAGGCTGCGACGACACCACCACCGAAGGCCATATTGCCGAGGATTCGATGCAGATTGAGAGGGTTCCACAATGCGGTATGAATCACATGCCAGATGTTGCCCAAATACCGACCCTGCTCGTCAACACCAGCCGGCGACATCATGAAACCGATCCACGAATTGGCCAGGAACATCAAGATAGTACCGATTACGTTCAGGACGACTGACATGCTGAGGTGAATCCACTTGAGGAAGCCCTCCTTCATTTTATCCCAACCGTAATAGTAGATATAAAGAGTGCCGCTCTCGGCCACGAACATCAACGCATAGATGTGCATGACAGGTCTAAAAATACCGGAGAGGTACTGGAAGAAGGCTGGATAGAGAGTCAGGAAAGTAAAGATCAGGATTCCACCCAGAATCGCGGTGAGCGAGTAGGCCGTCAAACTGATCTTGATAAAATCGTAGGCCAACTGGTCGTACCGCTTGGCCAGCGCCTTATCCTTACTCACGACGCCCATGAACTCGATGATCATACAGAAGATCGGCACAGCCAAGACGAAGCTGCCATAGTAGAGGTGCTGCTGGTTGGCAAACCAGAGAAGAACGCGACTTTCAAAATTGTAGCGCGGATAGTCCTTCTCGCTGTCCGTGGTCTTTGGCGCCGGCGGCCCGGAGACAATACCTTCCGTCTTGTAGTAAACGTCCTTGCCCTTCTCAACTTTTGCCTCTCCACCCTCTTTTTTAGCGTCGGCGGCAGGAGCGCCACCATCACTAGCAAGGGCAGGGATCGCAACCAGAACAGGCATGAGGAGGAGGCCGATCATCGCGCACAGCGCCATGACCGACATCAACTTCGTGCGGGTTACAGAGCCCATGGGTTACCTCCTTGATACATCGCGTATGTGAACAACAACTTCAAAGCCTTACTCCTCGAAAATTACTTTCGAAGGAGATACCAAAAGTCCAATCCTTGCGCATCCATCAAAAAGTGATCAACCGCTGCAAAAAACGAGACGCAGATCAGCACTGATACGACGACATACACAATTGTTTGGCCCATCTCAAACCCCCCTCAACTTAATGGACATTTTCCTGGCCAGGATTCGGGATCAACAAGGGCACTGAATCCCTCCGAACCAGTAAAAAAACCAAAGACCTACTGCACAGGTGATGTAGAAAATCATTTTCCCGATCTTAACTTTGACGTCATCCTGAGCAGCTTCCATCATGATTCTCCCAACGTTTTAAGTACGTATTTTAAATTGACACACCAACTACGCTGTGTTAATCAAAATCCCTCACGCACATGATTTTTAAAGGGATTTTTATGGCTAAAAACTCAAAAGTGTTCGACATTATAGTTTTGGCTGGAATGGTTGTCAATATCATTTTGGCCGTGTTTCTGATCCTCTACTACTTCGATTTCCTATGATCCTCACTGACTCCCGATCCCAGATATGCGACCGGCCGTTGCGCTCGATTGCGCACAACGAAACCCAATAGTTTCATCCCGAAAATCCGACATCATTTTACTGCGGGCGGTGATACGCAGGTCCGATCCTGAGCTGGTATACGCCGCCCCGCGCAACACCCTATAAGTACCGTATTCCGGGCTTTCCGGATTACGGTCCGAGGCTGCAGCATAGGCGCCTTCCAGATACCAGTCGGCCACCCATTCCATGACATTGCCGGCACCATCCATCACTCCATAGGGGCTGGCATCGCTCCGCACTCGGCCCACCGGAGCCGCAACCTCAAAACCATCGTCGACGCGAGCCCAATTGGCCCCTCCCGGGATCTCAACATTTCCCCAGGGCCATAGGCGCCCATCCGGCCCCCGCATGGCCTTCTCCCATTCCGCCTCTGTCGGCAAACGCCGCCCTCGCCATTCGCAATAGGCCTTTGCATCGTCCCACGAGACATAGACCGCAGGTTGATTGACTCCTCGCATGCGCCCAGTATTCTTCGCATATCGAGAAGGGGGGCCGGATTTACGATGGCCCGTAGCCTTTACAAAAGCGGCATACTGCGCATTCGTCACTTCGTATCGATCGATGGAAAACTCATCGAGGTAGATCTTGCGCTCCGGCTGCTCATCGAACCCTCCCTGACTCGTTCCTCGAATGAACGGCCCCGCAGGGATGACGACGAGTTCTTCCTCCAAAGGCTGCTCGGATGCGGAAGAATCGGGAGCGGTACTAACCGACTCGTCTTCTGAATGTTGAGATTCAGCTTCGAGTGGGGTTGAAATCGTCCCGCGGAGAATGGCGATGATGGGCAAACTGGCGGCAAAGAGCACCGCCAGAAGAAACACCACTTTGAACCGTGTTTCCAGCATGTTTCGATTGGCTACTTCACTGCCGTCTCGGCATCGACGTCTTTCGCGCAACGAAACCCGACGGTGATATCGTGGCGCCACGGTTTCGCCTGGAACCGCTTGGATGCACGAACATTCCGTTTTGTTTCCCGCCACGAACCACCGCGAATGATTCGTTGCTCGCCCTGATCGGGCCCCTTCGGGTCTCGATACGGCGAGGCGCGATAAGAATTCTCCTCATACACATCGGCCACCCATTCACCGACGTTCCCTGTCATATCGTAAATGCCATACGGGCTGCGACCCGACTCGAAAGATCCAGGGGGAGCCAAATAGCGAAATCCATCTTCCGTTCCGTCGATGTTGGCATACCCGGAAACAAACTCGTCACCCCACGCGTAACGGCGCTTCCCTTCGCCTCGAGCAGCCTTCTCCCATTCCGCCTCAGTAGGCAGGCGCTTACCCGCCCATTTACAGTACGCCTCCGCGTCATCCCACGTCACAGCAATGGCTGGATATTCGGGCTTGAGCAATTTGGCCGGATCGTCCTCAAACACCTCGATCTTTCGCTTCACGCGCTTGGTCATCTTGAGAAACCGATCATAGGAATCCTGGGTCACTTCATGCTTATCCAGAAAGTAGGTCTTCAAATAGACTTGATGCTCGGGTTTTTCATCCGGGTCACTGTCATTGTCACGGCTGCCCATCACAAACGGCCCCTCGGAGATTTGCACCATTTCCCGTCCGTCATCCCCGACAAATGTTTTGTACATCGAAAAATCCTGCGCTGCCGGCGCGGCGACAGGCTTAGCTTCCGTCACGACAGAGAGGACTAGTTGGCGCATCTGCTTGGCCTTATACGATTCATAGACCAACCCCCCGATCATCAAAATGAACGACCCGAACACGAAAATAATCGACCCGATGAGTACGCCTCGATTTTCCATCGCTTACTCGCACCTCATAATTTGGTCACTGCCGAGTGAGCCGCGCCAGCGTCCTCACCTTCTTCCACCTGTGCGGCTTTTCTGGCCGCTCGCATGTCCAGCAACATCGAAATCTGCACGCCGAGAAAGCCTCCCATCGCCGCACCAGCGCCGGCTCCAAATGAAACCTTTTCAATGCCGGCGATGAACCAAGCAAGTAAGCCTCCCAGAACGGTACCGACTAAAATGCTGACAAGGAATCTCCGGCCGCCCAAATACCCCACTACTGCCCCAAGAGCCAGCCCAAGCCCGGCGGTCACAGGAATGGATGAAGCACCAAGAAACGACCCAATGAGCGCGCCGACGGTGGTCATGACCACAACGCCAAGCACGACATCAAACCACGCACTGGCGGTGGGTCGGTTCATACGCTTCACATCCTCACTCAGCTATCCCTGCACTACTTCGCGGGGCCCACCGTCACGGCGCCGAAATCAATCTCCACACCCGGACCGGCGAATAAGGAGATGCCCCAGGCCTTCTCCGCCGGCTCATGCTTATGAATGCGTTTGAAGTCTTCGTACACATTGACCCGCTCTTCGACCCACTCCCCCACCGGCAACACCCCACTCTGCACGACCAACTCTGAACCGCTGAACATACCACCTTCGACAAACGTCCCCACCGGCTTGCCAGCGCTCCAGATGTATTTCGTAAAAACAGGAATAAACATGAGATCCGTATCCAGTGAGGCGTACAGCGCCGCAACCGGCTCCGAGTTGCTCGGAGCCTTGTGAAGGCGCCATCGCCAAGTCAGCACCGGATACACCTTCGGATCCCAGTCGATTTTCCGTTTTTTTATACGCTGCCCCGCATCTTTTGCCGCGAGAAACTTCTTCCCCTCCTCAGCCTGAATCTTGTAGGCATCCCGCCCTTTCGCCTGGCTGCGCTGGTTTTCATGCTGCCACTCCACGGGAAATCCATCTTGATCCGCCGACTGAAAGTCTTCCAACACCAACACGCCAGCCTCGGCTGCGTGACTAGGCGCAGCGCCACCGAAAACCGTACACAATCCGATCATAGTTACAATGCCCAAGACCCCGACACCCATCCTCATACTCATCACGAGACTCCCTAATGAACCTTGCCTAACCTTCATGCGAAGGAGACGGCAAAAACCCCGCCTCTTTCTCCGCGCTCACATCCTCATGCATCACCGGCTGCTGCCCTCGCTGACAGACCCAAAACAAAAAGAAAACCGCGCCCCAAAACAGCACCATATTGATCGTGACCATCTTTGCGGCAAAACCTAGCGAGGGAGTAAAGGCCCAGGGCGACGTATCCGGCATCAACTCGTTGACATGCCAGGCCAGCCTGCCGGAAGAACGAATGTAGCCCATGAGCCCCATGACCCACGTAAATGCCGCTGCCAGGCCGAATAGACCGACCATGCCACGAATGGAGATTTGTCCCCACTGTACGGGACCATGAATGGTCGCTCCTCGCAACATACGCCGGTTGAGCAGCAATCCCAGCGTGACCACCAGCAGTGTCGTCACCGCCTGCGGACCCGATAATCCCACCCGGAGACTAGCCGGAAGATAAAACCCGTAAATCGACAAGCCGATGATGTGCGCCGCACCAAGGCCGAACAGCGCTCCCAAAATGACGTTCCCCGTCCTGGCCCAGGAAATCGTCATCGTCCGGTTCGCGCGACGATAATAGATGTAACTCAACGCCGTGATGCAGATCATCACGTTCACGGCGCCGTTTTTCGACGACATTACCCCGTAGTTCCCGATCACCGGATGCTGCGCGCCGCCCATGGCTTTAACTTCCGTACCGGTCATCAACAGCGTGTGCGGAGTCAGCCAGATAAACAAACACCCCGTCAACGCCAGCAGGAGATATTGATAGTAGGGCTGATACCGTTCCCCGCCGCGAATGCGTCCCATGCTCTGCCACAGATAATAATTCACGCCAAGAAACAGCGCGCCGATCAACAGCGCCTGTACGACGAACAGCCAGGTCAGCAATCCGCCCATCATCGTGACGCCCATGCTCTGACTGTATGCGTAGACGGACCGCATCAACCAATAGCCGGCGAAGGGCATCGGCAGTAAGGCGCAGACCGTCACAAATAAAAACACATAGCCGACCCAATCGTAATAGGCCCGCTCCTCCTGGCTCTTCCCTGAAAAGAAGCGGTAACACGCATAGGCCAGCACCACTGCGCCCCCCGACATGATGTCCGCCAAGAACCGATGGAGGTTCAGCGGATTCCAGAGCGCGGAGCGAAGTAAGTGCCACGGGTTGCCCAGATAGCGCCCCTGCCCGTCCACACCGGATGGCGCCATCATGAACGCAGACCAGGAATTGGCCAGCAGGAGTAATGATGTCCCACAGACCACGGCGAGCAGGCCGATGGAAAGATGGATCCATTTTGAGCCAGGCGCCGCCATTCGTTCCCAGCTGTAGTAGTACGCGATGGTCAGGAAGGTGGTGCCGACAAAGACCAATGCATACAGCGGCATCATGCCTTTGAAGGTGCCCCCCATGTACTGCATGAAGCTGGGATAGAGCGTGATAAACATCGTCAGCATCAGGCTGCCGACTGCAGCGGTGACGGAGAGCGCCAACAAGGCCACCTTCAACAGATCCTGGGCCAGACCGTCATAACGCAAGGCCATCGCGGGATTTCTCGCGACTAAACCCAAAAATTCCAAGAGGACGCAAAAGACAGGCAGGGCCAACACGAAACCGCCGAAGTAGGTGTGCTGCTGGATGATAAACCACATCAACAACCGGCTATCCAATGAGCCAACCTGCGGATAGTGGTTATCATTGGCCGTCGGCGCAGAAGGGCCGCTGGGGATGCCGGGCGTATGGAAATACACATCGTTCGATGGGTCCGCGGCCATGCTAGGCGCAGGACTCGGCACGATGAAACTAGCCACTGACAGCAACCCGCCGACAAGGAGAACGATCAAGAACGAAAGCAAACGACGTGTAGTCATGACGACACTCTCTGGCTGCTCTTCTCGAAGACAGCCGCAGATTCACCCAAGGCTGAGCCGGCAATGGCTTCACGAGACTTGCCCAGAATGCCCATCACGAACGGGCAACGCAGCAAGGCGCTCGGCACGCCGCCGGGCTGACGACTTTCAATTTCCCGCCGATATCCCAAGTAGTAACAATACAACGGCATGATGCCGCCGACGAGGCCGGCTACGCCGGCAAATAATGCCATTGAATTCATGGGCTGTTTCAGGACGTAGAGGCATCCCCCGACCAGCACCAGGTAATAGGTCGCGGCGAAGGCCAATCCAGGCCACCACCAAAACTTCATCAATTCACCCCAGCTGGTCGCAGCAAGCCTGGACGTGAAGGTTGTGCGGTCCCCCTGACCGGCAAAATACGCCAAGAGCCCAACCGTGCCCGCCGCCAGGGTAATGATGCCCCCTTGCACCAACACCGCGAGGTCTCCACTGACCGCAATCGCTGTCAGCGCAGAAAGAGTCACGCCACCGAATATGCCTGCCGTAACCCAGGCCAAGAGCGCCTGATCGAACCGTTGCAGCAAGTTCCGCAACGCCGCGCCATCGGGAAATGTGGCGAACGGCCTCCCACTCGCCTCAAGCCACCGGACATAGCCGATTTCAAAGGCATCGCGGGCGACGGCCGTGCTGGGAATAATCATCGCCATCATGGCCGGGCCATCTGGGTGTTTGGCATAGTCGTACCCCACAAGCCACAATAGCGCCAGGACCAGCAGCGACAACTGGATGCCGTAGACAAACCCGATCCAGGCGAGGATCCAGCCGATACGCTGCCATCCATCGGCTGCGACAAGCTGCAGGAATGGCACCCTGCGCCCAACTCGATAGGCGCACAGCGCCGTCGCCATCGAGACCAGTCCGCAGAGCACCAGTAATGTGAGGGGATCAGCCAGAGAGAATCCGTGCTTCGCTGCTCGATAAACCGCAAAGGCCACCAGCCCGGGGACAAACATGACCAGACGCTTACGTGTACGAACCGAATCTTCGGTGACGGCCAGCGTCAAACTCGGAAGCACTCGTAGGGCCAACCGATGCAACATCGTGTCATCCACCCGAAATCAAGAGAGTCAGGCACGGGAGGGACACCCGGTGACCTCCTGCACACCGCCTCAACGCGTTCCACTAGGCCCGCTGCGCCGCCATGCCGAAATATCGCGCCTTGACCTCTTCCATCAACGCGACGCTCACCGAACGCTCACCCCGATCCACAGCGGTCCGCTCGAGTTCAATTCGCGCCATAGCACGCACGGGTGCCGGGACATTGGCTAGACGCTGCTCGGCCTCCACATCCCAGGCCACGACATCCCCCGTCAGAGCCTGGTCGATCAAGTCGTACGTGATGACCCGGTGCCGCCTGGATTTGGCAAACCCTTCCACCAATTCACGCAGCGCCAGCGCGGCATAGGGTGGAACGCGATCCAGGCGATGCTTCGCATCGTCCGACCACATCAACCGATCGACGAGACCATCCACCTGTCCCGCGGGCATATCGATTCCGACCAACCATCGGCAAGGCCGACATTCGGTACGGACAAACCAGGTTGCTTCCCCGTCATGCGACAGCTGCTCTTCAACACCCTCGGTATGCATCCACCCGCCGCATCCGCACACAAGCATGAGACGCGCACCCCTTCAACCGGGCCCTCGCTAACCGATTTTCCCCGGGTACAAAATATACAACATCGCGTACGTAAACGTTCCCGTCAGGAACAAGATACAGTACACAATCATGGTGAACCGGCCCAGCGCCCGATGCCGTTGCCCACCATCAGGCCAAATCCGCTGAATCCCCATTTCCACCGCAAACACAATGGCCACCAGACTGAGAAATCCGAGATAGACCTCCAGCTTCCGCATGGAAAATCCGGCTGACATCACCCTGGTTCCGAAGAGGACGATCACCACCGTGAGGAGTGCCGCAAAGATCAGCCCGACTTTCTTCCAGGAGGTCAGCAGCAGCGACGGGCTCAGCACACGGCTGCCGCCGATAAACTGCTGGGATCGAAACCCCAACACAATCATATACACAGCCATGACCAGCCCGATGATGACCAGAATGATATGGATGGTGAGCACAGGGATAAAGACATAGTCGTACAAGGCTTGTGACCCGCCGAAGCCTTCCTTCCCCTCAAACGCCAATACCCCTAGTTGCCGGAACAGATAATAGGCGGTAAAGAATCCCACCATCGTAATCATGCCGCCCAGCATCAACCAATGATGCGGATGTCCACGATGCTGCTTCGCTTGAACCCACCCGACGATGAAGAGGCCGGTAAACAGCGTCGCCATCAACTGGCTCAGATCGGCGCCCATCGTCGCATGGGTTCCGAAAAACCCCGGCTGTCGAAGAAATTCAAACATCGTCAACTCTGGGCGGCACTCGGCTTGACGCCTTGCACCACAGCCGTTCGTTCGATTTCCTCGACCGACACATAGCCCCCGTCATGCATCCACTGCATGGCCTCTGCGGTGCGATAACAGGCGCCCTGTTCGGTATTGACGAGAATATGGACGGCAAATGCAGCGGTCCAAGCCGGGCTCGTACCCGACGCATCGAGGAATCGATCCTTGATGATCAGGCGGCCGCCGGGAGTGAGATGGCTGTGAATCTTCTTCACCAACGCGGCATTGGTCGCCAGGTCTTGGTAATGGAGAATGTCCGACATCAGCACGACATCATACGGGCCACCGAGGGCATCGCGGTTGAAGTCACCGGCCTTCAAGGTGATTCGCCCCTCCAGTCCTGCGTCTTTGACCGTCCGTTCAGTTAGAGGGAGGGTCGTGGCGAGATCAAATACGGTAGCAGAGAGCCCCGGATACACCTGACAGAACGCGATCGCATTGGTACCGGCGCCACCGCCCAGATCCAGCATGGTCTTGGCATGCCCCAGCGCGAGTCGCTTCGCCAGATCTGGTCCACTTTGTTGGCCGATGCGGTGCAAGACAGACAGCACATTGGCCCCAAGGGCCGGATCCGTTTCAAACACATGCTGAGTGACCGGAGATCGACCGGTTTTGATGGCCGCTTCCAACTTGCCCCAATTCCCCCATTCCGCATCGTGGAGAAGGAGCAAATGGCCGACATATTGCGGTCCATGCTTGACGAGATGGGTCGTGGCCACCGAGGTGTTGGCATAGACGGCTCCGGTTTTCGTCAACAATCGAATGGCCACCAACGCGTTGAGAAGCAACTCCAGCGCACGACCATCAGCACCGAGTTTTTGGGCTACGTCTGCAGCAGAACGACCCTGACCGTCGAGCAGGGAAAACACCTCTAACTTCACGGCAGTCAACAGGATTTTGGTCTCCCAGTAATAGCCCAACTGGAAGACTTCGGCGAGAGACAATTCGCGAGGCACAGATCCCCCACTTCGTGATGGTGGCAATTGAAGTTGGTCATCTTACCGAGTTCAGAAAGGGAAACGCAAGGCGAGGAGCGGGCCGGAACGAGTCTGAAGATCGAAGGATCATGCTCGTTACGCCATAAGAAACTGAGAGAAGAATTATCGTCGAAACTGCGCTGACTATCTCTGCTTTACTGCGAAATCGCACGACTCAAGACAAACAAAAAGGGCAGTGGTCCTATTCGAACCACTGCCCTTTCCTCAGCAGGTTATCCCGCTAAAGCAGAAACAGCTACTTGATCTCAGCCTTCAAGTTCGCCGTGCCGCCCTCGGCCACTTCGATCTCGAATTCGTTCAGCTTGCCCTTGCCGACGAACGGGTGCCAGACAACCACCTTGTGCTTGCCGGCAGGCACGCCCGGGATCTCGAACGAGCCGTCATCCTTCACCACCGCGTGGTACGGATTCCACACCGGCAAGAAGAAGGACTGCATGAACTCGTGCTGGTCGCACTGCAAACGATAGTAGCCAGCCTTTTCGGCGCCGCCACGGAAGGTCACCGGCTTCTCCAACTTGTCGCCCTTCTTCGCCAAACCGATGTTGAAACCAGTGGCCGAGGTGGAGCCCTTCACCGTGAAGCTGTGCGGGTTGTGCAACACACCCAGGACAGACTTGGGATCATCAGGATCGGCATCCTTGTTCTCAGCGCGGAAATTCTTGTTGTTCACCACGACGCCGCTAAACGGCAGGAATTCGCAGAACTCCGCGACGACGTCCGTACCCTTGAAACCATCCTGGAACGCCTGATCTTCGATATCGACCACGGCCACAACCGCACCCTTTAAGCCACCATCCTTCGCCACTTCGATGGTCTTCATGAAGCGCTTATCGCCATCCATGAGGCTCTTGTTCGGGTTCTTTGGGCAAAACTTCGGGTTGGGGAACTTCGAGAAGGCGAATTCCTTCTGCTCGGCCTTCCCAGGATAGGTCACTTTCCCGGCGATCGTACCGCCGGCAAACGCGGTGAGGGGCGCAGCCAAAAATGCCGCGGCCGCAACGCCGAATACTGCTTTCATCGCACCCTTCTTCATGTCACTGCCTCCTTGTAATGAACATTAACCGGCCAACTACTTTGTCACCACTCAACCACAAGGGCTGGTGACCAATACCCCTTGTTGGATCGTTCTCCGCTCATGACGCGGTCCCAGAGGGACGGCGTTTAGGCCTCTGAACATTTCTCTATACTGGAATCCCACTCGCACTGTCAACTTGAAATCCCTCCGGTCTGACCCCTCATGATTTCGCATGATTAGACGATGATTTTGCATGGCCAATGATCCGCGCAATCGATCCGCCGACCGTCGCTCGGACGGCATCATCTTCGTCATGCAACGCAGCCTTCAACATGGGCAACACCTCCGCTCCGCCGATTTGCCCCAGGGCGCGAGCCGCGGCGATACGCGGCCGGGGGATGGAATCTTTGAGCAATCCCCCGAGAAACTCGATCGCAGCTGGCGTATTGGCTCCGTGCGCGCGCCCTGCTGCCTTCCCAGCGGCGGAACGCGTTCCAGGATCATTGTTTTGTGCCAGCTCATACAATGCCCCGGCAACGGAATCGAAAGGCTCCTCGACCCGCAACAGGGCCGAGACCACGGCAGCCTTGACGACCGGGTTCGGATCAGCCAGGGACTTTCTCAGCGCCGCCACTGACTCTTTGATTCCCAATTCCCCCAGACTGATCGCCGCGGAGGTTTTGACTGCCGGAATCTTGTCGTCGAGTGCCTTTTCCAGTGCCGGAATGCCCTGCACCTTGCCCAGGTCCCCCAAGGCCGAGGCCGCCGCGCCTCGCACAGAAGGTTGTGTATTGGTCATGGCCTCCAGGAGAATTGAAAGCCCCCGTGCATCCCTTAAATCCCCCACCATTCTAAGGGCCGTGGCACGCTCTTCAGGGTTCGGTGCCGCCGTTGCCTTTTGTATCGTCTCCCACATTGCAGTCTGACCGGTATGATAGAGAGCCCCCGCGGCCGCGAGGCGTACAGCCGGTTGTTCGTCCTTGAGCGCCTTTTCAAGGAGTGGGATCACGGAACGATCACCGCTTTTCCCCAATACTTTGATAACCGTAGCCTTCACGAGCCCGGCCTGATCCTCCAGTGCATTCCGCAATCGCGGCGACCGCCTTCCTGCGTCGAGCTTTCCCAATGCCTCGGCGGCCAGGGCACGCACCAGGCCGGACCCATCACTCAATCCGTCCTCTAGCGCAGGGATCGTTTCGGCGGAATCGACATCCTTCAATGCCGTATACGCTGCGCCTCGCATCTGCTCGCGCATATCTTTGACGAGTGCATAGATGAACCCGAGCGACACGTCTTTTAAGAGCAGCCGATCCTCCTGCTTCAATTCCTGCTCATGCCGTTCGTATTCAAGCAATGCGTCTTTCGGCTTGCCGAGGAAAATCAGCGACCGCACTTTCAACCGCCGAAACTCCGGCTGAGTACCTTTCTCTTTCGTCACTTGCTCGATGAGGTCCAAGGCTTCCTGGTACTGCTTTTTGTCGAAGGCGGCCTGCGCGTCCTTCAACGAAGCCGCGCTCGCAGAAACCGGCCAGAGACCGACAAGCGGTCCGGACACGATGGCTACAGCCAAACACAGGTTGACAGTCCTGATCCAGCGACTCTTAGTCTGCGATACCATGAAACCCCTTCCTGATCGTTCCACTGACAGTCATCCTCGTTCTTGCGTACTCGATTTGGGGATCCACTGCTGATATCCGGTGGGCTGTTCGAAATAGTAGTCCGGTTGCGGCGACAGCCGAAAGCGCAGATATTCGATCGCCCAATCCCGGTCTTGGCTCACCAATTTCAAGACGACGCCCGTCTCCACATCGACCCATTCATAAAACCGCTCATTCCGACCGTTATACTCCGCCCGAACTTCGTACAGCCTGGACGCTCGCCCGATGGTAGTGGCATCGCCAATCAACGTCCGGCTTTGTTCTCCCGGCAGGGTGGGCTGAATCGGCAGGATTTCTTCAGGTTTGATGGGCACCGAAAGAATTTGCCGGCGTTGGGCCAGCAGAAACCACGACTCCCGTTTATCCAATCGAAGGATTTCTATACTGGAATAGCCCAGGTCGGTCTTGATCGCATATTTGTACTCCAGCCGAATGCGATCACTCTTGGCAAACACCTGGGCTTCAAACCGACGACCCTCCACCCGCTTCACGAGCGACGCTGAGAATTCAACGGCCTGTGTTGCCGGCAGCCCTCCGGAGGAATCTTCGCCCAAAACAGGTACGCTCGACAGCAAGCAGAGGCTGATGGAGAGGCACCCTCTCGAAAGCCATGGCGCGAAGCCGGCCCAGCCGCGATTAGTGCTGATGCTCCACCAACGGTTGAATCTCCACCGGATGCCCGAGTGATTCAAGCCCGAACCGCGGATTGTCCATCACCCGGTATGCTGTACGCGTTCCCTTTGGAGCAGGGAGCGCCACCTTTTCCGTCGTGGTTCCATCCGCAGGGATCGTGATCGTCCGCGTGACCCCGGGCCCTGACTGCGGATGCCAGACCACCAGCTGATACGTGCCTGGCGGGACATTTTCGATCCTGAAGGCCCCCTGGTCGTCCGTCACCGCGTAATAGGGGTTGTTGACGGCCATGGCCCAGCTTTCCATATAGGCGTGAAAACCGCACTGCATGTAAAACGTTCGCCGCCCCTTATTTAAATAGACCGGTCCGACCAGCGACTTGCCTGGAGCGTGATCGTGCACGGCGTGCATATTCCCGCGCTGATGCTGATGATTGAGAATCAACGGCGTATTGAACAGGACCCGCGCTCCCGCCTCCGGCGAGGTTTCATAGCCTTGGATATCGTGCATCACCGGGTCCATATTCACCACTTCCACCGCATGCCCGTTCCGTACGATCGTCACCCAAGGCTGAAACATGCAATCGCGCGCTTCGATCAAGGGCACGGACATGTCGAATGCTTTTCCCGACTCCACGCCTTCGAGCGTGACAATGGCGTTCTTCAGTCCCCCATCCGGCGACACGATGAAATCACGCAGCAAGCGCCATCCACTTCCGTTTGAAATCCGCCCACAATACGTGGGGTCCGGAAACGTGATGAGATTGAAGGCTTTGGGATCTGGAATCCCGCCGGACAGCGTCACTGTCCCATCGACGGTGCCTCCATGTTGCACATCGATCACCTCATAGGCCCCCACCGGTGAGACCACCAGCCCCGCCCACAACAGCACAGTCGTTGCGAAGGAATGACTCTTCTGAGCTCGATTCAGCATCATGACCTTCCTTGTCTGTGATTCACGCGCTGCTAGGGAACCTGCCTTTCTAACGTCGGGCGGATATCCACGACCTTGCCGAGGGATTCCGGGCCGTAATGGGGATTGTGCTCAATCTCATGGACGCTGCGCCGGCCTTTCGGAGCCTCGAACGCGAAATCGACCGTGGACGTCCCCTTTTCCGTGACCGTGACTTTCTTCTGGAGCATGGTCCCTAAGGCCGGATGCCAAGCCATCAGGGTGTAGTCGCCTGGAGGCACCTCACTGAGTGTGAACGTGCCGCCATCGGTCGTCAGCGCATAATAGGGATTGTCGACGGCCATGCCCCAACTTTCCATATAAGCGTGAAACCCGCACTGCATCACGAAAATTCGCCGCCCCTTCGTCATGTGAATGGCTTCTTTCACCGGCTCGCCAGCCAGATGCTCATGACTTTCCGCGGTGACAAAACGCTTGTGATGAGGATTCATCGGGAGAGGCGTGTTGAACAGGACGCGTGGCCCAAGCTGGGAGGTCTCATACGCTTGAATGTCATGCATGACCGGGTCCATGTTCATGACCACCACCTCGGAATCGTTTTTGACAACCGTGACAAACGGTAGAAACCGGCAGTCCCGCGCTTCAATCGTAAGCGGTTCAAATTTGAAAGGTTTGCCCTTCGTGGCATCCGTCAAGAGGACCACCACGTCCTTCAAGCCGCTCCCGGAGGTCATCGAAAACTCATCAAGAATTCTCCATCCCGTTCCCGTAGAGATACGACCACAGTACACAGGATCCGGAAACGTGATCAGGTTATATCCTTTCGGCGTCGGCTTGCCCCCTGTCATCGTGACCGTACCGGTAATACTGCCACCATCCGTGACGGTGACTTCCTCATAAGCCCATGATGAGGCACAGAAAACATTCAATATGGCAAACAATGCAAGTCCGGCCGTTCGCATGTATAAATCCTCCAACGTTGATTGGTTGGTCAGAGAGTCTCGGCAGACGAGATGTCACACTCTGAGCTGATCATACACAATCCTCATCTGATAACAAAAGGGGGGAGCCCTTTCGGGCTCCCCCCTTTCTCACGTTGCGTGAGATGTAACCAGCTTACTTCGACGCGACAGGTATCGCGTGTGCAGCAGGCTGCTCGACTTCGGCACTCTTGGCTCCAGCGCTCGCGCCGGACAAGGGCAACAGTCTGGTATCGCCTGACGGCAATACCCGCACATAGCCCCACTGGCCGGACTGCGAGTACGGCAACCGCTGGTTGCTGTACACATAATCTCCGGGCATCCGATACATTCCACCCGCGGAGGGCAGGAACGCATCGATCGTCTCGGAGCCGGAGAATTCGACGACACTGATCAAGTCAGCGCCGCGCATGAACGGCTCGATCGGCCACTCGTGCTTCTCCACGCTGAACATGCCGTTCTGCTCATTGCTCACACCCAGCACGTGGATGCGCACGGGATCTCCCGCATGAGCCTCGATGAGCGGGGTGGCCGGATCTTCCGGCTTATCCGCCTTACAAGGTTGGAACACCTTGCCGAGCGAGCAACCCTGCTCTTCACGGAACTTGTACGGTTCCGACCGGTAATTGACGCCGGTCAACCCCGCCACATTCTGCACATAGGGCATGAAGCTCGTGCCGATGATGTTGTCTTCGTCCTGGAAGAACAACGCCACGTCACGATAATTCGCCCGCGTTTCATTGCCCGGTACCGAGTGGTCGATGATGACATCGGCCGCCCAGGCATTCTTATTCGACAGATCCGCGCCGGTCTTGGGGTCACGATACTTGGATCCCTTCGGACCGACTACGACGGCACCGAACAACCCGTTCCGCGGATTGGTCATCACATTGCCCCAATCCCACACTAACGAGGTGGTCTCGCCGTTGAACGGATCAGCGTAATACGTGTAATCACGCTCGCCTCCCGGAGCCACGGTCTGGTCTCCCGGATTGTTCCCCACGTTCGCGCCCATGGAATCCTTCGGATCGAAGGCCAGGCCGATTGCGGAGAAGGAGGCTTTGCTGTCCTTCATCTTGTTCTTCAAATGCACCTTGACGCAATCCCCGCTGTTCACACGGAGCGTCAACGGCATCGGATGCATTCCGCCTGCCACTTTCGCCGTGTCTTCCTCCAATGCATAGATCTTCGCGTCGGCATTGGTCATGAAGATGCGTCGTTCGAAGTCCACTTCGATGGATTCCGGCGCCTTGGCATTGAACTTCATGCCGGCATAGTCCATCGCGACCACATTGAACTGCTTCACAGGGGCATCAGCCGGGCAGACCGGCAACGGCTTCGGAATTTCGCCCTTGATGGAGAAGCCCGCGGGCAACTTCTTCAAATCCCCCTGTTCCTTGTCCAGAACCCGGATGATTCCCCAGCCGCCTTCGGAGAACTTCGAAGACCGGCCGTTGAAATGAATGTAGTCACCGGCTTGATGCCGGGATCCACCCGCTTCCGGTACCACGAGATCATACCGCTCCGCGATACCGATATGAATCGAGTTCTTCCGGTTCGCATCCGAGGCATACCGCTCAGTCCAGAACGTGTGGCCGGACAGGGTCCAGACCATCGACTCGTTCATGAGGGTGTGCAATAGACGGAATACCATCGTGTCACCGACATAGGCTCGCAAGGTGGGCGTATACGGATCGCCGTGCACCTGGCTGCTGAAGATCTGTGACGCATCAGGATTGGTCGCCAATCGCTGCGCCACCGGCGCCGCCCGGAAGTTCAGTCCGCTGCCGGTGGTGTGCGTGCCACCGTTCAGGAACGGCATCGGCGTCATGTAAATCTTCTCGGGCATCATGAAGGAGACGGTCTTTCCCGCCTCGAGCGCCACTTCAATCGGCTGCCCGGGAGGATTGCCCGCCGTCACGACGTTGACGGTGTGCGGCACGGTGTCGTGCACTTGCACCATCAATTCACGGAAGCTGTTGTTCACGCCATGACCAACCGGTTCATTCGTGTGAATGTCCGCAATCGGTCCGCTCCGGATCAACTTTCCGGTCTTCGGGTCATGATAGGTGGATCCGACCGGCTCGGCGATGAAGGTGCCGAAGCCGCCGTGCGGCCAGGTGGTCGCACCGAACGCATGGTCGTGCCAGAATACCGTCCCCACGTCCGCATCCACCCAGAACCGCTGACGCACGAACTCGACCGTGACGATGTCATTGGCCGGGTGATCGTGCTTCAACCCTTTGGCCAGGGTGATCGTATTGCCATTGATGACCTTGATACGGGAAATTTCATTACCCTTCACATTGTCGGCACCGACGAGAAGCAAGGTCCCGACATGGAACTGCTTCGCATTCTTCACCGTGATCGTGTTCGCGCCCTTTTTCGCGGCGGCAGTCACGACCGTGTTCATCGGAACGGGCAACCCCTTGGCATTCTTCTTCTCCAGCATCGTGAACGGACGCACCGACTGTTCGTACGAGAAGCCGGTGATCACGCCGTCTGACGCCTGGTTGTCGAATTGCAAGAAGTGCCAGTGGGTATTGATCTTCGACGACTGGAAGTTCGTGTAGTCGTCGTCATCCCACTCGCTGGTCAAGGTCCAATCCACGCAATCGTAGATATTGCCGCGTACGACCAGCGGATACTTCAGATCGTCGTTCTTCCGAATCTCCGCCTCTTCTTCGTGCAAGACATAGATCAAGCCGTTCGGATCGATGACCGGCGGCTCCTTGCCCGTCTTCTTGGCGATAGTGATCGGGAGCTTGATGAAGTGAACGTTGTAGTGCTTCCGTCCGGCATTCTCCGGGCAGAGACTCCAGTTGCCGTTTTCACCGGGCAAGGCCTGATCGACACTCTCTTCACCATTGGCATCCCGGCGGATCATCTCCAACCAGGGCGCGCCCACGTGATTCGGAGAGAACATGACCCGTCGCCCGAAATGCGGCGTGAGGTGAGGCCAGGCCACTTTTCCGGTCAACGGCTCGAACGTGATCGGATGCCGCTTGCCCGGATGGGTCGACTTATACTTCGGATTATCAATGGTGCTTTCCGGTTCGCTCAATGCACGGGTGCCTTCCCAGGCCCAATCCAACACCGTGGCATCGTAAGAAACAGTTTGCCCCTTCTCGTCATTCTTGTGTCCCGGCTTGCCCATCGTCGGGAGCTGCATCTCAACCCAGTCCTTGATCGTGACCACGGCTGGATTGGACTTCCAATCGCTCTTGCCTTTCTCAACGATCTTGAAGGCCTTGCCGAACCAATCCACCGTCTGGCCCACTAACTTGTCCGACGTGATCGGCCCCTTGATACGCCCCTTTCGATCGGGCAACTCGCGCAAGTCAGGCATCACGTCATTACGCATGTCACCCTGCTGCAGCGTGTTGTACACCCGCCAATATCCCCACATACCCGCCACATAATGGTGGGCCACATGGCAATGGAAGAGGAAATCGCCGGCCAACTGCTGGCACAGGCCGGATCCGCACTCCGTTTCGAGATCCAAGGCTTCTGACGGCCCGATGACTTCGACGTCGACACGGTCCGTCTTGGCGCGGATCACGGGATATTTGACCGGTCCGTTTCCGGCAGTCGTCCACAGATTCATGTCATCAATGGCGCGCGGGCTGCGCGGCCACCGGATGGTGCCGCCATGGGGATGGTGGCTATGGAACACTTCCGATCCGCCGTGCACTAGCCGGAACTTGGCCGGATCGCCCATGTAGGAGCGCGGAATCGTGGGAGACGGATCGCCAAAGGTGTACGAGCTGTACCCCATCGACTCGTCTTCGAAGCCGAAGTACTCGTGTTGCACGTGCATGTTATTGATGCCGAATGGCTCGCTGCGATAATTGATCGCGCGGCCACCCGGACGATAGGCGTCTGTCAGCGGATCGCGCTGCGGGAGGAAGTCGCCCTTCTTATTGACGGGGCGGAAGGCTTCGTCGCCGACTTCGTGGTAGTACAACACGAATTCGCGGAAATCCGGACCGGTGCCGTTCCGGATGATGACCTGCCACCCGCTCGCGGTCGGAGTCGCATCGCCCGTACCCAAGGCTTCCAGGTACTCGGATCCACGCGGTTCGACGACGAAGGACCCGAAGAGACCCATCACGGTCAATTCGCGGTCATTCGCGAACGTGTGGAACTGCCGGACGCCTTCCTGCGTGCTCGGATGGATGTACCATTCGAACTCGCCGCTCTTGTCCTTCTGGACGATACTGTCGGAGTTGGTGGTGGCGGCTGCAGCACCGGTTGCACTCACCACCATGCTGGAGCCGTGGATGTGAAGACTGACGTCTTCGCCACCTTCTAACTTGTTGGTCAGCTTAATCTTGACGCAGTCACCCTGGTTGCCGCGAATCGTCAACGGCTGAATCCACTGGGCCTGCACGCCGGGAATCACCGCACCGGGATCAAACCCTTCCTTGTCACGGGCTTCCCGATTCTTCGTCTCCTCCGCCCGGACCTTGTCGAGGTTTTCATCCAGCGTGTACATGTAGCCGGGATAAAAATCGAGCCACTGATTCAGCGTGATCTCGACGTTGATCGCCGACACATTGTATTGTCGGACCGGAGCGGTGGCAGGGCACTTCCCGCCATTCGTCATTGCCACTGGCTCGACTCGCGGGTCAGACATCAGGAGAAGATCCTGACCGCCTGCCCCATATTGGTGCATCATGGTCTGGGTATTGAACATACCCGTATTGACCGCTTGCGCCTGCGGATCATTAGTCAAATGTTCCATGACCCGCTGGTGCTGCTGCTCGACCATCGCAGACCGCTCAGGCTTTCCAGCCATCGCATCTTCGACAATCGTTTGCCCTTTCAACTTCTCCGCCCACGACGGAAGTTGGTGGGACATTGCTGTTTGTTGAGGCACCGCATGATCCGCGTGCAGCTGATTTTCAGCCGACGCGGCTAGCGGCAGGCACACAAGCGCACCACCAGCGATAACGCTGAGGGCGCGCGATGTGACGCGAGTGAACCACTGACAATCCATGGACCGGCCTCCTTGGATAGAGTTTGGATAGAAACTGATGAAAAATTTGAGCGCTTACGAACTAGAACATGACAACCTCGATGAAAAGAGCGACTCGTTCTGGTTGTAATCCTACGGTTTCACGCCCGCAGGGCACTCCCCTGGAACAAGGGCCGGAGATTACTGAACTCACCTGTCTCTGTCAACCCCCTCGCCCCGCCACGAGCCTAATGTCACTGCCGACGTCGATGCTTCAGACTCGTTTTCCGCGACAGTCAGGCACCGTGAGACATCGAAGTGCAACCGTTGAACTTCGGCCGATGACACAGCGGCCATCGTCAGGCTCCATTGTCTCTTTTCCGCCAGTTGAGGCATAATGTCGCATGATCTTGAAACGCTGGCTTGTTGGCCTGCCACTCAAGACGAAGGAAGCCGCTCACGAACGCCTTTCTAAGCGACTCGCCCTAGCCGTCTTTTCCTCCGATGCTTTATCTTCGGTGGCCTACGCCACGGAAGAGATTCTGCTCGTCCTCACCCTGGCCGGGACGGCCATGGTCGGCTATTCCATCCCGCTCAGCCTTTCGATTATTGGCCTGCTTGTCATTCTGACCATGTCGTATCGCCAGATCATCTTCGAGTATCCGGAGGGCGGCGGAGCCTATATCGTCGGCAAGTCCAATCTCGGAGAGTGGCCTGGCCTGGTTGCGGCGGCCGCCCTGATGATCGACTATGTGTTGACGGTCGCGGTCAGCGTGGCGGCCGGCATTGCGGCGCTCACTTCTGCCTTCCCAGACCTGCTTGCGCACCGGGAGGCCCTCTGCGTCGCGGCGATTCTCCTCGTCACGGTCGTCAACTTGCGTGGCGTACGGGAATCCGGACAGTTTTTTGCCGTCCCGACCTATATGTTCATCGGCACACTTGCGGCCATGCTCGGCGTGGGCGCCATTCAAATCCTACTCGGCCACGCGACCAGGGTGGAGCCGCTGCCAAGCCTGGCTCCGACGGAACCCTTGACGCTCTTCCTCCTCCTTCGCGCCTTTTCGTCCGGCTGTACGGCGTTGACCGGCGTCGAAGTCATTTCGAACGGCGTCTCCGCGTTTAAGAAACCTGAGCCCAAAAACGCCGCCTTCACCATGATCGGCATGGCGGTCATCCTCGGCACCCTGTTCATCGGCATCAGCGCCATGGCCTACTACTTCGGCATCGTGCCGAAAGGCGACGAGACCGTCGTCTCTCAAATCGCACGGGCCACCTTTGGAACCGGCCTGCTGTACTTCCTCGTCCAGGCCTCAACCATGACCATTTTGATCCTGGCCGCCAACAGCAGCTTCAACGGGTTCCCCAGGCTGGCCTCAATTCTGGCTCGCGACAGTTACATGCCGCATCAAATGTCCATGATGGGCGACCGCCTGGTGTTTTCAAACGGGGTGATTATCCTTGGCGTGTTTTCCTGTTTCTTAATCGTTCTCTTTAAGGGTGACACCCACGCGCTCATTCCGCTCTACGCCGTCGGTGTGTTCCTGTCTTTCACCATTTCGCAAGCCGGAATGGTGAAACGCTGGCTCGTCAAGAAGGGGCCGCACTGGGAAAAGAAACTGCTGGTCAACGGCATCGGCGCGGTCACGACGGCCATTGCGACATTGATTATCGCCAGCACCAAGTTCGCCCATGGCGCCTGGATCGTCATCGTGCTCATCCCGATGCTGATCACGTTTTTCCGCGCGATTCGCTCCCACTACAAAGCTGTCTCAGAGCAGGTCGCTCTGTCGCGGGGGCACCGCCCGCCGATGCCCCGGCGCAATATCGTGGTGCTGCCGATCGGCGGCGTTAACCGCGCCGTCATCCGCGCGGTGGACTATGCACGAAGCCGGTCCGGAGATATTCGGGCCGTCCTTGTGGATGTGGATCCCGAAGAAACGGCCCGGGTCGAAATCCAATGGGCCCAGTGGGGGTGCGGGGTTCCTCTCACGGTGCTGCCTTCTCCTTATCGGTCCGTCCTGAGCTCTCTGTTGGATTACCTCGAACAGGTGCTGCAGAAGGATCAGGAATGTTGGGTCACCGTGGTGATTCCGGAAATCTTGCCTGCGCGGTGGTGGCAGAATATTCTGCACAATCAACGGGCCTTCATGCTGAAAGGCGCCTTGTTGTTTAAAGATCGTGTGATATTGACCGACGTGCCGTATCACCTGACGAGGTGAGCATGCGAACGACACCATCCAACACATGGAGAGCAGGCACCAACCTGCTGACCGTGGCCCTCTTACTCGGCGTCCTTCCGCATCCGGGGTTGGCATTTACCATCGTCGCGCCCAAAACCGGCGCCACGTTGACCTCCGGCGAGCCCACCACTGCGGAGGTGGAAGCCGGCCGGGAGGCGGGCCTCGTCGAAGTGCGTTACTACTGGTATCCCGACCAGACGGAATCTCTGGTGGAACAAGCCGATGAGCGCGCAGGAAAGGGCTCCCAGGGCAGCATTTCGACAGAAAAGTATTGGCAGAAAGACAGCATCACAGGAGCGCCGGTGGTCGCGTTGCCGGCACTGACGTCAACGGTGGACCGAGTTCCGCCTTATGGTGGCGCATTGCCCGTTCCACCCGACGCCGTCGGACGCATGCGGCTCCTGGCCGTCGCTGATATTTCCCAGGGCCGCCTGGGACGCAAAACCGTCTTCGATGAAGTGTTCGTGACGGTTCAGCCAAAAGCCGAGCTTCTCTCCATCGATTTTGAAACGGAAAAACCGCTCCAGCTTGGCCGGACGGGACAATCCGCCGCCTACGGCCACGTCGATTCACTTGGCAAGATCTTCGAACTCCCGGTGGTGGGTGAATTCGCCGACGGCATCAGCCGCCCCCTTTCCTCACCCAGTTCCGGTACCGTCTATACGTCCGGGAACGAGCAGATCCTGAAAGTCCTGCCCGAAGGACTGCTGCAGATTGTCGGAATCGGCAAAACCTCGCTCACCGTCGCCAATCGCGGCAAACAGGCCACACTCGACGTACGCGTGGAGGTCAATCCCGAACCGAATGAACCACCCACTGCCAATGCCGGACATGCCAAAACCGTGAAGGCCGGCACGAAGGTGCGCTTGAGCGGATTGCAAAGTCGGGATCCGGAAGGGGAAGCGCTGTTCTACGCCTGGAGCCAAGTGCGGGGAAGCAAAGTGGCCATGCTGGACGTGAATATGGCCGAGCCGTCGTTCACCGCACCGTATGTTTCCGAAACCCGCACCTTTCGTTTCAAGCTTCGCGTGACGGACAAAAAGGGCGCGGACAGTGTGCCGGCCTATGTCGACGTGACCGTGGAGCCCTAGCGGCGGCCGAAAAAGGTCCCCAGCTGCGTTCTCGGTCGTGCGGCTCCCTGCGACGTACCCTCTCGGGTACGCCTCAGTCTCCCCACTCCTTGCGGCCTTGCTGGATGACCTTTTTGAGCCGCCTCCAAAAGTGACGTAGCCAGCACCATGCTCTCACGCACGATCCCTAATCCTTCAGTTCACGGCTCCCCGCGTATCTTCAGGGATACGTCCGTATCTTCGGAGATACAGACCATGCAGCCACCCCGATGAATGTATCACTGCCGCCAGTACCATACAGCGCGCCACAGGTCTCTCCCCCCGGAACTGACGTTCGCCCGATGCCCTTGTGCTAGTATCACCCTCATCTAGCTGAACACCGTCTCCGACCGCCAACCATGGAGGGTTCTCATGGCACTCATTCAACAGGATCTCGTTGCAGGTAGCGAGGATCGGCTCGTCACCTTGGATACCGACACGAATTTACAGTGGCTGAATCTTTCGACAACCGCCGGGCGATCGTATCAGGAGATCATCGGCGGGTTCGGCACATTCACGACGACGCACGGTTTTCAGTATGCCGACGGTACGCAGATAGGCGAGTTATGCGCGCATGCGGGTATCACCAAAGGATTGACGGAACCGGCTCTCACGCCCTCCCCGAACGACGCAAAAAATCACCAGGGAATTCAGACACTCCAAAACCTCATGGACGGCAAAGTGTTTCATGCAGAGACCAACGTGATCACCAGCCACGGCATCATGAAGCCCCCGGCTCCGCCCCCGGACGTGCCGACCAGGATTCTCGGGACCATCCGATTGTCTCTCAGCCTGCTGAATATCACAGGCTCTCATGCGGAAAGCGAAGGTCCGACCGCAAGCCCGCAGAGCGGTGATCCGGAAATCGGTTCCTATCTGGTTCGTAGTCAGCCTCAGGCCTGAGGGTCGGCACACAACCGAGGTCCGGCGACAAGGCGGCACCACACGATCATTCTGCTTACAAGCCACGGGCCCCGGCTTCAACCGAAGCCGGGGCCCGTTCTGCCACAACATCTCCCCCAGTCATCCATGAGGGCATTACATCAGGCTTAACTGCTCTCGCGCCTGGGCCAGCTCTGTTCGATGCCGGCGCAGCGTGGGACCGAATGCGGATTGACTGACCTGCTGTTCATACTCCTGCTTCCCGCGCTCCAGGGAGGCGAGCGCATCGCGCAAGTGCCTCACCAGTTCCTTGCCCCCGGCTGTGAGCCACTTCAGATGGCGGCCTGCATATTCGAGATCCTTCAACGAATAACGAACGGATTCGATTTCTTCCAGACAACGGTAGCGAGCGCGGGCGAGATCGCGCTGATTGAGGCCGGCCTTTTTCCAACCGGGCTTCCCCGCCTTGCCTGATCCCCACATCACCAGCCGCTCGAACAACATGGCACCCATGGTGAAGGTGAATGTCGCATGCAGGATTCCGCGCAAGGGTCGCAGTGTGCGCCGCCAAGGCGAATAAAAAATCTCCTGATTGTGATCGTGCTGATACATCACCTCCTTGCGCAGAAGGAGGTTGAGGTGGTGATGACTGTTTTCGTGGATCAGGTCGTCGATCAGGTCCAGTTGATCGCGCTCAAAACAGTTGATGGCGGATAACCCTGGGCGGTGCCGGTAACTGAAACTGACGACACCAGCAGCCTTCAGCGGCACGATGCGCGATGTCAGCAACGCCAGTAACCGGTCGCCTTCCGGCCAGGCGGCGGCAATGGCCGATAACGCCCGGCGCATGCGCATGGCCACCTCCGGCTTCGTCGGTCGCACGCCGATCGGCGTCTTCTCCTTTCCATACACGAGTGTTGGCCCAAGGATCAGCGCTCCGTATCGGCTCTTGCGAAGCGGCAATGGTTCGAGGCGCCGCCAATGCCAGCGCTCATGCCTGTCGCAGTCCATAAGAGGGTAGGCGCGATCGCCAATCACTAGTTCAATCCCTGACGCTGTGATCAGGAATTCTCCTTGACCTTCGGCACGCCGCAGCGCGGTGCGGACTGCGCCAGAAGCCTCAAAGCACAGGCCTGCCGTGCCGATGGCGCAGCTCCAGGGCAATTCCACCCGTTCAACATTCGCCGCCAGATCACAGGGCACCACCCAGGCACTCCGGCGTTGTTCCGCCACCCAGGCGCAGGCCAGCCTCGGTGCAAGACACACGGACTCTTGCGTGATTTCCCGCGCCAGCCTGCGGCAGAGCGCCGTCAAACGGCCGAGAAGCAACCGCGGCTCCGGTTTGCCCCGAGGAAAAATTTCATCGGCATAGCCGTGTTCGTAAAACTTTTCTCGAAACTCCGCGCGCAACTGTTCGGCAATTTCAAGCCGGGACCGCTCCTGCCGCACTTGGGTCAGGATATCGACGAAGTACAGCAGATCATTCAGCGACTCGATCCATCCCACCACTTTCCAATGGCTATACTCGGCTTGCGTGAAGGACTGCCCCAGTGACAGGAACCAGCCGATCGGCAAATCGAACGTGCGAGTGGCGTCTGCATAGTTGCGTGTGAAATCGCGGCACACGTCCTTCAACAACCCACGCATCGATTGCTGGAATTCCTCCATCAGCCGCTCGAGTATCCGCGCATCGAGAACCGTCATTACTCATCGCCTTTCTGAGTCAAAGAGAGCGCCGCGCGCGCACTCTACGCGACTGCTCGCTCGCTGACAAGCATGCAGCAGGACGCTGAACAATCTTGCGTGACGAAATAGTGAGCACCACGGAAGGGGAGCAACCAGCAGTGAGAACGAGACACGCGGGCGTCGTGCGATAGGCGGGAGAACAATCCTGCCTGGAGCATCTCCCTGCGAAACCGACGCTGGTCTCGCGGGGAGCGACTTATGCCGTGCGCTTGATCAAATCAAAGAGAAACGGTTTCTCGGGGACCGACGCTGGGACCGGACGGAGATGGGAGTTCTGCACCATCCGGTGGCGTTGAATGAGCGTGTCGACCACATTGCCGCAACTGAGGCAGCGGTGCCCGCGCAACCGCATGGGATGATAACTTTCCTGGAGATCGACCAAATCGTCCATCACCATTAACCCTTCACATCGCGTGCATGTCATGAGTCGCCTCCCTTCGGACAGCCTCTTAGATCCCCGTCAAGACGGAACGATCTGTTGCCCATTCGTACAACTCAACAACCTGATGCTGGAGAGAAGCAATGTGGATGCCACCCTCCTCCGGCCGCCCCTGATCGTTTGGCCGGAAGAAGCGTGGGCGTCGAACCCATTCATTCGGACTGAATGAGGGTGTTTGTGACCGAATTGGTCTCATGGGACAAAAATGGGTAAAATCGAGCATTCACACGAAACAATTCCCTGACCACTTCGGGCCCATCGATAGAGGCCGGTCGAGGCGAGGGGCGTACGATTGGCACGGCGGACCAAAAAATGGCTCTGACTGCGACAGAAATTGGTTCTATGGTCCAGGAACTAACCCAAGCCCTGGCAGACGGCTGGATACAGAAGATTTTTCAACCGTTGTCCGACACCCTGATCCTGGGAATTCGTGTGCCGGGACATACCCGCCGCCTGCTCTACTCCCTGCGAGACGACACGGCGCGTATCCACCTCGTTCAGCAGCCGCTGCCCAATCCGCCGGCCCCGCCCTCCTTCTGTCAGCTGCTCCGGGCGCGCATTCAGGGCGCGCGGATCGACAGCATTCAGCACATGGCCGGCGATCGCATCGTTCGCCTTGATCTCACCAGCCGGGACGGACCCGTCTCTCTCCTCGCAGAACTGTTCAGCCGCAATGCAGATCTCCTTTTTCTCGACGCAGAAGGCCGGGTGGTCGCCACGCTTCGTCACCATAAAGAGCGCGTCGGCCAAACTTATCAGGCACCGGCAGCGGCATCGTTTCGAGCGTCGCCCCATGAAGCCGTCGCTCCTGAGCCGGACACGCAGCCGCAGTCGGCCCAAGATCCCTTTCCCCTTTCATCCAGACTCGAAGCGTTCTATCGAGATCGGGGAGCCGAATTGTCGCACCAGGCTCAGGCCCGCGAACGGGAATCAGGACTGCGGAAACATCTCAAAAAGCTTTTGCGCCGCATGGCCGCTCTCCGCCAAGACCTCGAACAGGCCGGACGATACGAACCCTACGCACGCTATGGTGAATTGTTAAAAGCGAATCTGGGGCTGCTCAAGAAAGGGCAGAATACGATTGCCGTGGTCGACTATTACGATGAACGACTACCTGAACTGACGATTCCGCTCGATCCCACCAAAGGACCGCAGGCCAATATGGATGCGTACTTTGCGAAGTATCGTAAATTCGTCTCCGCCCGACGCGAAATTTCGCCCCGCCTGGCTTCGATCGAAACAGAGGTTCAGCAGACCCAAGCCGAATTGGACAGGATCAAACAAGGAACCTGGCAGGCGCCAAGTACGGAGGGACGCCCTGCGGGACGAGAATCGCCGGCTTTACGACGGAAACGCGTCAGTAGCGGAGAATCCCGCGGGCCATTCCGCCGTTTCGTCTCATCGGACGGTCACCCTATCTTGGTGGGCCGCAATGCTCGCGAGAATGATGATCTCACCTTCGGACTTGCGAAGAGCGAAGACCTCTGGCTTCATGCCCGCGGCACACCCGGTTCACATGTCGTCGTGCGGCTGGACAAAGGGACCGAGCCGCCTCCGGAAACGATACGCGACGCGGCGACACTGGCTCTCCTCTACAGCGATCTAAAAAAAAGCGGGAAGGGTGATGTGATCTATACCCGCCGCAAGTGGGTCAAAAAAGCGAAAGGGCAAGCAGCAGGCGCGGTGACCGTGACACAGGAAAAGTCTCTCTATGTCACACTCGACAAACCACGGCTGGAGGCCCTGAAATCCAGAAGCACACAGCGATGACGCAGGCCCATGCTTGTCCCTGACTCCTCACTTCAGCCCTGTGCGTGACGTCCCCACGATTTCTCCGTCCCTGTCTTCCCCTCGATCATCACGCCGTGCTAAAGTGCCCACATATGGGCACCATGCTTGATACACGTGACTGGTTTCCCATCCTGAGCGCGCTGCTCCAAACGAACACTCTCCGCCAGTTCGACGAACGACTCCAACAGGAACTCAGCCATCGCCTGGGCTGCGACGTCATCGGCCTCTATCTGTACAGCGAGACGGCCGCCGCGTTTTCACCGGTATCCGAAAGTTTGCGCGACCCGGCTTCGCCCGCCTACCCCATCGCGCAATTACCCGCAGCCGGTACCATCAAGGAAGCAGCCGTCCTTGCCGGGCAGGCGATCCTGACCGACGATCTCAGCACGTCTCCCTGGACGGAAGCCCGAGCCCTCGCACCGCATATTTGCTTTGGCACATCGGTACTGGTCGCTCCGATCAGCATGCCCGTTGACTCTGGCCCAGCCGCCAAGACGCTGGCTGTCATCGCCGCTGTCGCGCCCGGAAAACCCGGAGCCTTCTCGGCGGAGGATCGGATATGGCTCGACCTGTTAAGCCGACACATTGCACCGGTGTTGACCGCCGTGCTGGCGGCTGAAGAACGGGACACGCTGGTGGCCATCAACAAGCAGGTCGTGCTGGGCACTCTGACGCTCGACAATCTGATTCGCTCGATCCAGCCGATCCTCCGCGAAGTCATCCACCACGACGTGACCGGCCTCGTGCGATTTGTCGGCGAACCCCATAATCGTTGGTTCGACATCGTGGCTTGCGAGGGGGTCGAGATCGACGAAGACGCCTTGCGGCAATTTCCGTTCGAGCAAATGGCCGCGGCCGAAATCCTCACCACCGGCAAACCCCTCCTGCTCACCGGACACAACCAGGACCGATTTGCCGAACACCGTTATTTCGAGTCGCTTGGCGTCTGTTCCGCCATGCTCTGCCCCCTCCTCGTCCAAGGAGCGCCCTATGGCTTCCTGGCCATCGGAAGCAAACGGCGAAACGCCTTTTCCGAACGAGACCTGGCGTTGACGGAACAAATCGGTTTTCACCTGTCCCACGCCATCACCAATCTCTCCGCCTATGACCAGATCCGGCGGCTCAAGGATCAACTGGAGCAGGAAAACGTGTACCTGCGTGAAGAAATGGGCGCCTCTCTGGATCTGAAAAGCCTCGTAGGGGATAGCCTCGCACTTCAGAAATCGCTTCGCGCCATTGAAATGGTCGCGCCGACCGATTCCACGGTGTTGATTACGGGAGAAACCGGTACCGGCAAGGAATTGGTGGCCCAAGCCATTCATCGATTGTCCCCGCGCCGGCAGAACACCCTGATCACGGTGAACTGCGCGGCGCTTCCGCCGACGCTCATCGAATCCGAACTCTTCGGCCACGAAAAGGGAGCCTTCACCAGCGCGACGGCCCGCAAGCTGGGCCGCTTCGAACTCGCCCATGGCGGCACGATTTTTCTCGATGAAGTCGGCGAACTCCCTATCGACGTCCAGACGAAACTCCTGCGCGTGCTGGAGGCGCAGGAGTTCCACCGGGTCGGCGGAACCCAGACCATCCGCGTGGATGTTCGCGTGCTGGCGGCGACGAACGTCGATCTGGAGCTAGCCATCAAACGCGGCGCATTCCGTGCCGATCTCTTTTATCGTCTCAACGTGTTCCCGCTTCGTCTGCCGACGCTGCGGGAACGGCGCGACGACATTCCGCTGCTGGCTCGTCACTTTGCCAAGAAATACGGCCTTCGACATCGTAAACCGGTGACGCGCATCAACAGCGCGGCACTCAAAGCCCTCTCCGCCTACGATTGGCCGGGAAATGTTCGAGAACTCGAGCACCTTATGGAACGCGCGGTGATCGTCAGTCGAGGATCCGTACTGACCATCGATGAACTGGATGGCCTCGGGTTGAGCCATGAACGGAACTCCACCCCCGGCACATTGGCGGAGGCGGAACGCGCCCATATCATGGACATGCTGGTTCGAACCAATTGGGTCCTGGCGGGAAAGCAGGGAGCCGCCGAAAAACTCGGCATGAAACGATCCACCCTGCAGCACCGCATGAAAAAATTGGACATCAGCCGACCGGTCAGGCCCTCCTCGTAACTGCCCGCATATGGGCACCACTCCTCCCAGATGCCAATATCTCGGCAGATACCATTAGAGACTACCTCCCTCGCGCATCCACGCCCCTCCAATATTCTCTAGACGGTTCAGTAAGATATGAACGCTGACCATGCTCGGTCGTGATCTGGCATCTTCCCTGCTTTGTTCCTTAGCTCCATGACCTCCGTTGCGTCACAACTGACACCAGAGACCGTTGGCCGCGAGATTCAAACCTATGTCGACGAACGGCAGCGCCAGTTGCTTCCCTCGGGCGAGGCGAGCAGCGATGGCCACCGTTTCTCCTGGTGCGGAGACATTCTCGACTTCCTGACCGACGGACTCTCCGAGCGATTGGCGCCTATGGGAATAAGCTTCTCCAATCCATTTCCGGGCCCCTTGCGCCTCATGGATGAAATTCAGCAGCCCGACGGTCAGCATGTGCGGCGATTCTGGACCGTCGCCCTGCACCGAGGGTGCCCGATTGCCAGAATCTGCACGTTTTTCTTTCATCGACACGATCAGATCAGTCTTCCCCAGATGCCTCTCGTCATGGCCTTTGCCCCGGACCAGCACGCCGGCGAGGAGGGTGAATGAACTACGTCGCGCTCAGAATGCTCTTCGGCGATCGCGCGAAGTACCTCATGCTGCTCTGCGGGCTGACCTTTGCCGTCATGTTGATCGTGCAACAGGGGTCGATTTTCTGGGGCCTCATGATGTGGTCGCAATCGAGCATCAGCAACATCAACGTGCCGATCTGGGTTACCGACCCGGGGATCGGCCAGGTCGACGAAGTCAAACCCATTGCCGCCACCGCCGTCGACCGGGTGCGGAGCGTTTCCGGCGTGGAGTGGGCCGTGCCCCTGTACAAAGGTGTCTTACGGGCTCGCCTCTCGAACGGGGATTACCACCAGATCACGTTGACCGGATTGGATGCCCCCACGCTCATCGGGCGGCCCGCAGAAGTGCTGGAAGGACGGTTTGAAGATATTCTGGAGCCTGATGCCGTCGTGCTGGATCAATGGGCGGTTGAGCGAATGGGTGGCCCCTCGGTCATCACAATCGGAACACTCTTCGAGTTGAATGACAAATTGGCCCGGGTGGTCGCAATCGCCAAAACGCAGAAGAGCTTCACGAACATCCCCGTGGTCTACACCACTTACGCACGCGCCATTCGGTATGTCCCGCGTGAGCGGCGAACGCTGTCGTACGTGCTCGCCAAAGCGAAAGACGGCATACCAGTGGCGGAGGTCACCGCCCGTATTCATGAACAGACCGGGCTGGGAGCATTCAGCGCGGAGGAGTTCGGCTGGAAGACCATCAGCTGGGTCCTCAAAAATACCGGGATCGGCATCAACTTCGGCACCACCATCATTCTGGGCTTTATCGTCGGTATGGCGATCGCCGGACAAACGTTCTATCTATTCACGGTTGAAAACCTCAAACAGTTCGGCGCGCTCAAAGCGATGGGAACCTCCACCTCCACGCTTGCGCGGATGATTCTGCTGCAAGCCTTTACGGTGGGACTCACCGGTTACGGAATCGGCATCGGCCTGGCCACGGGGTTCGGGGTTCTTTCAGCCAAGGGCGGCGGCTTACCCTTCGTTGAAACCTGGCAGTTGCTACTGCTGGTACTCCTGGCGCTCTTAGGCATTTGTACACTCTCAGCCTTGATCAGCATTACCAAATTGGCCCGGCTCGAACCGGCCATCGTCTTTCGGTGATTTCAATGGATGATCCAGTACACAGCCTAGCGCCGGAACAGAGCAGGCCGTCAGTCGCGGTGCAGGTGCGGGGCCTGGTGAAGTCGTTTGGAACCGGTGAAACCACCGTGACGGTACTCAAAGGCATCGACCTCGATGTGCATTTCGGCGAGTTATTGCTCTTGGTCGGAGAATCTGGCGGAGGCAAGACCACATTGCTGTCGGCCATTGCCGGAATTCTGGATATCGACGCCGGCGACCTCGAGGTGTTGGGAGCATCGCTCACGAACATGACCGCCGGCACGCGAACCAGGTTTCGGGGACAGCGAATGGGATTTGTCTTTCAACAATTCAATCTTCTACCCGCGCTGACCGCGGCAGAGAACGTCGCCATCCCGCTCTTGATTCAGGGCTTGCGGAGGCCTGAGGCCACTTCACGCGGGCGCCTGATGTTGGAACGCGTAGGCCTCGGTGATCGTACTGAATTTCTGCCCCGGAATCTCTCTGGGGGACAACAACAACGCGTCGCCGTCGCACGCGCCTTGGTCAACGATCCGCAACTCCTGGTCTGCGACGAACCCACCGCCGCCCTTGACGGACCCAACGGGCAGAAGATCATGGAACTGATTCGCGACGTGGGTCGAGCGCCGAACCGCTGCGTCATCGTGGTCACTCATGACAGCCGGGTGTTCCACTTCGGTGATCGCATGGCGGAACTGACGGACGGCCGCATTGTGGGGGTCCATCCGATTCACCCGGAGGCGACGGCATGATGATTCTCAACCGCGTCAGTGTCTGGCTCGCGCTTCTCTGTACCGCGTTCGCCGGCTGGTCCGTGCTGACCGCCGGCAACACCGCCCCCATGCCGACTCCGATCGTGGAACCACCCCGCTCTCCGTTTGAGACCACCGTCGCGGCAAGCGGTATTATCGAGGCGGCCAATGAGAATGTGCGTATCGGCCCGCCGGCTGCAGGCCTGGTGACCAAGGTCTTTGTGGCGGTCGGAGACAAAGTCCGCGAGGGCGATCCGCTGTTGCAGCTAGACGATCGCGATCTTCGCGCACAACTCGTGGCCCGGCAGGCCGCCATTCCACCGGCAGAAGCGCAGATGGAAGAGCAGAAGTACCGCATCGGCGATCTCGACACGCAACTCAAACGGTTGAAGTCCGTTCGCGACAGCCGGGCGGTCAGCGACGACGATGTGAAACGCACCTGGTATGCCGCGGAAATGGCGAAACGCGCGATGAGCCGGTTCGAGGCGGCGCTGAAACAGGTCATCGCGCAGCGGGATGAAACACAACTGCTGCTGGATCGGCTGACCGTTCGGGCGCCACGCGCCGGCACGATCCTCCAGGTGAATATCCGGGCAGGGGAGTTTGCGCTGACGACCGGTGCGACCGAGCCACTCATGCTGTTGGGCGACATGCAACAATTGCAGGTCCGCGCAGAAGTGGATGAAGTCAACGCCCCGCTCGTCGCCCCGCAGCGGCCGGCCGTGGCCTACCTGAAAGGCAACACGGCTCAAACGATTCCGCTGACCTTCGTGCGGATCGAACCATACATCGTCCCCAAAAAATCCCTGACGGGTGACAACAACGAACGGGTAGACACCCGCGTCCTTCAAATCATCTATCGCTTTGATCGGCCGGGGGTTCCCGTCTATGCCGGACAACAGGTCGATGTGTTCATCGAACGGACCCCGACCGATCGACCGACTCAGCTCCAGCCCGCGGAACGCCCCGCTGAGGTGTCACCGAAATGAATCGGCCCGTCTTTCGGATTCACTCGGCAGTTGCAGTCCTCGTGATGATCGCCACTGCTTTGACCGGCTGCCTGCAAGGGAAATCCTATACACGTCCTGCGGTTGACACGCCCGCCGACTGGACTCATGTCGCCTCCGGCCCTCTCGTCGCAGACGCCTCCGAGAAAGCACCCGACGCCGATTGGTGGAGAGCGTTTCGCAACGAGGAACTCACCACATTCGTTGAGCGCGCACTCGCACACAATCACGATGTACGCCGGGCGGTCTCCCGTGTCATGGAAGGGCGCGCATCGGTCACCACAGCCGGGGCAGGTCTCTACCCTCAAATCAATGTGCAGAGCAGCTATACCAACATCTCCGTCTCGAAAAACACGCTGGCTGGACTTGGACTGGCGACCGGCCAGCAGCCGGGCCCGCAGGTCTTCGCCAGGCCCGGCAGCAGTTTCGACCTCTGGAACGGGGCAGCCGACCTCCGCTGGGAACTCGATGTGTGGGGCCGGATCCGTCGCGGGATGGAGGCCGCTTCTGCCGATGCGCAAGCAATCGAACAGGATGCGCGGGCGATCGCCCTGACCTTGATCGGCGACGTAGGCCAAGCCTACTTTCGCATTCGCGAGCTGGATGAGCAGGTTGAAATCGCGCAACGTGCCCTGGCCCTGCGCCGCGATTCCTTGGAGATCATCACCAAACGGGCGTCCGTCGGATTGGCCTCCGACCTGGATGTGAAACGGACGGAAGTCCTGGTCGCCGAAAGCGCCGGACACATTCCCGATTTGATCCGCTTGCGCGCGGTGGAACTCCATCGGCTGGAAGTCCTGACCGGATCAGCGCCCGGCAGTCTGACACTCGCCCCGATATCGTTGAGGAAAGTGCTCGTGCAGCCAGAGATTCCAGTCGGTCTGCCGTCTCAGTTGCTGGAACGGCGACCCGACATTTTGCAGGCCGAGGCGACCCTGATCGCCGCGAATGCCCGCATCGGCCAGGCGCGCGCCTATTTCTTTCCGACCTTCTCCATCACAGGCCAAGGAGGGCTGCAAAGCGCCGAGTTTGCCAATTGGTTCACCGGCAACAGCGCCAACTTCAGCATCGGCCCCTCAGTGACCTTGCCCATTTTCCTCGGCGGAACCAATATCGCACGGCTCGATGCAGCGGAATCCCGCTACCAGCAAATGTTGGAAGGGTACCAACAGACAATTCTGCTCGCCTTTCGAGAAGTCGCCGACCTGCTGGTGTCGATCCAGGCCCGCGCGGAACAACTGACACGCCAACGCGAGCAGACGGTCGCCGCAACGGCTGCCGTAGGCCTGGCGGAAGTCCGCTATCGAAAGGGTCTGGTGAATTATCTCGATGTGCTGGATGCCCAGCGGACGATGCTGGCGGCGGAGACGCAACTGGCGCAAACGGAGCGCGCGCGTCTCACCGATATGGTGAGTCTCTACAAGGCCCTCGGCGGCGGATGGTCGCAACCTCCCGCTCTCGCTCCTGCCCCGGCATCCGGTTCGATGGCACGCTGAGCCTCTGCTCTCCTCCCGGGCACATGTCCATCAACGCCAACGCTGCGCGGTGGACTTTCAACTTGAATTTTCCAGCCGGATCGGGCTATCTGACGCTGTGCGATTTCGCAACCCCGATCACACGGCGGGCCAGACACCGGCCCTGCCTTTTCACGCTATTGCCCCTGCGACTTCTTGGAAGGAGCCTCCCATGCGAGACGGTGTCCGCGGCCCGCGCTTGGCACGCCCTATGTATCCTGCTTCCATCGTTCTGGCACTCGGGCTGGTCATTCCATTCAATACCGAGGCCGCTTCCGCCTCGCAGGAACACCCTGCCGCCACATCCGGCATCCCTGGCCCGAATGTTCTCGAAGAGGAGCAGATTCTCTCCACCACCGACAAGATCACACAACCGGTCGATACCGATGCGGAAGCCATGCGGCATAACGATCTTGGCGTCGCGTTTGTGTTCAAGGGGGACCCGGGGCAAGCCATCGACGAATTCACACACGCCCTCCGACTCCAACCGAATTATTTCGCCGCGCATCTGAACCTGGCCAATACACTGCTCGATATCGGTCGGCATGATGCAGCCATGGTTGAATTCAAAGAAGCTTTGCGACTGAAGCCGGACGATCCCAAAACGCACAATGATCTCGGAGTCGCGCTCAAGGAGATGGGAGACCCGGCGGGGGCCATCGCGGAATTTAGAACCGTGTTACGCCGCAATCCGACCGATGTGAATGCCCACAACAATCTCGGAGTGGCGCTCAAAGCCATGGGTGATCTTGACGGGGCCATTGCGGAATATCGCACCGCGGCGAGTCTGCAACCGAACGATGTCAACGCACACTTTAATCTGGGGCTCGGGCTGATGGAAAAGCATCAACCGGACGCCGCCATCAGCGAATTCCGTACGGCACTGCACCTGCGACCCAACGATGCCAAGATCCGCTTCAACCTTGGCCATGCGCTGGCCAGTCTGGGGCAACGCATGGAGGCAGCCCAGGAATTACGACAATACCTCCGCCTCGAACTCGATACGCCCGCGAATCGGCGCTGGCTGGAACAGGCCGAGGCCACATTACGCGAATTGGAAATGCCCTAGGGCGAGCCGGGCAGCCCTGAAATCCCCCGGACTACGTATTGACCGACAGCACCCTGTTTAGGGTACAGTCCTCGACGCATTCACCTGAACAAGGCCTCTGATGCGCTCGTACCACACCGTAGCCTTCGTTGTTCGCTTCGCGATTGTGACAGCCTCGCTCATGACGATGCTCTGCGGCAGCGCACTCTGGCCAGACAGGGCCTCTGGAGCGGAGGAAGCAGAGAGCGATCCACAGCACCAACGGCAATGGACATTTGATAGTTCCTCACCGGGAATGCTGCCAGGCTCCTACGTCGTCGGCACGCAGTTCGACGGCCGACCGGCCGGCGAATGGAAAATCCTCATCACCGACCGCGCAAAGAGTGCGTCGCAAGTGCTCGCCCAACTGCAGGCCAAAGGGACGGATCAGACGCATAAAGTCCTTCTGTTCGACGGCACCGAGAGCAGCAATATCGATGTCGAGGTCTCCTATCTCGCCGTGGCGGGGAAGGCCGACTTCGGCGGCGGGCTGCTGTGGCGGGCGAAGGACGACCGGAACTACTATCTCTTGAGAGCGAGTTTGGTGGAGCAGAAGATACGCGTCTATCGCGTCGTGAACGGGGTCCAGCAGATTGTAAAGCAGCTCGATCGCCCGCTCCCCGCCACCGGTTGGCATACACTTCGTATCGTGCAACGGGGCTGCGAAATCAAAGCCGTTTTCGACGAGACCGTCCTGTTCCGTGCCTGCGACACGACGTATACCAGCGGCCGGATCGGACTCTGGACCAAAGCCGATGCGGTGACCTATTTTGACGATCTCACGCTCAGGGTCCTCAACTGACCGCGCGCGCTCCCGCCACGCACACTCATTGCTGCCAACGGGCCGCCCCCGCCTCCTGCCAGACTAGTGGTGCCAGACCGCCACGTTCAACTCTTTCCATGAACACAAAAGCGCGATTCTGTGGCGTGGGTGAACGACAGATTTTTCAGGGTATGCGGGTAAAAAAATGGGGCAGCCACCACCAGGATGACTGCCCCACAAGCTGTTACAAAGTCAGGCGTTACCAGCGATCGCGCTTGCCACCACGATCGTTGAATCCCCCGCCTCCGCCGCTCCGCCCAGGCCCGCCTGAGCGAGGTTCCTGCGGACGCGCTTCATTGACCGTCAATGTCCGGCCACCCATGTCCGTCCCATTGAGAGCGGAAATCGCCTTCTGCGCCTCGTCTGAAGAGGCCATTTCGACGAATCCGAAACCTCTCGATTGGCCGGTAAATTTGTCCGTAATGATACGGGCCGATTCAACCGCCCCGTGCACTGCGAACAAATCGCTCAACTGCTGTTCGGTTGCCGAATACGGCAACCCGCCAACATAAATTTTAGAACCCATGTGGGTCCTCCTCTTGGGTAGTGACATTGTCTTGAACGAAGGAAAGAAAGGGAAAGGACGGGCCGAAGACGCGACGTAACGGGGCGACTTGGGTCTGGCTTTCGATTAGATTCCCGGGCAAGGCAACATCGAGTCAGGCCTGAACTATTTCAACGCATCCCTCACCAGGCCCCAGCGGGAGACCGCGAATAGTACCACGGGCCTTATTGCCATACAAGCCATGAAATAGGTATTTCGGCCCAGTGTTGACAGTTGCCCCATTCGGTCACTGCCGGCCCCTCATTGCGATGCCATCATCCATTCCCGTGATCGGCTGACGACGATCACCCCCGCTTCTCGTTGCACTAGGGCTATACCTAGTCGATTCGGAACTCATGTTGCTCAAGACTAGCCGCGAGCGCCTCCGCGCCCGACCATGCTGATCGACTCGTACCGTATCCCTGCACCATCTCGTACCTATGTCATCGCGAGAACTACATGACCACGCCCTGCGGCAGTACACTAATTTCGCGATCAGTGTCGTTTTAGCTTGTCCAGTAATGCTGGACATATGGTAAGATCAGCTACATTCAGCAGCGGCCTGAAGATCGTGGCTCACGCGGCTCAATTGGTGCGTTGATCGGTTTGATCACCACCATTCGATGGTGATCCTTGAGGACCGTGACACTGAACGAGGCAGCCTACACACCCACAGTCTCATGGAAGAAGATGTGATTGCCGGCAGAGGGGTGAGCATGGGAGCTAGCCCCTCTGACCACAGTGCTGCCTCGGGCCCTTCGGCCACGGCAGTGCGTCGAAGTGAGGCGCTATGAACGTCCTGGCAAGAATTCTCCATCCGACCGATATGCCCATGCTAGGAACATTCCGCAGACTCTCTCGCAGCGTGCAGGATCTGACGAGCCAGATCCATGAGGACTGGACAACCAACCATCGTGACTGGACCATGCCTGGATTCCGCGCCATCGCCGTGCATCGCTTCGGCAGGTGGGTATCCAATAAACGACCCGGAGCGCTCCGAACCCTGCTGCTGTGGCTGTATCAAGCGATGTACCGCTATGTTCGGAATCATTATGGCATCGAGATTCCTCTGACCGTCATCCTGGGGCGAAGATTGTTGCTGGCGCATCAGAACGGTATCGTCTTCCATTGGAAGACTGTCGTCGGTGACGATTGCTTAATTCGTCACAATGCCACCATCGGCGCAGGATATGGCGGGCAGAAAACGCTACATAGGGGCCCCCGGCTCGGGAACCACGTGGAAGTGGGTCCAGGCGCGGTGATTTTCGCGGCCGTAACGCTCGGAGAAGGCGCCGTCCTTGGCCCGAATGTCGTCGTCATGTCGCATGTGCCAGCAGGAGCCAGGGTCTTTGCAGAAGCTCCCCGTGTGATTCGCCTGGCGAATGCCCCCGATGAGTCCCACGACACCAGTCGAATCTCCCAAAACCTGTGAGACAGTACAGGATGACCTCGAGCGGCATAGCGTCGCCTCAACAGCCGGCTTTTTCCGACACGCCTGAAGCACGCGGTGACGCCTATCGTAAGCAGGGCCAGGTGGAACAGGCCATCCACGCCTACTTAGAGGCGGTGACCTTTCCCCTCTCACCCTCGCTCTGCCTGAAACTGGCGCGCTGCTACGATCGCCTCGAGCAGCACTCCGAAGTTTGTAGATGGGCGCTGGCCCTGGTTGAGGCGGGTGATGATTATACGACCTGGCTCGCCGGCTGGACGCTCTTCCAACGGCATGCGGACCGGGGTGGCTGGCAGAAGTTGCGATCAATAAAGGTCGCCATGGTGAGTAGCTACACCACGACCCAATTGTGTCCGTTATTGCGGCTTGCCGCGGCCAAGCTCGGCATCCGTATCGATCTCTACGAGAGCCACTACGGGCAATATCAACAGGACATCATCGATCCGGGTAGCCGGCTCTACGCGTTCGGCCCGAATGTCGTCATCCTTGCGGTTCACGAAGGAGATCTTCGCCTTCCCGAGTACAGCTCAACGCCTGAGCAGGATATTCGGACCGAAGTCGACCGTTGGACGACACTGTGGAAGTTGGTCGCCGAACGTGCGCAGGCCCGTGTCATCCAACATAACTTTGCGCTGCCCTGCGAAGTCCCTGCAGGCCATCTCGCGACCAGGCTTCCCGGCTCCCGATACACGATGACACAGGCCGTGAATATGCGGTTGGGCGAGGCGGCGGGCCATGCAGTGTCCTTGATTGATTGCGAACGCCTGTCGGCGCTCGTCGGAAAACGCCAGTGGTGCGACCCGCGATATTGGAACCTCTCCAAACAAGCCGTGGCGCTGGAGGCGCTGCCCGTACTCGCCAGACACACGGCCGCGGTCATGGCAGCGGATCTCGGCCTGAGCCGTAAATGCCTGGTCCTCGATCTCGATAACACCTTATGGGGCGGCGTGGTCGCGGAGGATGGCCTCGCCGGCATCAAGTTGGCGCAGGGACCGGACGGCGAGGCATTCGTGGCGTTCCAGGACTATATCCTGAAGTTGAAACAGAAAGGCGTCATCCTGACCGTCTGTTCAAAGAATAACTATGCCGATGCCATCCAACCGTTCGAAAAACATCCGGAGATGCGGCTCAGGCTGCAGGATATCGCCCTGTTCATCTCCAATTGGGAATCCAAACCGGACAACATCCGCAGGATCGCCGACACCCTACAAATCGGGCTGGACAGTCTGGTGTTCGTCGACGACAACCCGGTCGAGCGGGAGATTGTCCGCAAGTTTCTCCCCGAGGTCGATGTCCTCCCGTTGCCTGACGATCCGGCCTATTACACCCGAACCCTGTCGCAATACCTCTCGCTCGAAACCGCGTCCTTGACAGCCGAAGACAGCGAGCGCGCCGATCAATATCGAGCCAGAGCACAGATCAAAGAGTTGGAGGCCGCGGCCGGGTCCATCGAGGATTTTTATCACGGCCTCCGCATGCAGGCCATCGTGACGCCCTTCGACGACACACAGCTGCCCAGAATTGCGCAATTGATCGGGAAGACCAATCAATTCAATCTGACCACCAGACGCCACGGCATGCCGCAGCTGGCCACCTTCATCCGGAGCGCGGACTATGTGCATCTGGCCCTGCGACTGCGAGACCGCTACACCGATCATGGCCTGGTCAGTGTCATGATTGCGCGGTGCGAAGGCGAGCTCCTGGATATCGACACCTGGCTCATGAGTTGCCGGGTCATCGGCCGGACCATGGAGGCCACGATGCTCGAACACCTCTGTCGCCAGGCCGCCCAGCTCGGCTGCACGGTCCTGCAGGGAACGTACATACCGACCCAGAAGAACGCAATGGCAGCGGATGTGTATGCGAAGCACGGTTTCGAGCCCTTCAGCCAAAGCAATGGGCATCAGGTGTGGCGGTATGATCTCCAAGCGAAAGGCCCGATTGCCAATCCGTTTGTGAAGAGCGTCGATTCGTGGGCATCCGTTGATGGCACGCCCTGATTGCTCGACTTCAGTTCGACTCTTCCTATCCACATGACTACCGTCCGCTTTACAAAAGAGGATCTTGCACGCTTCAGCGCGGCAAGTCGCGATAAAAATCCTCTGCACATCTCCGAGGAATACGCCCGCACCACGCCATACGCCGAACCGGTCGTCTTCGGCCTACTGGCTCTCCTGGCCGGACTTGGGCAACTGTCCGAACGCCATGACCGGCAGCTGCGGCACATCTCTGCCGAGTTTCGCAATCCTCTCAGCGTCGATGCACCGTATCGTCTCGACATCATCGAATCGGCGACAGACCATGCGCGCGTCAAACTTTATGATACGACTCGTCTGATGATGACGGCGACATTCGCCTTCGCTCCGGGACAAGGCCATACTGAGTCACAGCGCTTTCCGGAAGCATCTTGCGCGACGGAACCGGAAGACCGAAAAAAAGACGCCCTCATCCCGGGCACTCGCGTGACCGGCATCTATGCGCCGGAGACCGAGGCATTTGTGCAGGTGGTCGAACGCTGGGGACTCGATGGAAAAGGCGCGACCCCTCACCAGATCGCCGCGATGATGTGGGCGAGTTATGTCGTCGGGATGCACCTTCCCGGAAAACGCGCGGTGTTCTGGCGACTGACCCTAGATTTTCACAATGCGGAGCCGCCTGCCGAAGAACCGTTCTCATACGATGCGACCATTGACAACTTCGATGGGCGATATGATCTCCTGCGATCGACGGGCACCCTTTCTGCCGACTCGCGACCCTATGCGACGGCTCACCTGTCGGCATTTGTTCGACAGGATTCCCCGCGATCCTCGCTTCGACGCATCAGCGACCTGCTGCCGCCATCCGATCAACTCCAGGGAAAACGCGCGCTGATCATCGGCGGAAGCCGTGGGCTTGGCGCTGCCATCGCGCAGGCGCTCGTGTCACAAGGCTGCTCGGTGTTGCTGAACTACCAGTATAGTGCGGCGGAAGCGGAACAGGTTCGCGCCAGTGTGGGTGATCAGTCGACGCAGCTTGAACTGGTGCAGGGCGACGCAGCAGATATTGAATGGTGCCTGTCTCTACGGGATACGATTCTCGAACGGTATGGCGGTCTCGATCTCCTCGTCTGCAATGCCTCGCCCCCGATTCGTCCGCTGGCGTTCGAACCGGACAAGCTCCCGCAGTTCCAGGACTTTGTTGCGCGAAGTGTGTCGCTCGCCTCCGCACCTATGTCGAGCTTTCTCGGGATGCTCGCCGACCAGAAAGGATGGAACATCGTCCTGTCGTCATCCTTTATCAAAGAGCTTCCGGCAGTCTTCGCGCATTACGTGACGGCAAAATGCGCACTGGAGGGTCTGGTGAGCTGGGCTGCCGTCCACTATCCGACCGTTCGGCATCGTATTGTGAGACCGCCAAAACTTTTGACGGATCAGACCAATACCACCGTTGGACGACAGGGAGCCATGGAGGTCGAACAGGTCGCGGCCGCGATTGTGCGGCAGATCTGCGAATCCCGCCAGTCACAAGCCTTGCAGATCATGGAGACATTTTGACGAGCCATGAGGCCCGCACAGGCACCCGCCGTGTCCGATAGAATAATGACAACCCGACCCCTAACCGCATGATGTGAGGAGTTCATGGAGCTGCACAATCGCTTGGAAGAAGTGTTTCGCCAGGTATTCGACAATGATGCGCTCGCACTGCGCGATGAGATGAAAGCCGCCGATATCGAAGGCTGGGACTCCGTGGCGCACATCAATCTGATGTTCGGCATCGAGCAGGCCTTCGGCATCCGATTCAAAGGCAACGAGCTGGCCGACATGAACAATATCGGCGAACTCAAGCAATTTGTGGCCGGCAAGCTGGGTGGCGAAGTGGTTCCTCCCAGGAAAGTTCGATGAAGCACAGTCGCGTCGCATACCGCACACAACCAGGGTCGCTGCCGTGGAATGGGGACCAGGATGAATGACCTGGCAGTTCGAGTCGAACATTTGCACAAGCGCTATCGGTTGGGCTCCACGCATGCACATGACGGATCCCTGGCCGGGGCCTTGTCACGCGGCATGCGCCGGCTGGTCGGTCTCCGCGCCACACCGCCCTCAGCCGACGACACCCTCTGGGCCTTGCGCGACGTCTCCTTCGAAATCAAAAAAGGCGAAGTCTTCGGGGTGATCGGCACCAACGGCTCCGGGAAGAGTACGCTCCTGAAGATTCTCTCGCGCGTGACGGAGCCGACCAAGGGCCGGGCGATCATCAACGGGCGGTTTTGCGGCTTGCTGGAAGTCGGCACCGGGTTCCACCCTGAACTCACCGGCCGGGACAATGTCTTCATGAGCGGGGCGATCCTGGGGATGAAGCGGGAGGAGATTGCCCGCAAATTCGACGAAATCGTGGCCTTCGCCGAAGTGGAACAATTCATCGACACGCCGGTCAAACATTACTCGAGCGGCATGTATGTCCGCTTAGGCTTTTCCGTGCTGGCCCATATGGATCCGGACATTCTGATTGTCGATGAGGTCCTGGCCGTCGGCGATGTGCGTTTTCAGAAGAAGTGCATGGGCAAGATGGAAGACGTGGGACAGCATGGGCGGACGGTGATTCTCGTCTCCCACGACATGCCGGCGATTACACGCATGTGTTCACGGGCCATTCTGCTGAACAAGGGGACAGTGGTGGAAGCCGGGCCGGCGCACGACGTGGTGAATCACTATCTGCATGCCGGACATATCCAGCCATGTGCCGAATGGCCAGACCCGGCCCAAGCGCCGGGCAATGAGATCGTTCGTCTCCGCGCCGTACGGGCCCAAACGGAATCAGGGTTGATCATGGATCGCTTCGACATCCGGCGGCCGATTGATCTCGAAGTGGAATTCGATGTCCTCAAGCCGGGGCAAGTCTTTGTCCCCGTCTTTAATCTGTATAACGAGGAAGACCTCACCGTGTTCATCGCGCATGATCGGGATCCTGCATGGCAACGGACCCCTCGCCCGGCCGGCCGGTACATCACCACCGCCAGAATTCCGGGAAACCTGCTCGCCGAAGGGATGATGACCGTCAGCTCCCTCATGATGACCGAGGATCCGTTTCGCCTCCATGCGCATGCGCCGCGGGCCCTCGGATTCCGAGTGGATGACAGTGCCGACGGAGATTCTGCCCGAGGTGACTTTCACGGACGGTGGCCCGGCGTGATCAGGCCTCTCCTCGAGTGGCGCACACGATTTGATCCGACGTGAGCTCTGCAGCGAGATGGATGGCCCTACTGAAGCAGCGTCTAGGCGGGGTAGCGTTTAGAACGTTCAAAAGAACCATTCCACTGTCTTGCTAGGCATGTTCGGTCATAAACCATCCGGCGATGGAGAGACGCTTGTGGTCGCCGGCTGTCTGATCGACACGGCAGACCCGATGCAAACGGGGCACGGTAAACATGACCAACGATCCCGGTTTCGGCGCGATACAATGCGTGATGGCCAAATCCGGCTTCCCGTCTTGTGACTCACCCGCCGGCGCATAAATCATCAGTTCACCGCCCCAGTCACAGTCCCATTTCTCATGAAAATAGCTGACGAGTGCGATGCGCCGACGAGGCGCGGAGCGCCCGCCGACCGGATGCCCCTGATCCGTGTCATCATGGGTCAACAAACAATCACCCGTGCCATAGGAATAGTAGCTGAATCCCATATGCCGACGGGTGATGTTCGGAAAGGATTCGATGTACTGCTGAATGCAAGGCAACTCCATTCGACTCAAGAGCAGCCGCCCCTGCGGCTGGGCGATTTCAGCTTTAGCCCAGTTCCCGGAGTTCGGGAAATCTTGCCGGACGTAGGTCAGGTCTTGCAGCTGATTCCAATTCGCGCGCGCCATGGCTTCTCGAAATTGGCCTCGTTCGTCGGCCGACCAGAAATTCTCGATGACGAGGACTGGCGTCTTGTGGAAGGAAAAGTTTTCCAACCCCTCCGGTGACCGCGCTTGTCCGACCTGTCCTGATACAATCTTCATCGTCTACTCCTGGGGGCCGAGGGGTTGAGCGAGATCGGCTACTCTCCTACCCTGACCAATGATCCCCGCTCTTTACAGACATTGAACGTGTGATGAAACCACAGCACCACTGCGCCAAGATACAGCAGATTCAACCCGCTGGCCAGCCCCAGATTCGTCAACGGAGCCGCATGGGTCGCGAGTAAGCCCCGCATCCCTTCGAATACATGCGCCGCCGGATTGATTGCGGCCACGCCTCTCAGCCAAGCCGGCAGGACATCCATAGGATAGAACACGCAGGAAATCGGCTGAAACAAAAAGACCATGCTCCAGGCGAGCACCTCCGCCTCCTGTCCGAACCGCATGATTAGCGACGTCGTGAACACGCCGATGATCCATCCCGTCAACACGAGATTGGCCATGAACGGCATGAGCCACAGGCCGATGATAAAGACATTGTAGCCGTAAAACAGCCAGGCACAGAGGGACATGACCACCGACACGGCCGTGACCTTGAAGAGACTCATGACCATCGTCGCCGCGAGAAACTCGCTGGGCGTCAACGGACTGGCGAAGAGATTCATCAAGTTGCGCGCCCAGATTTCTTCCAGAAAGGAAATGGTGATCCCCTGCTGCGATCGGAACAACACGTCCCACAGGATCAGCGCGCCAAGCAGAAAGGTCACGACCGCCGGCATCTGCCCTTGAAAAGTCGCCAGGTAGACCGTGATGAAGCCCCACACCACCAGATCGAGAAACGGCCAATAGATGATCTCCATCACGCGAGGCAGGCTGCGCCGGTAGAGGTACAAGTGGCGGATGACCAAGGCCGCAATACGGTGGTAGGCCATCGTCCGCTACAGCTTCCCTTCACAAGGCTTCGTCTCGTGACATGCCTGTTCGAAGCAGGGCTTCTGATGACAGGGGTGCTGCTCAACCGGCTGCTCATGGCAATGGCCGCATCCGCCCTCTTCCTGATGCGCGCCCAGCAATTGCTGCAACATCAAGCGGGTTCCTTCGACGAAGGCCGGTCCGATACGCCGCCCGTCTTGTAATCGGAAGGTTGAGGCCACACACAACGCCAGTGGAATCCCGGCCAGACCGGCATGCAACGCCGGGCTACTCAGTCTTGCGGCATCGACGGCCCAGAGCACCACGGCCATGGCGCCTCCCGCAATCGCGGTGCTGCTGACACTGCTGATAAAAATCGGCCAGCCGCTCGTCTGCCGCGCCAAGCCGATCGCGCCCACGACGAACCACAACAATCCCCATCCCATCATCAGGCTGAGCCCGCCGATGAGCAGTCCCACACTAAACGATATTCCTGCATCAACCATGACGGCGCATGCTCCCCTTGCACATCACTGGATCCCGCACGGCCCTGCTACTCGCGCGCGATTTTAAGAAACACATCCTCCAGGTCCGCCTGACCGAATCGAGCCACGATGTCTTTGGCGGTGCCTTCGGCCACAATCTTTCCTCGCTGCAGAAAAATAATGCGATCCGACATCTCTTCCATTTCCCGCATGTTGTGCGAGGTATAGAGAATACTGAGTCCGGTCGCCTGCCGTTCATCCAACAGGATCGCGCGAATCTTGTGCGCGATATCCGGATCCAGGCTCGCTGTCGGCTCATCCAAAAACAGCACCTTGGGTTCCGTCAGGAGAGCTTTGGCCAGCGTCAATCGCGTCATCTGCCCAGACGACAGTTTACGCGTCAGCTTGTGCCGCCAGTCGCCCATCTCCAGTTTTTTTACCATATCATCGACACGAGCCGCGATATTCGACATGCCGTACAATCGAGCGACGACTCGAAGATTTTCCTCCACCGTCAGGGAAAACGGCAACGAAATATAAGTAGAAGAAAAATTGACCTGCTGAAGAATCGTTTCCCGATTCGACTGTAAGTCGAGACCGAACATGCGGATGGAGCCGGAGGTGGGCGTGACCAACCCCAGCATCATTTGAAAGGTCGTGGTTTTGCCGGCGCCGTTGGGGCCCAGCAACCCGAGAATTTCCCCCCGCCCGATCTCGAAGGAAATCCCGTCGACGGCGGTGAATCCCCCGAATCGTTTACTGAGATTGCGTACTTCGACCACCGGCGATGACATGTGCAGAGGGTTCCGTGGGCTAGAACGACAGGAATTCCGAGAGCTTTTCAGGCAGGTGACAAGTTTCGCATTTGCGGCTCAGCACCCGACCTTCATACTCGGTTCTATTATCGTGGCATCGGAAGCAGTCCCCTTGTGCCCGTTTGTGCAACACCGAACCCTCAGGATGTTCCGAGTTCCACGGACGACTATCAGCTGACACATGGCCGCGAGGGATGACGATCGGATACCCTTTGATCGGCCGTTCATGCACCACCGCCGCATGACACGTGGTGCAACCCTCCCCCTGCGCGCGTTGATCAAAGGCAGCCATATGCTTCCGATGACTCATGATAAGGCCCACATCCTTCACGGGCGACGGCAAATCGCGCGGCGCGATTTCCGACACACGCAGGATGTTGCGGTGGCACCCGAGGCAGACGGCCGAATCGACCCGCGCCTGCAGATTGTGAGGATCCGTCGGTTTGCCGAACAGATAGATCGCCACGTCTCTCGTCCCATGCCAGGCCTTATCCTCCAACCAGCCGACCACGCCGGGCCTGACATGGCAGGCCACGCATTCCACTTCTTTGTGGGACGATTGCACCCAGCGCTCATAGGCCGGTTGAATGGTATGGCAGCTGGCGCAGAATTTCGGATGATTCGTGAGCGGAACCGCAACTCCCCCGAAAGCCACTGCGCCGGCCAGAATCGCCCCGAACACAATGGCGGGAGTCTTACGCATCATCCCGTTGGGATTTGGGAAAATGCCGGATGATCAACGCCGCCACCGCCGCCACATCGTCAGGGTCGAGCAGCGGCACGGATGTGTCGACGGGTTTATTGGACACGACCGCCAGCAGGCCGTCCTGCGAGACCGGCACCTCGCCGATCTGATCGCGAACGACGACGATCTTTGGATAGCCCTCGCTCCGCCATCCTTCGGCCAGGATCAGATCGTAGGAGGGATCAAGATACCGCTCGCGCACGTCCTCGACATTCATATGATCGGAGACGTCGGCGAACATGGCCAGGCTGCTTTTCGAAATGATCACGACGCTACTCGCACCGGCTTGCTTGTGCCGCCAGCTGTCTTTCCCCTCGGTATCCAAATCGAATCCATGACCGGCATGTTTGACCGTCGCCACTTTATAGCCGGCTCGCACGAGCTCGGGGATCACACGTTCAATCAACGTGGTCTTGCCGCTATTGGACCGGCCGACAAAAGACAGAATGGGCACGGACATCACAAGTTCCTTTCGCGGCTTCAGCAGCAGGAGGGGCGGTGAGCGGCAGATGCAGCCGGAGCGGCCTGGTCCAGCCACACCGACCCGCTAAGAAGTTGCACGGTCACCGGATCACCGGGATTGAGACGCTCCACCTCGACCGGAATATCAATCAAACAGTTCGCTTTGACCATCGAAGTCAGAATGCCGGAGCCTTGATCGCCCGTCGTTCTGACTTTGAACACTCCATCTTCGCGCCACAACACTCCGCGCAGAAAATGGCGGCGATCGGTCCGCTTGGAGAACTTTTCCTGGAAGATCGCCTCCAGCAACGGACGCCCGTAAGTCCGCGCCCCGGACAATTTCAACATGGCCGGACGAACCAGTTGCTCAAAGGTCACCATCGAAGAGACAGGATTTCCCGGCAGCCCGAACGCCAGTTTGCCCTGAATCTTGCCGAAGGCGAGCGGCTGGCCTGGCCGGATGGCCAACTTCCAAAAATTCATCTCGGCGCCCAGGTCCCGAAACACCGCTTTCGTGAAGTCGTAATCTCCCATCGACACGCCGCCTGACAGCACGAGGATGTCGGCGTTTAATCCGTGGGAAATTTTTTCCTTCAACGCCGCGGGCGTATCCCGAGCAATGCCCAGCAAGATCGGCACGCCGCCGGCTTCCTGTACCGCCGCCGCAATGCCGTAACTGTTCGAATTGATAATTTTTTCTTCGCTGAAGCGCTCATCGAGATCGGCGAGTTCGTCGCCGGTCGACAAAATGGCGACGCGCGGGCGCTGATACACCAGCACGAAGGACTTCGCCAGAATGGCCAACATGCCCGCCTCGCCGGATCGAATCTGAGTGCCCTTCGGAATGATGCAGTCGCCCTTTTGCACATCCTCGCCCTGCGGCCGAATATTGGCGCCGCGTGGCTCCGGCTTGAATACACGCACGGAATCGGGTGTATGTTCGGTATCTTCGACCTTGATGACGGTATCAGCTCCGGCTGGAATTGGAGCTCCCGTCATGATTCGAATCGCCTGGCCCTTGCCCACAGATTTGGTGGGCATCTTCCCTGCCGGCACATCTTCGATCACGGTCAACGTGACCGGCTTGGAGATCGCGTGGTCTTGAGCAATGTCTTCCGCTCGCACCGCAAAGCCATCCATCGCGGAATTGTCCCAGGGCGGATTCGAGCGCGTGGCGATGATATCTTCGCCGAGCACCCGCCCCAAGGCGTCCATAATCGAGACTTTCTCGAGCCCCAAGGGAGCCGCTGCGTCCAGCACAATGCGCTGGGCTTCATGAAGCGGGGTCAATCCGACTGTTGCATCAGCAGCTTTCACAGGTCACCGTCCCGTCAATGTGGTCGCGGCGCCGGTTTTATGAGCGACCCGCTTTTCTTGCAGAAAGCTTCGACCTGGTTGGCGATATCATGATAGGCCTGGGCCGTTGCGGCATCCGAGTTGAACAAGGCGAATGGCTCGCCCGCATCACTTTGCGTGACCACCTCGGGATCCAGCGGAATCCGTCCCAAGAACGGAACTCCCATATCGGCGGCAGAAGCCTCTCCCCCGCCCTTGCGGAACACATTCACTTCCTTATGGCAGTGGGGACATTCCAACCCGCTCATATTCTCGACGATGCCGATAATCGGCACTTCGCTGTCCTTGCAGAACGTGACGGACTTACGGGAGTCGAGCAGGGCCACCTCTTGCGGCGTCGTAATAATGACTGCCCCGCTGACACCGCCGAGAAGATCGATGGTGGTCACCGACTCATTGCCCGTCCCGGGAGGAAGGTCGATCAGCAGAAAATTCAGATCCTGCCACTCCACGCCTCCCAGCAACTGGTTGATGAATTCATACTTATACGCGTCGCGCCAGATGATGGGATCGTCGGAGTTCTGCAACAGAAAGGACATCGAGGCAATCTTCATGTTATAGGCCTGAAACGGGATGATCCCGCCCGATGTACTGATCTTCAGCTTTTGGCCCTCCGCGCCGACCATCTTCGGAATATTCGGGCCGTGAATATCCATGTCGCAAATGCCGACATGCCAGCCCTTCAGCGCAAGACTGACGGCGAGGTTCGTGGTGCAGGTGCTCTTCCCCACGCCGCCTTTGTTGCTCATGACGAGCACTTTATATTCAATCCGTTCCATGCGTTTTGCGACCAGCCAGCGGCTGTGGCCTTCCTTGTCCTTCTGACAAGTTTCATTTTCGTCGCAAATGGCGCAGGCCCACATATAGGTGCAGGCATCTCCGCCGCTGCTGGAACCGGGCTGTGAAATCACATTTAACTCGCGTGGCATTCCTATACTCCTCGTGCAACGTACATCATGTTGCGTAAGACGAAAGCGCGCTTTCGCCGCGTTACTTTATTCCGGTTCTGCTCATCATCGGCGACCGCTCGGCACGCCGACATACTCATCATCTCCACCGCCCGACGGAATCGACGGTCCCGTTTTCGCAAGGCCCGGTCCCGCCGCGACCACTGCCGGCACCAATGTCTCTGCCTCCGCGTCCGCCTTCTTTTTGTTGAAGATGCCGGCACTCACGATCCCGACTTCATAAAAAATATACATGGGCAGTGCCATGAGACACTGGTTGAAGGGATCCGGCGTCGGGGTGAGAATCGCGGCGAAAATAAACGCCGTCAGGAAGGCCCACTTGCGATATCGCTTCAGCAGCGGGGCATCCACCCAGCCCAATTTGGCCAACAGGGTAATCACCAGCGGCACTTCAAAAATGAGACCGAAGACCAGCAAGAACCACAAGGCGAATCCGACATATTGCGCAATCGACAGTTGCGGAATAAATCCGGCATTCACGCCATACGAAATGAGAAAGTTCAAGGCAAAGGGCAGCACGAAAAAGAAGGAGAACAGCAGACCGAGATAAAAGGCCAGGGTGCTGAGGATCACGAAGGGACCGACAAATCGCCGTTCCTGTGCGTGCAGCCCCGGCACCACAAAGTGCCAAAATTCGATGAGGATGTAGGGCGTTCCCAGAACCAGGGCAAACAAACCCGCAACCTTGACGTTTTGCCACAGCGCTTCAGCCGGCGCGAGGAAGACGAACGGGACGGTGGGAAGATCCGTCGGGATCCAGGAAAGAGACCCCGGCACGAACATATTCTGGAGCGGGATTCTGATCCACTTCACCAGCGTGTCGGCGTAGAAAAAGGTGCCGACGAAAATGATCGCCGTGACAATGACTGCACGAGTCAGTCGGACCTGGAGCTCAACCAAGTGCTCCATGACCGGCATTTTTTTATCTTCAAGCGGCTTAAAGACCGTGTCTTGCAGCCACTCTTGAAACTTGAACCCGTCAGCCATGCCTGTTCACAAACTTGAGGCAGGACTCTCCGTCGAGTGAGTACGGGAGAAATTCCCCGTTCACTCGACGGATCGTTCCCTCATCAATGCCTTACTTCGGATTGACGGCTACGAATAGATTGTTCCCCTGCCGACTCAGCAGAAGCACGACCATTTCGTCTTTTTTCACCTTGGCTGACGCCTTTTGGTAATCCTCGAGGCTCTTCACCACTTCGTGGTTAACTTCCTGAATGACGTCGCCACGCTGCAATCCCGCCGACTCAGCGGCACTGCCCGCCTCGACGGAACTGACCACGACACCGGTGGTTTTGGCCGGGATGTTCAGCTGGCTCTGCATCGCCGCATCCAACAATTGGACGCGCAAGGCCGCCAAGACGTTGTCCGGTGGCTTCACGGTTTCTGAAGGAGCTGCGGAGGGAGCCGGCTCACGCTTCGCTAACACCTCATCCGACGGACGCTCAGCCACCTTCACCTTCAACACCTGCTCCTTGCCTTCGCGCAAAATCTTGATATCGGCATCTTTGCCGACACCCATGCGCGCGACGAGGTTGCGCAATTGGCTGACGCTCTGCACTTCCTTCCCATTGAAGGAAATCACCACGTCACCACGGCGCATGCCTGCCGTATGAGATGGACCGTTCTCATTCACGTCACTGATCAACACGCCCTTGCGTTGCTCAGGCAACTTGAACGACTTTGCCAAAGCCGGGGTGATTTCCTGAATGGCCACACCCATCCATCCACGCACCACTTTACCGGTCTTCGTCAAACTGTCGACGATATCGGTCGCAATGCTGCTGGGAATGGCGAAGCCGATCCCTTCCGACCCGCCCGTGCGGGAGAAGATGGCCGTGTTGATGCCGATTAGTTTGCCTTCCATATTGACCAGGGCGCCGCCTGAATTGCCCGGATTGATGGCCGCATCGGTCTGAATAAAGTCTTCATAATCGGCGATGCCCACGTTCCCCCGACCCAAGGCGCTGATAATGCCGAGGGTGACGGTTGAACTGAGCCCGAACGGGCTTCCCACCGCGAGAACCAGATCGCCCACATGCAGTTCGTCGTAATCCGCCCATTTCATCGAGCTGAGATCTTTGGCTTCGATCTTGATGATGGCCAAATCGGTCTTGGGGTCGGTTCCGATAATTTTGGCGGGGAATTCACGGCGATCCGAGAGGGTCACCGTAATTTGGGTGGCCCCTTCGACCACATGGTTATTGGTGACGATATACCCGTTCGGATCGAGGATCACGCCGGACCCTGCGCTTTGCTCGGGACGATGGGGACCACCGCCAGGAGGACCTCCGGGACCACCAGGGGGCTCCATGCCAGGAGGCTCATCACCGGGACCACCGGGACCAGGAGGCGGACCGCCGAAGGGACCGCCAGGGGGAAGCTGACGACGACCTTCCCGACGTCCCTCGCCGCCACCGGTTACCGCAATGTTCACCACGGCAGGGGTGACAGCTTTCACGATTTCAGAAAACCCTTGAGCGAATGCCGGGGGAACACCAGCGGCCTCGGCCTGACCGGCCCGGGGCGGTAGTCCACCGGATAAGAATGTGGCAGCAACCATCGCGGTTACTGCGAGTACGGACCGCACTCTCCTGCGCTCGTGTCGATACGCCATGTGTACTCCTCTGGAAACCTGAGATTGAGGGACCATCCTCCGCGCCAACGTTGAACGTTTCATTCTACACTAATCACAGAATCGCCTTCAAAGAGGAAAACGCAGGCTCGAACTCGATGCCACCATCGTTTCCTTCCCCGCTGCCCCGCTCTCCAATCGCGCTTCAGAACCTTGGCGACGAAGCCAGATCAAGATCCCGCTGTTCGACCCAGGCTCGCTGCAGATTCCCTGCCAACCGCTTCGCCGCCTGCTCCGTCGCGACCACACGAAGCGTCAGTGGCGCCCCTTCATAAGAAGGCGGCCAGATCCGTCGCTCCGGATCTTGCGGACGCAGGTAAATGACGGGATACCATTGCGAAATTCCCGGCGCCGTGGGGCGATCCAACGTGGCCATGGCTCGGCCTTCCGCCTGCAGCAACGTCCTGCCGGTCGATCCGTCGATCAACGCCGCTTCGGCGAGAGACCAATTATCGCGCCGGAATCCAGGCTGTTGATGGGTCGTCCACCCCAAAAAGAGAGAAATCGGATATTCCTGCTCGGTACTCGATAGAACCGTCACCAGCAGATACTCCACCCCTTGCTGCCTGGCGACCTCGGGCCAACTCGGAGCTGCTCCCCCGGGTAACATCCCATCAAGCTTGACCACCCGCTCAACGGCGACTGGGTACCCGCGGTTGATCTCCGCTATAAGAAGCTCTCCTACACGCGCCAAGGCCTCGTCCGGCAGAACGGGGGCTGAATCCGCAGCAGACGTATCAGCCACCACCACCAGCGCGGCATGAAGCGGACGCGACGTGGGAAGCTTCGCCATCGCCGTCTCTTCCGGTACGACGGACCCGACATACTGAGCGAGCCGACTGGGCGGACTGGCGGCCACACAACTCGTCAGGATCACCATGCCGACGAGCGACGCAAACCCATTCGCGTTGCGCCTCATGACAGCCTCCGCACCGGATTGACGTCAACGATATTGCCGTCTCTGAAATACGATCACTCCCGCGCTCTGCCTCTGTCAAGTTGCGCCAACCATGGCTTGCATTTCGATCATGGCTCAGCTACCGTGGTGCACCCTTCGTCGCCAGACGAAGCGGTCGCGTCACACTCCCACTGGGGGCTGTCTCAACGTGACTCCGTGCTCGACCCAGACACCGTCCCTTTCAGTCATTATTCCCGCCTACAACGAGGCGCGCCGGCTCCCACTGTTTTTACAACGGGTGATTGCCCATCTAGACCAGCGGGGCCAATCCTATGAAATCCTGGTGGTGGACGACGGGAGTCAGGACGAAACCGCTCACGCCGTCAGGCTGGCAGCGCACCACTGTCCCCATGTGCGGCTGATTCAATTGACGTGCAACATGGGCAAGGGTGCTGCGGTTCGGCGGGGCATGCAGGCCGCGCGCGGCACCATCCAGCTGTTTGCCGATGCGGATGGAGCCACCCCTATTGAAGAGCTGGGACGATTGGAAGCGGCGCTCGCGGCCGAGGCTGATCTTGCGATCGGATCACGGGCCCTGGCTTCCCACAATCCGGCCTTTACGGTTCATGCCCGTTGGCACCGGAGTCTGTTGGGCAGCCTGTTCAACAACGTGGTGCAACGACTGGGCGTGCAGCATATTGCCGACACGCAATGCGGGTTCAAGTTATTCCGGCAACCGGTGGCTCAGGATTTGTTTGCGGTGTCCTGTGTCGACGGCTATGCGTTCGATTTGGAATTACTGCACATCGCCCGCCAACGGCGCTACCGCATCGCGGAAGTCCCCATCAATTGGACCGATCAGCCAGGGTCGAAAGTCCGCCCTTGGCGCGACGGCGTCCTCATGCTGCGAGAACTTCTCGCCATCCGGAAACGAGACGCCCAAGGTCTTTATCAACCTCGCTGCCGCCCTGTTCCCGGTGGCGTCGAACCGGCCCTGGCCACGGCCGAGCCGACCCATTCCTAACCCCCCCATCCCTGCGGTCACGGCTGCCGGCGCACAATGACCACCTTGGCGTCGGTGTAAATAGGCTTCCAAGCCGGATGTGCCTCCAGTGCCGCGGCCAAGGCGCTGCCGCGCGGGACCATGGCCCAATCCACTCCATATCGATCCAGCAAGGCCAACTGCGGCGAATCCTCACGATTGAGATCGACATAATCGTGAAAGATCCATCTGTCTTTGATCCGCCAGGCGGGCATCCGTCCGTCGATAAAAATCCGCTCGCCGGGAAGTTGCCAGAGCAAAAACCCCCCGTAGCTATAATCGTTATACAGCCTCGTCCCCGTTTCCTCCCGGTGAGTCCGAATCCACCGCACGGCTTCGATCGGATACTCCGTCCGTTCAAAATATACCTCCGGAGTACGGCCTGATTGCCAGACGTGCTCCAGGTGCTCGGTTCCCAAGGCATACAGCGCCGTCGCCGCCACGATGGATAACGTAAAGACAGCGCCGGAAGCGTGGCGTGTCAGAACAGGAAGGCACCGCAGCAAGGACTCTGTCGCCGCCGCACACAACTCTGCCGCCAGCGGGAGACTGACGATCAAAAACAGAGTGACATTCCGCCAGTGCAATAAAGACAATCCCACCATCAGCGCCAACAGCACCCACCGGACCGGCTCCACTCGTCGATACCATCCGGCCATCAATCCGATAAGCCCAAGGAGATAGAATCCGTAGGCCCGTCCGGCCCACCCTTGAAACGACACCGGTTGCCACTCACGCAGGGTGTCGATCATGAAGCGATCCGTCAATGATTCGTAAATCTCCACATAGAGACGCCAGCCATAAGGATTGAGACAGGTCACGGCAATAGAGACGGCGAACGCGAGGGCACAGCGCCGGAGATCGTCCCAGCTGAGCACCGGTTCGTCACGCGGTGCCGGAATGATCTTCCACTCGATGCAGACTTTCACGAGGAAGGAGAGCGACAGCAACACCGTGAGGATAAACAGACCGGCGGTAAAGCCGCCATGCAGATTGGCCCACAGGAAAAACAGCGGCGGCAGCGCCCAGAGCCACTGCCGCTGTCCCCGCTGCATGCGATTCCAGATCGTGAGCACCACCGCCACGCCCAGAAGGCTGATCAACTGCGTGCGGGCACCGAGGAACGGAAGCGCCACCCAGAGGCTGGCGACCAGCGCGACCAGCCGGTATGTTCGATGGACAGAAGCGACTCGTGCCGCGATCCACCAGGCCAGGGACGTGACTCCGCCGAAGAACACAATCAGGCCCAATCCGCCAGATGGTTCAAGCGCCTGATAGATCAAGGCCAACAGTCCGTCGGTCAACCAGGCATGCTCCACCCAATGCCAATCCGGCATCGTATGGGAATAGGGATCGGTCTCCGGCAGACGCCAACCTTGCGCGATCAAATCCAATCCGGCCCGGAGATGCCATCCCAGATCCGGCTCTAATAGGGGTTGGAGCACCAGATTCAAGACAAACGCGCCCAGCAACAGGTCCAGCAGGAGAGTGAGAGGAGCGGGAGAAGAGGAAGCGGCGTAGGGAACCGGCTCAGCCTTCATGATGCTGCGGCGGCATAAGGGATGGCCGTCCCACCAGAAGATTACCGAGCACCAACCACTCCACCTGGGTGCGCTGAAAACACCGCACCGCTTCGTCGGGGGTGCACACAATCGGTTCCTGCACGTTGAACGACGTGTTCAGAAGCACAGGAACACCGGTCAAGCGGCCAAAGGTCGCCAGGAGATCATAAAAGCGGGCATTGGCTTCACGCGTCACGGTTTGCACACGAGCGGTGCCGTCGACATGCGTCACGGCAGGCAGGAGCCCTTTCGCCGACGCTTTCACCCGCACCGTAAACTGCATGTAATCCGAAGGTGCCTGTACATGGAAAAATTCTTCCGCGCGATCGGCCAGGACGGAAGGCGCGAATGGCCGAAAGGCCTCGCGGCATTTCACTTTGCTATTGATCAATTCACGCATGTCTTCCCGTCGAGGATCCGCCAGCAGGCTGCGATTCCCTAATGCGCGCGGGCCCCATTCCATCCGTCCTTGATACCAGAACACCAATCGGCCATGAGCCAATTCCGAGGCCACCCGTTCATACAACCGTTCATCAGCCAGACGTTCGGCAACCAATCCCGCCTTCGACAACGCGGCACGGCAGGCGGATTCGTCGTACTGCGGACCGAGATAGGCACCCGGCATAACGAGCCTCGGCGCCGACGGTCCCCGCCTCGCCGTCCACCACAGGGCCGCGCCGAGCGCGGCGCCGGAATCTCCGGCAGCCGGCGGCACATACACATGGTCAAAGCCGAGCTCGGCTCGCAGGCGACCATTGGCTACACAGTTGTACGCCACCCCGCCCGCGAGGCACAGCGATGTCGCCTGAGTGAGCGAACGCAGACGACGTCCCAGATGCAACAGGGTTTCTTCCAACACGAATTGCGCGCTCGCCGCGAGATCGCGGTGTCGCTGAGTGATCTCATCTTGAGGCCCCCGCTGAACACCGAACAGCCGGATGAATTCCGGCACAAAATGGCCAGCCCTGGCGAGGTGAAAATCGAGCAGGCGGGTATTCAATTCAAATCGTCCCTCGGGTAACACTCGCAAGATTTCACGACTGAGCACGGGGACGAATGTCGGCTCACCGGACGAGGCCAGGCCCATCACGATATACTCGTCCTGATCCGGGCGAAACCCCAAGAACGCCGTCATCGCCGCATAAAACTGTCCGAGCGAGTGCGGCAGTGGAGTGCGCTCCAGTAGGGTGATCTGAGTGCCTTCGCCGGTGGCCAGCAAGGCTGTGTCCGACTCTGATGCTCCGTCAACCACGAGGATTGCCGCCCGTTCAAACGGTGAGACGAGAAATGAACTGGCTGCATGACAGAGATGATGGTCGAGAAACACCGGCCGGCCGACACCCGGTTCAACCCGTCTGGACAATTCCTGCTGAAGCCGGAAGAGCTCCTTCCACTCTTGACTCGCCCGTTCGAGGGAACGTGTCCCCTTCACGCGAAAGAGTTGGGGCGAGCGCAGCATCGCCGTCATCGCCAGCCTGAGACGCCGACCCACCTGCCAATACTTCCACGGCACCACTATGGCCTCGACGTCGCGCAGAGGTATTCCAGCCTCGCGCAGGCAATACTGAATCGCATGCACCGGTAGCGCGGTCACATGTTTTTGGCGGACGAATCGCTCTTCCTCCGCGGCAGCCACGATCCGGCCATCAACAACGAGAGCGGCCGCCGCGTCTCGCATATTGGACAACCCCAACACCACCACGATACGTCAACGTCCTTTCACGACACCGCATACGCGGAGCGCGGCGGTAGGATAAACGAGGCCGTGGAGGGTCGCAAGCCGGCCCCGGGCTTGGTTGCAATGCCCTCTTCATTCCTGTACGGTTCCCCCTTCCCAATCTGCCGTCGAGGAGGCCCTGCTTGAAGACGAACCGCGTAATCCTTGTTGGTATGACCCTACTCTCCTTACTGGCTTCCATCGGCTGCGAGACCATCAAATCACGATTTTCCCGGCAGGCGCTGCCCGATCTCGGCCCACCGGTCCCCCTCACCGTTCAACTGGACATCGATCCGTCACTGGCCAAAGCTAAAACGGAATATATCGATAACTGCAGCCGCATCCATGTGTTCTCGATCGGCCCGACGGTCGAAGACACGTTGATTCAGGCGGCGCATCAAACCTTTCGCTCCGTCGTCGTTGCCGGAAGCCAGGCTGCCGGGGGAAAACCCGACGTGACGATACGTGTGCGCATGCTGGATCCACGTTTCAAGCTGCAAACCGACGCGCTCTACGATCGCGCCCCCGCCGAACTCAGCCTGGATGCCCTGGCCGAATTTTTCGATGCGTCCGGCACACCGCTCGGCGAGCGGCCGCTCCAAGCCACGCGAAAAGAACGCCTACAGCTCGAACTGACGCAGCAGCGCTGCGACTATATTGTCGATCCTCTCTTGCAGGATACCTCTACCATGCTGGCCACGCAGTTCATGCAAGAGGCCCGGGTGCTCTTTGCCCCCGCAATGCCAGCACCGGCGGCTGGAGCAACCGGGATGCCGGCCGAGGCCGCGTCGAAGACGGCGGCCGTTCCGGGGACACCTGCCCCGGCGCCGGTTCAGCCCCTCTCGTTCAAAGCCACATTGTTGGATGAAAACGGCAACCTGCTCATCGAAAGCGGCGAACGAATCCGCGTGCGAGTCGACGTGGTCAATACCGGAACGCAGACCGTGCAGGACAGCACCATCAGACTGACAGGCCCGCAACCACTGCTCGCGCAATTCCCGGCTACCACCCTGGCAACCGGCGCCATCCCGGCGGCTGGATCCAAATCACTGGAATTCATTGCGACCATGCCTCAATCTGCGGCACTTCAGCAGGCGGAGTTGCAGGTCGCCCTGCTCAACGCGTCGGGCCAACCAGCCGCTCCCCCGCAAACTCTGCCCATCTCCTTTCAGCCTACGGCTGCACTGCTCGAAGACGTCGATCATATTCCTGCCGCTACAGCAGGAGCGCAGCGCCCCGGCGACTATCTGCTTGCCATCGGACTCAGTAGTTATCGTGAACAGGAGATCGTGGCGCGGAAGTATGCCTCGCTCGATGCGGAGACCGTCGCGGCCTATTTTCAGACGCTCGGCGGCCTTCCCCACAACAACGTTCGACTGCTGCGAGACTGGAGCGCTCTCCGCCCCGACATCGAAGAAGCCGTGCTCGATTGGCTTCCCGCAAAAACGACCAAGGATTCGCTGGTGGTCGTCTATTTTGCCGGCCAGGCAATGGTAAGCGCCTCCGGAGACACCTTTCTCATTCCCTATGATGGCTCGATGGGATCACCCACTCGGCTCTATCCACTCAAGGAGTTGGAAACGGCGCTGGGAAGATTGAAAGCCAAGCAAGTGCTCTTTGTCTTTGACGGGACGGTGCTCAAGAATGGAGCGGACGGGCGCACGAAAGCGGCGGCGCCGAAATGGATCGGGACATCAGGACCGGTACTGCATATGATCGCGACTACCGGATTCGGCAAGAGCTTGGAATCCGACACGTGGCATCACGGATTGTTTACGTATTATCTGTTGCGAGGTCTTCGTGGCGAAGCTGACGTCAATCGGAATGGCGAGGTCACGATTGCGGAAGTGACGGCCTACATCAATCGCAAAGTGCCGGCCGCAGCTCGGAGCACCTTCAAGCAGGAACAGCAACCGCAGATCCTGCCGACGCAGCGTGGCTCAGAGAAGAGCCTCGACACTGTGCTTACGAAACCGTCGATGGCGTTTCCGCCCGACCAACCGTGAAAAAACGGTGGACGACCCTTCATCCATCACGGCATGAACCCACAATGACCTAGACGGGTCATGCCCCCGTTGCACGTTGCTCCTGCCCCACCTGGGATCGTGCGACATCAGATACCACGGCACAAAAGAAAAGGGGCGGCGAGGATTCCCTCGCCGCCCCTTCGATTCAGCCTCTCGGCCGATACTCGAAACTACTCGTCTCCCCCCTTGCAGAAGCTGCGCTCGTAATTGATGATCGTCCAAGCTTCTTCCTCGGTGATTGCCGCAGGGACCAACGAAACCATGCCGGTGCCCGGGCTGCCGTTCTTGATGACCCAGAACAGCTCGCCGTCTTTCCGCTTCTTGTGGAACTTGCAGTTGGTGAAGTTACGCGGGCTCGGATTCAGGATCGCGCCGGCAGGACCATCTCCCTTGCCTTCCTTGCCATGGCAATTGAAGCAAGTGCCCTTGCCCTCATACAGTGCCTTGCCCTTGGCAATGCTCTCCGGAGTCGAAGCAACCGGGTTCTTCATCGCCTTCGCGTCCGCCATCTGATCCGGCGCAACACGGGGCTTCAACGGATCCTTTTCTTCTGCGCCCACCACCGCCACAGACAACAAGGTGACGGCCGCACACACTCCGACAAACTTAGAAAAATACCCCATCAGAACTCCTCCTTTGTGTTGAACCCACCGCGTGAACAATGACTCTCTGGTCCGAATCAGCATGGCAAACACTGATGACAAAGCCGATAAAGCAGGCGAACTATAGCAACGCGTTTTCTGTCTTGTCAAGCAAATGGCCCGCCACAGCCTTGTCGGTTTCATCCATGCTGATTTCAGGGAGAATCAAGGGCTGTGCCAGCGGCAGAGCAGCAAAAATCGCGGGAATTCACCGCATTGAGAGTGTTCAGACCATCGGCAAGTACGTACAGCGGTCCGGTCGTGACACCTTTGCGCCTCAGACGCTTCCTCCTCGCCTCACTGAGCGCGGAGAGGACGACGCAGCGATGCCTTCACGACGTATGCATGGGAGAGTTAAGCAGGTAGGGGGAACAGAGATCCATGCCGTGCCCGGCCACTCGAGACAAGTCGGGCTACGAAGGCAACTCAATCACCGTTTGATCACGACATCCCGAACGACCTTGCCGCTGGGGCCGAAAGGTTTTTGAGGTTTGCCGTTAAGTTCGGCACGGACTCCTCCCGCATTGCCGAGCGTCACCGTAAACTGGTCCTGCGCTTTCCACTGAGCCTTTTCGCCAGGGCGCAGCAGTGCTTCCTGGTGGCTCCCCGAATCGACCTGGACGACAACCCAGCTCAACTCAGTGGCAGCGAGGTCGAGGACCAGCGGCCCATCCGACCCGACGGGTCCATCCACCGACAATCCGGCGAGAGGGCCGTCCGATCCCATTGAGGCAGAGGGCTGAGGCACGACAGTATCCGAAGGCAACGGCGCTTTGGCGACGGCAACGGCAACGGGCGCCGGAGCTTGCGGAACTGGTGCCAGTTTCTCTTGTGCAGGCTTTGCAGGAACGGCCGCCGACACAGCCGGATTCAGCGGAGGCGCTATGGGAGGCGGCAGTTCGGCCGCCGGGCGAGAAGCCGGTTCCTTCGCATCCTTGGCAAACGGAGCCACCTTCTTACTGACGGTCGGCGCATCCGATCCGGAACGTCGCACCAGCGTAGAGGTCTGCTCACGGCTCAACAGGAACACCAGCGTGGCAATCGCGACAGCAATCGCCACCCCTACCGCCTTGCGGTTGGCGCGCCGACGGCGTTCCTCTTCGACCTGTCGTTGCCGCAGGCGTTCGCGCTCACCCTGCTTTTCGTAAAAGGCCCCGGCGGACTGCACAAATCGGTGGATGGCATCTTCTTCATCCAATCCCAGTGACCGCGCATAGGACCGGACAAATCCCCGCGCAAAGACCTGGTCTGGCAATTTGGCGAAATTTCCCTCTTCGAGCGCTTTGACAAAGTCCGTGCGGATCCTGGTCTTGGAAGCGACCTCATCCACCGTCAGCCCTTTGGTCTCGCGAACCTGCCGAAAAAATTCACCCACTGATTCCATGATATCCGCCTATGGTTTGAGCTTACCGAGGAGTTCCTGCGCCGCAGCCGCCTGCTCGCCCCCCTTATCCAGCGTCGACACTTTCGAGAGCGCCTCACGCGCCCGCACGTCGAATCCAAGCTTGTGGTACACACGTGCCAATTCCAGGTGCAGCATGGCGGGAGGGACATTGGGCGGCGTCACGGTGGCCGCGTCTTCCAAGACCTCCATCGCCCCCTGCAGATCGCCTTCATGCATCAAGGCTTTTCCCAACTGAAACCGCGCCAGGTCAGGCGTGGGATAGAGGGGATTGCTCAGAGCCTGCCGGTACGCGGCGATGGCCTCTTTCCACCGGTCTTGACTGGCCAAGACCTGGCCGAGATACGTATTGGCTTCGGCATAGTCGCCGTCGATGCGAATCGCCTCGCGGAAGGATTCCTCAGCCAGCTTGAGTCGTCCTTGCGAGGCATAGATGTGCCCGAGTCCGTAGTGCGCGTCCTTATTATCAGGATTCAGCTTCACCGCCTTTTGAAACGACACATACGCCTGCTGCTGATCGGAACTCAGCCGGGCCACGCCTTCCTGGTAAAATCCTTTCGACTTGCGCAGGTTCTCTTCGTTGGCGCACCCGACCAAGACAGATAATCCCAGCAGCAACAGGAGGCAGGACGATGCGACCCTATCGCTGGCCCTGCACACCCGAGCTCCCTGTCGATCAACAACGATCATGCGCCGATATCCTCAAAATGCGTCAGGCGCTTGAATTCTTTGAAGCGCGCCTCAATCTCTTTGTAATCTAGGATCCTCAATCGGTCAAGGCTAAAGGCTTCTACTGTAAATGAGGCCATCACGCTGCCAAAGATAATCGCTTGCCGCATAGCTTCGGGCGAACGATTTCCCGTGGCCGCCAGATATCCCAGGAAGCCTCCGGCAAACGTATCGCCGGCGCCGGTGGGGTCGCGCACATCATCCAGCGGAAACGCCGGCGCCCCGAACACCTGCTTGTCGTTGAACATCAACACACCATATTCGCCACGTTTGACGATCAGATGTTTCGGCCCCCGCGCGAGAATCTTTTTGGCGACCTTCACCAGATTGGTATCCTCACCCAAGGCGCGAGCCTCACCATCATTGATAATGAGAATGTCGATGTGCTGCAAGACGTTCCAGAGGGCATCGCGTTTGCCGTTGATCCAGAAATTCATCGTGTCGCAAGCGACCAACGCAGGCCGCTTTACCTGCTGCAACACATCGAGTTGCAGGTTCGGGTCGATATTGCCCAAAAAGAGCACATCGGGTGAGCTGTACTGGGCGGGGATCTTCGGCCGGAAGGTCTCAAAGACGTTCAGCTTGGTGTCGAGCGTCTGCGCTTCATTGAGCTGATGCGAATAGGCGCCCTTCCAGCGAAACGTCGCGCCAGGCCGCCGCTCCAATCCTGCCAGATCAATCTTGCGGCTCTTCAAGAACGCGACATGTTGCTCCGGAAAATCATCGCCGACGACCGCAATCAGATCGACCGACGTGAAATAACTGGCGGCCGTCGCAAAATACGTAGCCGATCCGCCCAGTACTTCGGCGACCTCGCCGAAAGGAGTTTTCACGGTATCCAGTGCCACCGACCCTACTACCAGCAATTTACCCATGCCTCACCGTTTTCCTTTCCGCGTCCGCACATAGGGAGCGATCAAGAAGTTCAACCGTCGTTTTGCCGAAGCCGACATTGCGTCCGGAGCAGTGATCAGTGCCGTGGCGAGCGCTTGCCGACAGGCGCAGGCCCGGTCGGAATCCAACTTTGGCACCGCAGTCTTCAATATTTCCTTGGCCAGGGCCACGTTCCGGTGCAGGGTGGCTAGAATCGCTCCAACAGTCACTGCCTCTTCCGTCTCATGCCAACAATCGTAATCGGTGGCCAGCGCCATCGTGGCGTAGCACAATTCAGCCTCACGGGCGAGTTTGGCCTCCGGCATATTGGTCATCCCGATCACATCCACACCCCATTGTCGATACAGGCGGGATTCCGCTTTGGTCGAAAACTGAGGCCCTTCCATACACACATAGGTGCCACCGCGCTGGAGCGTCGCGCCCGCGAATCGCCCCGCCTCCTCCAGTACATCGGCCAGCGAAGAGCATACCGGTTCGCTAAAGCCGACATGCGCGACGATGCCCTCGTCAAAAAACGTCGAGATTCGCCGCTTCGTGAGATCGATAAACTGGTCGGGCAACACTACATGGCCCGGTTGGATGGATTCCTTCATGCTCCCAACGGCACTGATTGAAATGACTTGCGTCACCCCTAACGATTTCAACGCGTAAATATTCGCGCGATAGTTGATGCTGCTGGGATTGATCCGATGCCCGCGCCCATGCCGCGACAGAAAAGCCACGCCCATGCCACCCAGCACCCCGACCACAACGGCATCCGATGGCGCACCGAACGGTGTACGGATACGTACCTCGCGCACCTGTTCAAGGCCCTCGACCTGGTACAACCCGCTCCCGCCAATGATACCGACCGCAGGCTGAACGGTTTTCTTCGATTTCTTCATGATGTCGATTCCATTCCTATGGTAAGCGGCGCTGGCCGATGCATCGGGGGTCCCTGCTCGAGTTGTCGAACAAATGAGTGAACGGTCTCCAGTAGACGCCCGGCCACGTCCTCGGGCGTATCCTGTTCACTCAGCATCCACCACTGCAGACCCGGCTCCTTGCGAAACCAGGTCAGCTGGCGCTTGGCGAAATGTCTGGTGTCGCGTTTCAGCAGACGAAGCGCCTCTGCGCGATCATAGTCCCCCGACAGATACCCCGCGACCTGCTGGTACCCTAACCCCTTCATGGCACCGGTCTCGCGCCCGTATCCCTTCGCCAGCAGCTCTGCAGTTTCTTCGACCACGCCCCGCGCAAACATCGTTTCTACCCGCTGGTCGATCCGCCGGTACAGCTCTGCGCGCTCGCGGTTCAGGCCGATCATGAGCACGGAGAACGGCTGTTCGGCAAACCGATGCTGCTGCTGGACATCCGAGAGCCGCCGCCCTGACAAATGAAAAACTTCGAGGGCCCGCACGATTTTCACTTCATCATGCGGATGCAGTCTTGCCGCCAGTTCAGGATCTACCTGGGCGAGTTCCGCATGGAGGAAATATCGTCCCTGCCCCTGCGCCTTCTCCAGCAACGAAGCCCGAAACGCCTGATCCGCGCGCGGGGCATCGCAGAGCCCATGGATCAGCGTCCGCACGTAGAGTCCGGTGCCGCCCACGATCAATGGGAGTCGCCGTTCTCCGTAGACCCGTTCGATGTCCTGCAACGCCAGGTGGCGATATTGCCCGGCATTAAACGATTCATCAGGATTAACCAGGTCGATGAGTCGATGCGGCACACCCTGCCGCTGCGCTACCGCGGGCTTATCCGTCGCAATATCCATCCCGCGGTAGACCTGGCGCGAGTCGGCTGTCAGGAGATCGGTCTCCAAGGCGCGGGCCAGCCGAAGCCCGACGTCGCTTTTCCCCACGGCGGTCGGCCCGACCAGCACTAGCAGCGGCCGCGATGCCAGGACGGATTCCGTGAGCCGGATCATACCTCTCCGTGTTCTGGGCTTAGGCGCGATCGAAGAGACGCGCCAGTTCGTCTCCCGACAGACGGAATGCCACACGCCGTCCATGTGGACAGGTCATAATCAGGCCCTCCGCCACCCAATCCTGCACCAACTGTGCGATCTCGGGTAACGCCATCGCCCGGCCCGCTCGAACGGCTGAGTGACAGGCCAACGACGCCAGTATGGGCTTGACCTTCGTCTCAAGCGAGGAAATGGAATCCCATTGTTCAAGATCGTCAATCAGATCCTGCACCAACGCGGACAAATCAGGATGCCCCAACATGATCGGCAAACTCCGGATCAGAAACGATGAGGGTCCGAACGGCTCAATCAGTAATCCCAGTCGTTCCAACTCCGGTAGATGCCGTTGCAGAATCACGGCTTGTTGCACGGGCAACTCGAGAGGTTCCGGCAACAGCAATGGTTGGGACGTAACGGTTTTCCCCTGCCAGGCTCGCCAAAGTCGCTCGAACAACACACGCTCATGCGCCGTATGTTGATCGACGACTTGGAGTTCGTCCCCGACCTGCGCAATCAGATACGTGCGGTTCATTTGCCCAAGTGCCAGAATATCCGCTGAGGCAGGAGATGCGTATGTCGTGGCGCCTTCTCCGACAAAAGAGGTTTGACTCTCTGCGGAATCGGGTGGCGTCACGGACGCCTTCGATCTGGCCGTTGGGTCAGGGAACGCTCCAGCAGATGACATCCTTTCTCTTTCGGGAAAAGAGTGGCTCGGCGGGATCACGCCGGTCATTTCAGCATGGGCTGCCCCTGCCATCGACGCTTCCACCTGTGCCCGGCCGAGCGTCTGACGCACGGCGGAGCGGACGAGTTGGTGGACCTGCTCGGTATCGGCGAACCGAACCTCACGCTTCGTGGGATGGACATTCACATCCACGCGGTGCGGCTCGACATCCAGAAACAAGACGAAGAGCGGGGCATGGCCCTTGGCCAAGAACGAGCTGTAGCCATCCATGACGGCATGTTGCACCGTGCTGTTCTTGATAGGACGACGATTGACGAATAACTCCTGCGGCGTCCGTCCTGCGCGGGCCCGGACGGGATCGATGATGAACCCTTTCAGCAACAGACCATCGCGCTCGACATCGACAGCCAAGGCTCGCTCACCGAACGCAGCCCGATACACCTGGAGCACGCGATCGCGCGGCGAAGACACGGCCGGCAGGGCAAACACTTCGTATCCGTTATGCACCAGCCGCATGTAGACCTGCGGCCAGGCCAACGCGGCCTGCTGAACCACATGGCTGATATGCGAAAACTCGGTGGTGGTCGATTTGAGGAATTTTCGCCGGGCCGGCGTATTGAAAAAGAGCTCCGATACTTCGATCGTGGTCCCGGGAATCGCGGCCGCATCCTCGACACGGGTGACGGTCCCTCCCGTCAGCCACAGCTGTGTGCCTACCTCATCGTGACGGGCCACAGTCGTCAGACAGACTTTCGAGACGGCCGCAATACTCGGAAGGGCCTCTCCTCGGAATCCCATCGTGCGAACAGCGCCGAGCTGATCATCCGATTGGAGCTTACTCGTCGCATGTCGCTCGAAGGCCAGAGCGGCATCGCGACGCGACATGCCTTCGCCGTCGTCGCTGACCCGGATCAACCCGAGGCCCCCGTCTTTGATTTCGACGGTGATCGCGCTACTGCCCGCGTCAAGACTGTTTTCGAGGAGTTCTTTCACGACCGCAGCCGGGCGTTCGACGACTTCGCCAGCTGCGATACGTCCGATGACATCGCCGGGGAGAACCTGAATCTTTCCCACGCTACTGACGATATCCATGGGAAGAGGCGCCCCCTGCGAGTTGATGGGAGGATGACTCAGCGGAGAGAAGACCGGACAAGCACCTGAGGGTCATCGAATCTCGGCCATCTTCGTCTTCGCAAGCTTGGCTTCATCCGATGTGGAGTACTCCTCAATGACGCGCTTGAGATACTTGCGGGATTTTGCGGTATCTCCTGTTTCAGCCGCCGACAGCCCGAGCTTAAAGAGGGCGGCCGGCACCTTTTCATTTCCCGCATACTCATTGACCACGTGCTCGAACGACTGCATGGCACGGATATAATCCTTCTGACCGTAATAGGATTCCCCGAGCCAGTAATGGGCATTGGGTGTCAACGAAGTCGACGGGAAATCCTTGATGAAGTGCTGAAACCCGCTGACGGCCAAATCGAACTTCCCGTTGAGGTAGTCGTTGTACGCCAAATTGAAGGCCGACGTGGGCGTGATCGACGGAACGCCAGGCACAATAGCCTGAGGTTCAATCGGGCCTGACGGTTTTGAGATCCGCGCCTGGCGGCTGGCTTCTGCGAGAGCGGCATCAGAGCGGATGGAGGCCGCTTGAGCGAGTTGCGTCTCCTCCACCTTCGCTAACCGCCCTTCCAGCTTTTGAAGCCGGGTCATGGCGTCGTCTAAACGGAGTTTCCCGCCTTCCGGCTCGCGCACCCGTTCGAGCGATTCCAGCCGGCGCTGCATGGCCTCGAACCGCTTTTGCTCCTGATCCTGCGTCCGGGCAATGATGGAAACTTGGTCACGGATCTCCAGAAAATCAGCATGTTTTGCACAGCCCGCCACCACCAGCCCGCAAGCCAGCGCGGCACTCACCTGCAATGCCCCCGCGAATCGGAGCTTCATCGTTAGTGCAACTCCTTTAGTTGGTTCAATTTGTCTATGGCCTTATTGGCCTCCGGAGACCTTGGATACAGGTCGATCACTTGTTTCAGCGCAGACGCCGCTTTTTTCCGATCCTTCAGCGCCAGATAGGCATACCCCTTTTTCAGGAGCGCGGCCGGCACCTTTTCGCTGGCGGGATGATTCAACTGCACTTGATCGTAGGCATCGATAGCCCGCGAAAAATCCCTCTTGCCGTAATACGACTCGCCTAGCCAAAAGCGCGCGTTGGGCGCCAGATCCGAATGCGGATGCTGCACGAGAAACTCCGCAAATCCCTGGCGGGCTCCATCCAAATCACCATCCTTGAAACGCGTCAGGGTCCGTTCGTACGACTCCCGATCCGCCATCAGTGCCGCGCTACGATTCTCTGCGCGGGGGGTGATGGCCGCAGCCGATGACGATGCGAAGTCCTGTGTCTGCGCCGGTGCCGGGGGTGGAACTGGCGCGGGAATCGCCTGGGGAAGCGGAGCGGCTTCGGCGATGGCGGGAGCCGGTTCACTCCGCTGGGCCGCGCTCGCGCGCAGTGCGGACAAATGCTGCTCGACCTGCTTCAAGAATGCATGTTGATTTTCGAGATTCTTATCCAGCGTCTGGATTTGAGCCTGAACATGCGTCAGTTCTCGCGTTGTGTCATCGAGGCGCCGCTCATGGTCGTCCTCACGAGACACGAATTTACCGCCGGCATTTTCCAGCGCTTTCGCCACGGAGGCGACACTCCGATTGACCTCATTGAAGTGGTCTGCGGTGACCTTGTTATCGGCATCAATTTTCCCGGCCAGCGCATCGGTCCGCTTGCTCAAAGCCGCCGTGTCCTGCTCCAGAGTCGCGGCCAAATGCTTGACCGTCTGATCCTGCTGCACGACGCGCTCGCCCAAGCTTCCCAGCGCTTGCCTGAAATCCACGAGGGCCTGATTGAATTTTCCAACCTGATCGCCCAAGACCTTATTCTGGGCGTCGAGCTGAGCGACGTTCTGGGAACGGGTCTCCAATCCATGCAGCAGCTTCTGTTGTTCATCCAGCCGGGAATCGACTTTTTGCGCGAGCCCGGTGGTGGTTTTCTGCATCGCATCCAGCACGTTTTTCTGAATGGCTTCGATGTGGCTGTTGATTTGATCTAAACGAGCCGTCACCGCGGACAGCTCCGCCCGGTTGCGGTCCCGCTCGCCTTTGAGCATGGCATCTTGATCGACCAGCTGCTTTTCGACCCAGCCCAGGCGCTTACCTTCCTCGAGCGACCGCTTTTCCGCCTCGCCGATGCGCCGCTCAAACTTCGATTCCTGGTTGGCCAGTTTGGCGAGCAGGTCGTCTTGCCGGGCATCCAAACTTTGCGCGCGGTGTAGCGCCTTATCGACGTCGCCCCGCAGTGACGGAATGTCCTGTTCGCGCAGCGATACGATTTCCTGATTTTGGCGGGCCCTGTTCTGAGCCTGCTCCTCCGTCTGTTGCTTGATGCGGCGCTGGAGCTCGCGTTCAGTCTGCTTGAGGTCGGCCTGCTGCGCCACGCAACCCGCCAACAAGGCGCAGCCCGTGACGACCACTACACAGGCACCGATTCGCGCTGCCTGAGCATAGGTACCCGGCGTCACACGCTTCGCTCTCGACGGTTGCTCAGTCATCATTTTTCGATAAGGCCATTCACTGTCCATGACAGGTCTCCCCTTGACCGGCGTCTGTTCCGGAGAATCATGTCACATCATCCATGATTGGAACAGTTATTTCGACCGGACCACCACGTGCCCGCGACGATTTTGTTGATAGCAGCTTTCACTGCGCTCGTTGCAGAACGGCCGCTCTTTGCCATAGGACACCACCGACAACCGATTGGCGCCCACGCCGAGTTCGACCAGATAGTTCCGCACGGCCTTGGCTCGCTTTTCCCCCAACACGAGATTGTAGGCCAACGTGCCGCGTTCGTCACAATGCCCTTCGATCTTGACCAACGCCCCGGCATTCGCCTTGATCCATTGGGCATCCTGGCTCAACGACTGCCGGCCATCTTCCGTAATCGTCCAGCTGTCGTAGCCGAAAAACACATCGCGTAATCCGGCTTCCGCCGAGGCCGCCTGCTCCTTGGCCTGCTCCCGACGAATTTCTTCGATCTGGCGTGCCGTGCTTTCGGATGGTTCGACCTTGGCCAACATCGTGCCGCCGCCTCCCAGCCGCTCCTCAGACGGAGCCTTGCCGCCCGACACGGAATCGAACCCGCGCAAGCCGCCGGTCTCAGGATCTTCCGGTTTGCTTGAAAGGGATAGATCGGGGAACGTGGCGCTAGGAGCATCCAACCCCGTCGGAGGCGGGAGCTGTGCTTGAGACTGTGCCGGAGCGCCCGACTTCGCCATCCCGCGATCAGAGGACTGCGCATCGCCACCGGATTGAATCGACTTTTTGGAACATCCCCCCTGAATGACCAACAGCATCCCGACTACCATCGTCAGGCCCATTGTCGCTACCCGTATCCTCATATCGTCACTCCTCATCACTGGTGAATGGTTAGTATGCCCGTAAATCCTGTCGATCGCGTACTCAATCCTAAAGTGCCGGAGACCAAGACGGTGAACTATTATGTGTACCGCCGAATGTGATGCGTTCCAGATTTTTTCCGTCCGTATCCACCATGTAGATGTGACTTTTTCCGTCAACGGTCGAGCTGAAGGTCAGGTGTCGGCCATCAGGAGACCAGGACGGCGAGTCGTCAATGCCCGGGCCCGTCGTAACCTGTACCCGTTTTTGGCCGTCAGGCGACACGATGCAGAGCTTGTATAACCGCTGGGCCGTTCGACAGACATAGGCGATCCAATTGCCGCGCGGCGACCAGGCCGGTGCGGCATTGTAATCCCCCTCGTAGGTCAGACGGCGCACATTGGAGCCGTCGGCGCTCATCACGAAGACCTGAGGAGCACCACCACGATCAGACGTAAAGGCTATTTCTCGTCCCGTCGGAGACCAGGTCGGTGACAAATCACCCCCCTGATTGACGGTCAGGCGCTGCGGCGTCTTGGTCCGCGTGTCGAGTTTGTAAATCTCCGAATTGCCGTCTTGGCTGCTGGCAAATGCCAAATAGTTTCCGTCCGGTGACAAGGCGGGGGTGATGTTCAATCCCGGCATGGACACCAGGGTCCAGCGTTTCCCCGTCGCGAGTTCCAGAATGTCGATGTCCTGCGTGTTCCGGCTGCGATAGGCCGTGAAGACGATAAAGCGTCGATCCGGCGACCACCGCGGCATGAGATTCAGAAAGCCATCGGCCGTGATTTGCTTCGGTTCATACCCATCGTAATCCATCACAAATAATTCGCGAGCGTTCCCGTGCTCCGCGACATAGACGATCTTGGTTCTGGCGATGCCCGGCTCGCCGGTATACCGGAACACCAACTCGTCGGCAAACCGGTGCGCCATCAAACGGACGACCGATGTCGATCCGACGTACCGTTTGCCGCCCACGACTTCGTCGCTGCCGCTGTCATACACGAAGCCATCCATCAACAGCTCGCTGTCTTTGCTGCCGTTCTTTTGTCCGGACTTCCCCCATACCAGGACGGACACCCCGTTCTCAGCCGCTTGCTTGAAGACCGCCTTATCTGTGGTCGACACTTCACGAGCCTTCACGCCGATTCCAGGCAAATCCACGAGTGAGAACACGAGAGATCGCTGAAGGTCGGCCTTCAATACTTCCTCGAGCCGCCCCCCGAGCCATTCCGGACCGCCACCGTTCTGGAACCCGAACACACCGATGGGGATCTTTTGGAAATCAGGCCGGGTCGCCTCAAGAAACACGTCGGTGGCGCGGGAATCCAAAATTCCGAACAGGCCGGCCCCGACCACGACACAGAGCGCAAACATAAGACCGATGATCACACGATTCATCCTGCAGCCTCGCCTACGGCAAAAGTGAAGTGGGCATCGAAATACGAATCCGTCAGATCGGGGGGAAAGGGCGGCAACGGAATCGCACTTTGCACCGCACGTTGCGCCGCCATGTCGTAATAGTCGTTCCCGGAAGACTGCTCGATGATGACGGACCCGACCCGACCATCCCGCTCTAACCGAAACCGCACCGTCACCGTCAAGGCCTTCCCGGATAGATCGACCGGGGGCGCCGTCCAGAAGCCGCTGATCCGTGCCTGAACCCTGGCCAAATAGGGATTCGATCCGGACATGCCCGGGACGCGCAGCATCGGGGTGGGCTTGCTACGAGTCACACTGGCCGCGACCGGCGGCGCCGTCACCGGAGGTTGCGGTTCGCGGAACATCGGCTTCACCTCTCGCACCGGCTCGGCGGTTTTCACGGGCGGAGGCGGCTGCAGTTTCTTCAGGTCTTGCAGCTCACGATCGAGATCGCTGGTCATTTCTTCCGACAACGATGCGCGCTTCGCGGGCGTGACATTCGGCTTGGGTGGCTCTTGCGGGACCGCCACCTGTGGAGCAGCCATATCAGGCACGTTCAACTTCTTCAGCATCGCATCCAGGTCGGATCGTTCCGGCGCCCCGAGCTTCGGCTGCGCAGTTTTTTTGACCTCTGCCGGCTTCATCGGCGCAATGTCTCCATATTTCGGAGCATTGAGCGGGAGCTCCACATCCTTCATGACATCGCGGAGCACATCGGCCCGATTGGTGACGGGAGCAGACGAAGGTGATTTGGCCGCCTGCGGAATCGGCTGGGGCGCCGTCAACACCGGAGCCTCCAGCTTGGGCACTGGAACCGGAGCAGGCGCAGGTGCTGGCGCCGGAGGTGCCGGTTTCGCAACAGGAGCCGATTGGACAGGTGGCGGAGTCGGCGTCGGGGCCTGCACCGGTTTAGGAGGCACGGGAATCGGAGCCGATTGCACCGGTTTGGGCGCGGGCTTCGGCACGGCCTTCTCAACCTTCTCCACTTGCGGCTCAGGCTTCGCTTCCACAGGCGGCAACGTTACCAGAGAGACTTCAACCGCCGAGAGTGGACGTTCCGTTTTCTTAAAGAACTTCGCCCCCATAATGATGGAGAGCAGACACAGGTGCAGAAGCAACGACACGACGACCGTCTTACGAAGACGGTCACCTCCGGCCTCACCCATATCTCCGATTAGGGACAGCGCGGTATGTCTTGGCAGGGCTTGGAACGTCATGACTTGCGATACGACCGTATGGCGCGAGTCGCGGCGCCGCTACTTCTTGCGTGGCTGCGGGGGAGTCGCGACCGACTCACTAACCCGCTCGGCACCTGTGGGCTCCGTCACCATACCAAGCTTTTCAATGCCGGCTTTCTTGACACTATCCATCACTTGCACGACGATCCCATACGGCACATCCCGATCGGCGCGCAAATACAGCGACACATCCGGGCTCTGATCCTTCAGCGCCCGCAGTTTTCGTTCCAACTGCACGACACTCACCGCGTCCTTATCCAAATACAATCGCTGGTCGCGCTCAATGGACAAAACCGCTCTCGCTTCAGGCTTAATCGTATTGCTCGCAGACTTGGGAAGATTGATGTCCATGCCCCGATACAACATCGGCGCCGTCACCATGAAGATGACGAGCAACACCAACACCACGTCCACCAGCGGGATCACGTTGATCTCGGCCATGAACCGGCGATGGCGGGTTTCTGAGGTCATCACTGAACTCCGACGTGGGGCTGCTTCAAGCGAGTCTGCAACGAACGCATGGCTTCGACGGTAAATGACTCGATCCGAAACACGGTCTTTCGAATGCGCGTCAGATAATAATTATAGAAAATGACTGCAGGAATGGCGGTAAACAAACCGGCGGCCGTCGCCACCAAGGCCTCGGACACGCCCGGGGCTACAGCGGCGATACTGGCCGTGCCCTGCATGCCGATCTCGCGGAACGAGTCAATGATACCCAACACCGTGCCGAGCAAGCCGATGAACGGCGTAATATTGCCCGTGGTCGCCAACACCGGCAGGTAGGCCTCCAAATGGGAGACCTGGTTTTGCACGAGGTACGACACCGTTTTATCCATATACTGGTGATCGAAGGCCGGCGCCGACTCTTTGGATCCGGCCGCTGCGAGGGAAGGACTCACCGCCCCATCTCCCGAGGCCGTGACGACACGGTCCATGATGCCTTGGAACACGCGCGCACTCGGGCTACCCTCCGCGCGCTTGGACTGCCGATACAACTCATCCAAATCACGAATCTTCGTAAAGGCATTGAAGAACCGCTGGTCTTCACGATCAGCCGCCTTGAACGTCCGCCATTTATACAAAATCACGCCCCAGGAAAGAATCGAGGCGACCAAGAGGAGCAGGAGCACGATCTTCGACACCGCTCCCAGCGAGCCCACCAACCCCATCACGCCTGATTGGAACATGAGCCTAGACCTTTCCCTTCACATGGCGTCGCATGAAAACGGTAGCATGGATTGTACCAAAAGCTGGGGGAATGGCGGGGCCGACGGGATTTGAACCCGCGACTTCCAGATTGACAATCTGGCGTCCTAACCAGGCTGAACGACGGCCCCACGCAACCCAAGATGGCGGAAGAAGAATTCAGATCTTCAGAATCAAACTGTCTAAATACAGTAGCGCGTACTCTTGTACATCACTACTAATGGATAAGGCAATGCCCTGCGCAAATTTCCTGTATTTCTTATTGGTAGGCGGAACAGGGATCGAACCTGTGACCTCTGCCTTGTAAGGGCAGCGCTCTCCCAATTGAGCTATCCGCCCGTTTTTTCTCGCTCCCGGCAGATTTTTGGGATGCTATCAACTCCACCAAGCAGTGTCAACCAAGAATCATGCATTATTCTTGCAAGATTTTTGTTCTACGCTGATGATCGCTGCCCGATGCCACTCTCACCCTTCCGCACATGTCAACGGCGGGATTTGTTGCGCGGAAAACACGCGGTGTGGATTTTTTTCAACTGTGCCGTATCGACATGCGTATAAATTTGCGTGGTCGCAATATCGGCGTGCCCCAACATCGCCTGCACCGAGCGCAAATCAGCGCCCCTCTGCAAGAGGTGCGTCGCAAACGAATGCCGCAGCATGTGCGGTGAGGGGATCCTCGCGATGCCCGCTCGCTGCGCCCGCGCCCGTAGCAGCTTCCAGAATGCCTGCCGCGTCAACGGCGTGCCCCGTCGGGTGACGAACACAAAGCGCGACGATCGTTGCTTTAGCAGCATCGGCCGCGCCCCCATCACATAGGCCTGCACCTCAGCCACCGCGGGACGCCCGATCGGCACGACCCGCTGCTTGTCACCTTTTCCAGTAATCCCGACATAGCCCACCTCAAGATTGCACTGATCCATTCGCAACGCGATCAACTCTGACACACGTAACCCGGCGGCATAGAGCACCTCCACCATGGCTCGATCACGATGATCTTCCGGCACCGCACGATGCGGCAGATCGAGCAACCGGGTGACCTCTTCCATACTCAGTGTTTTCGGCAGATGCCGCGCCCGCGAGGTGCTCCGTAGACTGACCGTCGGATTCGCGGTGACAATGCCTTCTTGTTTCAGAAATCGGAACAAACTGCGCACGGCCGCCAACGCGCGCGCGCGTGACGACGCGGCAAGCCCCCCACGATGCAGATGTCCGAGAAACGCCGCGAGCAGCGGAGGAGAGACCTGATCGGGATCATGAATCTGTTGATCGCGAAGAAAGCGTTGAAACGCCCTCACATCACGCTGGTAGGCCGAGAGGGTATGCCGCGAAAGTCCACGCGCAACCCGTAAGTCATCGCAATAGCGCGCAACGAGAGGCTCCAGCGGAAGCGAGTCCGACTCGAGCGAAGCGAGGCCCGTCTCATCACGACGCTTCAACGGCACCCTCATCGGTGATGGGTGGAACCATGCGTGATCGACTATAGCCAAGCCTCTTTCTGAACACAACGCAAACGCCTCAAGTTACCTTGACACCCCAGCACCTGTTTCCTATAGTAGCCACAATCGCGGCGAGAGCGTTCGCCATGCACAGGAGTCAATGGTTCCTCGATCAGTATCCCGCGCCCCGCATCTCCGCGCGTGCAGCGTCGCCCTCGCGGTGGCGCTCCTCGTAGGATTTGCCACGCTCGGCGAAGCAGCTCCGGCACCCAAGACCCCAGCCGCCCCCCGTTCGAACCAGGCCAAACCGCCCGCCAATACCGCACAATCCGCCCTCGACCAGGCCAAACGGTTGATCGACGCAGAACAACCCGAAGCCGCGGCCGTCATGCTGCGACGGTTTATCGAAGGCGGTCCGGCACCGGAGTTCCTCGATGACGCCTATCTTCTGATGGCCGCCGCCATGTACGGCATGAAGGAGCATGCGGAGACCATTCGGTACGTCAATCAGTTGCTCGGAGAGTTTCCGAACTCCGACTTAGTTGACCGGGCCAAACTCCTGCTGGCAAAAACGCACGCCCGAGCCGGCAACCTAGATCTCGCGCTACCGCTGCTGTCCGAAGTGCGCAGCCTGTCCGCCGATCCCGCAATCAAGCGCGACGCCCTGCGGCTGACGGGTGAATTTCAGGTACAGAAGAGAGATTTTCTGCGCGCCATTCAGGCGTGGCTCGATGAGCTCCCACTGGATGTCGGCGACCAGGCCCACGAGACCGAAACGCAGATTCGAGAATTGGTCAACGACAAACTGGATGCGTCGGCGTTGATGCGCATACGTGATGCCTACCCGAAGACCTTTCCCGGAGACTTGGCCTCGATCAAGCTCATCGAACTTCATACCGCGGCCGGAGAAGACCACCTAGTCGAGCGGGACGTGCGCCTCTTCTTGAACCGGTTCCCCAACCACCCCTATGCCGCGAAGGCCGCAGACCTCCAAAGTGTGGTGCGAACCAAATTCAAATCGCATCCCTACTCCATTGCCGCGATTTTCCCGATGTCCGGGAAACTTGCCCCCTTCGGCACAGAAGTGCTGAACGGAATTCAGCTCGCGCTGGAACGCCCCAAAGACGGCGGCGAAACTCCGTCAATCGGGCTCATCGTGAAGGACACAGAATCCGACCGCGCGGCCTTCCTCGACGAACTGTCTTCGGTCTTGTCCGATGATCGCCCGCTTGCCGTCATCGGGCCGTTGCTGTCTAAAAACCTGCCGGTCATGGCCGAAATGGCCGAACGCACGCATATCCCGCTGATCACCCCCAGCGCCACCGTCCCCAATTTGCGCCGCTTCGGCAATTACGTCTTCAGCACGGCGCTCACGTATGGACACCAGGCCAAGCGGGTCGCCGAGTATGCCGTCAAAGAACAGCAGTTCAAACGGTTCGCCATTCTTTATCCCGACACCCCCTACGGCCGCGATCTGGCACGCCTCTTCGCGCAAGAAATCCGGCAGCAGGATGGAGAAGTGATTGTCAGCGAAGCCTACAAAGAAGGCGACACCGACTTCCGCGCCGTAATCCAGAAGCTCAAAGCCGAAGATCTCAAGAAGTACGGTGTCGAAGTGCAGGTCGACAACGATCCGGCTAAAACCGGGATCAGACAAGGCGCAGGCAAAAAGGGCAAACGCCTGCTCTACTCGCCGGGATTCGATGCGGTCTTTATTCCGGGACGTTCGCTGGACGTGGGCCTGCTGGCCGCGCAACTGGCCTTTTACGATATCGCCGTGCCGCTGCTCGGCGCCAATGGATGGAATACACCGGACTTCGCGCGCGTGGCCGATCGCAGCGTCGAAGGCAGCGTGTTTGCCGATGGGTTTTTTGCCGACAGCACCAGCCCCGTCGTGCAGGAATTCGTGGAACGGTATCGCAAACGCTTCCAAGCCACGCCCTCACTGTTCGCCGCCCAAGGATATGACGCCGCACGACTGGCGGTGGAAGCGATCCGGCGAGGCGCGACCAGCGGCGAAGCCGTCCGCGACTATTTGATGATGCAGCATGACCTGCCGACCTTGAGCGGGCCCAGCGGGTTTAATCCCGACGGGACCCTCAATCGACACGTCTTTCTCATTCAAGTGAAACAAGGCAAGTTCGTCCCCCTGGAGTAGCCCTGCCGCTCGGGGGCATCAACACATCGGTTCGGGATATGGGAGTGATGGCATGACGACGCGTAAGCGAGTACTCAGTGGGATGCAGCCGAGCGGGTTGCTCCATCTCGGCAACTGGTTGGGGGCCCTGGAAAACTGGAACGCGCTGCAGGCCCAATATGAGTGTTATTTTTTCGTGGCGGACTGGCATGCGTTGTCGTCCAACTATGCCGATACCAGCCGGCTCCGCGAATACGTGCGGGAGCTACTCATCGACTGGCTGGCAGCCGGCATCGACCCGAAGCGGGCCACCGTCTTCGTGCAGTCACAAGTCCCGGATCACGCCATTCTTCATCTCTTGTTCTCGATGATCATTCCGGTATCCTGGTTGGAACGGAATCCGACCTACAAGGAGAAGCAGGAGGAGATCAAGGAGCGCGATCTCAGCACTTACGGCTTCCTCGGCTATCCGGTTCTCCAGGCAGCCGACATTCTTCTCTACAAGCCGGATTTCGTCCCGGTAGGGAAAGATCAATTGCCCCATCTTGAACTGACGCGCGAACTGGCGCGCCGCTTCAACAGTCTCTACGGTTCCGTCTTCCCCGAGCCCCAAGAACATCTCACGAAATTCCCGAAGGTCCTCGGCACCGATGGACGCAAAATGAGCAAGAGCTACGGCAATGCCATCAACCTGTCCGATACGGAAGCGGTGGTCCGCCAGAAGCTTAAAACGATGATCACCGATCCCGCGCGCGTGCGGCGCACCGACCCCGGAAATCCCGACGTCTGTCCCGTCTACGACTTTCACAAGATTTTTTCGCCGCTGCCGGTGATCGAACAGGTGAATCAGGATTGCCGGAACGCCGCAATCGGCTGCATCGATTGCAAGAAGCTCGTGGCTGATCGCGTGGTGGAACGCCTGGCTCCGATGTGGGAGGCTCGTGCGAACCTCGTGCAACATCCGGGGCGCCTCGATGAAATTGCAGAGGACGGGCGACGCCGCGCGACCGCCGTCTCGTCTCAGACGATGGCTGAAGTGCGGGAGGCCATGAAGATCTAGGCGTGCGGCTCGAGAGGACTAGGCAGGCTTCGCCAACTTGCGCCAGACATCGGTCAATTGGCGCTGAACCGGGCCACGAATCTTGGTGATAGACAACCCGAACTCGTTGGGTCGGCACCACCGCACCGTGGCGGCATCGATGAGGATGGGATTAGCATTGTCACCGGGGAAAATACACAGCTCCACTTCCGACCCGACCAGCACTTCGACAGGACTGATAATCCGGCAGCCGCCCGGAGACAGATCGGTGAGATCTCCGTCACCGGCCAGCATCTTGCCCTTCATCGAGAAATGACTGCGAAACTGAACGTGAACGCGTTCATGTTTGCGTTGATTTTTCATCGTAACGTGGCCTCCGTACCTGTGACGCCCCCAGGCCTCTGCGCACCAGTCGTACGATAGGACAGAACCGGACAAAAGGCCAGCACTGTATACTTCTTCGCGGCAAGCTCAGGAGTCCGCGGCCTTCCGTCGATCGCGCGATCACAGCGTTTCTGGCTTCTGCTCAAGCGAGGACGTGCCGACCGCATCCAACATGTCCCGCCCCACGAGAATCGGTGCATGAAAGTGAATCGCGAGGGCAATGGAGTCCGAGGACCGGCTGTCGAACACCTTTTCCTGTCCCTGAAACGCCACGGTCAAGCTCCCGTAATAGGTGCCCGCCTTCAGCGTAATCACCGTCTGGACCACCCGTCCGCCGAGCGCTTCTAAAATCGTATGCATCAAATCGTGGGAAAGCGGCCGTGGCAGCTTTTCCCCGGTCAAGGCCGCCTGAATGGAAGCGGCCACCGTGTGGTCGACAAAGACGGGAATGGTTTTCCCGTCGGCGGAAAGCAATATCACCGGGCCATGATCGGACAAGCCCACCCGGACATGACTGATCGTGACCTGGGGAGAAGTCCCCGATTCGTCGGCATAGACACGCACATCGGCAGGGAAGAATCCGAGCAGGAGGGAAAACAGCGGACATATCAACCAGCGTCGTGCCGTCGGGATCATGATACCCTCCTGTTTCTTATGGAGGCCCGTTTATGAGCGGCTATGACAAAGGCGGTCAGGAAAACAGTCTCGGGCCCGCAGGACAATCACGCACGTGAAGCAGAAATCTCTCTGCTAGGCCCGCACGAATGAATTCGTCTCTCGCTCGAGGCCGATTTCGGTCTCAGCCCCATGTCCGGTCACCACGGCCGTGTCCGCATCGAGGGTGTAGAGCCGTTCCCGGATCGATTGCTCGATGGCGTCGAAATCTCCGCCCCATAGATCGGTACGGCCGATGCCCCCGCGAAACAGCGTGTCCCCCGCCACCAACAATTTTGCGGCGGGAAAATGAAAACACATGGATCCAGGCGTGTGCCCCGGTGTGTGCAAGGCCACGCCTTCCATCTCGCCGATAGTCACTCGCTCCTCATCCTTCAGCCAATAGTCCGGCTGCGGCACCGGGGCATAAGGCACGCCGAACATGCGGCATTGCATCTCCAGAATGTTCCAGAGCGGCAGGTCATCCGGGTGCAGACACAACGCTGCACCGGTCGCCTGCTTCATCGCGCCGGACGCGAGAAAATGATCGAAGTGGGCATGCGTATGGACAATGTTCACCACCGTCAAACCCATCGCACGCACTTCCTGCAGGATGCGCTCAGGGGCGCCCCCCGGGTCAACCACGATGGCCGTCTTCGTGACGGGGTCCCCGATGATCGAGCAATTACACCCGAGTGGTGGGACAGAAAACGTCTTACGAATCATGCGCACTCCTCAAAAAATCAAACAAGAACCTGGCGTCTCAATCACCCTACTAGCGACGGCCTGATGAGGCCTGATCCGGACGCGAAACCCATAACACTTCCGTGTCGTGCAAGGACCAGCCCTTCTGCTGCCGCACAAACCACAGCAAAAAACCCGCACCGGTCCCATCGGGACGTGGGTTGGCGACATACAACAACGCCTGATCGGCTCGCAGATTCAGGCCCACCCGCGAGAATGCCAGATGGTCGATGATGTCCGGCGCGCCTTCTTGTTGGACAAACCAGGCGACGGGAATCACGGGCACGGAGGTTTCGACATCTCCCCCTCCCTCGCCCGAGACAAACCGGTAGCGCACGCCGAAACCAAATCGTGTCGCAAGCCGCCACGGCCGCTGATTCTTGCCCACAAAATCCCGCACGAGGTCTTGGGGCAACCGGCCGTCGAAATATTCCCGCTGGGCAAACCAGGCGAACGTCGGGACCTGGGGCTCATCCGGATGGAGATGCGTCGCTGTCATGCGTTCGATGACGACTAACTTCGTGTAGGACGTCAGAAACTTGTCCTCGACCGCGAGGTCGTAGAACGAATAGTCCTCAGCAGGCACGGGTTCCGCCGGCTCGGACATCGCGGCGATGGAGACCATCGCCGCAGCCGGTTGGAACAATACCAGACTCATGAGGAAGATCACTCCGCGCCAGTACCGCATGGCACAGAATAGCCGCTCCATTTCCCATGGTCAAACCGGCAGGAATGTGATTGAAGATGGACAAGGGGTGCCAAACTCTGATACTAGTCTGACAGTCTTACCCAAACTATGATCAAGGCCTCCCAGCGATCGCTCGCCCCCCTCTTCAGCCTCGCGGTACTATCGTGGTGTGTCGGGTGTACCCCGGACGAATCTCCATTTCGACAGGAAAACGAAAATCTCCGCAAGCAACTGGCGAAGCAGGAATCTCTCCTGAATTCGCTGCAAGACGGCAACAAAGTCATGCAGCAGCAGATCGATCTCCTCAACCAGGAACTACGGGACGCGAAGAAGCAAACCGAACATGCCCAGGCCGAGGCCAAGTCGCTGCAAACCGAAGCCAAGACACTTGGGGCCAAGCTCGACGCGCAACTGGTCGAATCGAAAAAACTCTCAGGAGAAATTCAACGAACTGCCGCCAAAGCCGCTCAGGTGACGGACAGTATTCGGGTGGAGGAAAAGGGCTCACAGGTCGAGGATCTCCCACGCCCACTCCCTGCCGTCGGTAAAGCAGCCGAAGAAGCCCTGACGCGCAACGGGTACCGGATACGCGTTACCGTCAAAACCGATCAAAAAGCGGTCTTCGTCACCGAACGAAAAATTTCCATCCCGACCTCGGTGGAAACTGCCGGCTTCCGCAATCAATATGTGGTATCTCTTCAGGCCCTTCCGTCAAACGTCACCCGATTGAGCGTGAAGGCCGAGTTTGAACGGGTGGCCCAAGGTGGGCGCGTGCTGGCGGTGGACGCGGAAGAAATCGCCGAGATAGAACGCCGGCTTATTGCCGAAATTGGAAAAGCCGTCGCGTCGCCGAGTAAGTTGTAATGATCCCTCGCGCATGGCTCTCAGGAATCTCCGCTCCCCTGCATGCTCTCAGCCTCGTGATGCTGAGCCTTGCGGCCACGGTGCTGAATCCGGCGCTTTCCATCGCCGCTCGCGCCCCGACCCCTCCGCCCACGGCAGAGCTGGCGAAACACCTGACTTCGATCGCCGAATTGACGGCAAGCTCACCAGCGATTGTAATTCCTGAGGGGCCGTTTTTACTCGGCAGCGTTCGTGTGGACGACGACCCTTATGGCATGGGGACACAGTTCGACGATACGGAACTGCCGCAGCATCGCGTCTGGTTGGACGCCTACGAGATCGACCGTGATGAAGTCAGCCTCGGCGAGTATCTGGCCTATCTGCATGCCCGAAAAATTCATCCGTCCAAAGATCTCCAGCATTTGATCTGGCACGTCATCACCGTGCACTCGGTCAGCGATGAGACGTTGGCGCAGTGGCCTGCGTTGTATGTCACGTGGAAGGAAGCCGACAATCTCTGCCGGGCCTCAGGCAAACGGCTGCCGACAGAAGCGGAATGGGAAAAGGCGGCGCGGGGGCCTGACGGGAATCGTTTTCCCTGGGGCGAGTCGCTTCCCGACAATTCCCTGGCCATGTTCGGGCAGCATCACGTGCATGAGATTCCGATTCTGGCGCCGGTGAGCAGCGGAGAGCCGGGCAAGAGCTATTACGGAATCCATCACATGGCAGGGAACGTCGCTGAATGGGTCAACGACTGGTTCGGTTTCGACTACTATGCCTACATGCCGGAGCGTAACCCCCCGGGGCCAACCAGCGGCCGATACAAGAGCTTGCGCGGTGGTTCCTGGAAAAGTCGCCCGATCATGCTGCGAACGGCCACTCGCAGCGGGGCACCGGCTGATCAGCGTTCTGCAACGGTAGGGTTCCGTTGCGCGAAATCCGTACCTGGCTCACCCGCACGATAATACGCCACGCCTCCTGCAAACTTCCTTGCGAGACACAAGTCGGCCACGGCCAAACACTCCAGGCCGAAGGGCAGATATCCGGCATACCCCAGCAACGGCATATGGAACAGGGTCACGCCCTGCACAAAGGGTACGGCGTATTGCCAATGGGCCAAACTATAGAAATTCCACATCTCCCAGAACCATCCGCAGATCAACGCTGCCAGCGCCACCGCCCACAGCGCTCGCCAATCACCATGCGCCGTCTCGCTGAAGATCGTCGGCTCGTCGCGAATCAGCTGCAGCGCCGTGATGACCAGCAGCGGCGCCACCCACACGAGCGGAAACAGATAGGCCGGCCACAGACCGATGCCGAGGAGGCCGGCCGCAGCGCCGCAGAATAGGATCCATCCCCCTGTGCGCCGACCGGAGAGATTGATCGTGACAAAATGATCCAATCCCGCCGAGAGGCGCGGGCACGCCGTGAGCCATTCAGCCGTGCTGAGGACGGCCGGCAAGACCGTCGCAAACGGAAGCGTCGCGCGAAACAGGTATTCCCATGTCGTTAAGGTTCCGCCACCTACGTAGTACCAATTCTGCACAAATCGATTGAGATATTCGAAGAGCCACCAGAAGCACGCGCTGAGCGGGAAAAGAGACAAGAGATACCGTGAACGATGGACCAACATGCATCGGCCGGTGGTGCCGTACGTCAAGGCATTGATGAGGACAATATAGCCCAGCCAGAGCGGAGTGAATGTATGAGGTTGCCACGGCTGCATCCAATCGAAGCGCGTCCAGGCCAAGAACCACACACAGAGGGTCCATGCGGCAGCCGCCCATCCCCACCAGGGGAAGGCCGGTGGTAACACGCCCTGCCGACGAACGGTGGCATATGACGCGCGCCCCTGCGTTCTTCTCACCGATATACTTTCACCGTTCGTTCGCGCCACGCGCATAATGAATGGCGCAAGCAGACCGACGATCAGCATGGAGAGACCGATGAAGATCGGCCAGGAAAATGGTACGGGCGTGACCATACCAGTGCTGAGCGGCGGAAATTCGAGATAGGGTCGAAGCGATCGTCCCTCGAGCCAGGGGCCCAACAGTGGCAGCGTGATGATTGCGGACAAGGCCAACGCGACGGTTATTCCACGCGAACTCGAACCGGTGTGCGATGCATCATCCTGCGACATTTACTCCGCCATTCCATGCTGTGAGGACGGGACAATATGTCCCTCCGGGACAACTTGCGCGCCAGCCCGGCCACCCTCCCTCAATCGACCGCGACGTTACCCCGCGAAAACATGATGACTCCCTATCGCAGGCACTGCGTGGCAATCCAGGCCCGCGCTTTGAAAGTGGTGAGTCACTGTTCACCTGCCTTTGTCGCGAGGAGGATGACATCATGAAATCATTCATCTTGATCGGTAGTCTCCTGTCTGTGCTGGCCCTCCCCATCGTTGCGCCCCTGGAGAGCCAGGCTTCGTTGACGTACACCCGCGTGAAGGTCGAAGCCGTTGATCAAGCGAGCCGGAGTCTCACATTCAAAACCGCGGAAGGAGAAGTCTGGACGCTGGCCGCCCTTTCTGCGGATATGCTCAACGGCCTGCACAAAGGCGATACGTGCAGCCTGGAAATTGACTTCGACAACCGTGTGACCAAAATTGTGAAGATCGACTCACAGTAAACGCAATCGTCAGTCGATGATCTTGTATTCTACTTCTAACGACAGACGAGGTACCTATGACACGCGTATCGCTCGCCGGCTTGATGATCCTGTGCGTCATGGTGCTGCTGAGCCGTCCTCTTCATGCCCAAACAGGCACACCATCCATCCAAGAAGGCTCACAAGTGACACTGCAAATGACCATCACCCTGCCCAACGATCATGTGATGATCCCTCCTCACACCAGCGAGTACACCCATGGCGCAAAACAACTCCTTCCGGGGTTGGAGCAGGCTCTTGTGGGTCTGCATTCAGGCGATACGAAACGAGTTGAGCTTGACGCGGATCATGCCTTCGGACAATACGATGCTGGGAAGAAGATGACCGTTCCGCGCGCTCAGTTGCCGCAAACCATTGCTCGAGGGGATATGGCCACGACTGCTGAAGGCCGGCCATTTACCGTTGTATCACTCTCGGATGAGTCGGCTGTGGTCGACTTCAATCACCCTCTAGCCGGAAAACATATCGTCCTGGATATTGTCGTGCTCAATGTCAAACCGAGAGCCTAAGTAACCAACGGTAACAGGCGGGGCCAGCGGCGAGGTCGCAAGGTCCCGCCTATTCTTCGTTCTCCTGCACTGCTGACCTCAGCCACCCTGCGTGAGTCTCAATCTTCGCTTATGCATGACGATGTGTTAGGGTAACGCTTCAATGATTGGAGCTACCCTCTTGCATCGACCCAGCCTGCTATTGTCGCTCGTCGTCATCGTGTCGGCCGCAAGCCTGTTGGCGACTGCAGTACCATCGCGCGGTCAGGGCGGCGGCAGCCAGGTAACCATCACGCCAACCGGCGGCAAAGTCATTGCCTGGTCAGCTGCAGGAGGCGGCATTGAAGAATCGTTGAAGCCTAATGAATCAGTCATCAGTTCCGCAGCACGGGGGCACACAGGATTCGTCCAGACGTCGAACAGGTTGTTAGGATTTTCTGCCGGCCTGCGGCAATGGCGGGAAGTCTCGATTGGAGTGGAAGAACGGATCGGGCGGCATCACGTGCTGCCGTTTTTGATTCTGGCACACAGCAATCAGCAGGTGTTTGGATTCCAGGAAACGCGCGGGCACTGGACAACCGTTTCGTTGGGGCCGAATGAGACCGTCTCCCAACTTCGCGGCCATGGGCATGTGGCAGTCGCCATCACCAACGAACGGGCACTGGGATTTTCCACCTATACCGGTGGCTTCTTCACGATCGATTGGACGCCGAATGAGCAAGTGCTCACCGTCGAAGGCAGCCAGAACGGCATGGTCGTCCGCACCACATCCCGCACCGTGATCTTCAAATCACAATCCACGGGATGGACTGAGGTACGCTAGTGATCGCTCCCATACCGGGTCGCAAGGTTACATTCGTTCTTCGTCCAGTTCGATGACATCCGCCCAGGTCGTCACAGGCGGTACCGAGGCCAGCGGAACACCTCGCTTGGTGGCGATGTCCTGCACCCGTCCCTGAAACCGCTGCTTCGCCGCCTCGTCCTTCGGGCCGCCGGCCAGAAGCCCCGTCGACCATTGTGCGATCTCCTCATCGGAATGCTTGCGACCGTGCGCTTTGACCCAACTTAGTAGCTGCTCATCACTCTCGCCCTTCAGCACTTGCTGCTCGAACGCCTTGGGATCGATCTGTAAAAAATCGATCAGATACTTATCGAATCCAACCGTGATGTAGTTGTAATCCTGAATCTTGCCGGCATGGCGCATGCGCACTTTATCCATGAAGCGCCCGAGATGCGCGATGCCGCCGAGGAGTGATTTGGGACTGCGGGGATACTGGGCTTGAGACATGGCTACATCATTCCTTTGTTATTGGGACTGCCCACATTCGAAAATTGAGATGGCTTGCGGTCTATGTCGAGGACATTTACCCATCCTAAAGTTGAAGAATAATTCCACGACCGACCCGGTGCCATTCTAGCGGATCAAGGGAGAATTAGCAGCCGGATTGGGGCCGACGAAGGATCTTTGTGCAGCACAGGTCGCTCCAGCTACGCCGTAGCGAGCGACCGTCCGAGGCCTACTGTTTCGATACGTTGCGGAGTTGGGAGAAACGTGAACGATGCTTGGTGAAAAGCGCCCGTCTCGGCGGGCTGGGGCACGCGGGTGAGAAAAAACCTTTGTCAGCGGCCTGTCTTCGCGGATTTGCCCGCTTCGAGGTACTGATTAATCCCCGTCGCCATCTTGCGCCCTTCGGCGATGGCCCAGACGATGAGAGACGCGCCGCGCTTGGTATCGCCGCCGGCAAACACGCCGTCGAGGTTGGTCATGAACTGTTCGTTGACGGTCACGCAGCCACGCGCATCGTAATTGACGCCGAGACTGTCGAGAAAGCCGTTTCTGACCGGGCCCGTGAAGCCCATGGCGAGGAGCACGAGATCCGCATCCAACTCGAAGTCCGTATTCGGAATCGGCACGAACTTGCCGCCCTCGAACTTGACCCGGTTGGCATGCAGTTTGGTTACATGACCGTTGTGACCGGTGAACTTGGTGGTGGACACGCTCCATTGACGATCACAGCCTTCTTCGTGCGCATGCGACGTACGAAGCTGCATCGGCCAGAGCGGCCATGGCGTCGAACTCGCTCGGGACGGAGGCGGCTCCGGCAACACTTCAAACTGATGCGCTTCGCTGCAGCCCTGTCGATGCGCGGTCCCCAAACAGTCAGACCCGGTGTCGCCGCCGCCGATGATCACCACTCGCTTGCCCTTGGCGGTAATCGGTTCTTCGGAGACGGAGATCCCTGCCGTTCGTTTATTCTGCTGCGTGAGATATTCCATGGCGAAGTGGATGCCCTTGAGTTCACGACCCGGCACGGGCAGATCGCGCGCCATTTCCGCGCCCATCGTCAGCCCCACTGCATCGAATTCCTGGCGTAGCTGTTCGCCGGTGATGTCTTGCCCCACGGTGACGCCGGTTTTGAACTCCACCCCTTCGGCCTTCATCTGTTCCAGCCGCCGATCGATGACCCACTTCTCCATCTTGAAATCAGGGATGCCGTACCGCAGCAAGCCGCCGATACGATCAGCCTTCTCGAACACGGTGACGCTATGCCCCGCGCGCGCGAGCTGTTGCGCAGCGGCCAGACCGGCAGGACCTGATCCGATAATGGCGACCGTCTTGCCGGTCTTTGTCACCGGCAAGGCCGGCTCGACCAATCCTTCGTTGAAGCCGCGATCAATAATGTTCCACTCGAGCACGCGGATCGAGACCGGGTCGCTGTTGATGCCGAGCACGCAGGCGCCTTCGCAGGGCGCGGGACAGAGACGACCGGTGAATTCCGGAAAATTGTTCGTAGTGTGCAACGCCTTCAGCGCGTCTTTCCAGCGACCGCGATAGACGAGATCGTTCCATTCGGGAATCAAATTGACGACGGGACAGCCGGTATTGCCTTGGCAAAATGGCACACCGCAATCCATGCAGCGCGCGCCTTGAACCTTGAGCTTCTCCTCAGGGATGGGCTCGTACATTTCTTTCCAGTCGAGCACACGCAACTCGACCGGTTTCCGCTTTGGTCCCTCACGCGCGTATTTCAGAAAGCCCTTTGGATCACCCATGTCCTACTCGTATCTCGTCGTTCGTCTCTCGTATCTCGCATGGCGCTTCACGAGTAACGCTTCACGTTTCACGGTTACTTGACTGCTTTCGCTGCGGCGGCCTTGCGCTCAGCCAGCACACGTTTGTAATCAATCGGCATCACCTTCACGAACTTAGGGAGGATCGCTTCCCACCCATCCAGAATACGCTTGGCATTCCGGCTGCCGGTATAGAGGAAGTGCGACGTGATCATGTCGTGCAACAGCCGCTTGTCCTCATCGCTGACGACCGGCTCCAACTCCACCATGCCCAAGTTGCATCGGGACTGGAACTTATCCAACTCGTTCAAGACGAAGGCCACTCCACCCGACATGCCTGCGGCGAAATTCCTGCCGGTCCGGCCCAAGACTGCTACGACCCCGCCGGTCATATATTCGCAGCCGTGATCGCCGGTTCCTTCGACGACGGCGCGCACGCCGCTGTTCCGTACCGCGAAGCGCTCGCCGGCCATGCCGTAAAAATAGGCTTCACCCTGCGTGCCGCCATACAACGACGTGTTGCCGACGAGAATGGTTTCTTCCGGTGTGTAAATCGCGTTCTTCGGCGGGAAGACAATGATCTTGCCGCCCGACAGGCCTTTGCCGATATAGTCGTTGGACTCGCCTTCGAGAATCAGCGTAATGCCGCGCGTGAGAAACGCCCCGAACGACTGGCCGGCCGATCCGTTGAACTTGATCGTGATCGTGTCGGCAGGCAGTCCGTCCTGACCGTATTTTTTGGACACCTGACTCGACAACATCGTGCCCACGGTCCGGTTCAAATTCCGGATCGGCAGTTCGAGCGTGACTTTTTGTCCACGATCGATCGCGGAGGCACATTGTTCGATGAGCGTGCGGTCCAAAATCTCGGCGATGCCGTGATCCTGCTTCTGCACACAATACCGCGGCACTTCAGGACCGACTTCGGGCATCTTGAGCAGCGGCGCGAGATCAAGGCCCTTAGCCTTCCAATGTTCCACGGCTTTGTGAATCTTGAGTTTGTCAACGCGCCCCACCATTTCATTGATAGTGCGGAAGCCCAGCTTCGCCATGATCTGCCGCAACTCTTCGGCGATGAAGAAGAAGAAATTGACGACATGTTCCGGCTGACCGGTAAACTTCTTGCGCAAGACGGGATCCTGAGTCGCAATGCCGACGGGACACGTATTGAGGTGGCACTTCCGCATCATGATGCAGCCTTCGATGATGAGCGGCGCCGTGGCAAAGCCGTACTCCTCCGCCCCTAATAACGCCGCAATGGCCACATCGCGCCCGGTCTTCATCTGACCGTCGGTTTCCACACGAATCCGGCCGCGCAAATCATTGAGGACCAGGGTTTGATGCGTTTCCGCCAACCCCAACTCCCAGGGCACACCGGCATACTTGATGGAGGAGAGCGGAGAGGCGCCGGTCCCGCCTGAATCGCCGCTGATGAGGACCTTATCAGCATGGGCCTTCGCGACACCGGCTGCGACTGTGCCGACACCGACTTCGGAAACCAGCTTGACCGAGACGGCTGCATCGGCGTTGGCATTCTTCAGATCGAAGATCAGCTGTGCCAGGTCTTCGATGGAATAAATGTCATGGTGCGGCGGCGGTGAAATGAGCTGCACGCCCGGTGTGGAATAGCGAAGTCTCGCGATGTTCTCATCGACCTTGTGGCCTGGCAACTGACCGCCTTCGCCGGGCTTCGCGCCCTGCGCCATCTTGATCTGGAGTTCTTTCGCATTCACCAGATAATGGCTGGTGACCCCGAATCGTGCCGACGCCACTTGCTTGATGTAGCTGTTGCGGGAGTCGCCATTCGGGAGCGGCTCGAATCGCTCCGGATCCTCGCCTCCTTCACCCGTGTTGCTCTTGGCGCCCAGCCGGTTCATGGCAATCGCCAGCGTCTCGTGCGCTTCTTTGCTGATGGAGCCGAACGACATGGCTCCCGTGGTAAAGCGCTTCACAATATCCTTCGCCGGTTCCACCTCGTCGAGTGAAATCGGTTCCGGCAAAAACTTGAATTCCAGCAGGCCACGCAGATTCGAACGACGTTTGCTTTCATCGTTCACCAATTGGGAAAACTCGGCGAACGTCTTGGGGTCGTTGTTTTTCGTCGCGTGTTGCAACTTGTAGATGGTATCGGGATTCCAGTTGTGGTGTTCGCCCTGGATCCGATAGTGAATCTCGCCACCGAAATCCAGCTGCCGGATCGGCACCGGTTCATAGGCCACCCGGTGGCGACGCAACGTTTCTTCCCCAATTTCCCTGATGCCGATACCCTCGATCCGTGACGGCGTGCCGGTGAAGTACCGGTCGATCAATTCATGATTGAGGCCGATCGCCTCGAAGATCTGCGCACCGCAGTAAGATTGCACCGTGGAGATGCCCATCTTCGAGAAAATCTTGAGAAGGCCCTTGTTAATGGCTTTGATGAACTTGCCTTCGGCGGTCGCGGCGTCCAGACCTTCAGGGAAGTACCCATCGCGTTCCAGATCCACCAGCGACTCGAAGACCAAGTAGGGATTCACGGTCCCGGCACCAAAGCCGATCAAGCAGGCGAAATGGTGCACGTCGCGAGGCTCACCGGTTTCTACCGTCAGACCCACTTCCGTTCTCGTGCATTCGCGGACCAGATGGTGATGCACCGCGGCGACTCCGAGGAGACTCGGGATTGGCGCCCATTCCGCATTCACGCCACGGTCGCTGAGGATGAGGAACTTGTAGCCTTCACGAATCGCTTGCGACGCCTGCCTGCACAAGTCATCGACTGCCGCCCCCAGACCTTCCGGCCCTTCCGCCACGCGGAACAACATCTTCAAGGTCTTGCTCTTGAAATGCGGATCGGCGATCTCACGGATCTTGTGCAGATCGGCATTAGTCAAAATCGGCTGCTTCACCCGGATGCGGCGGGCCGATTCCGGATGCTCGTCCATCAGGTTCGGCTTAGGGCCGATGCTGGTGGTGAGCGACATCACGAGTTCTTCGCGGATCGGATCGATCGGCGGATTCGTGACCTGCGCAAAGAGTTGCTTGAAGTATTTGAAGAGAAGCTGCGGCCGTTCCGACAACACGGCAAGCGGCGTATCCGTGCCCATCGAAGAGATGGCTTCCTGCCCTTCCACCACCATAGGGGTGATGACCATCTTCAGTTCTTCGATGGTATAGCCGAACGCCTGCTGGCGCTGCCGGATCGTAGGATGATCGGGCTGCGGCACATTGATGGGATCGGGCAACTCATCCAACGAAATGCGATGTTCAGTCACCCAGGACCGGTACGGCTTGCGACGGACGATATCGGCTTTGACTTCCTCGTCGTCGATGATTCGGCCTTGCTCGGTATCGACCAGGAACATGCGGCCCGGCATCAACCGTCCCTTTTGGCGGATGCGCTGCGGATCCATCGGCAACACACCGGCTTCCGAAGCCAGCACGACCAATCCATCGGTCGTCACCTGGTACCGGCAGGGGCGAAGCCCGTTCCGGTCCAGTGTGGCACCGATCATTTTGCCGTCGGTGAAACACACCGCGGCTGGACCGTCCCACGGCTCCTGCATCGCAGCGTGGTACTCGTAGAATCCACGGCGATCCAAATCCATCTGCGGATTGGCGACCCACGGCTCGGGGATCAACATCATCATGGCGTGCGGCAATGACCGTCCGCCCAGGACCAGGAATTCCAGAGCATTGTCCAAGCTGGCCGAGTCGCTCTGATTCTCGTAGACAATCGGAAAGAGCTTCTTCATGTCTTCGCCGAACAGCTCGGAGTTTAGCCGCCCCTGCCGCGCGCGCATCCAGTTCACATTGCCTTTCAACGTATTGATCTCACCGTTGTGGCAAATGTAGCGATAGGGATGGGCCAACGGCCAGGTGGGGAACGTATTCGTGCTGAAGCGCGAATGGACGAGCGCCATGGCGCTCGTCAGGCTGCTGTCGGTCAGATCCTGGTAATACTGCGGGATCTGGTGCGGGAGCAGGAGCCCCTTGAACACGATGGTGCTGCTGGACAGACTCGGGATGTAGAAATAGTCACGGCCTTCGATGGCGGATTCGCGAACCGCCCGCTCCACGCACTTGCGGATGACGTACAAGCGCCGTTCGAATTCCTCGTCCGTGAAAATGCCGCGGGCAATGAAGACCTGGCGCATGAACGGCTCAGTGCCACGGGCAACCGGTCCAATGGCGTCGCTCTTGACCGGCACATCGCGCCAGCCGAGTAACTTGGCGCCGGCATCTTTGATCACGCGAGTAAACACCGTCTCGCACTGCGCCCTGGCATCGGCATCGGGCGGCAAAAACACCATGCCGACGCCATACTCTCCCGCGCCAGGCAGCTTGATACCGCTGTCCTTGGCAGCACGCTTGAAAAATTCATGCGGGACTTGAAGCAGGATGCCCGCGCCGTCTCCGGTACAGGGATCGCACCCTTGCGCGCCGCGATGTGTCAGGCTTTCTAAAACCTGCAGCCCCTGCTGCACGATCTGGTGGGAGCGCTGGCCCTTGATATCGACGACAAATCCGACTCCGCACGAGTCTTTCTCGTGCTGCGGATCATAGAGACCTTGTTTGGGAGGAAGCCCTGGTACATTCATGGCACGTATTCTCATCTAGAGGCAGGCAATGAACCGGGGAACAGACGCCCCTTTCGGGGACGTTGAAGCTGTCGCACGACCACGGTAACTGCTACCATTCAGTTGGGGAAATCAGCGAGAAGTCACCTTACTGGATGGGCCGTGAAACTGTCAAGAGAACCGCGGTGCAAACTGAGCCACACACCGTCCGACCAGTGCTTGACTTAGTGGAGTTTCCTGCCCTACTATCCGCCCCATGTCGAACGGACCGACCACCCTCACGCTCCACAGCATGGCCGATGTCTGGGACGTGTATCGCGAAGAGCTCGAGGGGGTCGAGGAACAGATCCGGAAAAATCTCGATTCCAGCGTCGATCTCGTCAATACCGTCGCCGCCCATATCCTGAACAGCGGCGGTAAACGCGTCCGTCCCCTCTTCGTTCTCCTCAGCGCCCGTCTTTGCGGATACGCCGGCCAGGATCACCAAGCCCTCGGGAGCCTCGTCGAATTCATTCATACGGCCACCCTGCTGCACGACGACGTCGTCGACGACGCCGACCTGCGCCGGGGCCGCCGTACCGCGAGCAAGGTCTGGGGCAACCAAATCAGCATTCTGGTGGGGGATTATCTCTACTCCCGGGCCATCTGCCAGATCGTCGATTTTCGCAACCAGGGCATCAACGAAGCACTCTCCGAAGCCTGCCGGAAGATGGCTGAAGGCGAAGTGCTCCAACTGTATTACAACGGCAATCCGCTGATGCCGGAGCCGGAATATCTCCGCATCATCGAGCATAAGACCGCCGGGTTGATTGCGGCCTCGTGCAAGATCGGCGCGATTGTCGGCGGAGCCACGGAAGAATTACAGGAGGCGCTGTTCCGCTTCGGACAGCGGCTGGGCATTGCGTTCCAACTGGCGGATGACACGCTGGACTACACTGCCAACGGCGAACATCTGGGCAAAACACTGGGGCAGGACCTTCGGCAAGGCAAAGCGACGCTGCCGCTGTTGCATCTCTTGCAACACTGCTCGGAACCGGACCGGCAGTTGATCAAAGATCGCATGGAAACCAGGACCTTGACCGACGAGGAGCTGCGCCGCATCGTCGCCTTGATGCAGGAGTATGGGTCCATCGCCTATGCCATGGAACGGGCGCACGCGTTTGTCGCCACGGCGAAACGCGATCTCGACCTGTTCCACAACAACACCGCCAAGCGCGCCCTGTCCATCGCCGCCGATTATATGGTGACTCGCGACCGCTGAGTTGCCGCCGTCCGGCTTCACAACGCCCACGCTCTGCTGACCGTACGAATTCGTTCAGCGACGGCCTCATTTGCCGCCGGATGAACCTGTAAAAAATGTTGAGACCCTACCACCACGACGGCCATATGGCGCTTCACGACGCACACATTCAAACAGTAACCGCCGCAGACTGTGCGGAAAAGCCGTTCGCTCCGCCAACAACGGCCTTTCCCGACAGCCCGCATGCCACCCTGCACCCATAGCGCAAAAAGGATAGACCCGCATGGCACATATCATTCCCTTTCACGGCACCCTGTATCATCCCGCGACAGTCGGCGACGTTCGGAAGGTCGTCGCACCGCCGTATGACATCATCGACAACTCGCTGCAAAAGACTTTGCACGATCGGCACCCGAACAACGTTATTCGCCTGGAACTCGGCTATGAACAAGCGGGCGACACGCCTGCAAACAATAAATACACCCGCGCCGCAGGCGCCCTCCGCGAGTGGTTGAAGAGCGGGGCTCTCCGCAAAGACTCCCAGCCGGCTGTGTACTACCACACCATCGAATACCGGCCGCCCTATTCGGCTCCCGGCACGCCGACTAAGGTCTTCAAAGGATTCCTGTCGACGGTGGCGCTCGAAGAATTCGGATCGGGCAAGATCTACCCGCACGAGAACACCCGCGCGGCGGCGAAAACCGACCGGCTCAATCTGCTCGAAGCCTGCCGTGCCAACTTCAGTGCAATCATTTCACTGTATTCGGACCCTCAGAACGAAGTCCTCACCTTGCTCGAACAGTCGATCGCGGCGGAGAAACCGCGCATCGATTTCCAGGACGACGAGGGCTTCCGGCAGCAATTGTGGAGCGTCACCGATCCGAACGTGCTCGCGAAGGTCGTCCAGATCATGAACACAAAACAACTGTTCATCGCCGACGGACACCATCGCTACGAAACGGCCCTCAACTACCGCCGCGCCAGACGCCAACAGGCCGGAGCGGCCTCGTCGCCACAACCCTACGACAACGTGCTGATGTTGTTCGCTAGCCTGGAAGACAAGGGATTGACCGTCCTGCCGACCCATCGCGTCCTGACGACCGCGGTTCCGGCGCCGAAGGATTTGCTGGGGAAATTCGAGCCTGTGTTTGAGGTGACGGCGCTCCCCTTCCAAGCAGGCAATGAAGCGCAGGTGCGGGGGCAATTCATCAATGCATTACGCAGCCAAGGCCAGACTGTACCGATGTTCGGACTGGCCCTGAAGAACGATTCGCACTACTACTTATTGACCTTGCGACCGTCTCATCGCCCCACCGCCGCCGCGTCCCCGCGTGATCGCCTCGACGTGTCACTGCTGCAGCAGCACGTCATTTCCACGCTCTGCCCGACCCAGCAGGAGCAGGAAGCCATGTTGTATTCGAAAGATGACCACGAAGCCTTGAACTGGGTCCGTCAGGGAACCGGCACGGCCGCCCTGTTGCTCAACCCGACGAAAGTCGCCGAGGTCAAAGCTGTCGCCTCGGCGGGCGAGCGGATGCCCCACAAGTCGACCTACTTCTTCCCCAAGCCGCTCACCGGCCTGGTCATGAATGTGATGGAAGGGTAGGAACGACACGCAGGACGCGATGAAAGCCAAGGTACTCATAGTCGATGACGATCAAGACATCGTGACGATGTTGCAGGATCGTCTTGATGCGGGCGGATACAAGACGCTGACCGCCGGTGATGGCCAACGAGGGCTTGAGCTCATCGAGCAGGAATCGCCCAATCTGGTTCTGCTGGATCTGTACCTGCCGCGCCTCAAAGGCATGGACGTCCTGAAACGCATGGCCCAGAACAAGCAATGCGAAGACATCCCCGTCATCGTCATGACCGCCGCAGGCACCATTCCGGATGCGGTGGAAGCCATGCGCCATGGCGCGTATGACTTTCTGACCAAGCCGTTGGAAAAAGATCACTTGCTGATCGTCATCCAGAAGGCGCTGGAGCGAGATTCGTTGAAGCGGCAGGTCGCCGCCCTCAAGTCCGACGTGCAAAACCGTTATGCCACCATCGTCGGGGAAAGCCAAAAGATCAAGGGCATCATCGAGTCGGCTCAGCGCGCCGCCAAGTCGGACGCCAGCATTCTCCTGCTGGGCGAAAGCGGGACCGGTAAGGAACTGTTCGCGCGCTCCATTCATCAGTGGAGTCCGCGGCAGAGCATGCCCATGGTCGTCATCAACTGCGTGGCCCTCACGGAAACGCTACTCGAGAATGAGCTCTTCGGCCATGAACGCGGCGCCTTCACCGGCGCGGACCGGCTTCAGAAGGGCAAACTCGAAATGGCGGAGGGAGGAACGGTCTTCCTTGACGAGATCGGAGACATGCCTCTGCCCTTGCAGGCGAAACTGCTGCGCGTCCTGCAGGACAAGGAATTTCAACGCGTCGGCGGTACACGCTCGGTGTCCGTCAATATTCGTTTCGTGGCGGCCACCAATAAGGATCTCCGGCAATCAGTGAAAGCCGGACAATTCAGGGAAGATTTGTTCTTCCGCCTCAACGTCGTCAGCTTTACCCTCCCTCCCCTGCGGGAACGGAGCGAAGACATCGTGGGACTCGCGGAATTTTTCCTGAAGCGGCATGCCTACGAGGCCAAACGCCCCGGCGTGACCCTCAGCCCCGCGGCCAGGGCTTCGCTCACTCACTACTCCTGGCCGGGCAACATCCGCGAACTCGACAACGTCCTTTCACGCGCAGTCGTGCTCAGCCCGAACGACGTGATTGAACCGGAATTTCTGGCACTGACTCCCGAGGACGCGGCAGGCAAAGGCGGCGGGGACCACGCGCTTCCCTACCTGAATCTCACCTACCATGAGTCCATGGAAGCGCACAGTGCCTATATCATCGATCGGGCATTGGAAAAAGCGGCGGGGAATCAGACGAAGGCCGCGGAGTTTCTCGATCTGCAGCGAACCTATCTCGCGCGATTGATCAAGCAGCGTAAGCCCGCCGCCGCCGAATAACCAGGCAGGACGGCGAAAACGACCGTCAGCATGACTCGTCGCTCGTGAAGCGTTTCTCGTATCTCGCCCGAAAACAGAGCAGATGGCTGCCGGTTTTGGAGCTTAAGCGCGGCTCTCTTACCGCCATTAGCCATACACTCTTAGCCGCAACGAAATACGCTTCACGCTTCACGCTTCACAGGTGTCCCGCGAGACAAACCATCGGTAGACCTGGCGGCGAGACTCAGCAACCCCGCGGCTGCATCTCGCTCCACTTGCGCATACCGCTCGGGCGTTCCCACATCGCTCCAAAATCCGTCAAAATCGTAGCCCACGATCCGCTCTCCGTCGTGGATGCCCTGCACATAGGCATCGATGATCGAACATTCCTTGCCCACGGGCAGGGTCTGTAAGAGACGCGGATGCAAAATGTGAATGCCGGCAAACATGCGCGCCAGGGTCTGCGCCGAGTCTGCACGACCGCGGCCTGTGATGCGCACCACCTCCCCCCGGTCGGTCACTTCGACCAGCCCCCAACGAGCCGCCTCGGGATCCTTGCGCAACACCAGTGTCGCCACCGCCTGCTGCTCACGGTGGAACGCCATGAGAGCGCCAAGGTCCAACTCAAATAGGGTATCGCCATTGAGAATTAACACCGGTTCACCCTTGAAATGCGGCTCGGCCTGCTTGATTCCCCCGCCGGTGCCGAGAATAACCGGCTCGTGCGAATAGACAATTCGCATCCCCAACGCGCGGCCGTCTCCCAGGGCTTGCGAAATCATGGTGCCGAGATGATGGAGGTTGATGACGACGTCACGAATGCCATGCCGCTTCAAGAGCAGCAGATTCCAGACGATCATCGGGGTGCCGGCGACCGGCAAAAGCGGTTTCGGTGTGGTATCGGTCAGCGGTCTCAGCCTGGTACCGAGGCCTGCTGCGAGGATCATCGCCTTCATAACGAGTGGTGAGTTGTACGTGTTGAGTTATGAGTCAGTCGGGCGCGAGTGCAGTTCGGCCACGTATGGGGCGAGATGCTGCCGCAACGGGGCCAGTTCGGGGTATTTTGCGAGGTTGCGTTTGACATAGCCCAGCACGCGAGGAATATCGGCGAGAAATTTCGGGTTGTGTTTGACTCGATCAATATACACAAATCGGCCAGCGGCTTTGAGGTTCCGTTGAATACTGGTGAGGTCGAATAGGCGGCGAAAGGCCGCACGATCCGCGACCTTCACGCCCAAGCCGGCAAGGCCGTTGAGGAAATGCTCGACCAGTCGATCGACCACCGCGTCATCCAATTCGATATAGGCATCCTTCAGCAGCGACGCCAGATCATAGGTGGCCGGTCCCATGAGCGCGTCTTGAAAATCGATGATGCCCATGCGCGATCCATCGACCATGAGGTTACGCGAATGGTAATCGCGATGGACGAACACCTGCGGCTGCCCCGCCAGCAATTCGGCGATACGCTGGAACGCCGCCCGCACGGCAGCATCGTCTGCCGGTTTCATGGGTTGTCCCAGACGCGCCGTGATGCCGTACTCGACAAAGTGGTCGAATTCCCACATCAGCAGCGGCACATCGAAGCGCCGGTGAAACGCAATACATCCCGGCGCAGGCGGTGTGGTGCCTTTGACCTGCAGGAGAACCAGTTGATTGATCGCTTGGCGATACCACGCCTCGAGCCTCGCAGGATCTGCATCCCGACAGGCCTCCGCCAACGTCAGGTCTCCAAAATCCTCCAGATACAGCAACCCGGCGTCACGATCAAAATAATGCAATGCAGGAACAGTGACGCCTGTCCGTTGCAAATGGGTCAGCACATTGGTGAACGGTAATTCTGTGATTTGTGCGGACGCGCCGCTCACTGCCTCTTCGGATTTCTTGAACCCTTCCGGGTCGGCGAGTTGCATGAGAATCAGCCCGGAGGGCGTCCCCTTCAAGGCGATCCGGAAATACCGGCGATTGGATGCATCACCGGCCAGCGCGCTGAGTGCGGTCATCTCGCCGCGAAAAGGCAATCGAGTGGCAACCGTCTGGGCGATACGTTCAGGATCAGGAGGAGCAAGCGGTGCCGCAGGCGCGGCTGGATTTGTTGTGGTCATACGATCGGCATTATAACCAAACCGTTCCGGACTGCCAGCAGAAACTCACCTGCTGCATCGTGCCTCCGCACCTCACACATCCACGCATGCGGTAAGTTGGTTGTCAGCATCTACCGAAAGCCGGTATTCTGATGGCTCCAGCCAAGGAGGCTCCATGCAATACGTTCACCTCGGCCGCTCCGGGTTACGCGTCAGCCGCCTCTGCCTCGGCACCATGAACTTCGGCCCTCACACCACCGAAGCCGACAGTGGTCAGATCATGGACCACGCGCTCGAATTGGGCATCAATTTTTTCGACAGCGCCAATGTGTATGGCTGGAAGGTGGGAGAGGGTGTCACGGAGCAGATCGTCGGGCGATGGCTTGCTCAGGGAGGCGGTCGGCGCGAGAAGGTCGTGTTGGCCACCAAAGTCTACGGACGGATGGGCGACTGGCCCAACGAGTCACGCCTGTCGGCGCGGCACATCAAACATGCCTGTGAAGGCAGTCTGCGGCGACTGAACACCGACTATATCGACCTCTACCAGATGCACCATATCGATCGTGACTGCCCCTGGGATGAAATCTGGCAAGCGATGGAGCAACTCTGCCGCGAAGGCAAGGTGCTCTACGTCGGCAGCAGCAATTTTGCCGGCTGGCACATCGCCCAGGCCCAAGAGCTGGCGAAATCGCGCCATTTTCTCGGCCTCATTTCCGAGCAGAGCCTGTACAACCTGCTCGAGCGCACCGTCGAACTCGAAGTGATTCCGGCCTGTCAGGCCTACGGCCTCGGCATCATTCCGTGGAGTCCCCTCGCACGAGGATTGCTGGGCGGCGCCCTGAGCCCAAGCACGAACGGTCGCCGAGCGGAAGAGGACGTCCGCAAGGATATTGAGACCCATCGTCAGAAGCTGGAAGCGTATGAACAGTATTGCCGCACGCTCAATGCTGCGCCGGCCGCGGTCGCCCTGGCCTGGCTGCTACATCAACCAGCGGTGACGGCCCCCATTATCGGCCCGCGCACGATGGAGCAATTGACTGCCACGATGCCAAGTCTGGAACTGACTCTGACGCCAGAGCAACTCAAGACGTTAGATGCCATATTTCCCGGGCCCGGAGGGACAGCTCCGGAAGCCTATGCCTGGTAGGTAACGACCTGGTTCTGCACCGGCGGAAAAAATTGCCGCACCCTGTTCCTGCCGGTAATGGGCCTGGCCGATTTGAACATCGCCCAATCGATTCGACGCCTCACTGCGACGACTGTGATTCCGCGTCTGCAGCGCCGCTGCTCGCTCCGATAGTGATCCTCCCAAGAGATCTTCCAACGTGACTCCATCTGTCTGCTCCAGGCATCTTCCTTGCGTACTCACAGGGGCATACCACCCACCACCCTCACGAGCAGGAGGCCCCCATGTCGCCACACCTCAGCCACATCACGCCAGGCACAGGCATCACGGCCTCTTCTTCCACGAAATCCGCCGGTCTCGCCTGTTCATACTGTCAAGGACACCTCGTTGCCGACCTCTACATTGACAGGGTCGACGCAGGAGGCCATGTCTGGATTCGGGCACTGCGCTGTGTCCGGTGTGGGAGTATCGAAGAGACCGGGCGTGCGGGACACGACTCGCAGAGATTGATCAGACACCAGGGTCACACAAGGCAGGGATCTGCGCGCAAGGGACTGGACGATGAAATGATCGTCTTGGGAATCTAACCGCGGGACGTGCGCCGCTCGCCCCAACGCCAGCCCCAGGCCCCCACAGTCCCGCCGACGGTGTCGGCGAGGACATCCCACACATCCGACTGCCGAAACGGCACAAACCACTGATGCGTCTCGTCACTCACGCCATAGAGTGCTGAACCAACTGCCGCTGCCAACACCGCATGTTGTGCTATCCATGGACCGGATCCATGGCGTGAGGCACGATAGATCAAGGCTCCGAACAGAGCATATTCGCTGACATGAACGACCTTGTCGGAAATATCCTTGAGCAATGACGAAATGACTTCGGGCGGGGTCGATATCGATGAGCCAAAGAAAATGAGCCCCGCATAAAGTCCCACCGGGCCCCAATACCGCAGGACCGATATGGGCGTAACAAGCGCCGCTCCTCGCATCACTGTCGAGATCATCTGCTCTGATGCCATCGTCGTGAATTCCTCATCGGACACTGATATTACGACTCGCGCCATCGCACGGTCGCACGAAGCGATCATGCGTGATCAATCCAGCCGTTTCATTGCAACGCTCATACCCCTATGACATACTGCCCGTGAGTCTGCAAGAATCTTCCCGATGAAAACCATACAGCTCTGCTTTCTCTGGCATATGCACCAGCCGTACTACACGGACCCGCTCACCGGGTCTGCGAGTATGCCCTGGGTCCGCCTGCATGCCACGAAGGCCTATTACGACATGGCATTCCTGCTCGAGCATTTTCCTGAGACCCGTTCGACCTTCAATTTCACGCCGTCCCTGCTGTTGCAACTCGAAGAATTTTCGGCGGGACGCGTTCGCGATCTGTTCCTTGAACATGCACAACGTCCGGCCGGCGACCTCACGCCGACAGAAAAAGCCTTCCTGATCCGCCACTTTTTTTCAGCCAACTGGGCCACGATGGTGCGCCCGTTTCCGCGCTACCAGGAATTGCTGATCAAACGCGGCATCGAGGTGCAGGGTCACGATTTGGAACGGTTGGCCCGACAGTTTTCACCCCAGGATTTCCTGGACCTGCAGGTCTGGCACAATCTCGCCTGGTTCGGATACGGCAGCCTGCAGCGGTTCCCCCGCCTGGCTGAACTGCGCGCAAAGAATCGCGGCTTTACCGAAGACGATAAGCAGGAAGTGCTGGCCCTGCAGCAAACGGCCATCCGGCAAATCGTGCCCATGTATAAGGCGCTCCAGGATCGCGGGCAGATCGAACTCACGACCACCCCGTTTTTTCACCCCATCCTGCCCCTGGTGATTGACTCGGAATTCACGCGGCGCGCCAGACCGGACCTGCCGCTTCCGGCCCGGTTTCATGCACCGGCCGATGCCGAGGCGCAAGTCAGGCGAGCAGTCGAATACCACACCCGCACGTTCGGTCGCGCGCCCGCAGGGCTGTGGCCGTCTGAGGGTTCAGTCTGCCCGGAGGTCTTACCGATCGTGGCAAAAGCCGGACTCCGCTGGCTGGCGACGGATGAAGGCATCCTCTACCGCTCCTTGCAGATGACCGGACAGGGCTGGAACCGCCACTATCATCTCTATCAGCCCTATGCGGTGGGCACGGAAACCCATCCGCTCTCGATGGTATTCCGTGACCGGGACATCTCCGACGCATTCGGCTTTGTCTACCATAAAACGACGCCGGAAGCGGCGGCGGACGACGTGCTCCGGCGGGTCCGCAGCCTCGCCTATGACATCCGGTTGGACAGCGGAATAATCGCGGTGATTCTCGACGGCGAGAATCCCTGGGAGCATTACCACGACGGCGGCGAACGGTTTCTCTCCCTACTCTTCCGCGCCTTCGAAGGAGATGGGTTCCAATTGGGCAATGGCATTCGCGTGAACTTGAACACCATGAGTGACGCCATAAACGCCGCGCCGCCGACCCAGCGGCTCGAACAGTTGCACTCAGGATCCTGGATCAACCAGGACTTCAAAATCTGGATCGGCCATCAGGAAGACAATCGCGGCTGGGATCTCCTGCAACACACGCGGGCACGCCTCGTGGAATTGACGCCGTCGTTGGAGCCGGATAAGGCCCGCGCGGCCTGGGATGAGTTGTATGCTGCCGAGGGCAGTGATTGGTTTTGGTGGTATGGCGATGATTTCGACACCGACTACAAACAGGAATTCGACCGGCTGTTTCGCACCCACCTGCGCAATGTTTGGACCTATGCCGGGATGACGCCGCCCGAGATTTTGAATCAGCCCCTGGTCGAAGCGCGCACGCCACAAGGCCTCGATCTGGTGCAACTGCCACTGGCGCTGATCACCCCCACGCTGGACGGTCTGGCCTCGAACTTTTTCGAATGGCGCGGCGCGGGCACCATCAATACGACTCCGCCGCTCGGGGCAATGTGGAAATCTGAAGGGCTGTTCACGGCCATCTTCTTCGGGTTTGATCGCGAACAGCTGTACCTTCGCCTCGATTTCGATGAACGATCGGACACCCGTCAAGAGCAGTGCACGGCCGACCTCTATATCGGGTCAGGCATTCAACAACACCGGCTGTCGTTTGCCTTGACGCCAGGCGGAGTCGATCGTTTTCAACTCGCACGGGCGGATGAATCCGGCACGTATCGCGACCGGGGTTTCTACAGCACCATCTGCCGACACAAAATTCTCGAACTGGGCATCCCGTTCAAAGACCTGGAAATCGAGGTCGGCACAAAATTACGACTGACGCTCACGGTGGCCGAGCACGGAATGGAAATCGCCCGCTATCCTCATCACAGCCCGGCCACCGTGACCCGACCGGGCGACGACTTTGAAGCCACGATGTGGCGAGTCTAAACGATACGGTTCACGGCTCCCTGCTCACGGAATCGGTCGAGAGCGATTCGCTTCTGAACAGTGCGCATGCCCCACACGTGATTGGAACGACAGGAGATGAGATGCCCGAATTGAGAAGAGACCCGATCGTCGGCCGCTGGGTGATTATTTCGACCGAACGGAGCGGGCGCCCGCAAGATGTGCATATGCCGTCCGCGCCGCTGGCTTCAGCAGCCCTCTGTCCGTTTTGCCCGGGACAGGAACGGCTGACCCCGAGAGAAATCCTTGCCTATCGGCCGCATGCGTCCGAGCCGGACGGGCCGAACTGGACCGTGCGGGTCATCCCCAATAAGTTTCCGGCCCTGCACGTGGAAGGAGACATGGGGCGGGAAGGCCTCGGCTTGTATGACCGCATGAACGGAATCGGCGCCCATGAAGTCATCATTGAAACACCGGCGCATAAAGAAAGCCTCGGCGACCTTCCTGCAAAACGGGTGGAGGATGTGCTCTGGGCCTACCGCGACCGGATTCTCGACCTGAAGAAAGATCTCCGGCTTCGCTACATCCTGATTTTCAAGAATCATGGCGCCGCTGCGGGGGCCACGCTGGAACACAGCCATTCTCAGTTGATCGCCTTGCCGGTCGTGCCGACCAGTGTGCTCGAAGAGATCGATGGCTGTAAACAGCACTTCCAACAAAAGGAACGATGCATCTATTGCGATATCATGCGGCAGGAATCCTCGGAGGGCACACGCGTCGTCTTGGAGAACCCGGAATTCCTGTGTCTTACGCCGTATGCCCCGAGATTTCCGTTTGAAATGTGGATTCTTCCGAAGCGCCACGCCGGCTACTTCGAGGAATGTCAACGAACCCAATTCGAATTTCTGGCCCCGATGCTCGGGGAAGCACTCCGCCGGATGGATGCCGTGTTGGCCAGGCCGGCATATAACTTCATCCTGCACAGCTCACCCCTCCACGAAAAAACGGGAGATTTCTATCACTGGCACATCGAGATCATCCCAAAACTGACGCAGGTGGCGGGATTCGAGTGGGGCACCGGGTTCTACATTAATCCAGTCGCACCGGAAGAGGCGGCTAAATGTCTCAGAGATGCCGTTCTATAATTGAGGCCCATCGTATGGATACCGCTAGGCCCGCGTTCCGCGCGGGGCGTTGAAGAGGCTTCGTCGTTCCATCTCCAGCTTGGTGCCTGCCTGGCATGAGACGGGCCGCGTTTCCTTTCATCAGCATCACCCTCGGACTGCTGCTGGCGCTGCTCACTATGGAATTGGTGCTGCGGTTCCTACCGGTCAATGAGGGCGCGCGCCCCCAGGTCGTCGATCAAGAGCATCCGGTCCGTTCTCTGGAGCCGAACCGGACATTCGTCTGGTCTGCCGACTGGAACTTTGCCATCGTGAATGTCGCTCACACCAACAACCTCGGTTTCGTGCACGACCAGGACTATCTGCCCGGCCAGCGGTCTTCGCTTCTGGCTCTCATTGGCGACAGTTATGTGAAAGCGTTGATGGTGCCGTTTCGCGACACTGTCGCCGGACGACTCTCGAGCCGCTCCGCCCCAAGCCCAACGCGTCTATTCTTTCGGAACCTCTAGTTCAGCCCTCAGCAGCTACCTGGCCTATGCGGAGTATGCGTCGAGGCTGTTTCATCCTCAGGCGATGGTCGTCCTCATCATCGGCAACGATTTCGACGAGAGCTTATTGAAATACAAGAATGAACCGGGGCATTCCTATTTTGCGGAAGATGCACAGGGGGCTCTGGCACTGCGACGACTCGATTATCGTCCCTCTCTCTGGCGCCGCATCATTCGCGCGTCTGCCCTGGTGCGTTATGTCACGCTGAACACGGACCTCCTCAACTTTGTACTGAAGTGGCAACACCTGCCACTTGGCCGTCCCTCGAACCACCTCGCATTCGTCGGAAATACCGTGGCCAAAGCCGACCCCGTACGAATTGCTGATGCGCAACGAGCAATCGACACGTTTCTGACACGCGCGGCCGAAGCCGCCGGTCTTCCGGCGCATCGGATCCTCTTCGCCGTGGACGGCATGCGCCCGCATATCTACAACGCCGCAACGTGGCAGCTAGCCACCGGGTCCTATTTCGATATCATGCGACAGTATTTTGTGACGCGCGCCCACCAAGGCGGGTTTGAAGTCCTCGACCTGCAACCCCTGTTTGCCGAGCATTTTGCCCAGCACCATCGCCCTCTAGAATTCGCGACCGACAACCACTGGAACTCGCTGGGACACGAGGTCGCCGAAGAAGCCCTCGCACACTCCGATCTGTATAGCTGGTTTCGGGAACTCGCCCACTGACGTTCGGCCTTTTCGCAGCTCAGTGTCCCTCAACTCGCCTCGACGAATTGGATAAAACTCGAGCGTTACCAGAATTTTTTCCGGTAATTTTCCATGCAATTCCTGGGCGTGCAAGCGCATACCAACCCGGTGCTATCTCTAGGGCCTCTCGGCAGGTCTGAACGGCCATCAACCTCAGTGCTCAGTCATGCATCCATGCATCCCATGAATCGGGATGGGGAGGCAACGAATACCGGGACGGTAGAGGTAGGAGGACATGGTGAACGAACAAAATCTTGATTGGAAAAATTCTTCATTCAGTGCAGTGGACGTCAACAACCAGAAATATGAACGTCTGGCCTTGGCATCCGCGACGTTGTTCCTTGGCGTGGTCGCATTGCTGATCTACCAGATCATCCAGAACGTCAAGTAAGGATCCCTAGCAGGTCAGGACTGGGCCGCGAGCTGGCTTCAGCTGGCCTCACGCAACGCCGCTTCTCCGCGTGCTTTCCACGGATCATGATCCGATTGCAATCCCGCGCGTATCAGCCGTATCATCGCGCATGCTCGTTCAGTTGAGTCACCCTCACAGACAAGTCGAAATTAAGGGTCCCAAACGCACCAAGGAACTGCTGCGCGAACTCAACTTGGTCATGGAAGCGCATCTGGTCATCCGGGGCGATGAACTCGTGACGGAAGATGAAATGCTTGCCGACGCCGACCAGATTGAAATCCGGCCAGTGATTTCCGGCGGCTCAGGGTAGGCGGTGAGTTCCAAGTGGTGAGCGTTGGGTCTTCCCTCGGAGAGGCCTCGCAGGCACACATCCGGTCTTGGCAAGCCATGACAGTCACTTTCTCACTCAACACTAACCACTGACCACTCAACACTTTTGACACCATGAATTGTAGCAAGTGCCCGACCAGTACACGCGCGGTGATCGGATTGCCGCGGCACAATGCCGCCTTCTGCAAGGCCTGCTTTACGACCTTTGTCCACGAACAGGTGGCGCGTGCCATTAAGGCTTTCAAGATGTTTGCGCCTGAAGACCGGATTCTCGTGGCGGTCTCCGGCGGTAAAGACAGTCTGGCTCTCTGGCATATTCTGCTCGCGCTTGGATACCGGGCTGACGCGCTCTACGTGAATCTCGGCATCGGCGCCTATTCGGAAGAATCACACCGGAAAGTGCGGCACTATGCCGATACGGTGGCCGCCTCCCATGGTGCGAAACTGCTCGTGCATGTCGTCGAACAGGAAGCCGGGGCCGGCATTCGTGAACTGGCGACGATTCTTCACCGTCCGACCTGCTCAACCTGCGGGACGATCAAGCGCTACCAATTCAATCGCGCAGCCGTGGAGCAGGAGTATGACGTCATGGCCACCGGCCACAACCTCGACGATGAAGCGGCGCGTCTGTTGGGTAATGTTTTGCACTGGCAGAACGACTACCTCGATAAGCAGAGCCCCACCCTGCCGGCATCGGTGGAAGGATTCGCGAAAAAGGTCAAGCCGCTCTGCCGGTTGTCCGAACGAGAGATCGCGGCCTATGCGGTGGTCAATCGCATCGACTACATCGTCGAAGAATGCCCCATGGCCAAGGGCTCGAAGATGATCCTCTATAAAGAAGTCCTCAACCGGCTGGAAACGGAATCGCCCGGCACCAAGCAGCGTTTCTATTGGGGATTTCTCGACAAACAAACCACCGTTGCCCCGGCGACCGAATCCATGGCCGAAAAGGATCAACGGACGCTCGCGCCCTGCACGACTTGCGGCCAACCTACCACCGCCGGCACCTGCTCCTACTGCAAGATGATGGCAAAGGCCAAAACCGCCGCGCACCCTCGCGCCTGATAGCCCGACCACAGCGCTCGTTTCACGCTCATCTTTGTGACGGCCGCAACCGAATGGTCGCGTCCGAAAACGGCCGGAATTTCTTCGCGGATTGTGGCAGAGTACGTGCGTGGAACCGCTCGATCCCGAGATCAGCTACCGCGCCCTGCAAACCCGCGACCCGAGGTTTGATGGCCGCCTCTTCGTCGGCGTGACCTCGACAGGTATCTATTGCCGGCCGATCTGCCCGGCCCGTACGCCGAAACGGGAAAACTGTCGATTTTTCTCCGGCAGTGCGGCGGCTCAAGCGGCTGGCTTCCGCGCCTGCCTGCGTTGCCGCCCAGAAATTGCTCCCGAGCTACCCGGCTGGCGAGGCACTTCGAACACCGTCTCTCGTGCGCTGGCACTGATTGGTGATGGATTTCTGGATCATGAGGACGGCACGGTCGAGACACTCGCGATGCGCGTCGGCATGGGTGCGCGGCAGTTACGCCGGCTCTTCGATCAACATCTCGGTGTGACGCCAGTCGCGGTGGCTCAGTCCAGACGATTGCTGTTCGCCAAGCAATTGCTCCACGACACAACACTCTCGATGACCGATGTGGCGCTTGCGGGAGGATTCGGGAGTGTCCGCCGGTTCAATCACGCCTTCCGCTCGCTCTATCATCGAGCCCCGGGCGAATTGCGCCGTGCCACCACGACCGCGAGCTCACATCTTCCTGCCACTGCGCCCGTTGTGTTGCAGATCCCTTATCAGCCACCGTACGACTGGGACAGCATGCTGCAATACCTGCGCGCACGCACCATCGAAGGGCTGGAGGTCGTCGAAGACAATGGCTACCGCCGTAGCGTCCTCCACGAAGAGCTGACAGGCACGATCACCATCGAGCACAGACCGGACAGACACAGCCTGATGGCCACCATTGATTTTCCATCGGTCCGCGCGCTCCAGACCATTGTCTCCCGTATCAGACATCAGTTCGACGTCGCAGCAGACGTCGAGGCGATCACTGCCCATCTTTCACAGGATGCGACCCTTGCGCCCCTCATCGCCGCGCGACCGGGATTGCGGGCCCCTGGTTGTTGGGACGGGTTTGAACTGGCTATCCGCGCGGTGCTGGGACAGCAGGTCACGGTCACAGCTGCGCGCCGGCTAGGCGGAACATTGGTCGAACTGTGGGGAGAACCCTTTCCATACACAGAGGACAAGCGCCTCAGGCGGACGTTTCCGACGGCTCGCTGTCTCGCCACCGCCGACTTGGGCCGTCTCGGCATGCCTGCCGCGCGGCGGGCGACAATCACTGCCCTCGCCCAAGCGGCAACCTCTCAACCACAACTCTTCATGCCTGGTGGATCAGTCGAAGAACGTCTCACGCGACTGCAGACAATTCCTGGCATCGGAGCGTGGACGGCGCACTATATCGCCTTGCGCGCCTTCCGTGAACCGGACGCCTTCCCGGCCGGTGATCTCGGCCTGCTACGTAGCGCCAAGCATCTGATAGGAGAACAGACCAAGACCTCTCACCTATTGCAACGCGCGGAGGCCTGGCGACCATGGCGGGCCTATGCGGCACAATATCTCTGGACCGCTGGTCAATAGCCCTGTCACACCTACACGGAGATGCCTCATGTCTCAACAACTTCATCTGTTGACAGAAACCCTGGTCACGCCGATCGGAACTTTAGTGATGGCGTCAGACGAGCAAGAGCAGTTGCGTGCGGTCGATTGGCTGGACTTCGAGGATCGCATGCGGCGACTGTTGGCGCGCCATTACGGCTCACAGGGCGTGGTGGTGACACCGGCACTCAACTCAACGTGCCATGCTGCGGCCCTCTCGGCATACTTCGAGGGCCATCTCCGCGCCATCGACTCTCTGCTCACAGTAGCGGCAGGCACTCCGTTCCAGAAACGTGTCTGGAACGCGCTGCGCGAGATTCCCGCAGGAGAGACGGTGAGCTACGGTGACCTGGCGAAACGCATCGGGCAACCGACGGCGGTGCGCGCCGTGGGACTGGCCAATGGCGCGAACCCCGTGAGCATCGTCGTCCCTTGTCACCGGGTCATCGGCGCGGACGGATCCCTCACGGGCTATGGTGGTGGGCTGGACCGCAAACGGTGGTTACTGAATCACGAGAATCGGGCGGGAAAGTGCGCGGAAGATACTGTAACCTCAGCCCTCGCGCTCCCATGGTAGGATGGGGCCTCGTTTCCTAACCAGGAGGTCACGGACATGAACGTTCCATTCACGCTCGGCCCCGTGTGGCATTTCGGACTGGCGGTGCGCGACCCGCGTGCAAGCGCCAAGTGGTTTATGCGCGTATCCGGACTCAGCAAACAGTTTGAGTATGAAGGCGGCGTGGGAATCGGCAATGCCAATACGCTGATCGTCTTCACCAAAGGCAAGCCATCACCCAAAACTATTGGGCATGTGGCGTTCCATCTGCCCACGATGACCATACTCAAGAAGGCTCTGGCGCATCTCAAAAAACTCAAGGTACAGGTCGAAGATCCGGGGGATGAAATCGGGCCCGTGGCGCCAGGATCCAAGAGCATGGGGATCTGGTTTACCGACCCAGACGGCTACCGGTGGGAACTGGCAGTACAGAGCAAGAAGTAAGACACAGGCGTAGCCCGTGATGCCACATTTCGCCCGACGAATTTCGTCATGTCAATAAATGCTCTTGCTCACTTCGCCGGAGTGGATACTTTCGTTCCTGCTTTGGTCATAGGCGGTCACGGAAAAGTAATACGTGGTGCCAGCTGTTAAGTTGCCGGCGGTATAGGTGGTCACATTCCCGACGTCTACCGGCGTGCCATAGAGACCGGACGTGGTGCCCATGTACACCTTGTACCCCGCCAGATCACTATCCATGTTGGGCGCCCACGAGAGGGTTGCCGTGGTTGCGGTCGTTGCCGCCTTGGTGGAGATGGCCGAGGCGACCGTCAAGGTCACAGGGATCGAAAGACTCCCGCCCTTACTCAACGTCACCTTCAGCGAGCCACTGTACGTGCCGGCAGCCAATCCACTGACATTGACCGCCACCACGACCTGGGCTGAACTGGTGATGGATCCCGAGGAAGGTGCGGCACTCAACCACGCAGCATCGTCAACGGCCTTCCATCCTACCTGACGCGACGTGCTTTTAGAGATGGTCACTACCTGGTTCGTCGGGTTAGGCCCTCCCTGCACAGCACTAAAGCTGAGGCTGACCGGCGTGGCTTGAACAGCCCAGGCATCGGGGACCAGAAGCAGCGCCAGGACTGCCCCCAGTAAGCCACCGAGAATCATCCGATTCAGCCAACTCATTATGGGCGAGCGCGCAGATTGCTGCAGGCTATTCATGATTCCTCCGTCTCCCCAGCGCCCGGGATGGGGTGCTGAGCGAGTGAGTTCTCCACCTAATGTGATTGCTAGGCGACGGTGCTCTCTAATATCTCCTAGCAACGGTCGTGCCAGAAGAAGCCCTTCACAAGCTGTCGTATTTTCAATAGTTTACTTTGACCGTCTGAACCGGACCCCATGCCGGTGTAGGTGTGGTACTCCTCGATAGCTCCAAATTGTGCGATGCGGCGCGATCGGCGGCCTGTCCCGGAGCGCTGCTTTTTTGCATCACCTCCAGTGACTGTGTATAACCTGAGAGAGTGATGCGATGGATTCCCTCACGGCAGCGCATCCAGCGTGCTCCGCAGTTGTCTTCCGGAACGATGCCCCGCTGGATCGGCCTACTTATGCTCACCCTGCTCATAGGCAGTACCGGCATCGCTCGCGCCGAGTCACCGCCCACGTCCGCGATCGCGGCGTCGAAGCCGCACGTCACGCTTCGCTTTGTCTCCTGGAAGCCCGATCATGCACGCGTGTGGGATGAGGTGCTCGCCGACTTCACGCACGCACATCCCGACATCTCAGTCGTACGCGAACTGGCTCCGCATAGTTCGACCGCCTATCACGATCTCTTGACGCAGAAGTTGAAGAACCGTGATACCACCGTTGATGTCTTTTTTATCGACGTCATCTGGGTCCCCGAGTTTGCGGAGGCCGGATGGGCCCGCCCGCTCGACGATAAATTTTCACCCTCCATGCGACAAGACTTTCTGCCTGCCGCCGTCGACGTCGGCCGGTATGAAGCCAGTGTCTATGGCGTCCCGAGCCGGATCGATGCCGGGCTGCTCTACTATCGCCAAGACCTGCTCGCAAAATACGGGTTCAGCGCCCCGAAGACCTGGCCTGAACTCGTGCACCAGGCAGAAACCATTACGGCCGGTGAACGCCGAACCGACCCGCTGTTGCAAGGCTACTCCGCGCAGTTCAAACAATACGAAGGCTTGGTCTGCAACATGCTGGAATTTATCGAAGGACATGGCGGAAGCCTGCTGCGGCCGGACGGGACCGGTTCGACGTTATCGTCGCCTGACGCACTGGCAGCCGTACAATTTGTCCGTGATGAAGTGATCGGCCGGCTTACCTCACGCGCCGCCCTCACCTACCAGGAGCCGGAGGCGCTCTCCCTGTTTCTGCAGGGGCATGCCATTTTTCACCGGAACTGGCCCTATGCCTGGGAACTGGCCAACAATCGAACACGTTCGACCATTGCCGGACAGGTGGGCGTTGCGCCCCTGCCTGGATTTTCACCCGGGCACACCGCTGCGACGCTCGGCGGCTGGCTCTACGGTATCAGCGCCTATTCCCAACACCCGGACGAGGCCTGGACGCTCATCGAATTTCTTTCCAGCCATGCCATGCAAAAGAAGTTCTCCCGCGAAGCCGGCATCGCGCCGTCCCGAGAAGCGCTCTTCTCCGATCCTGAAGTCCTGGCGCGCGCGCCGCAGATCAGAAACCAGCGCACTGTCCTCCACGCTGCCACGCCTCGTCCGCGTTCGCCGGTGTATCCCGCCATCTCCCATCTCCTACAGCGCTACTTCAGCCGTGCCCTAGCCGTGAGGGACATCGACCTCGAGCAAGAGGCTGCCGTCACCGATGCGCACATCGATCGACTCCTGGCATTGACGAAGGCGGCACCGTGATGCGCACGCACACTGCGCCTCGACACCGTGAGGGGTTGGCCGCCTGGTTGATGGTGGCGCCGGCACTCCTGGTCACAATGGTCTTCGCGTTGTACCCCGTCGCGGATTCGCTCTGGCTCAGCCTCCATCACATCTTCGTCGGCATTCCGCATCTTGGCAGCCCGTTCGTAGGCTTGGGAAATTACCAGGCATTGCTCCATGACCCGGTGGCGTATCAAGCGTTCGTCGTGACTCTTGGGTTTGTGGTCCTTTCCACAGTGCTCGAATTGGCCTGCGGGCTAATCATCGCCCTGGTCATTCACGAGCGATTTCGTGGACGAGGCCTGGTACGCGGCGCGATCTTGATTCCCTGGGCGATTCCCACAGTCGTGGCCTCGCAACTCTGGCGGTACATCTTCAACGACCAATACGGATTCGCCAATCTGCTGTTGTTCGGCGACCGCGTCACGGAATACATTCCCTGGCTCGCCTATCCGAGCGTGGCCTTTGCCGTCGTGGTCCTGGCCGACGTGTGGAAAACGTCGGCCTTCGCCGGCCTCCTGATTCTGGCCGGTCTTCAAGTCATTCCTGACGATCTGTACGATGCCGCCCGCGTCGACGGCGCCACAGCGTGGCAGCGGTTTTGGCACATCACCTTGCCGCTCCTGAAACCGGCGCTGTTGCTCGCGCTCCTGTTTCGCACCATGGACGCGTTTCGCGTTTTCGATCTGGTGTTTGTGATGACGCAAGGCGGACCTGGCGATGCCACGCAAGTGCTGCAGTTTTATGGCTACCAAACCCTCTTCACGGAAGGCCGCATCGGATACGGCTCGGCCATATCCGTGGCCGTGTTCCTCATGATCATGGTGCTGTCGTTGACGTACCTCCGCGTGATCGGATCACAGCTCCTGGAGCGCAGACGTCCATGAACCGCCGGCTGCTGCTCGCAGGCGGTATTCTCTCAACGGTGGGACTCAGTCTGCTGCCCTTTCTCTGGTTTCTCCTAACCTCGTTCAAGTCACAAACTGAAATCGAAGCCGCACCACCTACCTGGTGGCCCTCAGGCAGCCTGGGCTTCTATCGCACCGCGCTCTTCGACCACCACCTGTTCGACTACCTACTCAACAGCGTCGTGGTCGCCGGATCCACCACCGTGGTGGCGCTGCTGTTCGCGATCCCGGCGGCCTATGCGCTGGCCCGACTCAGCATTCCCGGCAAACAAGGCATTTTGGCCGTGCTGCTCTGCGTCTCCATGTTTCCGCAAATGGCCATCGCCGGACCGGTCTGGCGCCTGCTCGATGCCTTGGGAGGACTCAACCACCATTGGGGCGTCGTGTTGCCCTATGTCGCGCTGACGTTGCCCTTGGCGATCTGGATCCTGGCGAGCTTTTTCAAAGAACTGCCGCCTGAGTTGGAAGATGCGGCACGAGTGGATGGCTGCGGGCCCTGGAGCACCCTGTTCCGGATCACGCTCCCGCTGGCCACGCCGGGGATTTTCACGGCGGCAATTTTGATTCTGATCTATGCGTGGAACGAATTCTTCTTTGCCCTCTTGATTCTCACTCAACCGGAGCAGCAGACATTGCCCGTGGGCATCGCGCTCTTCCAGGGAGAATTCACCATGCCCTGGGGCGAACTGGCAGCGGCCTCGGTGGTGGCCACCCTGCCGTTGATTGGAGTCGTACTGGTATGCCAACGATGGATTGTGAGCGGGCTATCCGCCGGCGCGGTCAAAGGATGACAGGATGTTGAAAAAGGCCTCCTGCTTTGTTCTCGGCTTGAAAACATCCTCAACGTACCCCAGAGGGTACGCCTGCGGTGTTTTCTTCGCCTGCGGCCTCGCTGGACGCCCTTTTTGAACATCCTAATCTTCAGAGGACGGCCAACGACGCAAGACGTAAATCGAACGGCACCGAACACCATGGCTCAGCTTGAGTTACGCTCCATTTCAAAATCATTCCGTGACCAGCCCGTGCTGCGCGACATTTCACTGTCGGTTCCCAATGGAAGCTTTACCATTCTGCTCGGCCCGTCCGGCTGCGGCAAATCGACGCTCCTGCGCATCATCGCCGGGCTCGACAGTCAGACATCCGGCCAGGTCCTCATCGACGGAAACGAGGTCGATCGCCTGCCGCCGGCGGAGCGCGACATCGCGATGGTCTTCCAGCATTATGCGCTCTATCCGCACCTGTCGGTTCGCGACAATCTCGCCTTTGCGCTCAAGATGCGCCGCGTACCGCGCCACGTGATCGACGATCGTGTCGCGGAAGCCGCACACCTGCTGGAGATCCAACCGCTGCTCGATCGCAAACCCAAGGATTTATCGGGAGGGCAACGCCAACGGGTCGCCATGGGACGCGCGATCGTGCGCAAGCCCAAGCTGTTTCTGTTCGATGAACCGCTGTCCAACCTGGACGCGCAACTGCGCACGTCGATGCGAATCGAACTCAAAAAACTGCAGCAACGCCTGCGGGCAACGATGATCTATGTCACCCACGACCAGGTTGAAGCGATGACGCTGGGCGACCGTATCGTCGTCATCGAAGGAGGCCGCATTCGACAGGCGGATGCTCCCCAGCAGACCTACACCGCCCCGGCCGATCCGTTCGTCGCCTCCTTCATCGGCACGCCACCGATGAACCTCTGGGAAGGTCTCCTGACAATGCAGGGCGAGGAGAGTCTGTTCACAAGCGGTGACCTGACCTTCCCGTTACCGGCACAGCTGCTGCCGTCTCTACCGCCACAGGCCTCGACACTCATGCTCGGCATCCGTCCGGAAGACATTACGTGGCAGCACGCACCACCGTCTATCCAAGTGGACGCGCAGGTGGAGCTGATTGAAGATCTCGGGGCCGATCTCCTCATCCATTGCCGGGTTGGTGATCGTAAGCTGGTGGCCCGTGCCGATCGGAACACCGACATCACCGCAGGCATGGGGGTCCCCATTTTTTTCCCCCTCCACAAACTACATCTCTTCATTGAGCAGCGCCGTGTCGATCTCCCCACGACGTTGCCCACTTGACTGTGGTACCGGATTTCTTATCTCTAGAGTAAGCGCGACCGAAGGCGGAGAAAAACTACCCGTTCGCTTGCAATGCGTCCGGAGACCTCGTAAGCTCCGAAAAGGATTGCACTCTTTGCCTGTGCGCCTCCCAAGACTTTTTACGGACAGACCCTGATGGCTACAGCACAACGCGGCTACTACGACATTCTTGGCGTTCAGCGAGACGCCTCTGCCGACGACATCAAGAAAGCGTTTCGCCGTCGTGCACGCGAAATCCATCCCGACCTTCATACGGGCGCGAAAAAAACGGAGATGGAGAAGAAGTTCAAGGAATTGAACGAAGCGCATGAGGTCTTGTCGGATCCCGACAAACGCAAAAAGTACGATCAGTACGGGCAGAACTGGGAGCAGGCCGAAGCCTACGAAAAGGCTCGCCAGCAAGCCGGCGGCCACGCCGGACGAGGCGGCGCAGCCGGAGGAGCCGGGGGATTCAGCGGCGATTTCGGAGACATTTTCGAGACCTTCTTCGGGGGACGGGGTCGCGGCGGAAACGCCACGGGATTTGCCGTCGATGGGGAAGACCTGGAAACCGACGTGGAACTCAGTATCCGCGACGTGGCCGCCGGCGTCAGCCGACGCATCGACCTCACGGAACGGGTCACCTGCAAAGCCTGCGGCGGAAGCGCCATTGTGCGCGGGCGCCCCTGCGTCGTGTGTGGCGGCACAGGGACCCAAACTGAGAAACGGACGATCGAAGTACGGATTCCGGCAGGCGTGCAGCACGACACTCGCGTTCGCATCGCAGGCAAAGGCCAACCGGGCGTCAATGGAGGCAGACCGGGCGATCTTTACCTGCGCGTCCATATACAAGCCAATGGTGTCTTCCGCCAGAAGGGGTCGGACATTCACGTCACACTGCCCGTCTGGCCCTGGGAAGCGGCGCTGGGAGCCGACGTCATGGCCCCCACGCTGGCGGAGCCGGTAAAGGTGAAAATTCCCGCCGGCAGTAAGGCCGATAGCAAGCTGCGCCTGAAAGGCAAAGGTCTGCCGACCGCCGCCGGGGCACATGGAGATCTGTTCCTGAAGCTGAAAATCGTCATGCCCAGCGGCCTATCCGACGAAGAGCGGGCGCTCTACGAACAATTGAGCCAAGGCCGCCACGGCGATCCGCGAGCCGAGATCCTCGCGGCGTCAAGACGCCATTCGTCCTGATCCATCATCCCCTGACAGCGGCCCCTTCTATGACGATGGTCGAATACGCCCTCCTCGCGTTCAGCTCGTTGTTCGTGATCGTCGATCCCATTGCCGTGGTTCCGGCCTTTCTCGCCATGACCCCACGGGATTCCCTGGCGCAACGCCTCCGTACCGCGCGCGTCGCCTGCCTAGTCACGGTCGGATCACTGAGCGGATTCGCACTGTTCGGGCAGACGCTGCTGAGCCTGCTGGGCATTACGTTGCCGGCGATGCAAATCGCGGGCGGCCTGATTCTGTTGTTGGTCTCGCTCGACATGTTGCGCGCCCAACGGTCCACGGTTCAGGAAACTGCCGCAGAAAAAGCCGCGGGCACCAGCAAAGACGATATCGCCATTACGCCGCTTGCCATCCCCATGCTGGCGGGACCGGCGGCGATTTCCACCGTGATCCTGTTAGAAACGCAGGCCACCACCTGGATGCTGCGGGCGGTATTGCTGGGATGCCTTGTACTGATCGGATTGGCGAGTTACAGTATATTAGCGATCGGCGCGCGCAGCGCGAAGTGGCTCAATCCTATCGCCGAGAAAATTATCGCGCGACTGATGGGCCTTGTGCTGGCCGCGCTGGCCATTCAATTTATGGTGAACGCCCTCACCGGTGACCGGGGTTTGTTACGTGGGCTGACGGGACATTAATCGCACTCAACCAAGGAGGAACCGAATGACGACGAAACTGTTCACTCTGGCCACCGCGTCGGCCATCGCCTGCGCACTCACGCTCTCGCCTGCCTGGGCCAATCCCGAGGGCGGGTATGGCGGTCACGGCGGCGGCTATGAAAAAGATCGCCACGGCATGGGCAAGGCGATGATGGAAATGATGATGCATGGGGGAGCGGGCCACCTCATCCGTCATCTGTTGAAGCATGAGAAAGACATTGGATTGAGTGCCGAGCAAGTGACCAAGCTCAAGGAATTGCAGCTCAACCTCGACAAGAACCGGATCAAGATGGAAGCCGACATTCAGGTCGCCGAACGGGAAGTGAAGGCGCTGACCGATGACGAAAAGTCCGACATCGGAGCCATCGAAGCCAAGCTGAAACAGAGCGCGGATGTGCAAATCGGCCTCCGGGTGTTGTCGGTCAAGACCAGACGGGATGCCCTCGCGCTGCTCACTCCCGAACAGCGTGCCAAGGAACAGGCCGAACATGAGAAGATGATGCAGCAGCACAAGGGCACGGGCGCGCCACACGGCAAGAATCCTCATGGTGGCAACCCGCATGGCGCGAATCCCCACGGCGCCAACCCACATGGCGAGGCGAAGCCCCAGTAACCTGTTCACCCGCACAGAATCGGAGGTCACAGATGATCAAGCAGCTGGCAATTCCGGCCCTGATGGTTGGCGCACTGTGTCTCACGACGACTCCCGCATGGAGCGACAAGGGACACAAGGGCAAAGACGAGAAATGCGACGTTGCCGACTTGGTGAAAGATGCCAAGGTGACCATCGACCAGGCGATCAAAACCGCGTTGGACGCGGCACCAGGCACGGCGGTCGAGGCGGAACTCGAAAAAAAGCACGACAAGACCGTCTGGGAAGTGGAAGTGCACGGCGCCGATGGCGCAATGACGGAAGTGCATATCGACGCCGCGACAGGCGCGGTCATCGACAAGGAAGCCAAGCACGAGAAACACGAGAAGAAAGGCAAGAAAGAGAAGCACTAAGTCTCTGCGGCCGAGCAGGATCTGCCGATCCTACTCGGCCGTCCGTTTCTAAGCAGATGGCGGGTTCCCGTCGCCCAGTCTCGCCCCACCTGGTCAAACGCTTACTCATACAAGCGTTCAAGATGTCCGGTAGCCCGCGCGAGATTCACTCGCGAAGCATTCACTCGAAACAAGGCGTCGACCGCATTCTCCCGTGCACGTGCGATGGAAAATAAGGCGTTTGTCAGTTTAAAATTACTGGCTGAGGTCAAGACCGTAAAACGTTCCCGCGCGATTTCCTGCTCCTGAATCGCCGACTCCAAGCCGTCACGGGCGATCATCAATTGCTCCTGTGCGGACTGTAACGTCGCGACCGCCTCACGAACCTCTACGGTCACCTTATTTTGTATGACCGCCAATTTTAGCAACTCTTGTTGTGCCAGGCTACGTGACTCACTGATTCGCCCTTCCCGTTGGCCGCCGTCGAAGAGAGGAACAGACAGGAACACACCGACGTTGTAGGTGTCCGCAGTATTGTGCACACGATTCCCGATCAAACCATAATCCCCCTGGGCTGACAGGGATGGCAGTCGTTCCATAACCGTCGAACGTAGCGAGAGTTCGGCTGTGCGGATACGCTGCTGCTGAGCCTTCACTTCCATGCGCTCTTGCAGCGCGGACATTAACGCCTCCTGTGCCGAAGGAATGGCCACGGTATCGGACTTCAATTCGTCCAACAGCGTCAATGTCACCTCATCGGTGATTCCAAGCACATACAGCAAGTTCAAGCGATGCCGTTGAACCTCGTTGCGCAAGATCACCACCTGCTGCCGCTCATTTTCTAATTGAGCCTGCGCACGGGCCGCATCAAGCCCGCCGCCCATTCCACCTCCTCGCCGGCTACGGGCCAAGGCCGTCAACTCAGTGAATAATTTCACATTGGCTTCTCGTGCTTTCAATGAGGCTTCCGCCCGAAGCACCTCCATATAACCCAGGGCGACTTCTGCCATCGTGTCGAAGCGAGTCGCGTCCGATTCGAGTTCCGCCACCTTCAGCGCGGAGCGGGAGGCCCGCCATCGATCGATCAAACTCATGCTGAACAAGTTCTGCGTGAGGTTGGCACGGGCATCAAAAATGGAAAATGGACTCGTCACCACCGGCGACAATCCTAAGGTTCCCAAGAACATCGTCTGTCTCGTCTGTCGAACGTTACTGGACAAATTGGGCAACATCGCACCGAGCTGCGTCGAGACAACGGCGCGGGCTGTCGCAATGCGTTCCTTGAACAGTTTGACGTTCGGACTGTTGTCCAGCGCTGCGTCCATCGCATCCTTCAGCGTGAGCCGCAACTCCGGCCGATCACCGACCGCCGACTTCAGTTCCTCCCCGCACGCATTTCCCAGATGTGCCAGGCACGTACCGCACCACAGCACCAAGAGCCCCACTAACCACCTTCTCCTGCTCCTCATGCGAACCTCCTTCCTGGACTCCCGCCGCCCCGCATCAGGGACGGGGACGACCGAACACACTCGAACGCCACATCCATGCATACGAAAAATGCTACTGGAGGGGAAACCGGGCCGTACAGGCAATCCCAGCCGGAAGGCGATAGGCAGAATTGGGCAAAGTGAGCCGAACACCGAACGTGGCAGTCGCGTTGTCGACGATTAACCCCACAGTTTCGACTCGGGCATCGGCCACCGAAGCACCCGCCACCGTCGGCTGCACTTGGGCAAGCATACCGGGAGCAATGCTCCCCATCCATCCCATTGGCACGAATGCCTCGACGCGCAAAGGATGGAGCTGGGCCAGCTTGACCAACAGCGTCTGTCTGGTCAATTCGCCGGCAGAGAGAAAGCGTTCGACGACAACTCCAGTGATTGGACTGCGGATGGTGCGGAGCGCTAATTCCGCAACGGCGAACTGGTATTCGAGCTGGCGCACGCGTTGGGTTTCCAGGGCCTCGAGAAAGGCCACGTCCGCCAACCGCTGCTCGGTTTCCGCTTCATCCAACTCCTGCTGGCCAATGGCCGCGGACTTTCGCAGGTCCTGTGCACGCAGCAGCTTGCGCGTGCCGAACTCAGCCTTTTCCTGACTGGCTTTGAGCGGCGCTTGAAGCTCCGCTTTGCCTTTGGCGACCGCCACGGCCGCCTGCTCCCGGCTGGACTCCAATGTCGCGATGATCTGCCCCTCCGTCACAACATCCCCTTGCTCGACCAGCAACGTGGCAATCACCCCGTCGACAGGCGACCCGATCGCTACCTCGGCGGAGGGCTTGATCAGGCACGGAATATCGGCAGCCCAAGCCGAGGACCCCAGGGTGCAGAGCAGGGCCAGGCTGCCGGCCAGGATGATCGAGTGAGAGGAACGATCCATCACTGATTGTTGCGATTGAAGCGAACCGTGCATTTCAGGCCGGCCGGCAATTTCAGGTCTGGATTGGGCAGCTCAAGGCGCACACCGAAGGTGCCGCTGGCCGCATCGACGACTTTGTCCACCACAGTCACTTTGGCCGGGAACTCACCTTTCACCGGCTCCTCGGGTTTCACCACCGCCTGCATGCCAACGCTGATCTTGCCGAGCAGTGACACGGGCGCATAGGCCTCGACCCGCAACGGATCAATTTGCGCGAGTTTGAGGATGCGTTCCTGTTTGGGGAATTCCCCCGGATGCATGTAGCGTTCGACGACGACACCGTTGATCGGGCTCCTCAACGTGCGGAGGGCGATTTCCGCGGTAGTGCGGTTCAGCTCCAGGTCGGCCAAACGCCGATTACTCAGCTCGGTATGGGCATGCGCCACCGCGCCCGTCGCCCGCTCCACGCTGGTATCCAGCGTCGCGAGCAACTGCCCTTCCTTCACGACGTCGCCTCGATCCACGGTGATGCTCTCTATGACTCCCGCCACGGGCGAGGTCATGGTGATCGTCTGATACGGATGGATGAGACAGGTCAGATCGGCAGCTTGAGCGACTGACCCGCTGGCCACCAGCAACGACCCCAGGAACAAGCCGACACACACAACGATCCTCATGACAGACTCCCTCTCGGACTCAATCGCCGCTATTCCGCCCGTCCGGCAAAGGCCAGCGCGGATTCCAATTGATCATCGACTTTCAACACAGCCCTACGCATACGGGCATGCATTCGCTCAGCAGCCCGTTGCGCCCGCCGCATCAGCCGAAGCGACGGGCCTTCCCATCCCCATCGGAGCGTCTGCGCGGCGAACCATTGTCCGAACCAAGTCCCATGCGTCGCCACCAGGTCGTCCTCCAGCGAGAGCAGCGCCTGACACGATCCCGGATCCCCCTGACGGCCGCAGCGCCCGAACAACTGACGGTCAATCCGACCCGCGTCGTGACGTTCCGTCGCGAGGACATGCAACCCTCCCCCTTCCGTCACACCGGCACCCAAGTGAATATCCGTGCCGCGTCCAGCCATGTTCGTGGCAACCGTAATCCGCCCCGGCTCGCCTGCCCTGGCCACAATCTCGGCTTCCTCCCGATCCTGCCTCGCATTGAGGACTCGATGGGGCAACCCGGCCTCGAACAACAACCGACTGAGCCGCTCCGACCCCGCCACCGACCGGGTACCGATCAAGACTGGCTGCCGCCGCCTATGCAACTGTGCTACCGACTGGACCACCGCCGCCCATCGCGATTCGGATGTGTCGAACACCCGATCCCGCAAAGCGACTCGCAGTATGGACCGATGCGTCGGAATGGTGGCCACCCCCAACCGATACACCGACCAGAGTTCGCCGGCCACCTCGCGCGCGGTCCCGGTCATGCCGGACAGCCGGAGATAGCGGCGAAAGAAGCGCTGATAGCTGATGCGCGCCAGCGTTTCCTGTCGATCACTGAGCGGACAGGACTCCTTCACCTCGATCATCTGATGCAGGCCGCGCTCCCAGGACCGATCCGCCATGACCCGCCCCGTATATTCATCGACGATCTGCACTTTCGCATCATGGACGACGTAATGCTTGTCCAGTTCGAACAAGTGCAGGGCCGACAGCGCCTGCTCGATGAGGTGCGCACGTCTGCCTCGCCCGCGCCACACGCCGCCCAACTGCCGCGTCAGCTCCGCTACACGAGCCGACCCTGCCTCGGTCAACGTGACATGCCGCGCGCGGACATCAATGCGCGCTTCTGGACCGAGACGCAGTTGCCTGGCTACCGCCAGCGCCTGCCCGTACACCAGTTGTTCCTCCGCGTCATTCCCACGCCCGGCGATGATGAGGGGTGTCCGCGCCTCGTCCACCAGCACGCTGTCCGCCTCATCGACGATGGCATAGTACAACCCGCGGAGCAGCAAGCCGCCGCCCGGATCAGACGACGCCACCTTCCGAAGCCGCCGCTGAATGCTGGTGGACTGCCGACCGACGGCCAGGCGATCTTTGAGATAGTCGAACACCAACTCCTTGTTCGTGCAGTAGGTGACGTCGCAGGCATAGGCTTGGCAACGGGCTTCGGGCGTCAACCCATGCACGATCACCCCCACCGACAGGCCCAGTGCGCGATAGATCGGTCCCATCAGCTCTGCGTCCCGCGTCGCCAGATAGTCGTTGACCGTCACGATGCGCACCAGCAAACCCGCCAACGCGGCGGTACAGGCCGGAAGCGTGGCCGTAAGCGTTTTTCCCTCGCCGGTGTGCATCTCGGCCACCAATCCCTGCAGTAGCGCATACCCCCCGGCAACCTGAACATCGAAATGCCGCTGGTCGAGGAGTCTGGCGGCCACCTCTCGCACCAACGCGAACGATTCGGCGACCAGGGCATCCGTCAATCCCTGCCGGGCCAACGCAGTGCGCAAACGGTCCGCGGTCGGTTGAACATCAGGCTCTTTCAGCCGTTGATATGTGATCGCAAGTCCGGATACGCGCGCCAAAAATTCCTGACTCAACCAGAGGCGGCTCCGCCAGCGCCGCGCGATCGGCCCAACCGTACGTTGTGCAAAGGCATCGAGCCATGGCAATGTCGGCATCGCCCGCTCGGGGTACACCGAACCCTGTACCATCTCTGGTAGGACGCTGTTAGGCATTGAACCGTGACAGGAATAGTTGACGAATGTGCCGATGCCATTGGTCCGCGAGCGGCACCCAGCCATGCGCAAATCGGACATGCACCCGCTCGCCCGCGTGGACGAGCCCGTCCTCCTCGGGAACCGCTAAGTCCACCTGAAAGACGCGCTGAACCGTCCGAACTCCCTGCGCATCCGTCGGATCGGTTACTATCGCGCCTCCCCCTTCCGTGCCAAGCGCCGCATGCGGCAATTCAGTCACAGCGGAAGGAACCAGTCGCGTAACGGCCGCCCGGTAGCGCGCATGCACCCGGTCCGCCAGCCGAACTTCCACGGCGGACTCCTGAGTGCGCACGAGATCGATATCCGCCTGCTGAACGACGGTGCGCACCGTCAGATGTCGACGTTCCACCACGTGGGCCAACACGTCGCCTTGTTTCACAAATCGACCGGGCAGGTCCTGCGGAGCCGTCACCACGAACTGCCCGGCTGCGCGACTCCGAACGACAAGGTCATCCAGCCGCCGTTGCATTCGAGCCAACTGATCCCGCGCATAGGCCAGTTCTTCTTCGATGATGGCCGCCTTGACGAGGTCGACCGGACGTTGCTCGGCAAAACGAGCGTGTAATTCTTTTACTCGCGCAACCAGCACACGCGCCTCAGCCTGAATCCGTGGATGCTCGGTGATGAACAGCACCTCACCCGGCTGCACCAGGCTATCCGGCTGGGCGACAATCTCCCGAACGAACCCATCGGTACCGGCTCGTACCACCGATTCATCGGGAACCCAGACGACGCCCTCCGCGAGCGTATGGAACGGCGCCGGAGCCAAACACAGACCACCGACCAGCAAGGCCAGGCCACCGACGGTGATGGCCACGGCACGGCCACGCACCAGACGGATCGAGGGACTCGTGAACAGATACGATAGACCCTTGCCCAGCGGCACCAGGAGCATCCCCACCGCCGTCATCACAGCGAATAAGATTCCCAGCAAAGGAGAGAGTTCACCCAGAAACAGGAGAATTGCCGCCGTCACCATTAACCGGTACAGGGTCGACGCCACCCCGTATCCGATGGACCAGGCCCGCTCTCCAGCCGTGGCATCAGGCCGGCTGACCTCTCGCGCCCCGAACAGGTACCGCTCACAGAGGTAACGGAGATAGGCCGTCGCCCTCGCCCGAAGATTCGGCATCTCCAGCCAATCCATCAACATGTAGTACCCGTCAAAGCGGAGCAACGGGTTGAGGTTGAACAGCAGTGTGCTCACCCCCGCGAGAACGATCGTGTTGTAGGCCAGCACGCGGACCAATCCCGGTTCCGCATTGATCCAGATCACCAGGGCCAGGGAGGCCAAGGCCACCTCGACCATCATTCCGGCAGCGCCGACCAGGACCCGCTGCCACTTGTCGCGGAACGCCCAGGCGGCAGAGGCCTCGCAATAGGGCACAGGCGTCAGGACCAGCAGCATCACCCCTAATTCATGCACCTCGCCGCCGAAGGCTTTCGTCATCAGTCCGTGTCCCACCTCGTGAAGCAGTTTGATCACGGGAAAGAGCAGCCAGAGCGCCACCAAGGAATAGGGCGTGGACAGTTGTGCGAACACATCATGGGTCAACTCCGACCAGTACAATCCGCCCAATGCAACGCCCAAACCGGCCAGGCATAACCACAGCAACAAACCGGACCAACCGAAGAACGGGCGAACCACCAACATGAGCGCGGAAAGGAATCGGTCAGGGTCGAAGAGGGGCCGGCGCCATGCAAACACATTGGACCACCGGCTCGCCCATTGCCGCCGCGCAATCCGGTCGGCGCGCTCGGTCAATTCTCCGGTATCGGGCAGGACGTCGCAGACGATGAGATCCGAGCCGTAGAGCTGGGTCAGCAGCCGAATCACGTCGTCCTGACTCGGAGCCTCATCCCCGAGTTCCGCCGTGGCCGATTCCCAGATGGCCCGCACCGTGTGCCGGCCATCCATCAGGCCGATCAATCGATACGCCGCAGGGGTGAATCGGTGGAACCGCTCAGACGCGCGATCCTGCAGGACGTACGAGGTCCGACCACGATATTGGTGCCACGTCAACTCCACATGACTGCGCAACCGCGGTCTCAGCCGTTCGACGCGATACCAGGACGCGCTAAAGAATTCTCCGGCCATGTCTCACCAAAACACTACTGGTGACCAGCGACTCAGTACGAGGACACCACCATAAAATTGCGCAGCTGCAGGCCTGTGCTAGGCTCCAGCCATGCAACACCAACGTCACGCCCAAAACCACCGAAAACCTGAGGATCCGATCCTCGCAGAGATCTTGCACCGCTTAACCGGTGCCTTCCAGCCTGAGCGAGTCTAGCTATTCGGCTCTCGGGCTCGCGGAGAAGCCGGCCCTGACAGCGATTACGACCTGTTGATGGTGCTAAAAGAGTCGGCGTTGTCGCGGTATCGACGCGAGCAAGCGGCGTTCCGTACCTTGATCGGTGTCGGAGCCGCAAAGGATATTCTGGTGTTGACGCGTGAGGAATTCGACCGGAAGCGCACCGTGGGCTCCTCCCTCCCGGCTGCCGTCGAGCGGGAAGGCATTCTGCTCTATACAGCCTGAAACCGCCGCGGAAACACGGGCGTGGTTTCAGAACACCACGAACGATCTGCGTGGCGCCGACATCGACTTGGCCGCCGCACCACCCCTGATCGAAGATGCCTTGTTTCATCGCCAGCAAGCCGCCGAGAAGGCGATGAAGGGCGACCTGACGGCGCATGAGCGCGTTTTTAGAAAAACGCATGACTTGGACGAACTCGCCCGAGCCTGTGAAGCGATCGACCAGACATTGAAGCCGATACTGCATGAGGCCAGAGATCTCACCGTGTTCGCCTGGGAATTCCGATATCCCGGCGATTCCCAGGTTCCTTCCCAGGAAGAGGCTGTGCAGATGTTGACCCTGGCACGACAGGTTGTCACGGCCCTCCTCGATCAGCTTCCCACACCTATCCGACCATAGATGTCCGGTCTTGGTGTTGACGCTCATGGCTCTTCGCTGTTCCTCGTTCCCATGCAGGAATACGCTGTCATGGCAGCCAGGCCCACAGCTTCAGGCTCGCCCAATCGACAAGGTCGTGAGTCCAGATCCAGACCAACGACCGTTCATCCACCGCGATCTTGCCCACCCCCCCATGGCCGGACGGAGCCGGTCTGAGGGTGGAGTCGTCAATTTGGCTTCGACACGAAAATAGTTGCGGCCATCCTTGGCGGTGGAGACCGGTGTGAGCTGGGTCACCGAAAACGGCAGCTCATCGTGGGGCAACGAGGAGAGCACAAGTGCCCCCCCCCTGGCCGACGCGCAACCCAGCCATGTCGCGATCATCCACCTGCAGCACGACCCGATACTCATGTAATGGCACGACCTCAAAGAGCACCTACCCCTCTTCGACCGGCGATCCAAGCCGCTGGCTCCAATCACCACTCACGACGACGCCGGCAAAGGGTGCCGTGATCCTGGTGCGCGCGAGTTTGTCGGTCGCAAGCGCCACCTGCGCCTCAGCCTGCACAACCTCCGCCGCCTTGATCTCGAGCTTGGCGGCATCCCGTTCGGCCAGGACCTGCCGATACTCCTTGGCCAACTGATCCCGTTGGCTCAACCAGCGCAGCCGTTCCAGCTTCAAATCATGCTCCTGGAGCGTGGCGAGGACTTGCTTCGCCTGAACGAGGTCACAGGCCCGCACCGGCGCGGTTTCGAGAAAACCCTGGAATGGAGCGACCGCCGCCTGCTGAACCGACCCCTCCAGCACCGTCTTCGCCGTCACGCGGTAGTCGCCGGTGGCGAAACAGAAAAAGGCAGCAAGCGCGGCCACAGCCAGCGTCGCCAGCTTGAACCCCACGTGGCGCAGCCCCATGAGCTTGGCCAGTTGTAACCGGGCCGACGCCCAAACCTTCCCGCCGAGCCAGCGCGCGTCCCGTCGTTGCATCTCGAAGAGCGGGCCGGTCACCGCACTCAATGCTTCGAGCAGGTCGAGCGTCGTGCGATCGAACGACGGCTCCGCCCCTCGCTCCACCGTTAGCACGCCGGTCACACGACCGTCGCACAGCAGGGGCACGGAGCAGGCTGCCGCAGTATGAAATTGGCGCACCAACTCGTCGTGCGCGCGCCGGATCTGGGCCGAGGTGGTCGGCAGCGGCGGCAGCAGGATGGTCTGTCGCTGGTCGAGCGCTTCCTCCATCGCAGCGGTGATGGCTTGGACCAGCGTAGTCTTGGCGCTGAACGTGCTGTTGTGGGAAAGGGCCGTGAGCGTGACACGACCATTCGACACCGTGCCGAGGCTGACGCGATCGCTCTGCAATCGGGTCGCGACCTCCGTCACAAACGCTCTGGCCGCAGCCTCATACCCCGCCTGCCCGAGCGCCGGTGAGAGTAGATCGAACAAGAGCTGAAGCCGATCCGCGCTCTGGGCCTTCGCCGTCAACTGTGCCAACACGTCGCTCGACAACGTCTGTTCGAGCCGAGACGTAGACTCAGGCGCCATCATGCTTCGGCTCCGGCATCTCTAGCCAAGACAAACTCGCAACCTTCATCGGCGGAACACTGTTAGTCCTCGGACTCGTCATCGGGTTCATCTCCACTTGACTCACAATCTCATTGTGAGATAGGTTGACCCGGTGCACATTATTACGCGGAAGCGGCTGGCGGCATTCTGGCGCATCCACCCCGAGGCGCGCGTACCCTTAGCATACTGGTTTACCATCGTGCGCAAGTCCGACTATGACTCTTTTGTCGCCCTGCGACGGACATTCCCTTCGGCCGACCAGGTCGGCGGGTTCACCGTGTTCAACATCGCAGGCAACAAGTTCCGATTGATTGCCGCGATCCATTACAACCGCAAGAAAGTGTACGTCCGGTATGTACTCACCCATGCCGAGTACGACCGGGACAACTGGAGGACGTAACCTATGCGTACGAACTATCTGCATGAAGCCAACGTTGAATATCGTCGCATGCGCCGCCGGATTCCACTCGGCCCGTTGCGGAGCCGGCCCGAATATGACCGGGCCGTGGCGGTGCTCGACGACCTCATCGACGAAATCGGGGAACGAGAGGCGCATCCTCTGGCTGACTTGGCCGAAACGCTCGCGCTCGTGATCGAGGCCTATGAGGACCTCCACGTCCCGATTCCTGAGAGCACCGGCCCGGCGGTCCTGCGCGCCTTGATGGAAGAACATGGCCTGTCTCAATCGGATCTCCCCGAGATCGGCAGCCAAGGCGTGGTGTCGGAAGTCCTGTCTGGCAAACGCGACCTCAACGTCCGGCAAATCGCCAAGGTGTCGGCTCGCTTCGGCATCTCCCCGGCGCTATTCATCCCCTCGTCCGGCATAAGGACATCGACCACAGCGCGGCGCAAACGCGCAGTTTAGGGCCCCGCGCTCTCCCGGCCTCGCTCCCGAACTTCTCCATCACCGATGCAGTCGGCAACATCATGACGCGGAGTCCCCATCGTGAGCCGTCGTATGCGCACTTCCTGCCCCGGACGAAGAGGGCGAAGCCGCTGCCGGTGCTGTGTGATCCAGCGCGCCGTACTGCCGTTCGTACTGCTGCACCACCGCCCCCAGCAACAGCGCCAGACGCTTGGCGGCGAAGGGGCTGAGGATAATGCGATTCGTCACCTGCACCCGCAAGTCCGCCTGCCCCTGATCCCAAGCCTGGTTCAAGCCGAAGTTGAGCACAATCTCTTCCTTCGTGCTTGCCACATGGCAGCTGTTGGCATGATTCGTCGCCGCGCCGGCGGCATCGACCACAATACGTCGTTGGTCGGCTTTTCCCTGCGCCTGCTCGCGGCGGCCACCCGCTTGTGAATGTGTCATCGGCCCCTCCACTTGTTTCTCACGCAACGCCCTCTTTCATGGCAGTCTCCGAAAGGCAGCGAACCGGTTGACACTCCGCAAGGCCTCTGCTAGCGTGAACTCCATTGAGAAAACACCCGTCTGTGTGTCCGCGCCGAAAAAAGGATGTGCCCATGGCTACGATCCAGATTAAGACGCCCTCTCCCGATCAAGCCATCCCGTTGGTCAAGGATGCCCTGGCGATGGAGACCAAACTCACACGCGACAGCCTACGCACGACCGACGAACGGATCGCCATACTGACAGGCCGACTGAAGGTCACGCCTGAGCAGGTCTTGACGGGTGCCGTTCCCCGGACGGAAGAGAACGAGGCGCTCCTCCTCGATCTCGAGGGTGAACTGGAAGTGCGCCGCGTGCTGCGGGACACACTCAGCCATCTCGACCAACTTGAAGTATGTCCGTAGCCAAGTACGTGGCGGAGATTCGTCGTCAACTCAAGTACGCGTACCACTATTCCTCCTCGGCGCGCTCAACGGATCATATTATTTGACCCCCTCCAGGCGTCCAGGGTACTCTAGGCCTGGTGAGTCCTGGAGAGATTACTATGCCGAAAGTGCTACACCCCCATGTCACGACCAACCCCGCGATCTGTGGCGGCCGTCCACACGTCACTGGCACCCGCTTCTCCGTACATCGCGTAGTCGAGTACGTCCTTCGTCAGGGTGTCGCACCGGAAGAACTGCTGGAGGCATTCCCTCAGCTCACGTTGGGAGCCATCTACGACGCGCTCGCCTACTACTATGACAACCGGGACGAGGTCGATGCCGAAGCGACCGCCGACTCCGCGCTGGATGCCGAGCGTGGGTGAGAAGCCGCAGCCCTCTTGCCTCACATCATCCCTGACCACCGCATGAAGCTCTACTTCGACGAACATGTGCACCCGCTCGTGGCCGTCATGTTACGCGAACGGGGAATCGACTGTCGCACCACACGAGAAGCCGGCAACCTTGGGCGAAGCGACGAAGACCAATTACGCTACGCCACGGCATAAGGACGTGTGCTCGTCACCTTTGACCGGCGCGACTTCCTGATCCTCGCACACCAGTGGGCCACCCTACACCGGAGACATGCTGGCCTCATTTTGTCCAAACAATGCCCGGTCCCGGAATTGGTTCGCTATCTACTTCGCTGCCACACCCGTCATCAGCAGGACGACCTCACCGGCCACATCCTCTGGCTACAGAACTACAAAGAACCGCTCAGCCTGTAACGACCGACAGCCCGTCGCCAGACAGTGCTCGGATCTGATGCGCCCCGACTGCTTCCTCCGCCTTTCTCGCTTCACGCTTCACGAGATACGACATACGCTCTGCCTCATGCCGTCACCGTGATCGTCACGGTCGCCACGTTGGAGGTGGTGGTGCCATCGGAGACGCTGTAAGTGAATGTATCGGTCCCTGTGAAGCCCACGTTCGGCCGATAGGTAAAGGTGCCGTCGGGATTCAACACCAAGGAGCCGTTCGCAGGGCCGGTGCCGAGCGTGGCCGTCAACGTCGGGCTGTCGGGATCGTTGTCATTGGCAAGCAGGCTGTTCTGGAGGCCGGTGGCCCAGAGTTCCTGGCCATTTATGCCATTGGTACCCCTAAAGAACAGCGTTCCATTCACGCTTATCATGGGGATGAATGCTAGGGAACTGCCTGACCCAGGCAAAATGTCTTTCACCAATACAGTACCATCCTCGGTCCCATCACTTTTCCAAAGTTCTCGTCCGTTTGCAGAATTCAATGCCCCCAAAAATAACGTCCCATTCACGTTCGTGAGTCCGTTAGAAACACCAATAAAAAATGAACCTCCTGTACCAGGCATGATGTCCTTTACTAAAGCTGTCCCAGCCGGCGTACCATCACTCTTCCAAAGTTCGAGACCATTCACTTCATCGTCAGCGACAAAGAACAGCGTACCGTTTACATCAATTAGCTCAATGAGTGTCGAGGCAGCGCTGCTGGCATTAGTATCCTTGACCAGTACCGTTCCTCCCACCGTCCCGTCGCTCTTCCAGAGCTCCGGACCGTTCACGGGATCCAGGACTCTAAAGAAGAGTGTCCCATTCACATTGGTCAGAAGCTCTGGAGTCGAAGAGCTGATGCCGGGAACTATATCCTTGACCAACACCGTCCCCGCCGCCGTCCCATCGCTTTTCCAGAGTTCCACACCGTTGACACCATCACCCGCGGTAAAGAAGAGGGTACCGTTCACATTCGACCCAGCCTTTGCCGACAACGATGTGCATATGGCATCTGTGGGGCTCGGTCTCTTGTGCCACGGCGGGGGAAAATTTTTGGGTCTCATGGACTGCACCAGTTCCGGAAATGCACCATTTTCGAGACGCGGGGTCGGTATCGACCTAGCGTATCAAGCCTTTCTGTTTGACACCCGCTTGGTAACTGGCAACCCCAACCCGACCGTCAATGGAACGTACCGCACGACCAATCACGCTGGCGCAGTGACCTTTCGTGCCCTGTTTTAGGTCGATTGACCCTCCACGCCCATCTATGCGAAAGTTTGCGATCGATCTGCACACGCACCGTGCTGACGCGTAGTTCCCGTCCCGTAACTGAAGGAGTTTCCATGACGATCGACCCTCGACACAAAAGTCACAACCTGCTCGACGGACCGGGCCGCGCACCAGCCCGAGCCATGCTGAAAGCCGTGGGATTTACCGATGCCGACCTCGAACGTCCGTTGATCGGCGTTGCCAACACCTGGATTGAGGTCATGCCCTGCAACTTTCACCTGCGTCGCTTATCGGAGCGGGTCAAGGCTGGCATCCGCGCGGCAGGCGGCACCCCGATTGAGTACAACACCATCGCGGTCTCCGACGGCATTTCCATGGGCACCGAGGGCATGAAGGCGTCGCTCATCAGTCGCGAGGTCATCGCCGATTCCATCGAGCTCGTCGCGCGCGGACATCTGTTCGACGGCGTCGTCGCCCTATCGGGCTGCGATAAAACCATTCCCGGCACCGTCATGGCGCTCTGCCGATTGAATGTGCCGTCTCTTATGCTGTACGGCGGATCCATCATGCCGGGGCAGTTTCAGGGCCATGACGTGACCATTCAGGACGTCTTTGAAGCGGTCGGCAAACATGCCTGCGGCAAGATGACGAATGCCGAATTGAAAGACCTGGAAGACCATGCCTGCCCCGGACCCGGCGCCTGCGGCGGCCAGTTCACCGCCAACACCATGGCCATTGCCTTCGAATTCCTGGGAATTTCGCCCATGGGTCGAAACGGGGTCCCCGCCATGGATGCGCACAAAGACGATGTGGCGTTCGAGTGCGGCAAACTGGTCATGGACCTGCTCAAGAAAGACATTCGCCCCAAACAGATCATCACCCGCCGCTCCATCGAAAATGCCATCGCCGCCGTCGCGACAACCGGCGGCTCGACAAATGCGGTCCTGCATCTGCTGGCCGTGGCGCGCGAAATGGGCGTGCGGCTCACCATCGACGATTTCGATAAGATCAATCGGAAGGTGCCGTTGCTGGCCGATCTGAAACCGGGTGGCCACTTCACTGCGGCAGATCTGTATGCGGCCGGTGGCACGACCTTAGTGGCAAAACGCTTGATCGATGCAAAGATCCTCCACCCGGACCAGATCACCGTCAGCGGACGGACGATCGGTGAAGAAGCCAAAGCCGCTGTCGAAACAGCAGATCAACAGGTGCTACGCCCGCTGTCCAAGCCGATCAAGCCGACAGGCGGGTTAGTTATTCTCAAGGGCAACCTGGCTCCAGAGGGCTGCGTCGTCAAAGTTGCCGGCCATTCCATTCTGCATTTCAGCGGGCCAGCGAAAGTGTACGAGCGCGAGGAAGATGCCTTCAAAGCCGTACAGGCCGGAAAGATCAAGGCCGGCGATGTCGTCGTCATTCGATACGAAGGACCATCCGGCGGCCCCGGCATGCGAGAAATGCTTGGGGTGACCGCTGCTATCGTCGGTGCAGGCCTGGGCGATTCCGTCGCACTGCTCACGGACGGACGATTCTCCGGCGCGACACACGGCCTGATGGCCGGACATGTCGCCCCTGAAGCCATCAAGGGCGGGCCGATCGCAGCCGTGAAAACCGGCGATGTCATCACCTTCGACATTGTGAAACGGCGGCTGGATGTCAATGTGACGCAGAAAGAAATGGCCGCGCGCCTGAAGAAAGTCAAACACCCTGCCCCTCGGTATCTCTCCGGCGTGATGGGAAAATACGCCCGCCACGTCTCCTCCGCGTCCGAAGGGGCGGTCACCACCTAGCCATGGCGATTCGGCCTCGATGGGGTCTTGCGGCGGCGCTCTGCGCCGCCGCCTGCCTCCTCGGGCCGACCGGTAGCCATGCAGCCGAGCCACACCAGGCTCTGTGCGCGGAATGGCAGAGCCGCCATCCCCAGTGGATCTGGTGCGACGACTTCGAGGTCGATCGACTCAGCAGCTATTTCGAATATGACATTCGGCATGGCCGCTTTGTGCGCGAAGCCGGATCGGGAGTCGGCGCCTCGACCGGCATGCGAGCGGAGTATCTGCCCGGCGATCCTCATGGAGGGTCGCTCCATCTGGCCTTCGGCAAAACTCCGAGCGAGTATATGAGGCCCGTCGACGAGGGCACCGCCAAGTATCGGGACATCTACTGGCGGTTCGATCTGCGGCTGCAACCGGGCTGGACCGGGGGTGGGGCCGACAAACTCACGCGAGCGACGATCCTTTCGAGCGACCGGTTTGCCCAGGCGGCCATCGGCCATTTGTGGAGTGGCGGCTTACCTGGCTCCGATCCTGAACGGCTCTACCTCGATCCCGCCTCCGGCACTGATGAATTGGGCGCCTTGCGCACGACAACCTATAACGATTTTCCCCGCCTGCGCTGGCTCGGCGCTGCCGGCGGCCAGACTGCGTTGTTCAATCCCGCCAACATCGGCACATGGTTCTGCATCGAAGTGCACATGAAATTAAACAGTCGCGATGCCGAGGACGGTGTGTTCGAGTATTGGATGGATGGTCGGCTGGAAGCGCAACGGACCAACGTGAACTGGATCGGCAGCTATAATGAGTATGGCATCAACGCAGTGTACCTGGAGCAGTATTGGACCTCGGTCCCGTTCAGCAAGGTGCAACAACGCTATTTCGACAACTTCGTGGTTTCCACGGCGCGTATCGGATGTGCCCGCTGAATGGAACCACCGGCCACGCTCCGGCCATTGACTGGAAAACGTTAACCGTTTCTTGATCTGCCGGGTCAACCGGCTGGTGTAGACTGCCCACCCATTACGTATGGCATTACGGTCCACAGCTTCGAACGTCGAGCCCCAGACAGCCACACCTGCACCCCAGGCGTCTTCCGTACGCCCAGTCACGAGCGATCTTTCCCGTCCCGAATGGTTCATTAATCGGGAACTGAGTCTCCTTGAATTCAATCGCCGCGTGCTCGATCTGGCCAAGGATCAAAAAGTCCCCCTGCTGGAACGCCTCAAATACCTCTGCATCGTCAGTTCCAACCTCGATGAATTTTTCGAGGTGCGAGTCGCCGGTCTCAAGGAACAGGTCACGCACGGCGTCGAGCAGCGTGGGGCCGACGGGCTGACGCCATCGGAGCTCCTGGCGCGCATTGCCGTCCTCACCCACCAGCTGGTGCATGAACAGTACGTCGTCCTGAATCAGTCGCTGATCCCCAAGCTGGCCGACGAACGGATTCGCTTTCTGAAGCGGGCCGACTGGATGCCATCGCACATTCGCTGGATGCGCCGCTTCTTCTCACGCGAGTTACTTCCATTGCTGAGTCCGGTCGGCCTGGATCCCGCGCATCCGTTTCCGAAACTGCTCAATAAAAGTCTGAACTTTCTCGTGACACTGGAAGGGACGGACGCATTCGGCCGCCCCAATGGCACGGCAATTGTACAGGTTCCGAGGTCGCTTCCCCGTGTCATTCATCTTCCTGTTCGTAATGCAGCCTGGCCGCATGATTTTGCGTTCCTGTCGTCGGTGATTCATGCCTTTGTCCATCAACTGTTCCCCGGCATGCATGTCACGGGGTGCTACCAATTCCGCGTCACGCGAAACAGCAATTTGTTCGTCGACGAAGAAGACGTGGACGACCTTCGCCGCGCCCTTGAGGGACAACTACCGGACCGACGCTTCGGCGATGAGGTGCGACTGGAAGTGGCGGACAATTGCCCGCCGGATCTGGTCTATTTTCTCCGTGAGCAGTTTCATCTCGATGCGCGGGACGTGTATCAATGCCACGGACCGGTCAATCTCCATCGGCTCATGGCCGTACCCGATCTCGTCGATCGCCCCGACTTGAAATTTCAGCCGTTCACACCCGGCGTGCCGGCGACTCCGGTGCCGAGCGAAGACTGGTTCGATGCCATCCGGCAGAGCGATATCCTGCTGCATCACCCCTATCAATCGTTCGCGCCGGTCACCGAGTTCCTTCGCCAGGCGGCCACGGATCCGCACGTGCTCACGATCAAGCAAACGCTGTATCGAACCGGGGCTGACTCGGCCATCGTGCAATCCCTCGTGGATGCCGCACGTGGCGGAAAAGAAGTCACCGTGGTGATCGAATTGCGTGCGCGCTTCGACGAAGAAGCCAATATTGAGCTGGCGCACGATTTGGAGGAAGCCGGAGCCCATGTGGTGTATGGCGTCGTGGGCCTCAAGACGCATGCGAAGATGAGCCTCGTGCTCCGGCGGGAAGGCCGGCTCCTGCGTAGCTATACTCATCTCGGTACCGGCAACTATCACGCCCGCAATGCGCGGCTCTATACGGATTTCGGATTACTGACTTGTGACGCGGCGATCGGCCGGGATGTGCGGACCGTTTTTCAACAACTCACCTCATTGGGACAACCGGGGCGACTCAAGCATCTGCTCCAATCGCCATTCACGTTGCATACGACATTGCTCAAATGGATTGCCCGTGAAACCGACCGTGCCAAGCAAGGCAAGCCGGCCCACATCATTGCCAAGATGAACGCGCTGCTGGAGCCGCAAATTATTCGCGCGTTGTACAAGGCTTCTCAAGCCGGCGTCAAAATTGATTTGATCGTCCGTGGACCGTGTGCCTTACGACCAGGCATCGCCGGCCTTTCGGAACATATTCGTGTACGCTCCATCATTGGACGATTTCTCGAGCACAGCCGGATCTTCTATTTCCTCAATGATGGCGATGACAGAGTGTTTCTCTCCAGCGCCGACTGGATGGATCGCAATTTTTTCCGGCGCATCGAAGTGGCCTTTCCCGTGCTGGACCCGGCACTTCGCCGCAGGATTATCGAAGAAGGTCTCCGTCCGTACCTGGAAGACAATACCCACGCCTGGATTCTTCATCGAGACGGTACGTACAAGCGGCAAACGCCAGGGCGAAGAGCGGCACGTTCAGCCCAACAATGGTTGATGAACCGACTCGTCACCTAACGCCCGCCTCACACCCTGATTCCCGTTTCTTCCACACTGTTAACGCCCTCTTAACCTGTCGCTGATTCGGCTGT
>VOPT01000005.1 GCA_009594865.1 Nitrospira sp. | reverse complement strand
CTAGTGGACTGTAACAGTTAATTTGGGAGTAATTTGTTGCTGTGATGCCGCTGTATTCACTCCCATTTGCGTCACATCATCACACTGTTCATGGTTACGGTGATACTACCGATCTAATCGTTACAGTCCACTAGCGACTGATGTGCACGAGGTTATTCTGACACTTCCATCAGGCCGGGTGGCTCGAATTGAGTCGTGGCTGATTCGCTTTCCCAGTGCGAACCCTGATCGGTTGCCGCTTGGAATGTTAAGAAAGTCGTATACGGTGAAGCCACTCGTCGCGATCAACGGCGCCTCGATGTTCGGTGAGCTCGCGATTGTGTCCTGCTTGGAAAAGGATGGTTGGACGGCGTGTTGGGTGGATACATTTCACGGACGAAAGTTCTGGCACGGCATGCCGCATGCGACCCAACCCTTGGAACCACCGGCGAAGGTAAAAGCTCTCTATAATCGTATTGCTGATCGAAAGGGTGGCCCTTCAGGCTGTTTTGACATCGTCGCGTCGAAAGGCGACCGCATCATATGGCTAGAGTACAAGGGGCCAAAAGATACGGCGAATCGAAACGAGTTGTGCTGGATCGAGGCAGCTCTTGGAGCGGGTGTCGCTGAGTCTGATCTCTTTTTTGTCGGCTCAGATCGGCGGCCAGAAGCAGTAGAACGCACGATCTAGCGGACATTGCAGCGCTACATTCAAGTTGACCACTGCGGACCGCGGTCGAATCTTCGGAGATAGCTCCAGGTCAGAAGTTCTTCTACACGTACCTGCTATTATCCCCGAGCTACTTGCACGTTTTTCCGTCGAAGTGCAGGCAGGCCGATTCGCCGGATTTCACCTTCCAGGTTTTCAAGAGCGGGGGCTGTCCTTCGCGCGTTTCCACAACGATATCCACCAATCCCAATTGCGGCAACTTCTCGATGTGCGGGCGGGCTTCTTCCGGCACGTCGACCCAGAATACCGAGCCGAGTGTTGAAATAAGAATGCGGCTGTTTTCAGCATCCACATTGATGATCGGGCTGTAGTAGCTTTTTTCGGCTGCGAAAGTCGTCCCGGGATGCGTGAGGCCGGTTAGGCACAGGATGAAGGCGATCATGACGAGCAATAATCGCATCGAATACTCCCTTCGATGACAAGGTCAAAGCCGGATTATGGCATCGTTGTCGAGCGATTGGTAGAGGGAACCTGGTGGAACTAAAGGCTGGGAGAAGCTGTTACATGATATGGATGTCGGCGGGGCGAACCTGGCCGCCGGTGATCCAATAGGTACGAATGTCTGCGGCAGGGGAGTGCATGAGCGAAACCAGCAGATACGCCGGAACCGGCAGATTGATGCGTTGCCAGATTTCCTCGTAGTCCGTCGCGATCTTGATGTCGGTGTGCGAAGGACGCGCCGGGTCCTTCGGATGGGAATGATAGACCACTTGCAGATCGAGACCGTTCTTACGAATGTCTTTTTTGGCTGCGGAAAAGTCGCCCATATCCATCACAAAGGCGATTTCCGCCCGTTCTTCCGGAGACAGGCGCTCGAGATGGGCCACCTTGTCTTCATCGAACGTTGAGAGTTTTTCCGCCCCTTCGACGGCCACGATGTTCGTGATGCGATAGAGATGCGTGACGGTCTTGTTCGTTCCGGCCAAGAGACCGCAGCATTCGAACGGAGCCAACTCGCGCGCATGGGCGACGATTTCATCCAGGATGTGCTGCGGAATCGACAGATCAGGCATGTCAGATCGTGCAGGCCACGCTGTAATCTCCGCCGAGATCCTTGATCGTGGGAGTGGCGCTGCACAGAGGGCAACGCGGATCTTTCGGGCGGGAGACTTTGCGGAATTTCATTTCCAACGCATCGTAGATCACCAGCTTATCAGCGATGGTTTCGCCGATGCCGAGAATTTCCTTGATGGCTTCCGATGCCTGTAGAATGCCCATCGTGCCGGCCAGTACTCCCAACACTCCGGCTTCCTGACAGTTTGGAACAAGGCCAGCGGGAGGTGGTTCTGGATAGAGGCATCGGTAGCAGGGGAATCCCGCATGGGGTTTGATGCTCGTGAGTTGGCCTTCGAAGCGGAACATGCTGGCCGAGATGAGTGTCTTCTTGGCGAAGAAGCACGTATCGTTGACCAGGAATCGCGTGGTGAAATTATCTGAGCCGTCCAGCACGATGTCGTAGTCGGACACCAGACCAAGAATATTTTCGGTGTCGACGTTCAGCTGATAGGTCTTGATCGTGATGTCGGGATTGATCGCCGACAGCATCCGTCGTCCTGATTCCACTTTGGGCACACCGACAGTGGCGGTGGTATGCAGAATCTGCCGCTGCAGGTTGGAGAGGTCAACGACATCGCCATCGACCAGACCGATCGTCCCAATGCCAGCTGCAGCCAGGTACAAAGCGGCCGGAGAGCCAAGACCGCCGGCGCCGATCAGCAGGACTTTGGCCTTAGCCAGTTTGACCTGCCCCTTGCCGCCGACCTCGTTGAGGATGATGTGCCGGCTATAACGCTGTATTTGCTGCTCGGTAAATTCCATGTATTCGTCTCTCTGGAATGCTCAATGTTGAGTGGTAGATGTTCAATCGAATAGTGAGCATTGAACCGGGAACAGTAGTTCGGAAAGCGAGACACGCTGCACGAGGTGCGCGTCACCCAGTGCTATTCGACCACGTTGAGTTCGATGGGATCGACGACACAACCCTTCGTCCGGATGCCATCGATGGCGCGTTCGATTTCTGCGGTGTCGCCAGTCAGTTCGAGATCCATCCAGCCGGTGGTTTCACGGACGTCGGCCCGGCGCACGTTCGTGACCACCTTGTACTCATGGCCGATCTGATAAATGATCGGCTCCTTGATTTTGTTTTCAGGAAAACGAATGTGAAAGCGTAGGCTGGTCATGGTTACCCTCCGGCGATCGCGGGAACGATCGATACTTCATCGCCGTCTTTCAGCGAGGTCTCTTTCCCGTTCAGGAAGCGGATATCTTCCTCATTGACGTAGATATTCACGAAGCGCCGCAGATCGCCCTTTTCATCACAGAGCCGGTTCTTCAGGCCCGGATAGGTGGCGTCGAGCGATCCGATCATGTCCACAATGTTGGCTGCCGCGGATTCAACCTCACCCTGGCCCTTCGTAAGGGGACGCAAGGGCGTTGGAATACGAACCTTAATCATGATTCACCACCACCGTTCTTTCCCATTTTGAATGTTTTTTGGAAGTTCACCAGGCTCGGCTGGATCCGGAACGGCCGCCCGACGGCATCCACGACCGCTTCCTGCGTCTTGAGTCCGTTGCCCGTAATGTACGCGACAGTGACGTCGTTCTTCTTGATCAGGCCCTGCTTGACGAGTTTGCACAAGACGCCGATCGTCACGCCGCCCGCCGTTTCGGCGAAAATGCCTTCGGTCTGCGCCAGCAGCTTGATGCCTTCTACCACTTCCTCATCCGTCACCGCGTCCATCGCGCCTTTGCTTTCGGCGGTGGCTTTCAGTGCGTAGTAACCGTCAGCGGGGTTGCCGATAGCGAGGGATTTGGCAATGGTCTTCGGCTTCACCGGCTTGAAGAAGTCCCGGCCGGCCTTGAAGGCCGTGGCGATGGGGGAACAGCCTTCAGCCTGCGCACCATTGATCTTTGTGCGCACCTCATCGACCAGTCCCAGCGCCTTCATTTCGTGGAGGCCCTTCCAGATCTTGGTCAGCAAGGAGCCCGAGGCCATGGGAATCACGGCTTGGTCCGGCGTGCGCCAGCCGAGTTGCTCGACCGTCTCGAAGGCCAACGTTTTCGATCCCTCGGCATAGTAGGGGCGGATATTGATGTTTACGAAGGCCCAGCCATGTTCACCGGCGATTTCGCTGCAGAGCCGGTTCACATCGTCGTAGTTGCCTTCGACCTCGACCACGTTCGGCTTATAAATGAGGTTGCCGAGCACCTTGGCCGCTTCGAGGTCGGCAGGGATGAAGACATAACACTTCATGCCCGCTGCGGCGGCATGGGCCGCGACGGAGTTGGCCAGATTGCCGGTTGAGGCGCAGGCTACTGTTTCGAAACCGAGTTCCCGCGCGCGGGTGAGGGCGACCGAGACGACTCGATCTTTGAACGACAGGGTCGGGTGATTGACCGTATCGTTCTTGATGTAGAGCTCGTCGATGCCCAGATGTGCGCCGAGATTCTTCGCCCGCACCAAAGGCGTCAGTCCCGCATGGGGACCGATAAGCGCGGTGCTCTCGACGGGTAACAGGTCGATGTAGCGCCACATGCTGTTCGGACCCTGCTCGATTTTCTTGCGCGAGATCATGCCCTTGATCTCGTCGTAGTTGTATTTCACTTCCAGCGGGCCGAAGCACATCTCACACACGTGGATGGCTTTGGGTGGATATTCCTTCCCACATTCCCGGCACACGAGCGCTTTCATTTTCGACATGGAGACACCTTCGCTACAAGTTGCGTTGACCCGGAAGCGCACATGTCGGCCCACCGACGTCGCCGTCTTCAACCAGCTCCGTAATCGTGGGCCGCTCCCCGCACAGCGGACAATCGGGGTTCCGTTTAATGCGGATTTCTCTGAACTGGGTACGTCGCGCATCAAAATCCAACAGCCGGTCGGTCAGCGGGCGACCGATGCCGAGGATCAGCTTGAGCGCCTCAGTGGCTTGAATCGTACCGATAATACCGGCCAACACGCCGATCACGCCTGCTTCCTGGCAGGAGGCGACGAGCCCCTCGGGCGGCGGCTTCTTGAACACACAACGGTAACAAGCCGACTTTTTGGGAATGATGGTGGTCACGCGCCCGTCGAACCGGAGAATGCCGCCATGCACCAGTGGCTTACCGGCAAAATAGCAGGCGTCGTTGATCAGAAACTTCGTCGGGAAATTGTCGACGCCGTCGATGACCACATCGTAGCCGCTCATGATTTTCAGGGCATTGCCTGCCGTAAGACGCTCCTCGTACATCACCACGTTCACGTCCGGATTCAGCGCCAGGATCTTTTCCTTGCCGGAAACCACCTTTGGCCGCCCGACGTCCGGTGTCTGATGGATGACCTGCCGCTGCAGGTTGCTGAGATCCACCACATCGCTGTCGATGAGACCGATCGTCCCGATTCCCGCAGCCGCCAGATACAGAGCCGCCGGCGAACCCAGGCCACCAGCCCCGACGATGAGGACCTTGCCCTGGATGATCTTCTTTTGGCCCTTGCCGCCGACTTCGGGCAGGAGGATGTGGCGGCTGTAGCGGTTGATCTGTGTTTCTGTAAATTCCATCTTGTATGGGATGCTGAAAATGGCCTTCGGCTGCGTTCTCGGCTCGACGAAATCCTCAACGTACCCAGAGGGTACGCCTCCGGTTTCCTCTCACCTGCGGCCTTGCCGAGAGACCATTTTGAGCATCCCCCTCAATCTTTAAGCCAGTAATCAAATGTTGAAATACTTTTCGATGCTGATATACCGCTCGCCGGTGTCGCAGAGAATCGTGACGACATTTTTGCCGGGGCCCAGTTCCTCGGCGATCTTCTGGGCGGCGAAGACGTTGGCTCCAGCGGAAATCCCGACCAGCAGCCCTTCTTTCTTCGCGAGCAATTTAGCCGTTTGATAGGCTTCATCATCGGTCACGGTAATCACGCGGTCGAGCAGGGTACGGTTCAACACTTTGGGCACGAATCCCGCGCCAATCCCTTGAATCTTGTGCGGCCCCGGATCTCCACCCGACAGCACAGGTGATCCCGCCGGCTCCACCGCCACGATTTTCGCCGCCGGATTACGCTCCTTGATGACTTCACCGCAGCCGGTAATGGTGCCGCCGGTTCCGACGGCCGCCACGAACGCATCGACCCGTCCATCGAGCGCGTCCACAATTTCCGGACCGGTCGTTTTCCGGTGCATGGCCGGATTGGCCGGGTTGGAAAATTGGTCGGGCATGTAATAGGACGGATTCTGCGCGACGATGCTTTCCGCTTCCTTGATAGAACCCTTCATCCCTTCCCAGGCCGCCGTCAGAACGAGTTGTGCGCCGTAGGAAGACAACAGGCTCGCGCGTTCCATGCTCATGCTTTCCGGCATGATTAAAATCAATTTATACCCACGAACCGCCGCCACTAACGCGAGGCCGATGCCGGTATTGCCGCTCGTCGGTTCGACAATGGTCCCGCCCGGCTTCAGTTTGCCCAGCCGCTCCGCCTCGTTGATCATGTTGAGGCAAATGCGATCCTTGATGCTCCCGCCGGGATTGAACGATTCGACCTTCGCATAGATCGTTGCCGAGCCCGGTTTGGTCAACCGGTTGAGCCGCACCAGCGGCGTGCCGCCGATCAACTCAGTAATGTCTGCGTGGGCCTTTGCGGTCACCGGCCACCGCCCATGTAGAAAAGAAATTCCACATGATCGCCGTCTTTCAGCTGCGTGGTCTCGAGGTGCGTCCGTTCCAGCATGGTGTCGTTGACTTCAACCGCGACCATTTGCGGCTCGATACTTTTGGCTTTCAAGAGGTCCAGGACCGTGCCGCCTGCGATCTCTTCCGCCTTGCCATTGATCATCACCTGCATATCTGCTCCTGAGAAGGTAAGAGTCCGACAGGATGCTGAAACGCCTTCTCGGCGGCGACTCGCCTGGTCTGTGTTTCGCGTGCCGACTGAAACGATTCAGTCCTTGGCCGATGCCGAGGTTGCCGGATGGTTGTTTCGCCGGTCCTGTGACCAGAGATTCCTGGTGCATCTTCCCTGCGGCGCTGCGCGTCTTGCTGCGAGGCCACGAGGTCACTCTAGAAACTGCTAAAGAATTTCAAGAAGTTAGCAAACGCGTTCTTGTGTTGTCAAGGTAACAGACCCCCAATAGGTGCGACGAGGACGTTGCTGCGGAGTCGTATGGTCGAGACGGCCGCTTTCTTGACTTTCACCATGCCTAGCTTACAGTATGCGCCGGTCTGGAGGGTAGGGTATGTGGAAGAAAAATTTCTTGTTTCGTGCGCATGAAGCGGCACCGTTGCAAGAATCTGAAAACGAATTGTTTCATGACGATGCCGAACCGGCCTTGGACAGCGCCGGACTGCAAATGGAAAAGTTTCTCTCAGTGTGGGTACAAGGGGAGGGCGAAGACGAGCGCCCCACCATGTATACGAACATGTATGTGCGTACCGCGACGCTGGATTTTAAAACCCGCGCGGGCTTTCTCCAACCCTTGCAGGGACGGACGCATCAGATCAAGCAGATGTTGACACCGGAGCAGAAGGGTTTTTTACGCGAGTGGTTGTCCACGACCTCACCCCAAGCCTGGGAAGAATCCGACGACCATTTTCGAACGCTTTTTGACCTCGAGTGATCCGTTCTAGCAGGATGCTGAAAACCTCCGCCAGCGGCGTTCTCGCGTCATCTAGATCCTCAAGGTACCACTAGAGTAGGTTGAGGATTTTCATTCGCTGCGGCCTTGCTGGGCGAACATGTTGAGCATCCTGCGGAAATCCACCGGGGTTTCATGTGTAAAACATCGACGTTCACTTACGTTCATCGAATCTCTTCTTCCAGCTAGAGCACGCATGCGTCGTCAGACCTGTCTTCCCTTAATTGCCATGGTTGTTGTCGGGTGGGTGTGGTTGTCGCAGGTACCTGTCTGGGCCTCTGCCACGATCGATGTCTATTATGCTCCCGAAGATCACCCGATTGATCGAGTGGTGAGTCTGTACGACGGGGCGACCACCTACATCTATGTGTCTGTCTATGGGTTGACGGCACCGTCAGTGGTGAAGGCGTTGGTGGAGGCGAAGCATCGCGGTGTCGATGTGCGGGTCATTACCGATCGCGAGCGCCTCAACGATCCGAAGCAGCATCGCGCCGTGAAGACGTTGCGGCTCGCGGGGGTGCCCATACGAATCAACCGGCATGATGCCTTGATGCATCTCAAGCAGGTGGTGATCGACGACAGAATCAACACCTCCGGTTCAGCAAACCACACGACGAGCGGCAACCGGTACAATGATGAGCGGCTCGATGTCATCAGCGATGTACGGCTGACGACCAAAGCGCGTGAGAAATTTTTAGCCATGTGGAACGACCACGATCGGTTTGTTCTGTGGACGGAATAGGCGAGAGCGAATGGGGCGGGCGATGATTGAGACGGATGTGGCGATTGTCGGCGCGGGCGGCGGAGGCGCTGTGCTCGCGTTGATGCTCGCACAGCAAGGTGTACGATCCCTGGTGTTGGAACGCGCTGCCGGTCCGCCGCAAGGTCTGCGCGGTGAAATTCTCCAGCCGAACGGCCAGCGCGTGCTTGATCGTTTGGGGTTGCTCGACAAATTGTCGGCTCAGGCCGTGCGATCAGTACATCGATTCAATTTCTGTCGGTCGGGTGGCGAACGGCTGTGCACGGTCGACTACAGTGATCTTCCCGCTCCGTACAATCGCGCGGTGGTGACGCTACCGAATGTGGCGCACCATGCCATTCTCGATGCGTTGGAGAAGCAGAATCCCGGCGGGCTCTGGTACGATGCCACCTTTACCGGACTTCGTTTCGACGGCAGCCGTGTCGTTGGCTTGCAGGCGACACGACAGGGCGAGCCGGTGGAAGTCTCTGCGCGTCTGGTCGTCGGGGCAGACGGCGCGTTCTCCAAGGTTCGCGAATCGCTCGGTATCTCAGCGGATATCCATCGGTACCCGGAAAGTTATCTCATCGCCATTCTCAAAGCCTCTCCGGGGTTCGATGAAGCGCGGTATCTGGTCGGCAAGCGTGAGATTCTCGGGTTGTTTCCCGCCGCGGGGCAACAGGTCTATGCGTTTTATATGATCAAGGCCGGATCGTATGACGCCGTGAAGGCGCAAGGGCTTGAGGCGTTGCGACGCGCTTGGGTTCGGATCGATCCCGGCATGGAATCCATCGTCTCGGGTTTGGTCGATTGGAGTCAGACCGGCTACATGCCGACCGGGCGTGTGCGAACCGATCGGTGGGTGGCGGATGGCGCGCTGCTCATCGGCGATGCGGCCCACGCCATGAATCCCCACGCCTCCCAAGGGCGCATGCAAGCGATGGTGGATGCGGTGACGGTGGCGGATCTCATTCCCGGTTGGCTGAAACAGAATGATGTGTCCGCCCATGCCTTGCGTGCCTTTGAGGTCGCCAGGAGGCCGCAGGTGAGTATGTTGCAGCGGTTGGCCGATGAACAATGTCGATTCTGGAACACCGGCAACCCACTGCTGGGCTACTTGCGCGACCGGGTATTCCGCACGCTCGACCGTAATGCGCGGCTCCGCTATCGTGTGCTGACGACGACCGCGGGCATGCGAAGCCAACCGCCGTTCTCTTTACTGGATCGAGTTATGGCTGCGGGATTGCTGCCCGATCCGCGCGCACATGTGACAGGAGGCTGAAAACGTCCGCCAGCGGCGTTCTCCTTGCAGTGCACCAGTTGTGTGCTCGATTGAAATGTTGGTTGAACGTGAACAGTCAGCAGGATGCTCAAAATGTCTGTCCAGCAAGGCCGCAGCGAGTGAAGGGCCGAGGCGTACCCTGGCGGTACGTTGAGGGGCTGAACGAGGCGAGAACTCAGCTGGCGGGCGTTTTCAGCATCCTGCCACAACTACAGCAGAGGTGTTTGTGACCCAACCGACCGCGCTTGATATTCCCTCCGAGGTGCAGCAACTTTTGCAGCGATACGTCAAAGAAACGACCACCCTGCTCGGCTCGCAATTGGAAGGCATTCTCCTCTATGGCAGCGCGGTGGGCGGAGAGTTTTTGCCGGGTCGTTCCAATCTCAACCTCCTGCTGATGCTCTCGAATTACGACCGGGAAGGGATGCAGCGGTACGCCAAGGCGCATAAGCGCTGGAGCCGGGAACAATTTGTCGTGCCGCTGCTGGTGACGGAGGCTGAACTGACCAAGCCCGGCACCGTCTTCCCACTCGAATATCTGGAAATTCAGGAGCAACATCGCGTGCTTTGGGGACGGGATCCATTCATCGGCCTCCACATCGACCCTCTGCATGTGGCGTATCAAGTACAGCAGGGCATCCAGGGCAACCTGGTGCGGCTGCGGCAGCGGTATATCGAGGGCGGCGGCACGGAAGAAGCCATGACCATGCTGTTGCCTCTCTCGCTGACGGCCTTGTTGCCCTGTTTACGCGGCCTGCAGCGGCTTGCCGGGCAACCGGCCCTGTATCAGTCCGATGCGTTGCTCGCGAGCATTCGCCATATGACGGGTCTCGATTTGGTGGGACTCGGCGATGTGCTGGAATTGAAGCGTGGGATCATTTCACCGGGGCCGGTGGAGGTCCCGCGTTTATTTGAGCGCTATGCTGGAAATCTGGACGCGTTGCTCGCGGTGATCCGGCCGGATGGAACGGTGGCGCCGCGATGAAAAAGGGATCGTTGATAATGATCGGCCTCGTCTCAGCGCTGTGGCTCGTGTGTGCGCTGATGGCGGCCCCGATGGCGCATGCGCGGGAACCGATCCCGAACTATGATCCGCAAGGATATGTCAGCGACCATGCCGGGGTGATTGAGACGGACTGGCGTGCCCGAATCCGGTCGGTCTGTCAGGACCTCGAACGAAAGACCGGCGTGGAAATGGTTGTGGTGACCGTGCCGACGCTGAAACCCTATCCCTCGGCAAACGACTATGCGATGGGCCTTTACCAGAAGTGGGGCATCGGCTCCGCTCAGGATGAACATGGGGTGTTGATCCTCTTAGCCGTGCAGGAGCGCCAGGCGGCCGTGACCATGGGGCGGCGCATGATTCCAGTGATGGGTGGCGAGGTGGTCGGCCGAGTCGGACATGAGTACCTCGATCCCGCGATTAAGAACGGGCATTTCGACGAAGGGCTGTATCGGACGGTCGTGGCCTTGGCGTCTCTTTCGCAGGAGATCCGGGTCAGTTCCACAAAAAAAGCGCATTTCCGTGGACTGGGATTTTGGATCACCGTCACCACCGCTAGCGGCGCCTTGTGGTTTCTCTGGTGGCTCAGCCGCCCGGACCTGCGACATCCCTTTGGGCGACTTCGGCGGGGGCAATATTGGGGCAGCGGACAAGGGGGGTTCGGCGGAAACTTCGGCGGCATGGGCGGCGGGATGAGCGGAGAGGGGTGGAAGTAGGGGAGAGGGGCTGGCTGTTTGTCCTCCTGCTCGCGGAACGCGCACGCTAAGAAGGTGCTCGTCCCATGCGCGCGGCTGAGGACCAACCAGCCCGCCCCTCTTTAAATATGCGGGGAAAGTAAACCGGAAGGGAAGGGCCGTTAATCTCCCTTGGTCGCGCAATGCGCGGCCTTGGAAGGCCCTCGTTGGACGCGCGCAGTGGGAGACTAAACGGGCCGCTCTCAGCTGGATGTGACATGAATGAAGCGACGGTTTACTGCTCTTTCACCCCTGCAGTTGCGCCAGCATGGCTGCCGGGTTCCAGTAGCCCCACATGATTTGGATTTTTCCTTCCTGATTGATCTCGAAAACGTCGATGCCCTCGAAGAGCACTGGTCGACCGTTTTTGCCGGTGCCGCGCCCCGTGAACTTCACGGCCACCCGGTTCCCGGACTGGAACGCATGGTCTTCCGTCATGCTGATGTTCTCAAAGGCTCCGAGCACCCCCACGAGGAATTGGCGTAGGGCCACATGCCCTTTTAACGGAGCCGGTATTCCTGGTTCGTGACTCGTCCCTTCCTCGGCAAAACAGTTCACCCAGGCATCTGCATCCATTTCCCCGATGGCTCTAAAATATTGCCGCACGGCTGCTGGAATCGTTTGGTCTGCCATGTCCCTCCTCCGGCGATCTCATGAGATGGTGTGGGGCGTGTCGGCCGGTTTTCGGCCGCTATTCATACTACGACGTGATGTGATTTTTGGATTGATCGCTGAGAACATCGGGGGTGAGCGTGAGTCGATGCTGGAGACTGGGCACGAGGCCGTGAGTTCGCACGGGACGGGAAGCGCGCAATGACGAGACGCTGAGCTTACTCGATCACCCAGAGCGCGATGCCGGCGAGCTCTCGTGAGAGGCGATCTGCAACGTTCCTGCTAAAGAGGTGCGCGGCATCCGGCCGGCTGTGTTTCGCGATCACGAGCGTGCCGTAGCCGCCGGCTCGGACTTCATCGACAAGAGTGTCGACTAGATCGCCCGCGTATCCCAGTTTGAGCGTCACCTGCTCGGCGGGAAATCCGGTCTCCTTGAGTCCTTCGAGAGCCCTCTCAAGGATGGGATACTCGAGGGTCTCCTCGGTCTGCATCCATTCTTGCTGCTCTTTACGAAGTTGCTCACCGAGCTGATGCTCCATGTCGGGATTTTCCGAGCCACCATGTTCCATCAACTCGCGTGGCATCGGGTTCAACACATGAAACAAGGTGATGGTCACCGCCGGCGTTTCGCGAAGCAAGGTACCGACGTACTGGAGAGCATGGGCGGTGGCCTTCGAATCGTCGACGGCAAGGAGGATGTTTTTCGGCGAGACAGAACGCTTCGATGTCTGGCCTGGTGTGCTACGGGGTTGGTCATGCGACGCAGTGGTAGTCATGATGTCACCATACCTGGGTGGGTGCCGGTCCTGGGCCCTGACAATCTTGGGCGAGATGCTGGTGTTGCGGAATGAGGACATCTCATGGGGCCCTCCGGAGGACGGGCTGATGCGTGATCGTATGCCGATACGCGGAGCTGCCACACGTTCATTAGCCTATGCTTCCCTTGAAGGCAAATCAATCGCGGGGCAAGCCAGTTGGAAACGGGGAGGTGCTGTCTGCCGTTGTGACGGGCGTCCCATGAGGCCGGTAGCTGGCCTCATGGGACGGGAACGGGGATGGGAAATCAGGACTTCTTCCTAGCTCCACGTGTTTTGCCAGCCTTGGTCGACGTTCCACGAGAGACGACACCAACGGGCAGGACGCGATTGCGTACCAGGTAGGACGCGATTTCAGGAACTCGGCTGCCGGCAGGTCCAGCCGGATTGCTGTCCGCATAGGAACTCGGAGGATTATGCTTGAACAGCCAGAGTTGTACGATGCTCATGGGCGTCATCGGCGTAGGGACGCCGGCTCCACGAAATTTCATCATGCCCTGTGTCTGAACCAAAACCGACCCGCTGGACAGCGATGGGTACAGCGCTGCACCGCCCATCAATTCAATCAGCGTTTCCATCGCGACATGATTGCTCTGAGGAAAGGGCACGGTTTGCGTGAGGCCGAATTTCGTAATGCCGGCGTGTTGGTGAAGCAGGCTGATTTCCTGGCCCGTGGCATAGCGAAAGCCGTAGGTGGTGGTATACCCACCGGCGCCGCCCAGGACGTCGAGGTAGGACAAGTTAGCGGTGGCGTTCAGACTGAGCCATTCGAGGTTCGTGTCAGTGTCGAGCGTGATCAGGTGGTCACCGGTGCCGGGAACGAGATTTTGTTGAACCAGAGCCATGTACGTACCTCCTGCCGATGGTTGAAAACGGGGGCATTGTCATTGTGCGATGCCTGAAGTTCACCTGCTATTCGCGTGCCAGGTTGGACCGTTCTAACGCAATGTGGTTGGACTCGACCTGTGATGGTAGTACGCAGTAGCCCATATAGATGACGCCCACCTCCGCTCGACTGTATGGCGAAGTCACAATTATCCAACGGGAACGTATCGAGAGGGATACAGTGGGAATCTGTTCGGATACGGATTGGAGGTCCGATGCGACAGGAATGCAACGAGATACCGACGTCATCAATCGGCGAGTGCCGGTTGATGACGTCAGTGAAGGGGCTGTTTTCTTCGGGGAACGGGCCTGCCTTCCTCCAGATCCTGGAGGTCCGACCAGGCCGTGATGTCGGTACGCGAAGGGTCTATCGCATCGCGGTACTTGGCGAATTTCGCCGCACTGTCCGGCGAGCTCGGCCCCCGCTCAAGCAACTTCCCATTCCAGTCTTCGAGCTCTTCGGTGCTATGAGGGGTGGCGGTACGTTGTAACCACTTCGCCACCCCCTCATCGGTCGGATGGGCTTTCACTGCAGCCGTGAATTGCCCGGCCGTGATGCCGGCATAGTCCAGCAGTCGTTCATCCATCGGGCAGGGATAGATATACTCCCCTTCGGTTCCGGCCAGCACCGCGCGGCACTTGTCGATCATCCGTGCCAGGTGGGCATAGCCAGCCAGCCTGGTTTTCATGCTGCGCGGGAATGTCGTGCGCAGATCCATCAGGCCAGCAGTTTGTGGTTGGTGAACGTGAGCGTTCGTACGAGCACGCAGCCGTTTTCATACGAGATGATCCGCCGTGTGGCCGGAAGATCGGATGCGCTGACGCGCACATGCGTATCGGTGAAGCTCTCCACATCGCGAAGGGTGCCGTCCTTCGGCGCAAAATAATACACGGTGTACTTCGTCGTCAGTTGCTTCTGATCCTGCGTGGTGCTGCTCTCTTCCACATTGATCGTGAAGGCCACATGCGGCATCTTCCGGTTGATTTGAGTGATGCGGTTATCCTTGATGCGATAGAAGGACTGCATGCCGTCGCCATGAATGTCGAGCCGGCGGCCCAGCGGATGCTCCTCCCCGGTTTCCATCGTGAGCCGGTGTTTGCCGTCTGATTCCTCGAACTTGCGGGGAGCGCGGTGCACGGCGATCATGCCGATCTGCTCTTGCGCCCATTTTTGAATCGCTTCATCGGCGAGTTGGATGGTCACCTCTCGCGGTCCCCTGACCACGACGGTTCCGGTCACGACCTGTCCATTGGTGTTGACGCTGAGGTCGGCTGAAAAACCTCGAAAATCCGGTTGCCAGCGGGCGGTGCTTTCGAACGCTCGTTGGAGAAGGGCGCGTGCCTGAGGATCATCGGCCACGGTCGGTTCTGTATCGGCAGGGGCAGCATGTTGCATCGGGGACTCCTTTGTCTCATATGGGGTGAAAAATAATTATAGTGATCTTCACCGTTCATCTACAACCGTGGGAACTCTCCATTCGCCGACAATCCCATGTTGCCTGGTCGGCACAATTTCTCTCATGTGATCAAGGTTTGTGTAGTACTGGCTAGGCCGAATCTGTTATACTGCGGGGCATTTCATCCGGCAATTTGGCGAATGTGTACCATAGGTTTGGGCATTCCTTGAAAGGAGCGCTATGGAGCGGCGAGCGGCGTCTCATACTGAAGAAGAAGAAATGAACCAGCGGCGACGGCTGTTGGGGCTGGCTCGCAAGGGCGACCCCAAAGCCATCAGCAAGTTGTTCGAACTGTACCAAGTGCGTGTGCTGAACGGCGATATGCTGAGTAAGCTCAATAAATCCTATTACAAGGCGGCGGCTGCTCAGGAGCAAAAGGTCGCACAGACGCCTGCCAAGTCTGCAAAAAGTTCGCAAGCGACCCACGGCAGCGCCAAGGGGAGTGCCAAGAAGCCTGCCGCGCCTGCTGCTCCGGCAACCAAAGCCAAATCCACCAAACCCGCAGCATCGAAAAAGCGCGCGAAGTAACCTGCGTCTGCGTCGAGATGGTCGGCGCAGACCGCCGGTCCCCTCTCGATTCCCGTTACTGAACACCCACCCGCAACCCTCCGGCCGCAAGTTTGGTTCCGATTTCTTCAGCCAATTTTCTGGCTCCCGAGTAGACCGTGGCCTGGCCTTCATGGTCGATGCGCCATGCCAATTCGAAGGCCCGGGAGGAGTTCATCCCCGGAATACATTTGCAGAAGAGTGCGATCACCTGCTGGTAGGTGTGGCATTCGCAATTAAACACGATCACGCGGGCTTCCAGATCGTCGCCGGTGCCCACGTCGGTGGTGTCGAGGGCATCGGGAGTCATGACGGGGGTGAGGGTACTCATGCGGTCGTCTCGTTCGGGGCCGAGTGTACCAGGTGATATAGGGTTGAGTGCAACAGGTGGGTATCTCCTCTTGACCGTCGTGGCAGCAGAGGAATGACAAGCCACTGACATCCCCAGCGCGAAGTAGTCATGCGGAGGAATGTCTCTGTGACGAAGCTACATACTCATTGGGCAGGTCGATGCGTTCTCGCGCCATGGTTCGGCTCAGCAATCGATGGTGAGTCACGGAGTCCGTGACCGCAACCAACCCATGCGCGCTGGCCAGGCGGAAGGTGTAGACCTGCGCTGCGGCGGTTTTTAGAAGCGCGAGGCCATATTCAAATTGGTAGGCCTCCTCCAGGGTAGGGGCTGAACGGGCCCACTGTTTCACCAGTGCGACGGTATATCGTTCAGTCGCGCGTTGCGGTTCGAGAAGGCGAAGCAAGGCGGCCGGGCCCGGCACGAGAGTGGATCCGATTCGCATGGCGTGGGTCAGATCAAACAGCCCACGTTGAAACCGTCGATCTTCCTGCAATCCGTCATGGAACAGCTGTCTCCAGTGGGGATCGGCAAAATCACGATCGATCTCGGTTGCAGCGGCGGCATCTAACGGGCCGCTGACCGCATGGCCTTGCACGATGCGGCCGCTGCTGACGAGGTGTGGATGCTCGTCTCCCATGCGGTCCTGATAGGCCGTCGTTCCCATGAACGGCGTGAGGCGAAGCGCCATGTAGTCGCGAAAGTGAATGGATTCATAGTGTGCCAGCAGGTAATCCAGCGTGTCTGGGGCACAGAGATGAAAGGGATAAAACAGGGCATTCCGAACGGGTGAGGAATTCATCGATACATCTGGTTCAGTGGGCGATTCGGTAAGGGTCCTGCGAGGTGGAGATTACGGAGCAGATGTGTGTGTAGGCTGACTACCAGCTATCCATATCAATGACTTCAGTCGCGTCCCACAAATTCTTCAGCTCGGCTTCCGCAATCGCCTTTTCACGATCGGCTTCCGTGTCTTCACCGAATCGCTTTACGTGAGCCGGGTCTTGATCCGTGGTGGACGCGGCAGGTTCGACTGGTTGACGACGGCGGCGCTTGCTGGGATCCATATTCACGGGCATGGGAAGTAATCTCCTTTCGAATCGTCAGTCTCCCCTCTGTCGGGGATGGAAGTCAATGGGACGATTGAACGTCGCTACCCATTCAGGCTCGTCAGGAGGGATACCGCTACCGTATCCGCGTACCGTCTGCCTCTTGTGGTGAGGCGAAGCAGGTCGCCCTGGCGTTCGAGCAAGTCGTCCGCCCGCAATTTGTCCACTTCCTGCGTGAGTGCCGGAAATGACAGGGCGCCTGTCTGCCTGAGTGAAATACCATCAACGAGGCGCAGCCCGAAGATCAGCCGTTCGCAACTGTCATCCGCCTGTGTGAGCTGATCGGATTCCGAGACCGGGAGGCGGGCGTTTCCGAGGGCTGCCTTATAGGCCGCCAGATCGCTCACATTGCCGAATCGCCGACCTCCAATATAGGACTGCGCACTGGGGCCGACGCCAAGGTAATGCCCGCCGGTCCAGTGAAGACGGTTGTGTCGGCTGGCAAATCCAGGTCGGCAATAGTTGGAAATTTCATAACGACCGTAGCCAGCCTGGCAGAGGATCTCTTCGGCCAGGTCCTCCATGCGGTTCTGGAGCTCTTCATCAGGGGCGGGAACGAGGCCGCGCTGAATCGCTGACTTGAGGTGAGTGCCTTCCTCGATGGTCAAGGCGTAACAAGACAGGTGCTCCGGAGCTAGTTCAATTGTCTGCCGTAACGAGATGGCCCAACTCTCCAATGTCTGGCCCGGCAGCCCGTACATAAGATCGAGGTTGATGTTGGTGAAGCCGGCGTCGCGTGCCACGGCCATGACGTGGATTGTGCTGGTGGGAGATCCTGGTCGTCCGACGCGATCCAACTCCGTTTGGTCCATCGATTCGGCCCCAAAGCTCAGGCGGGTACATCCGGCTTCCCTGAGGTTCGCCAGGCTGTCCTGTGAGACCGATCCGGGGTGGGCTTCAATGGTGACCTCGGCGCCCGGAGCCAGTCCGAACACCTGTGTGCTTGTTGCGAGGATGGTCGCGAGTTGCTGGGAGGAGAGCGTGGTCGGCGTCCCGCCGCCGAAATAGATCGAATCGAGTGGGGCCGGTCCCAAGACACCGCCCTCGCCGTACAACCGCAACTCCGTCAATAGGGAAGCGACAAACTGTTCCGCGGCGCGCGCCTGGTGAATTTCCAGGTAGAAGGCGCAGAAATGGCAGCGCTGATGACAGAAGGGAATGTGAATGTAGAGACCCTGAGCGGTAACCTGTGACATAGCCGGTTCGTGTGCCTAGGGAGTTGGTGAAAAATCGCGGACCATGGCGACTTCAATTTCTTCCGCCGGCGATTTGCCCCGGTTCCTGACATGCGATTTCCAGGCAGGGTATTCCCGGAGCGTGTCGAACAGGTTCTTGATCAGGACCGGCTTGATCTGCAGTTCCCACTCGCGCAGCCAGGCCTGCTCATCGTGGGGGCCGTCGTAGTCGTCGGGGAATTGCGCTTCCAGGCTGATGCGAAAGACGAATGATTTATCTTCTGACCACATGTGTGGACTCCTGTCGGGTGATGATTGCGAAAGTGAATGGGCCTTACTTATAATATTTTAAAATTCTAGGAGTACAGCCCATGCCCATCTTCGAATACGTCTGCCAGGAATGCAACCACCGCTTCGAGCTCATTGTGCAGGGACAGACCGTGCCGGCCTGTCCTTCCTGCAAAGGGACGGCCTTGAATAAACAATTTTCTGCGTTCGGGGTGGGCGCAACCGGCGGGTGGCCGGTGGTCTCCAATTCCGGAGGCGGATGCGGCTCCTGTGGAGATCCGCGGGGCCCCGGTGCCTGCTCCATGAATTGATTACGATGTCGAGTCATTCATGATGGACGATCAAGACACACAACTGCGTCGCGCAATTGGCACGCTGCTCCAATCAGATCCGTTGATCAAACTGTTGCAAGAAGTCCGGCTGGGTCGAATGAAATCGACGGATGCCGGGTTACGGGCGGTCGTTGAATCCTGGATCGGGACCTACGCGCAGGTGTTGAAGTCCCAATCTCTCAATGGTGATCTGCTGACTCGACTCGACCCTGTCCCCCGGCTTCAAGTGCTGGTGGATGCCGGCGTGTTGTCGTGGGAGCATCCTGCCACATGCGGGCTCAGAGACTTATTTCGCAGCCTGCCGGTCACTGCGGCCTGATTTGAGGAGTGCCTTCCACGTGCGGATCCTCTTCGCCATGGCCTTGCTGGTGCTGGCTTGGTCGATGCCCGCTATGGGTTCGGCTGAAGTACCTTCTCCGTTGCGTCCGTTGCATACGACCTTGTCTGCGGCGCTGGCAACCCTTCCTCCTGAGAACCATCTTCTTCTCGATCGTGAACCCATCGAACAGTTTCTCGCGGCGCTGGACGGAGCGCCTCCAGACTGGTCTCAGATCTATGGTCAGGGACACCATGATCCCGGACATGACGAACGACTCTTTGCCTTGAACCGTGCACGCGATGCCCGGCGCGAAGGCAAGGAGCCTTTGCAATGGCTGGTGACGGTGGTCTGGTTTGGCGAACTGTCACGGTTTGACGAGGCAGAGGGGGGATTTCGTGTCGCACTGGGGCCGAAGTTTAATCGAACGTCGTGGGGTGAGGTGCGTTTCAAACATGAAGATCTTCCGGCGACACTGATCGTCTCGGCTGGGGAGGTGACCGCCGACCTCAAGGCCAGGATGCAGCGGGGCGAGCGGATCGAGATTGATGTGGTGATGTGCGGCAGGCTGGTCCCGGACGAATCTCTCGTCTACGATTTCTCCCACGACGTCGAAGGGCAAGGGCTGATCATGCCGGTTGTGCGTATCGAAGCGGTGGCTTTTGTGTTGCCGGCCCAATCGAATCGATAACCGTCCCGGTCGTCTGATGTATGGGGTGCTGGGTAGCAGGTGATAGACACACTACTCAAGAATCCTGCGCGAGAGCTCTCGGCCACCTATGGACACATCAGCATCCAGTTGCAGGCTGCTCAGCAAGGTTGTCCGGCAAGGCCGCAGCCAGTGCGGAGACGAGGCGTACTGGTGCGGTACGGGGAGCGTCTGTGCGCCGCGAGAACGCCGCTGGCGCCCTCTCTGAACAGCCTGCTATGGCATCCGTTTCAGATGAGGATAGGCCTGATGCATGCAGGAGTCACAGACGGCTTCTTTGACCGTGGAACGCCCCAGCCGGCGTAAGTAGTCTTCGATCCGTTGCCAGTAGGCCCCTTCGGTATTGACGCGTTTACACTTGGCGCAAATCTGCACGGTGCCATGGCGCGTGGTGATGTGCTCCAAGGCATGGTCGAGTTCCTTCGTTCGTTCGAGTAGTTCCTGTTCGCGCAATTTCCTCGCATCGATTTCTTGTTTCAGGCTCAGCGCCGTGGCGGCTCGTGCCAGCAACTCCACCGGAATCACAGGCTTGCGGATATAGTCCGTGGCGCCCGCCGTATAGGCGGCCTGAATATCGTGCTCTGCCGTATGGGCGGTAATGATGATGATGGGCAGGCCCTGGAGCTGTTCTTCCATCCTGATTCTCTCGCAGGCTTCCAATCCATTCATCCCGGGCATTTCGAGATCCATGAGCACGAGATCGATGCCATTGCCGGGTTTTCCGCGTTTGCCGATCCCTAAGAGGGTGAGTGCTTCTTGAGCCGTCGCGACCGGCAGGAGGGGGCCGAATCCGGCCCGCTGCAGGATAGCGTGGAGGAGATCCCGTTCCTCCTGAAAATCGTCGATGATGAGAATGCTCATGGTCGTAGTTTTCCTCTGCCCGTCTTGGAACTGCGCTTACACGGCCTGGCTCGCCTGGGCAAGAAGCGCAGCCAGCTGATCGATGGTCCGGCGCATCGCGGCGAGATCCTGACCCTTCCCCGCTTCCTCTAACTCTGCACCCGCCAGGCCGATGTCGGGAAATCCATAGGATCCGGCCAGGCCTTTGAGGCGGTGTCCCATGATCCGGATGAATTCGCAATCTCCTCGCTCGACGGCGTCCTGCAGGCGTCTCAGCTCTCGACGGCGGTTGTCGAGGAAGAGGGGACGCCGTCGCGCGATTTCCTCGTCGATGAGGGGTGCGAGTCCGGCGGGGGCACTGTTCTGTGCCGTAGCGCGCTTCTTTGAGAAGCTGGCGCCAAACCTCTGCAACGCGTCGAGAAGCTGTTCTTTAGCGATGGGCTTGGCTAAGAATGCCGTGCACCCTGCGGCTTGCCCGTGCTCCCTGGCTTCGACCAATGAGTCGGCGGTCAGAGCCAGAATAGGTACCGGCGACCGATGATTGGATGATTCCCACTGGCGCATCAAGCGCGCGGCGGTAAAACCGTCCATGACCGGCATGTGCTGATCGAGAAAAACGAGGTCAAACGGCCGGGCCTTGAACAGGGCGACCGCTTCTTCTCCGTCTCCTGCGAGGTCCACCTGATAGGGGAGGCCTTGCAGGTACAATCGAATCAAGACCTGTGATTCTTGCGAGTCATCGGCTAGCAAGACCCGGAATGCCGGTCCAGAACCGGCGTCTGGGGCGCGAGAAAGCTGGGATGCCATAGCGAAAACTCGAAGGATCAACGTAAGGCGGTACGGATGTGACCGTGCTTAGAAGCAGTATAGCCGTTGAAGCCCGGGCGACCTAGAATCTCCTGAAAACCGGCAGGAAGGGGAAATCGGGGTTTGGGTCTCAGGCAGGGGCGTGGTCAGTGGAGCAGACTTGGATTAGTAGCTATCCTTGGCGCAACGGAATCCAGTTCCGGAAGGGCGGCTGTCCATCGTCCCCCAGTCACGATCGGAGGTGCGCAGGCTGATCGCCGGTTTGAGCCAGGATCCGCCGCGCATGGCTTTAATGGCACCTCGCTCAGGACCCTGGGGGTTCGTAAGCGGTGCCGAGCGGTAATGGTTGGGGTTGTACCAGTCCTGCACCCATTCGGCGGCATTGCCGGCCATATCCAGCGCCCCATACGGGCTGGCGCCGGCGGGAAAACTGCCGACCGCTATCGTGAGGATTTCCCCCCTCAGGCCCCTCGCTTTGGAGAGTTCCGCGCCCAGGCCTTTGAGCCAAAAGGCTTCCCACTCCGTACTATCCGCAAACTCCACGGTTTTCCCGGCCCAGTAGCTCGCACTGTTTCCCTTATCGGTACTCCATTCGCTGCCCCAGGGGTAGGTGCGTCCGTCGGTCCCCCGGGCGGCCTTTTCCCATTCCGCTTCAGTCGGCAACCGTTTGTTCGCCCAGCGGCAGAATGCGACGGCATCCAACCAGCTCACGTTCACGACCGGATGTTGCTCAATGCCGGGCAATGGACGGTTCTGCTCCCAGAGGGTCAGGCGACCGGCAGCATTGGCAGGGGCCTGATAGTTCGTGGCCTCAACGAATTGCAGGTAGGCGGCGTTGGTGACTTCGTACCGATCGATCCAGAAGGCGCCCAGATAGACCAGACGCATCGGCTGCTCATCCGGGAGGCCGCCCTGGTCTGCGGAAGCTCCCATCGTGAATTCACCGGCTGGAACCAGCACCATGTCGTCCAATATAGGTGTTGCTCCGGCCGCCTGATGCAGACCAAGGATAATGAGAGCCCACAGCGGCAGCCACCGTGGAATAGCCTTCAACCTTCTCATGGCTTCGTCAGCTTGCAGGCCTTGGCGATGCCGTCGCGGTATGCCATCCACAACGTCAGTCCTTGCCTGACGCAGGCCAACACCGCGTTCTGCTGGCTCCTGCGTCCGGCATAGTTGACGACCATGGTGTATGCGTCCTGTCGATGCCCTGCCTCTACCTTCTGGTGCGCGCGTATGAGATCCATATGTTGTCGCTCGATTTTGTGGTGCCGAATCAGAGGATGCGCGTCGATATAGGCCTCGATTTCCGCCTCGGTTTTTGGTTTGGAGGGTTCCAGAATTTCCTGGCGGTCTTTGATGCTGCCCTCCACGAACACCGCGAGGGCGGCGGCGCCGACGACCCAGTCGCGGCTGGCCGTCACTTTTTCCAACCAGCGTCGATAGCGGAGGCTGGCGGGAAGCAGCGTCGCTCGTAGGAAGACCCGGCTGTCGAATCCCAACCCGCGCATCATTTCATTAAAGAGCTCGGGATGAGATCGTCCAAACGACAGGCCGCCGGTATCCTCTTCATAAATATTCTCGGCCAACATCCGCCGGACGTCAGGAGGCGGGTTTTGCCCATGCACTCGAGCTAGCAGGACGGGAAAGTCCCGCACGTAGACCAGGTACTCCTGTTGGTAGTGAAGCTTCAGCTGGGTCTTGGTGATCCCGGGTCCCATGATGATCGGCCAGGCCCAATGGTGTTTTCGATCCATGATGGACAGGAGCCGCTCGAGAAATTGCGTACGGGTCAATCTCTTCAGTGCCATGCCTTGCCTTCCTTCGTTCCTACTGGCTACAATCAGCCACCGGTCAGATGAAGCCTATCACCATTCAGGATTCCGACGAGATTCTTAACTTCCTTGCCGAGGTGGCCCTGCATGGAAAAGGGTTCACCACGGACTGTTTGCTGGATTATGTGCTGGAAGAAGGGTTTACGGAGCCGATTTACCTCAATGCCTCCGGCGAAGACCCGGACGCGTTCTACAAGAATCAACCGCAAGCCTGGGCCATTTACCAAGTCCGTGAATGGAAACGTGTTCTGACCGTGTCCGGCGGGCCAGGGAAAGAACGGCGCGTTCAGATTACCGAGACCCCGTAAGTTGTCCGTTGTCCCCCTGCGGCAACGACATCGACGCCGATCTCCGCGCAGGTATCGCTCCATATTCAAGGCCAGCTTCTGCTTCCGGACCCTGTGCGCTCTTCCGTGAGTGTATTGACCATCCGAAGGAATTGCAACGAATCACGTGCTGTCCGCAGCCGGAGGGGCCGGTTCCAGGCTATTCCGGTTTGGTGAATGTGCGACGGTGCCTGGCGGGAGGGGTATTGTGACGGTAGGGGATCATTCTGAACATCTTCAGGCTCCGGTGAGCCTCTGCGAACCGGCAGATGTCGGGGAACTGGCGCTGATCCGGAGCCTGCTCGACGGCAACGGTATTCCTTATGCCGTTCAGCACGAACACATCAGCGCGCTTTATCCGGGGGTGGCGCTCTTGGGGAGCCGCGTCATGGTTGCGGAACGCGACAGGCAACGGGCGGAGATTCTCTTGAGCCGACTGGCGCTGCACGTTCGTGAGGCAACCAGCGAGGCTGATTGAGACGAAGATTTGAGGGGAGACTGGCCGGAGGCGTCAATAGGTAACGATTACGGGTGGCCCTTGGGTTTGACCGGTTCCGGGGTGGTCGGCAGCGGCAGGCGTACGTCGGACCCTGAAAAATGGCCGCCGATCAATTTGCCTTCCTCAAAGTAGAGATACCGGTGTTTGACGACCGCCGGGCTTTCCCAATCTTCAAAGATCCATTCCTCGCGCCGTAGCCCATCGCTGGTATGGGTCACGTTCATCGTGTTCGGCGACCCCCACGAATCCAGGACTTGCTTGCGATCCATGCCCACCATTACCCGGTGGCTTTCAATGTGTTTGGAGAAATCCGGGTCCAACCAGCCTGGCACGAACCGAAACGCGATCAGCGCGACCACGAACAGCGCCAGGAACGAATTGATAATGATCCTGACCGGCCGCTGGCGGATAAACGGTGTGGGCTCCGTGGTCGGGGGAAGGGAGGAAACCGGGTCTGCCGAGGTCATCTGATCGGTCACAAATATCCTTCCGTCAACAAGTGTGCGCGTGCAAGGTACCTGCTGCATGCTAAACAATAGGTTTTCGGTCCGTCAAGGGAGGAGAAAACCTTCCAGGGACGCGGTGTTGTCGCCGTCCTTCCTGTTTCGACCTGCTATGCTTAATGGAGTACCGTGGGAGGGCGGGAAGATGGGACGGAGGGATTGGAGACGGAATCAGGCCTGGATGTGGGTTTGGATAAGTGCGCTGGGATTCTGTTTCCCGGGGTATGGCGGATTCGAGGCCCAGGCAGGGCCTCTCTATGTCTATACGGATGCTCAGGGCCAAGCCGTCTTGACCGACAATCTCGACCAGGTACCGGCCGCTTATCGGGGCCGGGTGCGAACCATGACCGGTACGGACTCGCCTGCTCCCGCTCCTATACCCACACCGGCCCTCACCGGGAATAAGACATCGACTTCCTCGGGTGTGATCGGAGATATCCTCAGTGCCGTTGCAGCAAAAGTCGCTTCTCGAACAATCAAAGGGCTGACGGCCTATCAAACCGCCGTCGTGATTGTGGCAGGGATGGCTTCCCTGACCCTGCTGTTGTTCATTTTTTTGAGCGCCAATCCCGCCATCAGGATTCTCTGCAAGGTGCTGCTGGTGGTGGTGGGAGTCTCTGCCCTCTACCAGGTCGTCGCGATCGAGGCTCCTTCTCTGGAGGCGCTTGCGGGACCTTCTCAACAGGGAACCAGTCAGCCGGTAGACAATATGTTGGGGCGGATGCGGAGTCAGACTGAGCAGAGTTACCGCGCACAAGACGAACGCACGACCCGCCAGTTGGAACCAGCCGGACAACCAACTCCTTGAGCCTCACTAATCCGCGTACGTGGGCACTGGAATCTTTTTCATGGCGGGCTTAGGCGGCGGCTGCTGAGCGAAGGCTGTGGAATAGGGATTGAGGACGGGTTCATGCGTGTTGCGCTGGCGCAGTTTGACCAGCGGCAGGCTTTGGGTACTGATTTCCAGGCGGTCGATCGGCGCTTTCGGCGTCAGCGGATCAGGTAGACCCTGCAGGGCGAACATCTGGAAGGCGAGCGACCAGTCAAGTGCATCCTTTCCTTTTTCCCGTACGATGAAGCGCGCATCCGCCGACGGGCTCCCCGAAAAAAACAACAACATGATATTGGAGCGGAAGACCGGGGCCGAGGCGTCCTCCGGTGGTTTGAATTCCGGGACGAGTTGAGGAATTCTGCTCAAGGCCACGGGCGGAGAGAACTCGATATCGACGAGACGGACAAACAGCGGCCGCTGTTCGTTCTGATCGTTGGGATCGAAGGTAAAGCTGAAGGAATACCGGACTTCGACGCCGTCACGTTTGAAGGTGTACACATCCTCTCCGTTTTCGGGAGAGACGACCTTCTTAAAGTATTGCTCCCAGTCGCTGATGGGGTAATAGGTGAAGACGCGCAAGGCCGATTTGCGGTCCCGCACGGCCTGGGGTAGACCGAGTTTGTCGTGTAGTTCGGTTTGAGTCAGCCCGAGATACCCATCCTCAAAATAGGACCCCGCCCACAGGGAAGGGCATTCCGGTCCGATGAGGCTGATGCAGAGGAGACAACACAAAATGAGGCGGGTCACTGTCTGATGCGCCATACAATCGACTCAGGCTCGGCCCAGACACTGCTTGGCATCGTATCGGCCGGGGTAGTCAATGTCAAGGCGGAGAGTCCGTCATGGCTTGCTGAAAAAAGTCCGTTCCCGATATGATGCCCGCTCGATCGCACCCATCGCCGCAGTCGCCGCATATCTGAAGCTCGGTGACAGAAAGACATAGGTAGTCATGCCGGTACACGACATTCAAGACCTGCTCCGTGAACGGATCCTGATCCTCGATGGCGCCATGGGGACTATGATCCAACGCCACAAGCTGGACGAAGCCGCGTTTCGCGGGGAACGCTTCAAGGAGTGGAAGAAAGACCTCAAGGGACACAACGATCTCTTAAACGTCACACAACCGCACGTCATTGAGGGAATTCACCGGCAGTACCTCGAAGCCGGGGCGGACATTGTCGAAACCAACACGTTTAATTCTCAATCGGTGTCACTGGCCGACTACGGCATGGATGATCTTGGCTATGAGCTGTCCAAAGCCGGAGCGGAATGTGCCAAGCGGGCGGTCGCTCAGGTCGTGGCGGCTCAGCCTGCGCGGCGCTGTTTCGTGGCCGGTGCGATCGGGCCGACTACGAAGACCTCATCGGTTTCGACAGACTCCAATGATGCCGCAGCACGCGGGACCACCTATCCGGAATTAGTGCAAGCCTATGGCGAGCAGGTACGCGGTCTGCTGGACGGTGGCGTCGACCTGCTGCTTGTCGAAACGATCTTTGACACGCTGAATGCGAAGGCGGCCTTTTTTGCCATACAGCAACTGTTCGCAGAAGGCGCCCGGCAGGTGCCGATCATGGCGTCTGTGACGTTCATTCAGGCCGGCAGTAATCGCGGCTTCTCTGGGCAAACGGTCGAAGGATTCTGGAATTCCATCTCTCATGTGCCATTGCTCAGTGTCGGCATGAACTGCGCGCTGGGGCCGAAGGAAATGCGGCCGTTGATCGAGGAGCTGTCGCAGCTCGCGCCGATTTTTGTCAGCAGCCATCCCAATGCCGGCTTGCCCAATCCTTTGTTGCCTACGGGCTTTCCGGAAACTCCGGAGTCGCTGGCTCCTCAGTTGCGTGAATGGGCGCAAAACGGATGGCTCAATATTGTCGGCGGCTGTTGCGGAACCACGCCTGACCACATTCAGCACATTGCGGAAGCGGTGCGCGGGCTGTCGCCTCGTCGGCCCGGCAAGGTCGAGCCGTATTTGCGGCTCAGCGGCCTCGAAGCGTTGACCGTGCGGCCGGAATCGAACTTCGTGAACGTCGGCGAGCGGACCAACATCACCGGCTCACCGGCCTTTTCCAAACTGATCCTGGCCGGGGATTACGACAAGGCCTTGACGGTGGCGCGCCAGCAGGTCGAGGGCGGGGCGCAGATCATCGATATCAACATGGACGAGGGGTTGCTGGATTCGAAGGCAGCGATGCAGAAGTTCCTGCGTCTGCTGGCCGCCGAGTCGGATATCGCGCGTGTGCCGATCATGGTGGATAGCTCCAAGTGGGAGGTCATTGAAGAGGGCCTCCGCAACATGCAGGGGAAGGGCATCGTCAATTCCATTAGCTTGAAAGAAGGCGAGGCGAAGTTTTTAGAGCAGGCGCGGCTCATCCGGCGGTATGGCGCAGCGGTCGTCGTCATGGCATTCGACGAGCGCGGTCAAGCCGACTCGGTCGCGCGGCGCATTGAGATTTGCGAGCGCTCCTATCGTCTGTTGACGGAACAGGTCGGAGTTCCCCCGCAGGATATTATTTTCGATCCGAATATCCTCACCGTGGCAACCGGCCTGGAAGAACATAACAATTACGCCGTCGATTTCATCGAAGCCACGCGCTGGATCAAGGCGCATCTCCCGCTGGCCAAGGTCAGCGGCGGCGTCAGCAATATCTCCTTTTCATTCCGCGGCAACAACGTCGTACGCGAGGCGATGCATGCCGCGTTTCTCTACCACGCCATTCAAGCCGGCTTGGATATGGGCATCGTTAATGCCGGGCAGCTGGCCGTGTATGAAGAAATTCCCAAGGATCTGCTCACGCTGGTAGAGGACGTGCTGTTGAATCGCCGCTCCGATGCGACCGAACGGTTGGTGACGTTTGCCGAAACGGTCAAGCAGAAGGGCAAAGCGGCGGTGAAAGACGATGAGTGGCGCCAGCGTCCAGTGGAAGAGCGCTTGGCCCATGCGTTGGTGAAGGGACTGACGGATTATATCGATCAGGATGTCGAAGAGGCGCGGCAGAAATCCGCCCGGCCGCTCGACGTCATCGAGGGTCCCTTGATGGCCGGCATGAATATCGTCGGTGATCTGTTCGGTTCGGGAAAAATGTTTCTGCCGCAGGTGGTGAAGAGCGCCCGGGTCATGAAGAAGGCCGTGGCCTATCTCATGCCGTTCATGGAGGCCGAAAAACAACGACTGGGTACCTCCCGTGCCAACGGCAAGGTGTTGCTCGCGACCGTCAAGGGCGATGTGCACGATATCGGCAAGAACATTGTCGGGGTGGTGTTGGGCTGCAACAACTACGAGGTGATCGACCTTGGCGTGATGGTCTCCTGCGAAAAGATCCTGGCGACGGCTCGTGAACAGCAGGTGGACATGGTGGGCCTGAGTGGATTGATCACGCCATCATTGGATGAAATGGTGCATGTGGCCAAGGAGATGACGCGGCAGGGGTTTACGGTGCCGCTCCTCATCGGCGGTGCCACGACCAGCAAGGCGCATACCGCCGTGAAAATTGCGCCGTCGTACAGGAATACGACGGTGCATGTGCTGGATGCCTCGCGCGCCGTCGGGGTGGTCGGAAGCCTGATCAACAAGCAGCAGGAGCAGGAATTTTCTGCCTCCATTCGGGCGGATTACGATCGCATCCGCCAGGCGCATCAGGATCGAGGCAGCAAGTCTCTCCGCACCCTGGAGTCCGCGCGGACACATCGGATGCCGACCGAGTGGGCTTCAGCCGACATACCCACGCCCTCGTTCACCGGACCGCGTCGGATCGATCGCATGCCGTTGCGCGAGTTGGTGCCCTTCATCGACTGGACGCCGTTCTTTCACACCTGGGAATTGCGCGGCCGGTATCCCGATATTCTCAACGATGCCACCGTCGGCCCGAAGGCCATGGAACTGCTGGCCGATGCCCAGGCGTTGCTGGAGGAGATTATCCGCGGCGAATTGCTGACAGCGCGTGGCGTCTACGGATTCTTCCGGGCCAATAGCGTCGGCGACGATATTGAATTGTATCGCAATGGCGATCGCCGGGATGTCCTCACCACCTTCCATACGCTCCGGCAACAAATGGAAAAACCGGCCGATCAGTTCAACCTGGCGTTGGCCGACTACGTTGCTCCCAAGGGTTCCGGCCGCGGCGACTATGTCGGGGCTTTTGTGGTGACCGCGGGTATCGGAGTGGAAGCGCTGTGTGCCAAATATGAGAAAGACCACGATGATTACAACTCCATCATGGTCAAGGCGCTGGCAGATCGATTGGCGGAAGCGTTCGCCGAATGGCTGCATAAGCGGGTTCGCCTCGAATGGGGGTATGGGAAAACCGAGACCCTCACCAACGAGGATATGATTCGCGAGCGGTATCGCGGCATTCGTCCGGCGCCGGGATATCCTGCTTGTCCCGATCATACGGAAAAGCGACTCCTGTTCGATCTGCTGCAGGCGGAATCGCAATCAGGTGTGACGTTGACCGAATCCTATGCCATGTTGCCGGCGGCAGCCGTCAGCGGCCTCTACTTTGCGCATCCGGAAGCGAAGTATTTTGCCGTGGGGAAAATCAACCGCGATCAGGTGGAAGACTATGCGGCACGCAAGAAGCTTCCTGTGGGCGAGGTGGAGCGGTGGTTGGCGCCGAATTTGAACTACGACGCGTAGTCACGAAGTACTGGCGGCGGATAGCACATCCAGCCTATGGCGGACAGCGGCTCGAGCAAGGCTCCGGCCGCCGTGCCATCAGCCATACGCGCTCAGCTTCCAATCAATTTTTGACGGCTTCGAGTGGCGCGGGCAAGGCAGAGGAGGCGGGTACGCCGGTTGAGAGGGTGGCAAGCGCAGCCTTGATCGAACGATACCGTTCTTCTGCCCAGGTATTGAACTCGTCTGAATTTTCAAACACCAGCTCCCAGGCCTTGGCGGCATCCAACAGCAGCAGATGATGCGGCTGATTGGGCCCCGGGAAATAGACCACCAGCACGGCCGATTTTCCGGTGAGGCTGACGTCCGTGAACACGTGGATCATGGCCCCCGCCGGAAGCGGCAGATCACGAGTGGCTGCCGCGACGAGCGGCTGGTACAACCGCTGGAGCAAGTGCGTCGTATCCTCATACGGGCAGCTGGTGCGCAAGAGCCTCGGGTTGGGTTTGTCTCCGAACAGATTGTCGGTCAGGTATGTCGCAGCTTCCCACGTCGGCATCAGGCCGGACGAGGCCAGGTTCTCGCACAAATAGGCGATCCAGTTTCGTGACCTGCGGGTCATACGGCCTCCCCTTGATCATGAGTGATGGCACGATGCCGAGAGGACGACAGCCAGGACGGGTTCGCAAACTGATCGAAGATCCGTTTGATGTCGGCCATGGAATCAAAGAAGATATCGAGCAGGTCGGGATCGAAATGTTTGCCCCGTTCCTTCAGCATCAGCTCCTTCGCGTGGTCGAAATCATATGCCGGCTTGTATACCCGCTGAGTCGTGAGGGCGTCGAAGTTATCCGCGATCGCCGTGATCCTGCCCTCCAGTGGAATTTCGTCACCCTTGATCCCGCGCGGATAACCCGTGCCGTCGTATCGCTCATGATGGGTCCACGCGATGAGCGCGGCGACTTTCAGCAGGTCTGAGTCGGAGCCGGCCAGAATCCGATACCCGATTTCCGTATGTTGCGTGATGACCTTAAATTCTTCGGGGGTGAATTTGCCGGGCTTGAGCAGCACATGGTCCGGGGTGCCGATCTTGCCGATATCGTGCATGGGGCTGGCGGTGCGAATGAGATCGCATCGGTCGGGCGATAATCCGTATCGGCGCGCCAGTAGCTCGCAGTAATGGCTCATCCGTTGGATGTGCTGCGCGGTCGAGCTGTCGCGATATTCAGCGGCGATGGCCAGTCGTTGAATGGTCTCCTCACGGGAAAGCCGCAGTTCTTTCTCGCTCCGTTCCAGCCATTCCAGAGCTTGCTGCAGGGCAATCGTCCTGGTGCGGACCACCTCTTCGAGATTCTCCCGATGCATGGCATTTTCGATTTCCAGCTTGCGCCGGCGCAACGCATTGGCCACGTTGATTAAGACTTCGTTCGCCTCGAACGGCTTGATGATGTACCCGAAGGCGCCCATATCCAGCGCGGCGTTGGCTAGGACGGGACTATCGAGCCCCGTGATCATGATGACGGCGGTGTTGGGATATTGGGTCAAAATGTGACGAACGAGATCCATACCCGATTCGCCGGGCATGTTTACATCGCACAACACCATCGCGTAGTACCCGCTCTCCATTCGTTGACGGGCTTCCCGAGACTCGCCGGCCAGGGTGACTTTGTAGCCATGTGGCTCGAGCAGGTACCCTAACAGGCGGCGAATAGGTTCTTCGTCGTCCACGATCAGGATATTGCGGTTTTCGAGAATGGATTGCTGGGTGGTGACTTCACTGACGCTCGGGATGCTCATACGGCTCGCTCGCGGGTTAAGTTCAAGGTGATGTGATGCTGAATCAGGGATAGAATCAGTATCGGTTCTTAGCAGCTCAGTCTGAAGCGATGGCGGCTGATTCCTGAGTTTTGCACCTTCTGTGCCAATACCACCCTCATGCCCTCGGCCCCTGTCCAGCCTGATGAATGCCCAACAATGCGCTGGACTGATTCAGATCCGGACAGAATCTTCGTCGGCGCTGATCGCTTGGCCGTCAAGTCTGACGCCGGTCAGGCTGCTGACATTGGACCTGTGTCGTGTTCGGACATTAAGTTAGCTCGTGTGCTGAATTATACAGGGGCACTTGCTGAACGCCAGTTGAAACGCAGTTTGAGAATCTCGGCTCCATTCGATCGCCAGGATTTGCTCTTTAAGGGGCCGTTCACTATAATCCGCTCCCTTAGATTGTTGTGCAGGAAGGAGCGCGACTGAATGACGAGCGGGGCAGGGTTGGGGCGAATTGATGGGCGGCGACGGGATCAAATCCGCCCCGTCAAAGTGACGCGCAATTTTACGAAACATGCCGAAGGTTCCGTCCTGATCGAAATGGGCGACACGAAGGTGATTTGCACCGCGTCGGTCGAAGAAAAAGTGCCGCCCTTTCTCAAAGGTAAGGGAACCGGGTGGGTCACGGCTGAATATGCCATGTTGCCACGGGCGACACACGATCGTTCGCCGCGGGAATCGGTCAAAGGGAAACAGGGCGGCCGCACGCTGGAAATTCAGCGCCTGGTCGGAAGGGCTCTCCGCGCCGTCATCGATACCGGCCGGTTGGGCGAACGGACCATCTGGATCGATTGCGATGTCATTCAAGCGGACGGCGGAACTCGCACGGCCTCCATCACCGGCGCCTTCATCGCCCTGGCTGATGCCATTACCGTCTTGAAAAAAAAAGAGCTGCTCAAGGTCAACCCGTTGACCGACTATCTGGCGGCCATCAGCATCGGAAAAGTGGGCGGGCAGGTGATGGTGGACTTGGCGTACGAAGAAGACTCACATGCCGAAGTCGATTTGAATCTCGTGATGACCGGGGCCGGCCAATACGTCGAAGTGCAGGGGACGGCCGAACGCACGCCCTTCAACAAAAAAGACATGGATGAGTTTCTCGATCTCGGATGGGGCGCCATCCGCGAGTTGGTGGATGTGCAGAAGTCGCTGATCGGCTCGTTGAGCTAACCATGCAGATTGTGCTGGCCACCAGGAATCAGCATAAAAAACAGGAACTGGTTGCGCTGTTGAGCGGGCTGGACATCACGATTCGGACCCTCGATGATTTTCCCGAGGCCCCGGAAGTGGTGGAAGATGGTGAGACCTGCGAAGCCAATGCGATGAAGAAAGCCGTGGAGATCGCCCGCTACACGGGATTACCGGCGGTGGCAGACGATACCGGCTTGGAAGTCGATGCGCTGGGCGGTCGACCGGGAGCGTTTGCCGCACGATACGCAGGGGAACAGGCGACCTACGAAGACAATTGCCGGAAGTTATTACAGGAGCTCAGCGGCATCCCCCCTGCGCAACGGGGGGCTCGGTTTGTGACCGTGGCCGCCATCGCGTTTCCTGGCGGCAAGACCCTGTCGGCTAGAGGCGTATTAGAAGGGGCCATTGCCGAGTCGATTGTGGGATCCAACGGGTTCGGATATGATCCGGTCTTTATTCTGCCGGAGTATCGTCAGACCTTGGGGCAATTGCCGCCGGAAGTAAAGAATCGAATTAGCCATCGGGCACGCGCCTTCGCGCAAGCGAGGACGTTGCTGCAACAAGCGATGGCGGAACATGCAGTCGGGGCGTAGCGCAGCTCGGTAGCGCGCCTGGTTTGGGACCAGGATGTCGGAGGTTCAAATCCTCTCGCCCCGACCAAACCCCTTCTTTCCAATCGGATCCTGGCCTTCTCTCAGCTTACGAACTTCATCAGCCTACGGTTGCCACCATCCGAATACGCGCCTGCCAGCCTTCGTCCTTAGCCAGCAAGCACTGACCGATGCCGCGGCTGAAGCGTCATGCGGATGCCGTTCTTCGGCCGCAACGTCACCATGACTTCAGGCTCGACGGTGTCCTGCGCGAGTTGCGGATCATAGCGTTGGCCGATGAGGGCCAGAAGCAAGGGGCCTTCCACTGTGGCGAAGTGCGTTCCGACGCACGCTCGGGGTCCCATGCCGAACGGAAGGTAGGCGCAGCGGACAGGCGGCCGTTCCCCGTCCAGCCAGCGTTCCGGCAGGAACGTGTCGGGGTCTGACCAAAATTCAGGGTGCCGGTGGAGGTTGTACAAGCCGACGAGGACGATGGCGTTGGCCGGGAGGGTGATGCCGCAGAGCGTCGTCGGCGACAGGGTTTTTCTTTGGATGGCCGGCACCGGGGGATAGAGGCGGAGCGATTCATCGAAGATGGCGCGCGTGTAGGGCAGGTGGTGCAGATCGTCCGCCGTGGGGGGCCGGCCGTGGAGAACCCCGTCCACCTCCCTGTGGAAACGCGTCTTCACTTCGGGATGGGTGGCGAGCAAATACCATGTCCAGGAGAGCGCATTGGCAGTGGTTTCATGGCCTGCCGCAAAGATCGTCAGGGCTTCATCCCGGAGCTCCTGATCGCTCAATCCCATGCCGGTCTCCTCATCCCGTGCTTGGAGCAGTAGATTGAGGAGGTCGTCATATTGCGCGCCGCTCTGCCGACGGGCCGCGACTAATTCGTAGATCAGCGTATCCATGAATTGCAGGGCGCGACCGAATTCCCGATTGCGAGCGGTCGGGACCCAGGCCGGCAGGTGCAGGGGGTTATGAAATGAGTCGAAGGCATATTTCAGACTCACGCGCAGTGAATGGCTGATCTGGTCCATATGCTGCGCCACGCTGGTGTGAAACATCGTTTGGGAGATGACTTCCAGCGTCAATTGCATCATTTCCGCAGCGATGTCCACGGGTCGTTCACCATGAGCCGCCCAACCGGCGAGCCGTTGTGCTCCTACCTCCACCATTCGATCGGCCATCGCGGCCATGCGAGAGCGATGGAACACCGGCTGGATGATGCGCCGGTGCCGCTTCCACACCTCGCCGGAACTGGTGACCAACCCGTTGCCCAGCACGAGCGCGAGCCCGGTAGGACGCTGCTGCTCGTACACCTTGCCAAAACGCTCGGCTTGCGACAGCAGCACATTCTCAGCCAGGGCCGGATGGCTGAACAGATGGACGGTCTTGGGACCCAGACGAAAACGCAGGGCATCGCCATACTGACGCCACCATTCCGACATCGCGCGCAACGGGCGATGCTTGAACGAGCGGAGGTGGCCAAGCCAGGGCAGGCCCCCGGGCACATCAGTGAGCGTGAACGATGAGCTCAATGCGACATCTTGCATGGGTGAGAGACGGCGCCGGTTAGGGGAGAGAGGGACGAAGAATCCTGCGCCTAGTTTTCCTTCACGCGGGGTCAGTGTTTATTGCAGTCACGCACACACAGGGCAACACATCAGCCATAGTACAAACTTCGTATAGAGAATGATAGGGCCGATGAGACCTGGACGACGGGAAAGTGGTCTTCGATCATCGCCGCTTCATGATCGTTATGCGTCGGACGACACCTCGTAACTCAGGAAGCCACGATTGATGTCGCTTATGGTACGACCGTTTCGACGAAAGACGCCCACGCCTTCGCGGTCGCCGGGGAGATTTGTGTTCCCTTCGATCGTGATCAACCGATCGTCGCGAAAGTCTTCCACGAGACCCATATGTCCGTGGCCTCCGCCGGTGCTGATCACAAAGACCAGTCCTGGTTTCAAAAGCGAGAGATCTTCCAGGATCTGCCCTGCCAGCAAACGGGTGATACCGGCCTTTCCGGCTTTGTTCCAATGATCCAACACGCCTGCCGTGCGAATGGCGGGATTGGCGGTTCCCAGCCGAGTTGCCGCCTGATTAAACGACCAATAAACGAATGCCGCGCACCAGGCGTAGCTCCCCGCCGAAGGATCGAGTCCCGCCGCCCTGAGATATTCATCCACTTTGGGCCCGCGGTTTGAACCGGGCGGGTCTTCCATCACCCCGACCTGTGACGAGGCGGCGCTGAGGGTGGCTTTCATCAACGCGGAGATCGGCCTGGTGGCGATCGAAGGCACCCGATGCGCTCCGAAGAGGGCGGCCCAGGTCAGTGGCCCGACCACGCCGTCGATTCTAAGCGATTGTCCCTGCCCATCGACTGAGCGCGCTTGCAGCAGCCGCACGGCTTCCTGCGTCCGGCGGTCAAAGAGGCTGCTTACGGGGATCGGCCCGCATCCGACCTGGTTTAATCGCTGTTGGACAGCTCGAATCGTCGATGGGGCGATAACTCCGGCTTTGAGGGCATACCCTGGATAGTCGAGCACAGAGTCCTTGGCTCGGGTTCGTCGAGTCGGGGAAACGGAACGCGTGTGTGGCGACATGGTGATCTCCTGGATGAAGGTCGAATGAGCGGCTGATCATGTCCACCAGTGTGAAGGTGGGACGATCATCTCCTGCGGGCTGGCATTATAGGGCACTTAGGGCGGTTTGGTGCGAATCCGACCGGATCCTCGGGCTGAAAATTGAATGGCCTCACTCGTGATACGGCGAGGGGTACTATCGTTTCACAACGGGCGGGCGGACAGAAGAGATGTACTCGGGGGAGGGGATTGGCCCCTTCTCGATGAGCACCGAACCATGAGTCCTGCGGCGACGGTTACGGTTCGCGTAAATACTGCCGCACTCGTTCCACAATGGCACGATCGTGGTCGACCATTTGCAAATCGTGCGTTTCGTCCGGGAGAAACCAGCCCATAGCCTGCCCCTCGCCTAATTCAAGCGGTTGGTCCTCGTATCGTTCAACGAAGACATATTTCGTATTCTCGTCCTCGCCCTCTCTAAACATTTGTGTCGTGAGAAGATACGGGTCTTGTACGTGATACGACAATTCTTCTATCACCTCGCGCTTGAGTGCGTCCGAGGGATGTTCTCCTGGCTCTATCCCGCCTCCAAAGAATGCCCAGTAATTCGGTAAACGAGGGGCGTCGGGGGTGCGGTGCTGGAGGAGGAGACGCCCCGACGAGGTATACAGAATGAAGAGAGCCACATTGCGCACGGCCATGCTGCACCATAGCTCATACGTCACGGTCAGGTGAAGCACATCTGCTATTCCTGTCGATTCACAGGCGCTTCCCTCAATTCGTGTGTTGCCCGCGCCACCTTGAGTCCCGCCGGACTGTTCTGAAAGCCTGGCCGCGCCCGTCGCCAGGCTCTAGGCGATTTGCCAGCTCCCGCTCGAGGGAACTGGCGGTATACACAGTGGTGAGACCACCATTGTGAGGAGGACGAGCATGAGCACCACGGCGGCCGTCAGACAGCAAGGACAGATCTGTGCCCATTACGGATGTGGATGCCGGGTGACGGACGAGACTTATTGCAGTCCTGAGTGTGAATCGGTGGCGAGCGGGCAGACCGGTTCGGCCATCTGCCCCTGCACCCATCCAAACTGCAAAAGCCCGCATTAGTAGCGTGCAGACGCATCCGTGCTCCGGGGACGGATTGCCCGGCTTGCGTGTGAATGCCATTGGCAACACAGACGATTGCGGGTTCAAAGTTGGAGACCGTCTCGAAATCCCAGTCTCCGACACTGAGACTGCGACTACGATTCAATAAGTGAGCAAAACCATTCACTGGGCAAGGTCATAACGAGGCGGAATGCATGCCTCTGTGATCGCTGGATGCTGACCAGCCGGCCCTCTCAACGACATGACGCATCATCGTTGAGAGGGCGCCACTCACAAGGACCGGCCCTTTCTAGAATCTGCACGCAGCGCGGTGAGGGTGTGATTCTTCGACTATTCCTACTCCTGCCGATGCCAGGCACCTTCGACGCACGATGCCAAATAGATTTTCTCGTGAGGTCCACCCACTCGCGGTCTTGCCGTTCAGCAGGGCTTCACGTATAAAGACCGACCACTTCAGCAGCCTGGTCGGTAAAGCCAGACCGCGCTGTTGGAGGAAGAGTACAGTCTATGTGACTCGGCATGGTCTCTTCTGCCGCCCAGAGAAGGGCGGCACGCCAGTGGCGACAGCGAGAAACGCGAATGAGCCATGAAACTTGACTCAGGCCGCCTCGACAATAGATAGATAACTCACCGTTGACACGGTGATGACTCTTGATGAATCCTCATCATTACAGTAAGAATACAAATCATTGACGCAACGCGCCCGTAGCTCAGTCGGATAGAGCATCAGCCTTCTAAGCTGAGGGTCGCTGGTTCGATTCCAGCCGGGCGCGCCATTTCATACTTGACGGCATCTAAATTTTTTAAGTACCTGAAGGGCAACGATAGTTCATCGTTTTTAGCGGTTCGAAATCCCTCTTTTCGGTGGTAGGCCAATTTCTTGGCGAAGACCAGTCTGAGGACCATTCTCTTATCTTCCAGGCGGTCAGAACTCCAATAATGACAGGGGTTCGCCAAGAACGTCATTGCGGTTCGAAAACAATCCTCGAAGGGTTCGAGCGGACGCCCGCACTTGTCAATTTTTTCCCTGAGAATGATCTTTTCTCCCTCTAGCCTGGCTATCTCGGTCTCATATTTCTGGATAGCTGTCTGGTTGTCGGTTTCGACGAGTCGAGTAAGATATTTCTCCATTCGTTGTTCCAGCACGGGAAGCTGGGCTTTCATGGCCTGGGCCGCATCATTCGCCAGGCGATTCCGGTCTTCCCACAGCTCTTTAAACATGGCGCTGGCCATATAGAACAAATTCGGGGTTGGACGGAGCTGGGTCAGCAAGACTTTAAAATCACCCTCCAGGGTTTCTTTTCTGATGGATTTTCTATAGTCGGGACAGCCTTTCGTAGAGCATAGGTAGTACGGATACTTGGCATTCCGGCCAGAGGACCAGCACGCGGTCATGGGCTTGTCGCACCCCGAGCACGTTACAAACGAGCGCAAAGGAAAATCGTCATGAAGGTCCTTGCGGGCAGGAGCCTTGGCGTTGCCCTGCAAGCGGTCTTGTATGGCCTGATACGTCTCAAAACTGATTAAGGGCTCGTGTTTCGCAGGATGCAGATGCAGATTCCACTCCGGGATATTCATGTACCCGGCATATAAAACCTTGCCCAGCAGGTTGGTCACCTTCTGAAAATGGACCGTGCCATTCCTGTTTTTAGGAAAGTGCGGCGAGCTCTCCAGAAACAACCGTACTTCGTTTTGGGTTTCAAACCGTCCTGAAGCATAACCCTCCAGGGCTTCCCGCACGACCCCCGCCACCGGATCATCTACGACCATCATTTTCCCGCTATGTCCGGGGACATGAGCAAATTTATAGCCAACAGGTGGATTGAAGGCATAGTACCCGTTCATCACCCGCGCCTTCATCCGGTTTTTCGTCTGTTCAGCGTTCTTTTGCCGTTGATGCTGGGAAACACTCGCTAGGAGGTTCTCGACAAGCATGCTGTCGGAATCTTCGCCAAATTCAATGGAAGGGGAAGCAAGCTTTGCCCCGATGCCGCTAATCAAAGTTCGTAGCTGAATATGGGCCTCTAAGCCACGCGCGAGACGGCTAATATCGTCGATCAAGATCACATACGGGCTTCCCTTTTGCGCTTTAAGGAATTTCAGCATCTCCTGCATGCCGGGACGGTCGATCATGCCTCCCGAGGCCCCTTCATCCCGAAACACCCTGACGACTTCGTACCCTTTGTTCTGGGCGAGCTGACGGCACCTTGTCTCCTGGGAGCCAAGCCCATCGCCTTTTTTGACCTGTGCGGCGCTGGAAACACGTGCATAAATGACTGCTTTGGAGCCCTGCTGCGGTTCCCATTCATTGCGCGATCTGGAATCGTTTTTCATACGGGGCCTCAATATTTCACGGGTCCAGTTTGGGGAAATGCATTTCATCCGAAGGGTAGTTGTGTTTCGATTCTAGGAGGTCAATCGGGTCCTGTAAATCGTTAAATTGCAGGTCCCGGCGGCAGTGCTGATGGGGATGCCGACGGTAGGCTTGATCGACGAAACTCTCTAACACCATCCAGACATTGCGTATCAGCTCCGCTTGTTCCTCAGGAGACAGATCAAACCCGGCAACGTAATGTCTATATTTCTCAATGTCTAAAGGCATCGTGTTTCACCAAGCAGTGGCTAACCAACTGAGCGTGAAAAACCATCGAGTATGTCTTTATCAGAGTCCCGGCGTCCCGCTGGGAAATTGGGGTGAGCAGGGTCTGTTATGGCAGCCCTCATCTATCGAAACGAGGTGCATACGCCCGTAGGCAGTTTCTATTTACAGAATACAACCATGGATTTAAGGAAGGGTTAAGAATGGCAGATTTCTGCGGGTTTCCCGTGAATGTTGGAGGATTCTGGCAGATCAGTCCACTGGACTACGGATCAAGGATGATAGCGGACTACGCGTCACGTACCCCAGCCGGGAGGCTCATATCGTGCTTAATGAACAAAGCGGCACCTAAATTGGTGGTACTGAATCTGATGGCTTCATTGCGCGGAGCTTTATAGCTGTGTGAACAGGGCAAAAGGAGGAGTAGGTTAAAGCCGCAGCTAGAGTCCGAGAGTGCGCATGAATGTTCCTGATATGCGATCCTTTCCGGTGGTCGGGTCTGTTTTTATGCGCGTTGCCACTTGGCAGAACCCACTCCGCTTTGCAGAGGCGATTGAACGTCCATTTCTTGGTTTGAGCGAAATCTCGCATAAGACAGCTGGTGCGCCGGTCTCCGTTGCATGCTTATAGAGAAAAGTTGCCAAAGAGGATATTGACCCCCGAGCCACCTGACTCCGCATCCTAGCTGCTTGTGCAAGATAGACACATTCCTGTTCACATCCCCAACCATTGAAGTATGCTAGAAGCGTCTGATCGTTCTCTGTGAAGTAATTGAACGATTGCATCTCTGCGAAGGTATACGCCATTGAATATGCAACAATTTGTCCAGCGTTTTCGGCCACCCAGAAATGATCTGATCGCTTAATGCGTTCTCCATAATGTTCAACAGCAAGCGGATAGAGTAGAAAACCTTCCCTCTCTAATTGACGTTCGGTGACCCCCTCCTGCACTCTTGTTGTCTTTGCCCAACTCGTGGCGATTGTACAAATCGCCAAAGCATCATCTGTCTTGGCTTTTCTAATCTCAATGCTCACTTTACTTACTCTGGCGTTCCAAGAACTGCTGGTAAGGAAGGTTTCGTCATCGCGGGTATGTCAGCCTCAGAGAGATTGTCTAACATGGCAGTATTCCATACCTTGCCAAATTGCTCAGAGAGGAATTTCCCGGTAGGGGAGAAGGCGTCCAGCAGAAAAAATGGGCCATCACCTATGGCGCTTTCTCGCCAGAAAGCCCCAACATAAATCGCGTCATCTATTTGTGCATAGGGCAGTGGTATCCATCCAGTAGTCCATTTAAGCGTAACTGTACCCAGTTTCGTGTCAGATTGTTGTTCAGCTTCGATCTCCGCTGCAGCAGTACTTACGATCTCTTTTATGGTTTTCCGATTATCAGCAAGAATAGATTTAATATCGTCAGGTCGTTCTTCAAGAAGATCATTTTTTTGGTGAGACAAGGAAATGGCCCGTTGCTCCACAAATGCGCTCTTCGGATGAGAAAAGACAAAGTCCATGGTAACAGCGCGTTTTAATGCAGCGATTAACCGCGGCTTCCATCTAATAAGCTCGACAAATCCAGTTAAACAGACTCGAATATGAGCACAAGCGGGAGAATCGATCCTCGCAGTAATATCGCTGGCCGGCACATGTGGAAATGTCGCTAGAACGTCAGACACTTGGTGGTATACATCTCTTCTCAAAAACACATCAATGTTAAACCCACGGTCAATCGCTATCTCAATGGAATCCGCATTTCCTTCAGCCTCTTCGTACTGAGTTCCTAGGTAATAATTTCTCAGCGCTAGGCGTACCTGCTTGCTGCGCTTACGCATGGAGGAATCTTGAGGGTCCATATTCGTCATGCTCAATCTTTTACGAACCTCCAAGTCATTCAGTTCTTCACCTTTCACCCATGCATTCACGAGCACAATAAGAAAGCGACGGTTACCTTCACTATTTTTAAGACGGGAAACTTCGTCTTTTGTTATGCGGATACTCTCACCCTTTTTCTGACGGGCTTCTTCAGCCTTGTTAAAGGTTTTTGAGGCGCAAATCCTTCTACACTGCTCAATAACTTGCTGATTTATAGATGGATTTGGGGAAAGGAGTGCTCTCGTTGGCATGGGGTGGACTATTTATCAGAATGTGCAGCACATTTTCAATTCCTCATCACATATGAATGAATCGGGAGGCTTTGTCCTGCGTTTTTATTTAGGCGAATATCCGGCCCATGATTGCAGGACCTCCACCTTATTTATTTCATTTCGACAGACGGGGCTGCCGAGGAGTTTTTAAGTTCTTCGGCCTCAAACATTTCATCGCTTGTCCAAGTAACATCCTGCAGATCAACATTCTTGAACTGCACACGATCCACCTGAGAATCCACAAAGGCAGCTCCTCGAAGCAAGATGCCAACGACAGTGGCAGCACGAAGATCGCTATCAAACCAGGTGGACATTCTCATATCGGCTTCATCCAGCTGCGCCCAGCGACAATCACAGGATTCGAAGATTGCTCCGATCAGTGTGGCCTGACGCAAATCGACGCCCCGCAAATCAAGCGCAGCAAACCGCTCCTTTTTTTCGGCCACAAACCTTTTGCCAGCTCGCCCCTGAGATGCCAACCAGCACTGATGCTCACGCAAACGTCTGAGCAGGTCGAGATCTGGCTTGATCCATCCTATTTCGTAGTCTATTTCGCAATCCATTACATAATCCTTTCACAAATGCGTGTATTACATAAAAGAGAGCGTCGTGCAAGCGATAAACACAAGGGAATAACCGCAGCGTTCAAGGGGAGGTGCCTGGCATGCGATTAACACCTCAGGACAAGGTCATATTCGTTGCTACGCCGGAGCAGCTTCTTTGCAAGTCGTGTTACCGCCACCTATGGTCTACAGCGGCTCCACTCACAGCTTTGAGAGGCTGCCGTGGGATTATCAGCATAGAGGAGCTGTTCCGTGATCTCGATATTCTGGGAATAGAAATTCGCAATCCAAACGGAACTCTCTATGAGATTCCATTCATCTTCGATGTCTTTGGCGAAGACCTAGAATCGGGACGGCGTTGGATGACGAACTTCCGCAAGGCTGCTCCAAATGGCATAGAGCCAGACTCTCACTGTGACTGCATTCCAAAGCTCCAATGTATCGATCTGCTCCTCCAGTGCACGGTTGCGAAGTATCGCAGAGGTCCGGAAACGCCACGGTGCTCATTTACCCATGTGCCGTTAGGTTGGTGAGCGGCGTTCTAGTGAAGCTGCTCTTTCCCGAAACGGTTCGGCGGGTGGGTTATTGTCGAGGCGCGGATTGATGGACGCTTCATTTCTTTCAAGGAGGCCTTGATGAAATTGAATAAGCCAGACGAGCCAGCAAAGGATGACGATGAAACGAAGATGGCAGCATTGCGTGCGTCCGGCGAAAGATTTGGTCGGATGTTGGGCGTTGAGTCCGACCCGAAAGAAGCGATCAAGCTCGTTGAGGAGCATGCGGGACACGATTGGGACAGAACATTCGGGCCGGAAGTGGAGGTGCTCCAAAGGGAGCTCCCACTGAGAGACGAGCGGGCAGCAGCGACACTGGAGGAATTGCGTGCGCTTGAAGAGAAGCGACGTGCCACCAAACCGTACCTGATTGTGCCAGCAAGCAAAGGACCCGGCGACAGGCCATGCACTTCTTTTCGGCAGTGGACCATGCAGGATCAAGTCACATTCTTTGCCTCGCTGATCTTCATGGCGATTGTGCTCAGTGCGGGCGCGGGGAACGTTTACAGTGCCATTCAGGCTGAAGCGATTCCCGTTTTTTTAGAAAATCCCATTCTCGCGGTACTTCTCTCCTGTTTACTGCCCTCGGGTTCGGTCGCCTTGCATTCGTTCGCAGAATTCTTGGAGACCGACCGCAGGCGGCACCAGTACAACAAACTCATCGCGACACTCGCATTTGTATTCTTGACGATCTGGGCCTTTGCCTTTGGACTCAATTTTCAAATTGGCGATGACACGCTCTACGCCGCCCCAATCAATGGGCCAAGCGATAAGGCAGCCGTGGTGTTCACCATCGTGCAGCTCATGGCTGAGTTGTTTAGCGGAACCTCTCTGGCATTGATCGCGACGCACCTCCACCGCCGTTACACCAAAGATAGCACGATCCCCAATCCCGAAGCGGAAACGCTTGATCGCCAGATCGCTCAGGCCAAGGCTCGGTACGAGCCCGTGCAGGTCCGGCAACGAGCATGGGGGCGGCTAGCGCAGCTCAAGGCCATGCGTGCGCTCCATATCGCGGAAATGAAGGCGTGGTTCATCGCATTTCGTCGGCGCTGCGAAGAACTGAAGAAGATGATTTCTTAACAAGGAGGCCTCCAATGAAGAAAGCGGCAATCGTTCTTTCATTACTTCTCGTATTGCTCGGCATGGCACGTCATGCATCAGCCCGCGATATGGCCATTGGGTTTTCTCCGTATCTGGAAACCGGCATTGCTGAGGCTCAATTAAATGCTGTCCTGAAATTCCTGGCGGAGACCCTTGAGCCGGGGGATCGCTGCATTCTCTTCGATGCATATCACGTTCAAACTCTCGGAACCTTTGTCGTGCCTGACAAAGCTGTCTATCGCCAGCCCAAAGCCAAGATTCAGGCCAATCGGCAGGCCGTGGGGGCGATGGTCCAATTTGCACGAACCGCGAAAAGACCACACGGCGAAAGCGACCCTTCCGTTGTCGGAGCGATCCGCCTGCCGCAAGCCTTGCGGTTTATCGGACAGGATTATCCGGTTATCCAGGACGCTGATGTGATCCTGCTGGGGAGCCCCATCTACGATGACCCGAAAGAGAAGTTGTTTACCATGCGTCTGAACCATGTTCCGGGCGACGGGCATTTAACCAAGGCCCGCAGCGTCACGCCCTACGGGATCAAAGGGCAGGAATCTTTGTTGGCGAAACGCCGTGTGCATCTTGCGTTTCTGGACGACTGGAAGCAGGACGATCACCATGCGTACTTCGTCCAGCGTTTCTGGACGCTGTTCGTCGAAGGCCAGGGCGGACAGCTCTCAAGCTTTACACACGATCTGCCTACATTGTTCCATCGCGTCAAATCCAATGCTCCCTCACCCAGGCACGACTATAAAATTGAGCCCACGGACAAACTTGAAATGATCTTGATGCGTCCGCCGACGGTCAAGCAGCAAACGTCGATCTATGAGCGCCCTTTGAGCACCGCGCCGTTACCTGAGAGCGTCATACGCCAGGCGTCCCGCGTTGAAGTGGGGATCACCTGGGAATGCGGAGGATGCGATCTCGATCTCTATGGCCAGCACGAGCCGGGCGCGACGACCATTTGGTTTCTCAGCACACAAACGAAAGACGGCCAGTATTTTAGAGATTTCAGGACCTCGCCGCGCAGCGCCAATGGCTATGAAACGCTGGCCTACCACGTGCCTGTTGATCTGAACCATTTGCTGCTGGCCGTGAATTTTTACAACGGCCAGTCTCCCGGCGGGGTGAAAGGCGAGGTGAGAATTTCCTTGAATGGCCAGACATATGCCATGCCTTTCCATGTCTTGGCGCAGGAAGGCAACGGCGGGGTGGGCAGACAGGAAACTCTCACAGCTCGCCGGGCGACGAATGCCGCGTGGCTCGTGATTGATCCGATGGAGGTTCTCGGCATTCGAGCGCCGTACACCGTCGTCAGTCAGCGATAAGGGGGATTTATGTATGTTCCTCCACAGCGGCAGCAATCACTTCTGTTGATGCTTGCATTCACTGGGTTATTCGGCTGGGGAGCTTGGGAGAGCCTGGACCTTCAGGCGCTTCCTGTCATTCCGTACGTTCTGGGATTTGTCGCAGTGGTCGGAGGGTTCAAGGCGCTGAGCCTTTCGCTCGTTCGATTGCGGAATATTTTGATGCGGCGCGATGCGATGGCCGCAACGACGCAGCGAGGGTCCGCATCCTGGGCGACAAAGAAAGACCTCAAGCACGCCGGATTGTATGACACATCCGGCGTGCTTCTGGGCTGCGATACGAAAGGACACCCGCTTTTTTTTGACGGGGAAATTCATGGGCTCACGCTCGCCCCGGCAGGATCGGGAAAGACCATCGCGTTTTCCATTCCGACTCTCTGTCATTCATCTCTTCCCATCATCGCCAGCGACTTCAAAGGAACGCTTGCGGTCATGACCAAGCACCTCCGTGAGAAACAACACCGCCAGAAAGTGTTTTGCGTCAATCCCGCGCATTTGTACACGGAACATCTTGGTGCACCGGCCCGCTACAATCCGCTTCAAATCCTCCTCGATGACTGGATGGAAGCGGAGAAGAATAAAGACCTGATCGCCGATGCACAATCCATTGCGTTGCAACTCTGTCCAGAACCGGCTGCAACCGGCGAGAACACCTTCTTTAGAAACGGATCGAGAAAAATACTGGTCTTGGTGCTCGTATACCTGATCGCCTTTCACGGCGCAGGCAAAGCCACATTGAGCGAGGCGTTGAGCTTGCTCCGCAACGTCAAGGAATTGATCGAGGTGTGCGAGGTGGTCATGGTCTCGCCGATTTTGGATGGCGAACTGGCGGACATGGCGGCAGAGCTTCATTACAAACTGACCGCCCACGATACGCGTCAGGTGGATAGCTTCCTGGAAGGCACTGTTCAGGCGCTCGCCGCGTTTTCTGCCAGCGGCTGGCTGGCAGAGAGCACGAGCACGTGCGATTTTAAATTTAGTGACCTGAAAGCAAATCCGGCGACAGTGTATCTGATCGCCGATCCGACCAAGATGAAAGTTTTTGCGCCCTGGATGGGGCTCATGGGCTGGGCCGCCATTACCGAATTAACCCGCTGCCAGAATACCAAGCCCGTCTTCTTCTTGCTCGATGAGGCGACGAACTTCCGGATAGAGAATTTATCAAACTCACTCACAGGCCTTAGAGAATTTGGAATCCGTGTCTGGTTCGTGATCCAGGAGCTTGAAGAATATGCCAGGGTGTATGGGCGAGAAAGTTTGGAAACCTTATTGTCTCAAACCGAAGTGAAGCAAATCTTCGGGGCCAGTGGATCAAAAACCTGCGAGCTGATTTCCCGGATGCTGGGCGAGCAGACCGTCAAAGCCGTGAACGTGAACTTAGGCCGGACGCGCTACGATCCGGTCATCCAATCCGTGAGTGAGCAAGCGCGGCGCTTACTCACTCCCGATGAAGTGAGGCAGTTTACCGATACGATTCTCTTTATCCGTAACCTGCCCCCGATCCAGGCGATTAAGACAGGGTATCACGAGGTGAAACCCTGGTCGGACTGGGTTGCAGCCAATCCCTTGTTTGGCAGCAAGCTTCAAGGACAAACACGAGTCCGGTTGAAATATTGAAGGAGAGGAACCGATGAAGCAGGCCGAGGTTCTCAGTGACCTGCTCCCCATAAATTAGTCCAGAGTGAAGTAGAGTCTGCTAACCATAATATAAAGGAGCAGACTATGAAGAAGCGTTTTAGTGAAGAACAGATCATCAAGATTTTGAAGGAACAGGAATCCGGGCAGCCGACAGCGGAGGTATGCCGCCGTCACGGTGTTTCGCCGGGGACATTTTATAAATGGAAGGCGAAGTTCGGCGGGATGGATGTTTCGGACGCCCGCAAGCTCAAGGCGTTGGAGGCGGAGAATGCGAAGCTGAAGAAGCTTTTGGCCGAGGCGATGCTGGACAACGCCATCTTGAAGGATGTCACATCAAAAAAGTGGTGACGCCGCAGGGCCAGCGTGAAGCTGTGGCGTATGTGCAAGGCACGCATGATGTTTCGCAAAGGCGGGCTTGCCGCATCTTGAGCGTGGAGCGTGCATTGGTGCGTTATCGCTTCACGCGACCGCCCGATGCGAAGCTTCGAGAACGTCTCAAGGCATTGGCCGCCGAGCGCAGGCGCTTTGGGTATCGCCGCCTGGCGGTTTTTCTGCGCCGCGAGGGGTTTGCCTGCAACATCAAGAAGATTCACCGCATCTACAAGGAGGAAGGATTGATGGTCAAGCGCCGTAAAGGCCGTAAGAAAGCCACGGGCACAAGAGCGCCGCTGCCAAGGCCGGACGGCTTGGGTCAGGTCTGGTCACTGGATTTTATCAGCGACGCGTTCACGGACGGGCGCAGGTTCCGCGTTCTGGCGATCATGGATCAGTGCTCGCGCGAAGTCTTGAGCATCGCCGCCGATACCTCCATGCCGGGCTTGCGCGTGGCGCGCGAACTCGAACATCTGGTGCAACGCCGGGGCCGGCCCAAGGTCATCGTCTCCGACAACGGGCCGGAGCTGACCTCTCAGGCCGTGTCGATCTGGGCCATGCAGCACCGGATCGACTGGCATTACATCCAGCCCGGAAAGCCCCAGCAAAACGGCTTCACCGAAAGCCTGAATGATAAAATCAGGAATGAATGTCTGAACGAGCACTGGTTCTCCAGCCTCGCCGAGGCCAGGACGATCATCGAGAGCTGGCGGCAAGATTATAACACCGTGCGGCCCCACAGTGCCTTGGGGTATCTGACGCCGGAAGAATTTGCGACAAAACTCGCCGCAAAAAATTCAGGGGGCATGCCCCCTGAACATAAATTGACGGTGCCAGCACCGCCGTCTATAAACTTAATCGGACTCTACCAGCAGATGGCCTAAATCTGGGGAGCAGGTCATCAGCTATAAGCGATTTAGCAAATCTATCTCTTGGGGGTGGGGTATACGGGCCCTGATCCGGGTGGGGCTCAGAATTTTGATTGCCTGTCTTCCGCTCTTGCCATTCATCGCATTGGCAACGCCGTTTCTCCTGTCAGAAACGCCACATCTTCGGATTCAGTACACCTACACGGGATCATACGACCATCCCATATACCGGGAGTGCCAGTATCTAGGGGTTCATGGGAGGATTCACGTCCAGGGGCCGGACTGTCCGATTGTACGGTTCGTGGCAGGCACGTCACAAAACGAATGAAACCCGTCTGTCTTCGTAACTTGCCCTCAATCAGGCGGCCATTTTGGATATGATCTCGTGGACGTAGGTTGCTTTCTGGTCTTCCATAAAAAGCACGTTCATATTTGTCAAATCGTCCATGGACTTGCCCCAATTTAACTTTGCAAAGCGCGTAGGTGTTACAATGAAACTATTCAGGATAACATCAGGATCAGCTAAGCGGCGCTCAATTTCTTTGATGATCGTATGAAACTGAATCTTTTTATGCCCCGGTCCTTCATATTGAAGACCGTGTGGCTCGATGAAGGCAATCTTTTGCTGTTTGCCGTTTAACTGCCATAACAGAAAATCAGGGTAGAAATTTCCTGCTTCAAAAAATCCCATGCCTCGGCCACGGCTTTCGTTCCTGAGAAGGAAAAGCTCTGTGCCCTCCTTTTCAAACATGGCTTCATGCGAAACGAGATATTCTCTTAAGTCCTCAACAAACTGAAATTCACTTTCATTTAACGATACGGGGGCTATCTGGATTTTACTGTCTTTGGCAACATGGATAAGTGGTTCATAAAGATGGTTTCTAAAAAGGCATGCTTTGAGATCACGGATGTTCAGTATGCCTTGTTTTCTGGCAATAACCTCTGCCTTAAGCTTAATAATGTCTTCGATCAAGGCCTTCTCGTTGCTGTCAACGACAAGCTGGTATTCATCCTCTGGTGGCAAAAACGGGTCTTGACGATTCTCAATCGATTTCAACTCCAGTCGCGGCTCAATAAATTCGGCTTTGCAGTAGTTGTAATATTCCTCACAATATCTTTGCAAAAGCTCGCAGGCCATTTCTTGCCAAAGGGTAATATTGAGAATATCCGCTGCATCCATTCTTCCCGCTGGAACGATTAGCGAATACCAAGATGTATCTTCAAGCAGCGGCCTAATCTCTGCTGGAGATATATTGATGTTGTGCCAGCTTCTCTCACGTTTAAATTGCTCTATGCGAAAGAAAAGGTCTTCAAAATCTAGAAATGCAATGTGAGCCGCCCCGAATACAGCATTTTCCTTCTCTGCTAATTTAGCAGTAGCTTTTGAGCCGATAGATTGGATGCGTGGATACCAATCTATCTCGATTGATTTTGTGGCTAGTTTCTGAGGGACGTGACCAAATGCAGGGACCCTCCCATCTTTCTTGAAATCATATTCACGTCCATCCCCTCGCTTTTCACGAGGCCGTAGGACCTTTAATTCCTTACCGAATTCATAGGTGACGTTCAGAGGAATGACCTCAACGAATTTCTGGTCGTTGCTTGGCAGCTCTTCCTCCTCAAGGAATTTCTTGAAACGCTCCATAAAGTCGGCTTCAATGCCAAATACATTCAGAGTTTCCATGAACTGGATATGTTCCGGTCGATGGGTCGGTGTTGCAAACCCACTACGCTTGAGTGACCAACTGTGCCCTTTCAGGCGCACCCCACGGCCAAAAAGCTGAATAATCTGAGACCCCTCACTTTTACCAACGTGCATCAGGCCAAGTGTACTAACGCGCCAGCAATCCCAGCCTTCCACGAATTTCTTGGAGCCTATAAGCACATTTACGGGCGATGTAGAGAGATGAACTTGCTCGAACAGCTTGTCGCTAAATTCGGACTCTTGAACCACGAGATCGGCTATCTCTGCATCTTCAATATGCTTAATGAGCGCAGGGGCATCACCGACGTTGATAAGGCCAAAGGGAACCTCTTCTGGACCAACGCGAAGTAAGATTTCATTCTGGTCGCCCTTGATACGGGCTAGCATAAGTTGCCCACCCGCACGGTTTTGGAACACCTTGCTCAGAATATCTCGGAAAAGGTCTTGGACTTTCCAGCTTTCACGCCGGATAAGCTCTTGCAGATATAAGAACGAGCCTGCGAAAATATCGCCGCCTTTGTCGTCAACAAGGCCAGTGTCCTTTCCATTCCGGCTCAGTATCTTCTCTATTTCCGAAATGGATCGGGTTTCATTGCCCAAGAACCCAGCAATGAAAGAAAGAATCTGGGCTACGTCGCCCATTGTCTCCTTGTCGGATTTCGCTCCGGTGACGGTCGATCCAACGAAAACCCATAGGGGCTTTTCGACATTGTAAGGTGTATACGCAGCTTTCTTGTCCTCATACAGCTTTAGCTGCTGGTAGAACGAAAGAAGACAGGCGGTCAGATAGCTTGATCGTAGTTGGTCGTAAGTCTTCGGCAGATTGAAAATCCGGTAATCTTTTCCGTATCCATCCTCATAGAAATAACGGTAGGAATAATCAAACAGAATGGATTTTGAATAAGATTCTTCAATCTCGGAACGCTTGGCGGCACTTACTGCCTCCTTGAAAGTGGCGGAGTATTCAAACACAAAGCCCCGCTCAACTAGCCGTTCGCGGCTTCTAAACCATCCCGTTTCCTCTTTGCTTCCCATGCCCCGATGCGCTTCATCTACGAGCAGTAGATTCTGGTCGCCAAGGTTGCGCGTGGCAATGACATTGACGCTATCGACTTCGCCCAGCTTTGTAATCTCGGTATAGTCAATCTGACGAAGACCGTTCTTGCCTGTGGAGAGTAAGTCTCCCGTATCCGTCAGCAAACGGTCGGCAAGAATGCCGCTGGCCCTGAATTCTCTGGCATGCTGTGCCGACAGCCCTTCATTCGGTGTAATGAGGATAGTGCGCGTCAGGTCATGGCGGAACGCGGACTGGTTGGCGTAATGACGGAATTGCAGGAAGTTGACATGCATCAGGAGTGTTTTTCCTGACCCGGTTGCGTTTTGAAGGCAAACCTTGTTCAGCTCGTCATAGGTGAAAGGAGTAATACCCGTCTCAAATCCCTTTTCCTGCCAGAAGGCATTAAATTCATCGACGTAGGAATTCAGGCTGGCCATCAGGGTTTCGCGGTTGGCAAAAAACCGATCCAGATATACTTCCGCAAATAGCAGCGAAAGCCATTGGTAGTATTTCCAAACAATTGGGCGTGTTCGCTGCTCGTTAATCGCCAGCGTATGGCTGACGATATTCTGTTCATAGCGCATCAGGTCAGCGCGAGTGATCGCCGACTTATCCTGCAAATGGATGTCCAGTACTTTGAAGAAATGGTGCAGGTTATCTGCCGTTAAGCCTTCCGGTGCGCTTCGCAGCGTAGCCGAAAGGGGCTCAAGGGCGCGAAGTTTCTTGCGGCCTTTTTTGATACCCGCCAACGGATCAAATCCAAACTGGCTAATGACCCACTGGTTCAAAACCTGCTTGAAAGGCAGGTCGAGCGTTTTCTGTTTGCTCGCGCTCTTTCGTGCCATGATTAACCTTCCACATCCCACATTTTCTGGTGGAAGGATTCCTCGATCAGGCGGACTTTCCAGTTTTCGTCATCGCGCTTCAGGTTGGGCAGGTTGTTGGAGCCGTTGACGTAGATCACATCAAACTCTGAATCTTGTGCGGAGAGACGGTATTTTTTGAACCACTCATCCAGCATCAGATTATCTTCTTCCAGATTGCCCGTGAGCTTGCGCCAGATGACAAGAACCTTGTCCATGTTCTTCTTATCGCCCGGTGTGCGGCATACGCGGCCTTCCACCTTGCGGAACCACCATTTGCCATTGGCATCCTCGGCCAGTTTTCCGTCTAAAATCAGGCGCGTGGTTTGGTCATTCGGCAATTCAGGATCAACTTCACGCTTGAATTTGCTACCAAAGATACGCGGCGCGTCGATATGATCGACATGCAGACCAATCAACCAGTTAAAGGTTTCAATCAGGTCAACGGCCTTTTCGACATACTCATCCGAACCCGGCTTCTTGATTTTCAGCTTGTAAGCTGTGGGATCAGAGAATTGCTCGACACTCAGCAGGGACGGACTGCCCTTCGTTTCAAACTCTAGCCAGTAATTGAGCATATACTCACGGCGGAAATCGTCATGCCTTGTGAGAGCCTGTGTTCGTGTGGCGTCGTCACGGAAGGCCAGATTGTTTAGCGCATCTTCGTACGATTCAAGACGAATGTACTTGAAGGCGCAACTGAGGCCATCATTACTTAGCGGTTTTCCCTCCCTCCATTGGGATGCAAAAAGAGCTTTCTGGATTCGTGGGAGCGTTACGGTATCGAAATATTCCCCCATTTCAATGAGGCAGAATTTGCGTGCCCCATGATCCGCACGATTAAGCGTGATTACCGCGTGCCCAGTGCTGGCTGAGCCTCCAAAACAATCGAGTATGGTGGAATCAGGTTTTGCAGCATGGGTGATGAATCGAGAAACAAAATCGGCGTGTTTTGGGGCAAGAAATACGCCAGATTTTCCAAACATGGCCGATGTCTGCTTTTCGCCGTCTGAATAGTCAGAAAACACACTTTTCCCTACATTCGTTTCAACCTCATGCAACATCCTTTTAATGCGTGGTACTTTCTCTTCTGTTTCTCCCCAAGCAATCCGCGCATCTCTATCTAAGGACGTGAGCGTTGTACGATCAGACTCATCCTCAGTACGGTCGTAAGGAAACTTCCATCCACTTTTTGGCATCGAAACTGGTTTTCCAGTAATTGGATGATTGGGGAGGTAAAACCTATAGTTAGGGCTTTGGGGGTCTCTCGTACTTGGGGATTGTTTTGTGGCAGGGAGTGCCAAGTCTGCTTCCTGATATATCCAAATAGATGATTGAGCAGCGCGTGCGTCCTTCTCAGAAACCAGTCGTCCTGCTTCGTTCCGATATTCAGCGTGTTTGTAGTTATACAAGCCTTTCCACGGGTCTTCCTTTTGATACTCTTCCCACTCAAGCCCTTGGGATTCTATATGCTCTCGGTAGGCGATTTTATGGTCGCTGTATAATTTCTTGAGAGCTTGTTCAATCTCCGCAATTGGTGGGTAATCAGGATTGAGGCTGGAAATAAGCTCCATGACCTCAAGGAACCCTGGTTTAGGTTCGCGGAACATGCTTTTGTCTTTTTCTGCCGTAGCCTTATCCTTTGCGTAGACAAGAACGTACTCATGGTTGGTTGAATAATTAGGAACCTGACTGTTGTTGGTATTCATTGACCAGATAAGTTCCTCAACCCGGTTTTCCGTGCCAAATACCGAATCCATGGCATGCTCAAGGACGGTTCGTTCAGTCTTGTCAATGCTAACGAAAATAGCTCCATCTTGAGGCAATAAAGGCTTAAGCCCATGAAGACGATCATGCATAAGGGTAGCCCATGAAGAATCTTTATAGCTGTTCTTATATGGGATCGAGCTACTGGAAGTATTATAAGGAGGGTCGATGTATATACACTTCACACCGCTATCAAATTTAGAGCGCAGAATTTTTAACGCATGGAAATTATCTGCGTGAATCAATAATCCAGCAAGCTCAGAATCTAGATTTTGGACTGCTGATGTGACTCTTTCGCAAAAGGATTTGTCAAATAAAGCTGTATTTACAAGCAGCTTTTCATTTGCCTTTAAGAAAGCAATTGTAAGTTGCTCGGAATAGCCAGCCACCTTGTCTATAGCAAACAGCTTCACCCACTCTTTGCGTTGGGCGTCATTGGCTGCGATTTCGGCGTATAAGTTCTCTGGGATACGATCCAGCGTGATGCAGTAATTGGTTTCGACGACAAACTTCTTCTTGAGCCACAGCTTTTTCTGGAAGTCTTCAAGCTGGGCAAGAAAGTCGATCAAGTGATGGGCGATTTTCCGCAGCACCTTGATTTTCGATAGATAAAAATCTACACGCGGCACATCGGCGGATTCAATGTCGTCCAGCCGCATGATTTCATTCTTGATATAGAAGTCCAACTCCCGGCGCATAAAGCCGCCAAGGTCCTTATGTATGAAGTAATCCATTGTGTTGCGTGACGTGTACTGGTTCAGGTAACGGCGCAGCAGGGTGCGGTCTTTATCCTGCCCGACTAGGGTAGAGAGCTGGCTTGCGAACACAGCGCCATCCGCGAGTTTCTTTAGGGCTTCAAAAATTGCCTTCTCTGCTTCATCAACTCGCTTTTCCTGCCACTTTGCCCCTTGTCCAGATTTTTCAGGGTCAGGGCGGTACTCAAACTGTAGGACCAGATCATTATCATTACCTTCTACCTTCGCTGGTTCTGCCTTATGGATGATGAAATAGCGCTCGGTTTTATCTGTTGCCTTAATGTTGCCATGCTCGCCCTCAGTGGCATCGACAATCCGGCAATGAACCCTGCGTTCTTCCTGTTCAAACAACCCTTTTAACTCCGGCGCATTCGCCAGGTTAAATGTGAAATTGGTCAGGTATTCTGATGTTTTGATGTAATACTGGTCGCGATTCGCCCAGTGCAGATACACTTCGCGTCCGTCATAGGGCACAGAATATGCCGCCGCTTTGCCGTCAGTTTCCCGCGCATAATACCGGCGGCTCATGAAATCGCCGTTGTCGTAGTAACGCTCAAAGAAGCGGAACAGGTGATCGTAAATCTCACCTTCGCCATTGCTGGCATCCTTGATCGCGTCGTGGGTGGCCTTGGCTTTTTTGACAGGCTCGGTTTCCTCTGGGTTTGGCGCACCGAATTCCTTGGCTTGCTTCAGGGCGGCTTCATAGGCCAGACGCGCTTCCTCCAATCGCTTGCTATCCACTTCTCCAAAAGCATCCTTGATGATTTTCAGCAGGTCGTTTTGCAGGAAGCTGGAAACGCGATCCGCCTTGGCGTGCATGATCCGGTAAAAGCCAAAATCCAGGTCGGGCTGGTTTAGCTGGAACAGGTCGCCCAGAAGGGTTATCAGGCGGTCTCGTTGTTTTTCTACAGTTGTCATGGTTTCCTCAGTCTCTTCTTATGCCACTTTCCATCGGATCGTAAATAGGTCTTGTGTATCAGTCGTTTGCTTTAGTTTCTCTTCTAAGGCCGCAATCAAACCATCGCGCTTTTCGATAATCTCATCTTCGACTTGAAAAATCTCCTGCCGCTGACGGCGCTGAAGCGTTTCCAGCTCGCGTATCACGGTCTGGATACGCTGCTGATCTTCGATAGAAGCCGCCAGCTGGGATTCCCGTTTAAGAGAGCGCAGACGTATTTTCGTGTCAGACAGTGCTTGTTCCGCCGTTGAGATTTTATCGTCCGCCCACTTCTCAAGCTTTTCGCGCTCCTCCTGAAAGAAGCGGTTATTGGCTTCGATAATTTCACTGATCTGGGCATCCACATGTCGTTTCGCATTGGTTAGCAGTGTATCGGGGGTATTGTCGTTGATCGGTTTTGGTGGAACTGAAGCCTCGCAGCCAAAAAGCTTCTCGCAAGTTTCCTTATCAAGATTCTGACCATCGTCCGTTTGCGCTGTGAAAACCAGATATTCCTCGGTTTGCAGCGCCTCGACACGCACAAGGCGCAGATTGAGCCATCCCGATTTACCTTTAATTTGCTCGACGGCAGAAATCTTTGTTGGGTGGCCACTATAGCCAAAAACAATTTCTGCGGAAGGTGTATCTGCATCCACGCCTTTTTGGAGGACATGCTCACCAAGCGGGTGAGTCAGACGGTAGGTATGTGCGTTCTCAACTGTTGCAGCGCCTTGCTTTCTCACAAGCTGGTACTTGCCAGCAGGGGCAGATGGAATAACAGGCTCCACAAGACTAAAGGCATATTTGTCATCCTCAAAGACCGCTTGGCTCTGAAGAACCTGTTTTGTAAGCCGCCAGAACCAGCGCCCAACCTTATCAAGGCGCTCTTCCGCTTGATCTAGCTTGACCTTCAGAAGGTCGTAAATATCTTCATCGAAGTTTTCGATCAGGATTTGCTGTGTAGCCTTGATTTTCTGGTTGATATGCTCTTCCAGCTCTTTTTGCAGGTTTGAAAAGGCTTCCTCAATAGCCTTCGGCGAACGGCAAGTGTCGTAAATCTCCGATATGCGCTTTTCAAAGTCGATCCCGCTTTCTATGCGGCCCAAAACTTCATCCGATGCACCAAAAACGCCATTGAATAAATTGAACTTCTCGCTAAGTAGCTCCAGTACCCTTTGATCTGCCTGATTTCGCTCGTTCAGGAAGTTAATGACAACCACATCAAATTTCTGGCCGTAACGGTGACAACGTCCAATACGCTGCTCAATTCTTTGCGGGTTCCATGGCAGGTCATAGTTAATCAGCAATGCGCAGAATTGCAGGTTGACACCTTCTGCGGCGGCTTCTGTTGCTATCAGTATCTCAGCATGGTTTCTGAAATAGTCGATGAGTGCCGTGCGTTTATCTACCTGAACTGAGCCGCTTACCCTGTCCGACCCCTGATTTTCGTTAAGCCAGCCTTTGTATATCTCTGAAGCCTGTTCACCTGTATTTGTTCCGCTAAAGGAAACGGCCTTGCCTTGGTAGCCATTGGCTTGAAGAAACGCGGCGAGATACTCCTGAGTGCGGCGTGACTCGGTAAAAATAATGGCCTTCCTGGGGGCCTGTTGACCTGTCGCAGGATCAATCATGTCCGCCATGCGGCGAAAGCCAATATCAAGTGCTTTTAGAAGAGCGCTTGCCTTGGTGTCATTGCCAATCCCTCTGGCTTTAGAAATTAGACTCTCGACGAGAACTATTTCAGCCTGGATTTGGTCTTTGACATTCGCTGTGGCGTTTTCCGTTGACGCTTCGGCATCCTCAGCTTCTTCCTCAAGGTAGTCAGTATCGAGATCATCATCCTCAACAAGCTGATCTATAAATTCTTTGTCATCCTGTGGCAAATCGTCTCTCAAGCGCACTAAACGTTGCTTGATAGTCTCCATAGTGTTGACAATGGCATGTGACGATGATGCGAGAAGTTTCCTGATGATTAAGGATGTTAAATGCCTTTGACGCTTTGGCAGAGCGTACGTGTTTTCATTGGCAAGAAAAGTGGAAATGGATTCGTACAAGTCTTGTTCCTTATCGGTAGGCATGAAAGGAACAGTGACCGCTTTTCTTTCGGTATAACGGATATACTCAAGGACATTCTTCCGTAGTGTCCTTTTTACGAACGGGGAAAGCCTGTCCCGCAGCTCTTGCGTAGTATTGTCGCCTGACATGAATTGCTTTCTGAATGATTTATCATCACCAAAAAGATGCTCGTCGATCAGCGTGGAGAGACCATATAACTCGATCAAGCTATTCTGAAGAGGTGTGGCAGTAAGCAGTAACTTCTGTCTGCCATCGAAAATACGTTTGACGGTTTGTCCGATTTTATTGCTCTGCCTATGTGCGTTTCTTAACTTATGTGCTTCGTCAATCACAACCAAATCCCAAGGAACGCCAATGAACTCAGTCTCCAGGCTCAGCGGAAAATGGTAGGAAACAATGGTTATTGTTCCTGATTGGAGGGGGGCGTAAATGCCATTCCTCTGCATTCGGCTATACGTAATCTTATCCAGAACCTGCGTAGGTAGATTGAACTTATCCTGCAATTCCGAAGCCCATTGCTTTCTGAGAGAGGCAGGGCACACAACAAGTAAATTGCGTTTCTTTTCAGCCCATAGTTGACAAAGAACTAGCGCGGCTTCAATTGTTTTTCCCAAGCCTACTTCATCCGCAAGAATAACTCCTTTTGACAGGGGACTACGCAGCGCGAATAAAGATGCCTCGATTTGGTGTGGATTCAAGTCAACAGCTGCATCGAACAAAGAACGAGAGATACGATCCACCGATGTCGATGAGTGTTTTGCCGTCAGCTCATGAGCATAATATTTTGCATGATGATTAGTAATCACTATTAGGCCAGTCTCTTGCTTTTTAGTTAATCTATCAATCTCTGACTTCCGAAAGTTGGAAGGTCTCCTGACCCCAAAATCGTAGAAGAGCCAACAGCCGCCAGATGGCACATCATATTTTCCGTAATTATTGGATGATGGACTAACTTACGAATGGTCATCACGTCTATTTCCACCAAAGCAACCTTTGTGAGGTTAGATTAGGAGAAAATAGGGGGAAACACAGCAAGTAACAAGAAAATAGAAGTGACGGGTTTATGCCGACACGTACGGCTCAATCTTGATCTTTCCCGCTTGCTTACGCATCTCGGTGCCGTCGTGCCAAGCCTGCATCTGGAGGAGCATGTCCATGCTGAGACGGAATGCCTTCTCTAGCCGCAGTGCCATTTCCGGTGTCAGGGATGCTTTTTCATTGAGCAGGTCGGAAAGCGTGGCCCGGCGCACGCCGAGAATGTCAGCGGCCTTGCTGACGCTCAATCCCAGATCGTCGATGACCTCGGTTCGGATGAAGGCCCCCGGATGGGAAGGCTTCATCCCGATTTTGATTCCTTTCTGTGCCATCAGTGATAGTCCTCCAAATCTAACAAGTCCAAATAGCCATCTTCTTCTTCAAACGTAATCCGCCAGTTTCCTGACGTGGAAATGCTCCAGGTGCCTTTCCGGTCGCCCGTGAGCTGATGCACCCGCCAACCCGGAGGGGCTCCTTTCCGAAACATCTGCATATCCTCGGCCACAATCAGGGCCGTCAGGATATTACGGACGCGGTTCACCAGGTCGGGCCGAAGCCCCCTCGTTTGATCGCTCTCAAGAAGGCGTTTGAGGCCCCGGTGGCGCACGGATCGAATAACCATCTTTCTCCAGTGTACGGTATAAGCGTACACCATGCAAGCATTCTTTTGCCTCCCTTTGCGCTTGCCGGCCGCTCGGGATAGCCGTTTGCCGCTCTTTCCCGGCCAGCAACTCTGGCTCGGTTAACATGCCCGCATGGCTGGCTCTTGGGCGCTGGTGTTCATACGCGGCGGCTTCGCGGGCTGTTTCACGCCTTCGGGACCCGCACAGGTCGCGCCAGCCCTGAGACGCGCTGTCACGATTGGTCCTGTGCAATCCGGTCCCTCCGGCACGCCCGCTGCGCCGCCTCGCGCCGTCCTCCTTTTTCCTTCGGGTTGGTGTTGCTCTCCGTTCCCGGCGAGAGAGCAAACACCAACTTCAAAAAGGAGGACTTCATGAACACCAGTATCCCTCGCCAAGATATTTACGCCCGTGTTACCGAGCGCATTATCGCCGACCTAGAAAACGGCGTGCGTACCTGGGTCAAACCGTGGAATGCTGACCACGCCGCCGGAAAGTTTACCCGTCCCTTGCGTCATAACGGCATCCCGTATTCCGGCATCAATATTCTGATGCTCTGGTCGTCAGCCGTTGCCGGAGGCTTTGCCGCTCCGATATGGATGACGTTTCGCCAGTCCATGGAGCTCGGTGCACATGTCCGCAAAGGCGAGAAGGGTTCCCTGGTCGTCTATGCCAACTCCATCACGCGCAAGGAAACCGATGAGGCAACCGGCGAAGACATCGAGCGCGAAATCCACTACATGAAAGGCTACACCGTGTTCAATGTAGACCAAATAGAAGGCTTACCCGCACACTACTATGCCAAGCCCGAACCGCGCTTCAATCCCATCCAGCGTATCGAGCATGCCGAGCAGTTCTTTGCCGCTTTGAACGCGGATATTCGGCACGGCGGGACACAGGCCTACTACGCGCAGCAATCTGATTACATCCGCATGCCGCCGTTCGAGGCCTTTGACGCTGCCGAAAGCTATTACGCTACGCTGGCTCATGAGTCCACGCACTGGACCAAGCATCCTTCACGCGTCAATCGCGATCTTGGCCGCAAGCAATGGGGTGATGAAGGCTATGCCGAGGAAGAACTCGTGGCCGAGCTTGGCGCGGCCTTCCTGTGCGCCGATCTTGAACTGGCATTACAACCGCGTGAAGATCATGCGTCCTACATCGCGCACTGGCTCAAAGTCTTGCAGAACGACAAGCGGGCCATCTTTCGCGCCGCCGCCCATGCGCAGCGAGCCGCCGATTTTCTTCACAAGTTGCAACCTGCTTCACAGGAGGCCGCCTGATGGCGGCCTCGTTTCACTCTGATGCTCTCATTGCTCCTTCCTTAAATTACCTGGTAGCCGGTCTGAAGCCCTCTGGTTTGATCGCTCGTTAGGAGGCGCTTGAGGCCTTGGGCGGCGCAAGGTTGGATGATCCGCCTTCAGTCTCCGGTACGAGCCTATTTGCAAGACACGCATTTGTCGGACTGGAGGGCGCGGGGTTGCACCTTTTCTCAGTTTGCACGATGGCCCGTTCCGTTGTTTGACGGAGTTGGAGGGGATTGCTCTGCCGTACGGCCTGCATCGCCGCATGCCAGCGGAGCTGTTCATTTGCGCTGCTTGGGGGCCGTGACGCCATCGTTGCCGCTGCGTTCTCCCGGTCGTTGAAATTGGCTTCCGTGCGTGGGTGAGAAGCCAATGTTCAACAACCAAGAAAGGAGAACACATCATGGCAACTAAACAAAAACCCCTCCACCACATCCGCGTCGGATCGGTCCGGGCTTCCATCTGGAAGCAAACTTCGGAGAAAGGTTCATTCCTTACGGTGACCTTCTCCAGGCCCTACAAGGACAAATCCGAGCAATGGCAAAACGGCCATTCCTACCTTGACCATGACCTGACGGACCTTATGGATTGCGCCGATGAGGCCAAGGCCTGGATGCGCAAGAATCGCTAATCAAACCAGAGGGTGGCCTCGCGGCCACCCTCTTTGTTTTGCTATGATTGTCTCATGAAAACCTATGAGTCTTTTGCAAAACATCTTGAAACATTATTGGACGGTGACAAAGCAATCGAGCTAGTCGTGGAAGGATGGATGCCTCTCTCCATCGAACGTATCGGCACTACTGCCGAAGGACATTCGCTAATCGCCATGGCTCATACCGGCACCCAAAACGGTGATCTCATGGTTGACCCGGAAATAATCTTCCGAGTCGATGTATCGAATGATCTGCATACCGCCGAGCCGGTAACCTTCCGCAATGACTATGTGGGGGTGAATCAGTTAGTCTACCGCGACATTGAGAAGAGTACCAGTGATGTCAATGTTCGTCTCAAAGCTGAACTCAAAACCTATGCCCGGAGTTGGTTTCGCAATTTGAAAAACAAAGGCTTTTTCTCGTCTAAGGCCGTGCGTAAGTGTCTTGCCTAGGCCACTTATATCAAAAGCCTTTGATTGCATCGGCAGCCATGCATTCCTCATGACTTCGCCGGTCGGAACGAGCGGCGTCCGCTAGCAGCCGTGTCATTCCAGAGAGCAAGGCTCAATGGCATGTTCACGGATGACCGCAAGATGTGTCTGGTAGTACACGCGAAATAAAATTTCGCGTGCCTACTGCGACAATCTTGGCAAGGGGAGCGTGCCGCCCCCGTTGCATCCCCCTGCATACCGGCGCATTCAGGCATCGAGCCTTCCCCCGCCGGTTGGGTGAGCTAGGCCGCTCCCCCCGCGAACCGCCTCCGCTGACGCCCCGGCGGCGGCAGGCAATCCCTGGGCGGTCTTGCCTGCACCCGTGACGCCCTGGGCATCACGGAGGGGGAGAGCCTTCGTGCTCCCCCATACCCCCCCCATGACCAGGGGGACTTCGCTCCCCTGTGGAACCCTCGACCAGGGGGAGCCTTCGGGTCTCCCCCTGTACCCCCCATCGATCACCCCTGCGGTTTGGATGCGCCCCAACCTTATCGCGGTTGGATGGCGATCGGTAGGCTTTGGCGCTGCTCCAGCGCCACATAGACCGGCAGGCATGCATAGTTCTTAAAAGAGGACGGCCTTACTTTTCGGATGCGGGAATGATGCAGCTGCACTATCTCTCAGAGACCGTAAAGACTTCCCATCTTGTTCCGAAGCAACTCCCACAACTCACATGATGGAAGGGCTGACAATTTAACTCAAAGGCCCGCTCTCGGTACGCCCAATGAAAGATGTTTTAAGAGAATTGGTCTAATGCCAGGAGGAGTGGCTAAGAGGGAGATTCCTGTGTGAGGGCTAGAATAATCGGGCATCCTTTTCTGGGCTTTCCGGCATCGCATTGTCTGACGAGTTTAGCGAGAACTTTCCGCATTGCCGTAAGTCCCGCCAGTTTCTCTTCAATCATGCCCATCTTACGGACGGCAAGAGATCGGGTTTTGCCGCAGGCACGAGCTTCATCCAAGCTTAAGAGAGTTTCCACTTCTTTCAGGGTGAAGCCGAGAGCCTGGGCACGCTTAATAAAGTGAATGTGATACACGGTATCTGGCGGATACCGCCGATAGCCCATGTGGGGCTTCTCCGGCTCGGCAACAAGCCCCCGGCGCTGATAATAGCGGACTGTCTCGACATTAACCCCGGCGAGCTTCGCCACCCTGCCTATTGTCAGTTCTTTATCCATGCAAAGTTCCTCTTGATTCCGTACCTTAGTACGGGGTTTAGACTGAATCAACAGGAAGAGGTTTGGAGAAGAGCGCATGACTGCAAAGAATGGAAACGGAACGCTTATCGCGGGCGCACTGGCTGCCGTGGGTGCGTCTGTCTGTTGTGTCGCGCCGCTCGTGCTCCTCGCGCTCGGTATCGGTGGCGCATGGATTAGCACGCTGACCACGCTGGAACCATTTCGTCCGGTGTTCATCGTATTGATGCTGCTGTTCCTCGGCCTGTCGTTTCGGAACCTGTATTTGATGCCGAAGAATTGCGCGGTGGGTACGCTCTGCGATGACCCGCGCATAGTGAAGCGTCAGCGGCGTGTTTTCTGGATTGTCACGGCGTTGCTCCTTGTTCTGGTGGCGGTACCGTGGTTAGCCCCGGTCTTTTATTGAAAGGAATCCCGTGCGACAAGTCATGATGATGATGTTGTGTGCGATTGTCGTTGCGTGTTGGACTGATGTGGCGGTGTCGGCCTCATCTGAAACAGATACGCTCGCTGTGAAGAACATGACGTGCGAGCTTTGCCCCATCACTGTTAAAAAGGCGCTCAAAAAAGTGCCGGGAGTGAACGGCGTTACAGTGGATTTGTCTAAGAAGAGCGCAAGTGTGGTGTTCGACCCCGAAAAGGTTAAGCCGGAGATGCTTGTAAAGGCGACAACTGATGCCGGTTATCCGTCAGCGGTGGAAAAGGAGTGACATGTCAGAAATAGCGCTTCAATCGGTTCTTACGTGCCCGCACTGTCAGCACACCGCAGAGGAGACGATGCCGACTGATGCGTGCCTGTTTTTTTACAAATGCCCGCAATGCCAAACGCTGCTGCGACCGAAAGCCGGAGACTGTTGCGTGTTTTGTTCCTATGGCTCTGTGAAATGCCCACCAGTCCAGATGCAACGGCAGACTGGCTAGGCCATGCGAACAGTCAGGATGCGTCACCGTGGCGCATACATGATAACCGCAACACCGATGAGACAAATCAAGCCGCCGACCAAATCGTAAACATCAGGCATTGTATTATCTATTCCCCAGCCCCATAGAATGGATAGCACCACAAACCATCCTCCGTACGCCGCATAAACGCGACCAAACTGTTCGACCTGATATGTTGGGACGATTCCATAGAGAATGAGCACAACAGCTCCTATGATGCCGGTGCCCCAATGTGCCCCGTTTCTCCACCATTGCCAAATGAGATACCCACCGCCAATTTCGCAGAGGCCTGCGAAAAGAAATAGTCCGACCGATTGTGCAAGAAGCACGGACTCCTCCCTTCGTTGTATTCTCATGAGCTAGAAAGTAAGTCGAGCGCGTCGGCAGGGGGAGTTCTAGCAGAAAGTTTATGAATTTTCTGCGGCAAGAAACTGGCGAACCCGGTCGGCTATTTCATCGCGGGTTTTCCGAAACACAATTAACTGCTGCTCGTAGGTTCCGGTCGCTTTTGCCGGGTCGTCAAAATTCCAATGCAGCTTAGAAGCTGCGCAGGGGAAAACCGGGCAGGCTTCCTGTGCATGGTCGCAGACCGTAATCACATAATCAAAACGTTGCTCTAAATAGGGGTCAACCCGTTCCGAGACATGGTTGGAAATATCCACGCCCGCTTCTCCCATGACGGTCACGGCATAGGGGTTCAGCCCAACGGGATGGGTTCCGGCACTCACCACCTCGAAGCGGTCTCCGGCTAAATTGCGGAGCCACCCTTCGGCCATCTGGCTGCGGCAGGAATTTCCGGTACAGAGGAAGAGCACTTTCTGTTTCATCGCGCCACCTCCGGCTGAAACCAGCCTTGTGTTTTGTTGCACACCGCACACACCGACAGCATCACCGGAACTTCAACCAAGACACCCACGACAGTCACTAAGGCGGCACCGGATTCCGCGCCAAAGAGCGCGATCGCGGTTGCTACTGCCAGTTCAAAGAAATTACTGGCTCCGATGAGGGCGCCGGGTGCGGCCACCGAATAAGGAACATTCAGAAATTTCATCAGGCCATAAGTCAGCGACGCATTGAAATAGACCTGCAACAGCAGCGGGATAGCAATCAATGCCACATGCCACGTTTTGCCGCTAATGTTCTCCGCCTGAAACGCGAAGATAAGAACCAGCGTCGCAAGCAGCGCAATGATGGTTACAGGAGCAAAGCGAGGGAGGAGAGTATCTTCAAACCATGCCTTGCTGTGGTTGCGGATGAACCATTGCCTGAGCAGCACACCGATGGTTAAGGGAATCACGATAAAAGCCAGAACCGAGTAAAGAAGAACCTCATAGGGAACGTGCAGCGAGGACGCGCCACTCACTAGAAACCCCACCAGCGGCGCAAACAGCACCAGCATGATGAGGTCATTCACCGACACTTGCACCAGCGTATAGGCTGGATCGCCGTCGGTGAGATAACTCCATACAAACACCATCGCAGTACAGGGAGCCGCTGCGAGGATGATAGCCCCGGCAATATATTGGTCGGCATCGGCAGCTGTAATCCACGCCGAAAACACGAAACGGAAGAACAGCCATGCTAAAAACGCCATCGAGAAGGGTTTGACTATCCAGTTCACAAACAGCGTCACGAGCAAGCCGCGTGGTCGCGTGCCGACATCGCGCACCGCCGCAAAATCCACCTTCATCATCATCGGGATAATCATCAGCCAGATGAGCATGGCAATCGGAAAATTGACGTGGCTGCCTTGCCCGAACTCCATACTACGCAGGAGTTCTACCGCTGCCGGAGCCGAGTGGCCGAGTAGTAACCCGGCCACCATGCAGAGGCCAACCCACACAGTGAGATAGCGTTCAAACAGATTCAGCCGTTTCTCACTGGCCTTGAACGGAAGAGTTGTTGCAACTGCGGTATCCATAGAATAATCCTTCCCTTATCAACTACAACACCCGGCAGTTGCTTCCGAAGGCTCGCAGCAATTAGGTGTTCCTTTTGTTTCCGGGGTGCAACAGGCACTTTCGCTCATGACCGAATTCTTTCCATAAATTTCGGCATCTTCCATTGTCCGGTAGGTTTCCCATGCCACACCCGCCGGGTCTTGCACCCATGTTTTGTCGGACTTGGCATAGCAACAGACGGTTTCCCCTTCATCAAAGGCTGGCAGGGCGGCGCTTGTTATCCGTCCGCGCAGTTCCTCCAACTCGCTATGGTCATCAACCTGAATGCCAAGATGGTCAACGCCCTTCTTGCTGGGACGGGTCGAAACGGCAAAATTCACGCGCGGGTCATCGAGTAGCCACTTCGCATAGTCGGTTTTGGTTTTGACTGGCTGAGCACCGAAAAGAGCACTGTAAAAGGGAATGGCTTGCTCGATGTTTTCGACTCCGACATGGATGTGTAAGCGTTTCATGGTTTTTCCTTTCTCTTTGGTGGACAGCACGTTGGCATTTCGATAACAGAACATCCTCGCTGGGTATCTTCCCGGATGCTGGCGAACTCCATGCGGCAGCAATCTTTCACCATGTAGCGGATGAGGTCGGTGAAAAACTCGAAATTCGCCGTGTAAATGATGGAGCGTCCTTCCCGCCGCGACTGAACCAAACCCGCATGATTCATATGGGATAGATGGAAGGACAGGGTGTTTTGGGGAATGCCGAGCGTTTCGCTCAGTACTCCGGCAGGCGCACCTTCCTGTCCATATTCCACCAGCAGGCGGAACACGCGCAGGCGGGTATCCTGGGAAAGAGCGTCAAAAGCGGCGGTAGCTTGGTTATTATCCATATTTCTAGAATAATGGATATATAGGATAAAGTCAAGGGGTGCTCCAAAAAAATCACTGCCCGCACGTCCCTTGACAGTTTCTCTTGGGTATGTGACCATTGGTCACATGCGACATACAGAGTTTCGGCAGGCCCGGCAGCTCCTTAATCTGACCCAGGAAGGACTCGCCGTCGCCATGAAGACCACGCGCCGCTCCATCATTCGCTACGAGGATGGAAGCCGCCGCATCCCCGGCATGGCGGAACTGGCGCTGCAGTCCCTGGCGACCACCCATGTGGAGTTGTCGGGGGTGGTGGCCGCTGGTGCGCCTATCGAACCCTTCCCGCAAACCGAACGTGTTGAGGTTCCCAAGAGCATGATCGGTCGGGGCGATACCTTCGCCTTACGCGTGAACGGAAGCTCCATGCGGGACGAAGGCATTCTGCCGGGGGATGTCGTCGTGGTGCAAAAGCAGGCGACCGCCCGGAACGGGCAGACCGTCATTGCCCTGGTGAACGGCGAAGCGACGATCAAGACCTACCAGCGGAAAGCCGGAACCGTGGAACTTCATCCGGCCAATGAAGCCATGCAGCCAATTGTTGTTCAACCCACGGACGCATTTCATATCGAAGGAATCGTCGTCGGGGTCATCCGTCATCTCAGGAAGTGAGACGAGAGTGAGTGAAGTCTCATGGACCGCCAGATTGTCTGTTTTGCCATTCCTGCCGTTGAAGTTGCGTTGGCACAACTGAATGAACCTCGCCTCAGAACCAGACCGGTAGCCATTGCTCCCCTGAATACGGCTCGTGCCCTGATTCGAGAGGTTTCTTCCGAAGCCATGCAGGCGGGTCTTGCGGTCGGTATGTCGGTGGACCGTGCCCGGCGCATTTGTCCTTCTCTCCAGGTGCTGGCTCCGAACCCCGCTCGGGTGCGTTCGGCGGATGAATCACTGCTCCGGGTGGTCGCTCGGTATGCGCCCGTATGGGAACTGCCCCAGCCGGGCTCCTTTCTCATGGATGTCACCGGAACCGGACGGCTCTTCGGCCCGGCCTACGATGTCGCGGCCAGGGTGCAACAGGAAGTTCTTGAACAGTATCGGCTTGACGGGGTGGCGGGAGTCGGGAGTAACAAACTCATTGCTCAAACAGCGGCGACGCTGATTGAGCCATCGGAACTCTATGATGTCCGGCCTGGCTCGGAAGAAGTCTTCATGTCTCCGCTTCCGGTCGGCACACTGCCGGGGCTGCAGCGTGCCTGCATGCGGAAGGTGGTTCACCTCCTCGACGATCTCAACCTCTGCACGCTGGGGGATGTGGCAGGAAGCCCGCTGGATGCACTGGAAGTGGCCTTCGGGGACTATGCTGGCTCACTCTCGCGGTGGGCGCAGGGGATCGACTCCGTACCGGTCCTTCCGCCGACTGTTCAGCCGACGTTGAAAGAAACAGTTCTCTTCGAGCCGGATGAAATCGATGATCCGGTGCTGATCGGGCGAAGCCTCGACGCCTTGCAGCGGCTCTGCCGGACCTTGCGCACTCAGCGCCGTGTCTGTGGACGCCTGACCCTCGCCATTCGCTACAGCGATCACATCGAAGTGACCAGGCACGAGCGGATTCAGCCGGAGACCTGTTGGGAGTGTGACCTCTCACAGATAGTTGTATCGCTCTTCTTCAAAGCTATGCGCCGTCGCATCCGGCTAAGGGCGCTTACGCTCAGCGTGTCCGGCCTGACTGCTTATGCTGAGCAAGGATTGCTCTTTGAGGAACGGACGCCAGATCACCGACGACGAGAGCGAGCCCAGAAGCTCGCCGTCGCCCTCGATACCCTGAAAACGCGATTTGGTGAGCAGGCCATTCGCTATGGACGGTCTTGAATGTCCTTCGCGCATCTGCATACGCATTCATCCTATTCACCCATGTCGGGCATTCCGACATTGGAAATGCTTTGTCAGGCAGCACGAACACAAGGAGGACAGTATCTCGCCTTGAGCGATACCAACGGTCTCTATGGAGCCATTCACTTTCTTGAAGCCGCCCGTGAGACGGGACTGAAGCCGATTTTAGGAACCGAGCTGGTCCATGGTCCACACCGGGCCGTGCTTCTAGCGAAAACACCATACGGCTATGCCAACCTGTGCCGGATTCTTTCCGCGCGGCATTGTGATGAGTCGTTCGACTTCATCAAGACCGTTGCACAGCATCGCACGGGGTTAATCATTCTGTCTGATACTCAAAGCGCCCTGAGTGCATGGCAGGAAGAATCGAGAGAGGACCTGTATGCCGAACTCACGCCGGGACCGGCACTCGTTGAAGCGGTCGCCTTCAGCCGGGCTCATGGGTTTCCTCCTGTCGCCACCAGCCGAGCGCATTTCCTGGTTCCGTCTGACTATCACGCGCACCGGCTTTTACGGGCCATTGCCGAAAACACAACGCTGTCCCGCTTGAGGACGGATCAATGCTGTTCTCCATCACAATGGCTGATGCCGGAAACGCAGCTCGCTCGCTCGTTTCCTCATGTGCCAGAGGCATTGACAAATACCGAACGTATCGCCGAGTCCTGCTTTACCGATTGGGACTTCAAACAAACGATATTTCCCTCCTTCCGGCATTTTTCGTCGGAAGCAGCCTTTGAAACTTTGCGACACAAGACCTATGAAGGAGCGCAGTGGCGCTACGGCACCCTGTCTCCAGCCGTCATCCAACGTATTGAGAAAGAATTGGCGGTCATTCGCGAGAAAGGTTACGCCGATTATTTTCTCGTGGTCGATGAAATCGTTCGGCAAGCGCCGCGAACCTGCGGGCGCGGCTCTGCGGCAGCCTCAATCGTGTCTTATTGTCTCGGCATCACCCATGTCGATCCGATCAGGCATCATCTCATGTTTGAGCGGTTCCTCAATCCAGGGCGGCACGATCCCCCGGACATCGACATTGATTTTCCCTGGGATGAACGTCCCGCCATTCTTGAATGGGTCTTCAAGCACTATGGGCACCGACAGGCCGCCATGGTCGCCAATCAGAACACGCTTGCCACGCGGGCGGCGCTTCGCGAGATCGCCAAGGTCCATGGCCTGTCGGCAGGGGAGATCGGCAAGGCGCTCAATTACCTTCATCGGCGGGCTGACTTCGTTGAAGTTCGCCCAGGCATGAACGTCAAGAGTTGGGCGGGAGAAGTCTGCTCAGCCTTGCGGCTCAGGTCTCCATGGCCGGACATTCTTTACTGGTCGGTGCAGCTTGAAGGGCATTTCCGCAACCTCGGGCTTCATCCCGGCGGCGTCGTGCTGGTCCCGGATGAAATCCGGCGCTATGTCCCGGTCGAAATATCGGCCTCGGGCTTGCCGGTGATCCAATGGGAGAAAGACCAGACCGAGGATGCGGGACTGGTGAAGATTGACCTCCTGGGCAATCGGTCGCTGGCGGTCATTCGCGATGCCCTGGCTGCGATCAAGCAGAACACCGGGCGTGCAATCGACTACGCGACGTGGGACCCGCTCACCGATCCGAACACGAATGAGCTGATCCGGCGAGGAGAGACGATGGGGTGCTTCTATGTGGAATCTCCGGCAACACGGCTCCTGCTCAAGAAACTCTGGGCCGGGATGCCGCCGGATCGACGCGCCGTGGCCGATGTCTTTGAATATCTGGTCGTTGTATCCTCGCTCATCCGTCCAGCAGCAAACACCTTCACCGAAGAATTCGTGCGGCGGGCGCATGGGAAACGGTATACCTCACCTCATCCCGTGCTGGATGAAGTGCTGGCTGAAACGCACGGCATCATGGTCTACCAGGAAGACGTGATGAAGGTCGCGGTAGCGCTGGGCGGGTTTTCAGTCGAAGACGGCGACCAGCTCAGAAAGGTGTTGAGCAAGAAACACAAGGCCCGTCAGCTTCGCGACTATCAGCGCCAATTCTACAAGGGTGCTTTGGCCCGAGGAGTAACACTCCACGTCATCGATGCGATTTGGGCCATGATGATGAGTTTCGCCGGATACAGCTTTTGTAAACCCCATTCGGCGAGCTATGCGCAAGTGTCATTCAAGTCCGCCTATCTTCGGGCTCACTATCCGGCAGAATTCATCGCTGCGGTCGTGAGCAATCAAGGCGGGTACTACTCCGCCTTCGCCTATCTCTCGGAAGGGAGACGGATGGGGTTGACGATGCTTCCCCCGGATATTAACGCGAGTATCTGGACCTACACCGGAGCTGGCAACGCTGTTCGTGTCGGCTTCATGCAGATCAAGGGCCTTCAGGAAGACCTGGTGAAGCGGCTCATCGCCGAACGGGAGGAACATGGGCCCTATCGGTCGCTCTCGGATTTCGTGACTCGTGTAAAACCGGATTTAGCCCAAGCGAAACTGCTCATCAAGGCCGGGTGTCTGGATTCTATTGCCGGAGAACTGACGAGACCGGCCTTGCTCTGGCGGCTCCTGGCATTACAGGTTTCGACGCCGCCCAGCTATGTGCCGATTCCAGCGGCCTATTCGTTTCAGAAATCATTAGCCCATGAGCTGGCGCTCTTTGGGTTCCCCTTACAGTGTCATCCCCTTGATGTGTTTCGTGAAGCATACAAAGACATTCGCTACATTCTGGCGAATGACCTGGCCCTGTACATTGGGAAAGAAGTGACGCTCATCGGCTGGCTTCTCACTGAGAAGATTGTTTCCACGAAGAAAGGTGAGCCGATGGAGTTTATGACCTTGGAGGATCAGACGGGAATGTACGATGCGACCGTGTTTCCTCAAACCTACCGGCAATACTGCCATCTCTTGGCCACGAACCAGGCCTATATCATCACCGGCCTTGTAGAAGAGCAGTTCTCGACGGTGACGGTCACGGTGAGAACCCTCAGGCTTCTGAGCGCCGCTGAAATCCAGGCCCCGAGCGAGGCTCTTGAGGAAATGAACGCACAGCCGTAAACTCTCCCGCCATGCCACTCTCACCGCTCGTTAGATTTGGAACTTCCACCTGGACCTATGAAGGCTGGCAAGGCCAGGTCTATCTGAAGCAATACGCCAAGACGACGTTTGCACGGGAATGCTTAGGCGAGTATTGCCAATATCTCTATAACGGCGAGCCCTGCTTTCGCACGGTCGGCAACGACGCGACGTTCTACCGCCCGCCGACACCCAACCAACTCCGCAAGTATCTGAACCAGATTCCCGAAGACTTCGAGATGTGCTTCAAGGTCTGGGAAGAACTCACCATTCCGAGCTACGCGAAGCAACCGCGTTACGGCTCCAAAGCTGGCCAACCCAATCCAAATTTCCTGAATGCGAAGCTCTTCAATGATCTTGTGCTGACGCCGTATCGCGAAGCGAAGTTCGAGCCTCATACAGGGCCGTTTCTATTCGAGTTCCAACGGCATGGCATGTCGAGCGAAGAGTTCTGTTCCCGACTTGATAGATTCTTCGGCCAATTACCGAAAGACTTCATGTACGCGGTCGAGATTCGGAACGCGGGACTCGTCGGCGCTGAGTATCGTCAGGTGTTGGAGCGGCATGGGGTGGCCCATGTCTATAATCACTGGTCCTACATGCCGCCGTTGAATGAACAGCATCAACGCATGGCTTCATTCACCGCGCCGTTTACTGTTCTGCGACTCCTCACACCTTTGAAGATGTCCTACGAGGCAGCAAAGAAGCGGGCCGAACCCTACAACGAGATTGTAGGGGAGCTTCCTGGGATGCGGCGAGACACTGTTGATCTGGTCAAGAAAGGGATGGAAGAAAAGCGTCGCGCCTACGTGATTGTCAACAACCGCTCAGAAGGAAATGCGCCGTTGACCATTCAAGCCTTGATGACTGCCCTTCAGGCTAGCTAAACCGTCCGTACTTGTAACACCGGCGTCAGCAAATTTGACCTCGGGATAGAGCAGGAACAGCTTCTCAAGCTTGCAAACTTCTAAAACCTGCCTTTTTCATCAACCTCATAGCCCATTTCGATTCCCCCTCCGGGTTTTATCCATCCTGCTCCGAACTTAGCCGTTCGCGTCGTTCGATCAACGGGCGGCCCGCTCCCTTCGCCCGGATCAATCCGGGCTCCCGTGTTGCCCGTTTCCCTGTGGTGATCGCCCGCCTGGGCCGACCGGCCCTTTTCTCCGCATCGATAAAACCCAAGAGGAGAAAAAGAATGGGACTTGAAATGTACGTTTACAAAACTAAGCAGCCAGTGCCGCAATCCGGCTTCGTGACGCCGGACGACGCCGTTAAGATCGCCTATTGGAGAAACCATTCCAATCTGCACGGGTGGATGGAAGCTCTCTATAAACGGAAGGGCGGAACGGTATTGTTCACCGGCACTCTGTTGAAGCTTGAACTAACCGACCTTGATGAGCTTGAGAAATTCGTGATACGTGATCCCTTACCGCATACTGCTTGCTACTTATTCGAAGTAGGTGAAAAGGCAAATGACCTCGTCTTCACTCTGATAGCCCGTGGAGCATTGCGCAGCGGCTACAATGTTTTTTACGACTCGTGGTGGTGGAAAGGTTGACCGTCACACCCGCGACGTAATCTCGTCTTCGAGATTCTTGAGCGAGGCAAGACACGTCCGTTGCTCGGCGCTATGCGGCCTGCAACCGCAAAGCGCGTTGAAGGTGTCGCGGTAAAGCGTATGCAGCTCATTTGTGCTGCGTGATGCCAATTCAAATCGGGTGATGAGTTTCATCGTTTCCTCCGTTGTTGGAGGCCCCGACCACCGGAGCCTTTCTGGCCCCGGACACAGATCATCACAGGCGAAAGCTCTGGATGGTCGGCGGTCGATAAAAAATAAATGGAAATAGGGAACGAGGAGGATGGGTTGAACTAGGCAAGACGATTGGCACTGGAGCTATTCATATCAACGTGGACGAATAGAAGATGCACGCTAGAGTTCCGGTGTGTAATTGATACCGCGATGCTTTTGACGTGGCGTAAATGCGTCCTGAGGCGCTTTGGGAGGTGTTCCGCCCATCTCTATGTATTTGGCGATCTCCTGCCTTAGGTCCTGAACTCTCTGTTTGTGATCCTCAACAATCGGCTGAATTTGCTGTTGCAGTTTCTGACGATGAGTAAGCTGTTGGTCTATGAGCGACTGCATTTCGCCTCGGTCGCGGATACGGCAGTTTTCCGTTTCTCGTTCGTTTTGTTCCCGGATTTTGGAATACTTGCCGGTAATCCGAAACCAAATCCCCTTGAAGCCCTTCGGCAGCCTTTGTGAACGCTCAAGGGATTCCTGCTGCCAGCGCTTTTCCTGCTTCTGTTGTAACTGGCTGCGCTCGTTTTGATGCTGATGTTGCAGGCTGCGCTTCTTTTGAATGAAGGGTTGGACCTGTTGTTCAAGCCGGGCTTGAGCTTCATGCATATAATTTTTCAGCCTGTCGGTCATGCGCTCGGCAATCCTCGCTTTTACTTCATGAGTGCCAGGAAGGTTCTCAGCAGCGCACAGGCGTTCTTTAAGCGCATTCGTTTTAACTTTTAGCCAGCGGGATAAGGAATAAACTTCCCCGCGATAATCGATGGCCACATAACCCCGCCGATCCCCTTTGGCCAGATACAGGCCATAGCCATGCAAGGCTTGTTCAAACGAAGACCGGTTATCCGAGACGGCCCAGCAGTTTTGAAACATTCTTTGAAGAGCTTTGGGGTCTTCGCCCTGGCGTTTGGCTTGCTGCCATTCGCGCAGGGAATAATTCAGCGGGTTCCGGTTATTACCATCCAGCAGACCTTGCGGCATCTTCCAGCCGTGTTCGTAGAACAGTTCACGGGAAACATCGCGCAGTTTCGTCTTGTAGAAGGGGAGATTGATGGCCTTCATCTGCTCGCAATCGATCCGAGACCACACAACATGCGCGTGTCGTCGGCCTTCCTTTTCGTGAAACACAATGGCGCGGGGCTGGTTATGGAGACCGAGTTTGAGTTCGATGGTCTTGATCGCCGCCTCAAATTCATCGACCGAGACTTTTTCGTTTGGCGGCGGGTTGAGGCTTAAAGAGAACAGGAATTGCTTGGCTCGGGTGCCACGGCTCACCGCATAGGCTTCATGCAAGGCGGAGTGGAGATTGTCAGCCAGGAAACCGCGCAGCTCGTGGATATGGACATGCTCATTGTCCTCCACTTTCATCAGATGGGCTGCGAGCTGCTTCCCGCCGCCCCGTTGGCTACCCTTTAATATCACGACGCCCGACTCTTTCCCCATGCACATTGTCGTTGGCAGGCGTCATCATGAACGGCGCGTTCTCGCGGAAAACCGCTCGCGCGAACCCATGGGGCGTAGCGCTTCTCAGATTCGCCCTGTCTCCCGAAGGCGGAAGCAGGTGCATCTTGCTGCCTTCGTATGGATGGACCCGGTTCTTCTGCGGCATCTGAAAGCCACCACCAGTCCAGAGGCATGTTTTTTTCGTATAGGGGTCGCCGTAGTCGCAGGGATCAAAGACCTGATCCGGCTTGCGCCAATAGGTGCTGACCGTGCTGACCGGATTTTCGATGAAATACGGTGCGCCGATAAGTTCGGCGAGATCGACACTTCGCTTAAAGAGCTGCAATGCGCCGATTAATCGGCCAAGCCCTTTGTCCCGAAACCAACGCGCACCGCTCACGGCAATGTCTGTGCAAGGCGGGAAGAACGCCGCAAACACAATGGAAGCAGGTGGCGGCAACCAGTCCATCATGTTTGCTCCGACACGCACGATGTTTCCGACCCGTCTCTCGCCCGGCTCGTGTTGCAGATCGACGCAGTAACAGAGATACCCGGCCTCGGCCCATGGCATAGCCATGTTGGTCGTGAAGTCGAAGCAGCTCAGCATTACCGGCTGGGACTCATTTGTGCGCCGTGGGGAGAGAATGCTAGGCGGCATTCTCTCCTCCATCGCTGATATAGCTCTTTGGCTTTAACCCAAGCGCTGTGAGCAGCAGGTTTCGCATCGCCCGGATGGAGTCGCAGGATTCCAGAATCGCCCTGTGCACGTCCTGGTCAACCGGCAAAGAACCGCTATTTGCTGCTTTGGCGAGCTGGTTAAGGTTGTTCGCAATCCGGCTTTTACCGAGTTCGCCTAGGACGTTGGCCAGGGCTTGATGGTCCTTGACCGGACGCTTGACTTGTCTGGGACGGCGGGCGTCTACCGGTTGGTCGAACACCTTGAAGCGTATATATGCCCCAAGCGGCATGTCCCCGGCTTCCTGTTCAAGCCGTGCCCGTTCCTCGAAGGTTAAGCGCAGGGAAAATGGCGGGCTTCGTTTGTCAGATTTGAGCTGTGATCGGCCTGAGCTTGCACCCATCTGGAACACCCCGGACAGCGGCGGAGCCGCCTGCAAGTCCTTTATACCGCTCATGCGAAGGGTGTCTGGGAAAGGGAAGCATGGGCCTTAAGATGGTGATTCCATTCCTCTAGCGTTTTAAACAAATTTTCGGTATCTATTGGGGCCGGAAGGTTCGAACTTTCTCCTTCCGGGCGCACCACCTTCCGCTGTGTTCCTGCCATGAAGCTCCTCTCCCGCTATCGCATCCTGCTCGTTGTGCTAAGTGGCCTGTTGGCGTTGTATGCGCTGTTGGGCTTTCTGGTCGTTCCCTATGCGGTAAAGACCTACGGCATCCCTGCGCTATCCGAACGGTTAGGGCATCCCGTGGCGCTTGAAGGTGTTCGACTCAATCCGTTTACCTTTTCCCTGGGGCTCACAGGATTCGAAATTCAGGAGCTGGACCGCACGCCCATGCTCGGGTTTCAGGAACTGTTCGTCGATTTTGAAGCGACGTCGCTCGTCCGTTCTGCATACCTGTTCGATGAAATCCGTCTGACCCTTCCGTTCGGTCTCGTGCATCTGCAGGCAGACGGGAAGCTCAATCTTCTCGGCCTGGTTCCGCGCCCCTCCGAAGAGGCAAACCGGCCTGCGCCGCCGGCGGAGCAACCGAGCAAGGGGGAGATGCCGCCTGTCGAGGTTCGCTTGCTCAGCATTCAACGCGGCGTGATCGAGTATCGGGACGACTCGAAGAAAAGGCCTGTGACGATTGACGTGGTGCCCATTGAAATTTCGGTACGAAACTTCAGCAGCCGGCGTGGAGGGGAAAATGCCTATGCCTTCACCGCGGAGTTCGGGGAAGGCGAAGTGCTGGCGTGGGAAGGCAGCTTGTACCTCGATCCCTTGGAGTCGGACGGGCATATCTCCCTGTCGCATGTCAGGTTGAATACGTTTTGGCCCAGCCTTCGTGACCGGTTTCGATTCGATATCTTGAGCGGGACCTTGTTGGTCGATGCCCGGTATCACTTCGATACGCACCTCGCGCCGGTCAATCTGCAGATTATGGAGGGCAAGGTACAGCTGGCGGATTTCCGGCTGTCTGAAGCAGGGAATCGCGAGCCGGTGCTGACCGTGCCCTCTTTCGGGATCGATGGCATTAGCATGGACCTGTCGAAGCGCGAGTTGGGAATCGGCACCGTCGCCTTGACCGGCGCGGAGATTCGCGCCTGGCTTGGACAGGATAGGGTGGTGAACTTTCAATCGCTCTTTGCGCCGGTTGCCGCCACGACGGAAGCCTCTGCCCGGCCGGAGCCGCCTGCGGCAGAAGCTGGACAACCCTGGACGGTGGCCGTGCGTGCGGTGGAGATCGCACACACTCAGGTGGCGTTTGAAGATCGAAGTCTTGCGACGCCGGTCGAGCTCACGCTCGACGATCTGCATATGACGATGAACGACGTGCAGGTGCCGTTTCAGGGGGCGATGCCGGTGACGGCCGGTTTCCGGCTCAATCAGCAGGGCACGGTGGAAAGCAAGGGCACCCTCCGTCTCGACTCTCTGCAAGCCGCGCTGGCGCTCAAGCTGGATCATATCGAACTACGGCCGTTCCAACCGTATCTCGATCCATTCGTTCAACTGCAGATCCTGGATGGTGAATTCACCTTGGACGGAGAACTCGTCTATCGGAGCCGCCATGACGCAGAGCCGATGATGCAGTACAAAGGCCAGGCCGGGCTCAATAAGCTTCACCTGGCCGACCGGGTTTCATCGAAAGAGTTTCTTGGATGGACCGCCCTCAGCTTGAGCAACATGGCAGTGGATGTAGCGCCGACGACGGTCAAGATCGGCGAGATCGCGCTTCGAGATCCGGCGATCCGCCTCGTCACCGATAAGGACGGGACGACCAATCTCTCGCGCCTGCTGCGTCCGTCCGATGCCGCTCCGGCTCCCGCATCGAAGCCGGTCGCGCCGGATACACCCAAGAAGCCCGCAGCCCCCACGCCGGTTGAGATCGCCGCCGTCCGGTTGACCAACTTGTCGGCGACGTTCATCGATGAATCGATTATCCCCACCGTGACCACCGGCATCACGGATTTGACAGGCACGATCAAGGGCCTGTCGTCACGGCAGATTGCCAAGGCAGAGGTGGCCTTGGCCGGAAAGGTGGACGAGGTCGCGCCGCTGAAGATCCAGGGGCAGATCAACCCGCTGAGCGAAGACACGTTTACGCATCTGACGTTTGTATTCCAGGGAGTGGATTTGACGCCGGTCTCGCCTTATGCGGGCAAGTTCGTGGGCTATCCGATCACGAAGGGGAAACTCTCGCTGGATCTGATGTATCAGATCTCCAAGAAGCAATTGGTGGGGGAGAATAAGCTGCTGGTCGATCAGTTGACGTTCGGAGACAAGACCGACAGCCCGGATGCGACGACGTTACCGGTCCGCCTGGCCGTGGGCCTGTTGAAGGACCGGCGGGGCCGGATCGATATCGATATGCCGGTACGAGGCGATTTGAACGAACCCGATTTCCGGTACGGGCGGGTCGTGTTGAACGCCTTGGTGAACCTGCTCACCAAAGTGGCCACCTCTCCGTTTTCGGCCTTGGGCGGACTCGTCGGGGGCGGCGGAGAAGACTTACAGTTTGTGGAGTTTCAGGCGGGAAGCGAGGGCCTCGAGGCGGCGGAACAACGGAAACTGGAGTCGATTGCCAAGGCCTTACAGGAGCGACCGGCGCTACGAGTGGATGTCACGGGAATTGCTGACCCAACGAAGGATCGACAGGCCCTTGCCCTGCAGAAGATCGCCGCCGAAGTCCAACGGCGGTTCACGCACGGAGGCACGAAGAACTTGGAAGCCGTGCCCTCTCCCTCGCGGGAGTTCGAACTGCTCAGTGACCTCTATGCGGAGAAGTTGGGCAAGCAGCCGATGAAGCGGGAAGATCTTCCCGGAGGAAAACGCGTGGAGCGGGTGTTGACGGCCGACGAACTGCGGCAGCAACTCTTTCCGGCCATGACGGTGGAGGATTCTGATCTGCGAGCCCTGGCTCAAGAACGCGCGAAAGCCATCCGCGAATATCTGGTCGAACAGGGCCACTTGCCGGATGAGCGGGTGTTTTTGGTCGAGTCTGAACTGGCGGCCTCGGACAAGCCGCAGATTCAAGTTCATTTGAGTTTGACGGGGAGCTGACCGATCCGGGGAGGCTAGGGCTTGGGCTGGTACCGCATCCGCGTGCCGTGCAGAAGTGAGAGTTCGATCTCACTGGCGGTTAAGTCGATCGGGAAATACGCCCCGGAAATTTTTGCGGCATTGATGCTGGCGCCCTCTAGCTTGGCTTTGCGGAAATCGATGCCGCGCAGGTCCGCCTGCCGGAAATAACATTCGCTAAAATCCAACCCGTCGACTTCCAATCCGCGCAAATCCAGCCCGCGCAGATCGCAACGGGTGAGGTCCACCGGTTCGCCCGCCGCCCGTTTGACATTAAATTCCTTGATGCAACCCTCGCGAAGGAGACGGTACATGGGATCGTTGGCGATCCTGAGTCCGGTCGCGCGTGGTTTCATGGTATCCATGCAAGCTCCTTTGGCACCCGTGTTCCTTATCGGAACCAGGAGCCGAAACTTGAGGGGAGTATCGGTGACATGGCTGCCGCTGCGTGCCGGCACCCCGGTGCGCCGGCGCTGGAGGCGCTTCCCGCTTGCGCCTCGCCGCTGAGAAACGGTAGTCTTACCTGATTGCCGGCAGTCATGTGCGGATTACTTCACCACGTTCGACCGAATAGTTGAGGAGGAAATCATGGGATTACGATTGGGCGACGATGCCCCGAATTTTACAGCGGAAACGACCGACGGGACGATTAATTTCCACGAATGGCTAGGGAACGGGTGGGGAATTTTGTTTTCACACCCCAAGGACTATACCCCGGTGTGCACGACGGAATTGGGTTACATGGCCAGAATCAAGGGCGAATTCGACAAGCGCGGCGTGAAGATCCTGGCCATCAGTGTGGACCCGCTCGATTCGCATCGCGGCTGGATGAACGACATCAATGAGACGCAAAACTGCACGGTGACCTATCCGATCATCGCCGATCCCGAGAAGAAGGTCGCCAACTTGTACGATATGATTCACCCGAACTCGCTGGACAGCATGACGGTGCGGTCGGTGTTCGTCATCGGCCCTGACAAGAAGATCAAGCTGATGCTGACCTATCCGGCGTCCTGCGGCAGGAATTTCGATGAATTGCTGCGGGTGGTGGATTCCCTGCAATTGACCGCCAAATATAAAGTGGCGACGCCGGTGAATTGGAAGGACGGCCAGGATTGCATCATCACCCCGGCGGTGAACGATGCCGAAGCCAAGACTCTGTTCCCGAAAGGATTTAAGTCGGTGAAGCCCTATCTGCGTCTGACACCGCAACCCAACAAGTAACGGCAGCAGCTCCTACCATTGTCGAGGCAGAGCAAGAGGAGTCGGCCACCAGGCCGACCCCTCTTGTCGTATGGTAGCCAGGCACCCTGCCGGCGTGACGCCGCGGCTGCTGAGGGCCTGAAACACAATGCCACTAACAGGTGGACGGGGGAGAGGATGCTGTTGGCGTGAATGCGGCGCCGGTCAGGTTCAGACCAGCAGCAGTCCTGCTTGGCGAGTATTGTGCCAGGCAGCGGTTTTGGCAAAGCGATCGAATCCGCGTGCGCCGGTTCGAGGAAAACGCTCGCGCGCCTCGGCCAATCGGGGATAGTCGCGGCCGGTCCGGTGCGGTGAGGGACTGGCATTCCGGAGCAGATCGAGGAGCCACGCGACCTGATCTGAGGAGACGCTGATGGAAAAATCCTCCATGCGAGTCGGCAGGATGATCTTGGTGCGCAGGGTGCCCTCTGCGGCCACAACCGGACGTCCACCGATCCAGACGCACCGCCGCTCGGCGGTCAGAGGTTCGGGGACCGTGTCGGCTAACGCCCGGGTCAGCCAGGTTTTTGCGACGCGAGGAGGTTGCACCGCTTCTGGAAACCATTGTCGCACCGGCACGGTGAGTCCGGCTTGCTCGATGTAGTTGAGAATGGCGGTGCGAAGGCCTTCGCCAAGCCACGGGGGGCAAGACGTGCTGGGGTCGGCATGACGGAGATCGTTTTCGGCGAATCCTTCGAATGACGGACCGAGAATGGTGATGCCGTCCGCGGCGGGATTGAGTCCCACCGGGCTGTGGGCGGTGACCGTAAAGCGGTGCCAGAATGCCGACTGCAACAGATTGTCGGCAAACAATTGCCGGACACGTTCAAGAGAATCCACCGTATCGGCGATGGTTTCCCCCGGCAATCCGTACATGAGGTAGGCATGGACCAGAATGCCGGCATGGCGGAAGGCCGCGGCGACTCTGGCCGTTTGGTCCACGGTAATTCCCTTTTTCATCTGCCGGAGCAAACGGTCCGAGGCTGCCTCAAGTCCTGCCGTGAGCGCGATGCAGCCGGATGCCGCCAAAAGCCTCGCCAGGTCCGGTGAAAAGGCTTCCTCGAAGCGGATGTTCCCCCACCAGGAAATGGTCTGATTCGTTTCCAAGAGGCGAAGCGCCAGGGCTTTTAAGGCGGCCGGCGGCGCGGCTTCGTCGACGAAGTGAAACCCGCGTTGCCCGGTCTCTTGGATCAAGGCCTCGATCTGCCCGGTCAGGACGTCGGTGGGCGTCATCTCATAGCGCGCAATGTAGCTCAGCCCGACATCGCAGAACGTGCATTGTTTCCAGTAACAGCCGTGCGCGACGGTCAGTTTGTTCCAGTGGCCCTCCGACCAGAGCCGGTGCATCGGATTGAGGCTGTCGAGGATCGAGAGGTAACGGCCCAACGGGAGACCCTTGTAGGTCGGCGTGCCGAGTTCATGCATGGGGATGTCGGGTTCGGTATTGCCGTTTCGAAATTGCACCTCCCCGCCGGCCAGCACAAAGGTGCGGCACAGGGTGGTCGGCGGCCGTGCCCCCGCCAGAAATTCGAGCAGGCACAGAAAGGGCCGTTCGCCGTCATCGAGCGTGACGTAGTCCACGTATCGGAACAGGCGCGGGTCTTTTAGCCGCCTGAGTTCGGTGTTGACATAACCTCCGCCCAGGACGACGGTAGTCCCAGGCCGCTGCGCCTTGATCGTCTGTGCAATGCGCAACGCGCCGAATAGATTACCCGGAAACGGCACGGTCAGACCCACCACATCGGGCGAGCGGTCGGCGAGGAGGGGCGTGAGCGCTTCAATGAGGAGCTCATCCGTGAAACTGAGGGGCCCGGCCAGCGCCTGTTCAATTCCATCGAATGAGGAGGTCGCCTGCATGATCTGCTCAGCATAACGATTCAAGAACAGGTGGGGTGCGATGGTTTCATGGAGGAGGTCGGTCAAATCTTCCAGATACAGCGTCGCGCGGTGACGGGCGCTGTCGGCCGGAGATGCGGGGAAGGGGATCGATCCCGGTCGCCAGTCGGCGGCGAAGCGAGGGCCTTCCGGAAGAAATCCCGGGCGGCCGAGATGCGGAGCCAGCATCGGATCCTTCCCCTGAAGGAAGGCAATGACCGGTTCGATGGTCGCGAGATAGCTGTCCTCGAGCGCCAGGAACTGCTGCACCTCCCCGCGCCACGGCCTCCTGCTTGCCTTGATGCGGCAAAACGCTTCCTCGAGTCCGGCCCGTGAGAACAGCCGCAGGATCATGTCCAGACCGAGGTCGGCCTGTTCCGCTGCGTACCCCCGGGATCGCAGGAAGCCGGTCAAGTAGGCCGTTGCAGGATACGGGGTGTTTAATTGCGTGAGCGGGGGAATGATGAGGAGCACACGGGGCAGCGCCATGCTTGGGAAATACCATACTGCACCGCGCTGCTGCCAGTGATCAGACGAGGCGGCTTGCGTGCATCAGGCCGTGCGCATGGTGGATTGGATGAAATAGCCGGTCCACCGTTTCAGTCGGAAGTATTCGACAATGGGGCGGGGCAACTCTTCACGTGGCACGGCACGGAGGATGGTAAGAACCGGGTCTTGCAGCAGATCGACGATGTGAGAGTCTTGGCCTGGCTGTCGATGATAGATCAGCACCAGAGGCTTCATGCGATTCTTAAAGTTGATGTTCAGGACGAGGCCGAATGAGCCGTCGGACAAGGAGACGACGGTTCCCGGGGGATAGACGCCTAACGTCTGAATCATGGCTACCACCACCTCGGTCGAAAACAGCTGCTTCTGGTGTTTGTACATGGTCGCCAGCGCCTCGGCCGGTGAAAGTGCTTCCTCTGCGTAGAGGCTGTTGACCAGGGTGTCGTAGTGGTCGACGGCGCTGACGATTCTTGTGGGAAATGAAATCTGGTCCCCTTTCAGTTTCTCGGGATATCCGGAACCATCCAGTCGTTCATGGTGGCTGCGGATGACGTCCAGCACCTCTTCAGGAATGCCGGGGAATCCTCGCAGCATCTCCACGCCGAGGTAGGGGTGCAGCTGGTACTTCACATGCTCGGATTCAGACCGGCGGGCGCGAGTTGCTAAAATGTGGCGCGGGATCCGCCGCTCCCCGACGTCGAGCAACAGGCCGGCCAGGCCGATCATCTGCAGCGCGTCCTGATCGATGCCAAATTGCTGGGCGACCATCATCGAGAGGGTCGCGACGTTCAAGGAATGGAGGAGGGTCGCATTCCCGATCTCTTCAGGGTCGAACGCGCTGGCCACGGTGCCGGCGGCCTGGGTATTGGTCAATAACGTGCTGATGCCGCCAATCATGGTCTCGGCAGAACGCATGCCTTCCTCGGATCCGCTGGTGAGCGCGTCCATCATCTGTTTGCTGGTGCCGAGCATCTGGCGATAGGCTTCCGAGGCCAGTTCGACTGCCTGATGATAGTCGCCATGTGTGGGAAGCTCTTCGTCTATAGGGGCAGGATGGGTCCCGGTAGCAGTCTCGTCAGGAGCCGGGTGCATCGCGGGTTCGCCCGTGTCGGTCGATGTCGGAACGGGTTCGTCCGCTGTTCCCTCCGTCTCCGGGTCCGGATCTGATTCTCGCGGGTAAATCAGGACGGTCGTGAGACCAAGCCCCTTAATCGTGGCGATCTGACTGGCAGAGCTCAGTTTGAACGAACGTCGCGGGAAGGGATGTCTGAACCAGCCGCAATTCAGGTCAACGTACATCCCCACACGAAGGTGCTCCGGACTGACCGCTCGTGCGCCAGACTTGTCGAGCTTTCTGGAATCGTCGGTGTTGGCTGTGGCCATGATTGCTCAAAGACAGGCAGAGGCGACTGTATTCAGTACGTACTTCAGGCTATGGCCTGTATCGGCGGTCGGCATAGGAAACTTGAAAAATCGAGGGGATAGCCTGTGTCGCCGCCTGATCGCTTTGTAGGAGAGATGGAAAAACGTCCAGGGCTGTGTGACGTGGGGCGGGTATGTCTGTAGCTTGAAATAGCGCGTGATATTAGAAGGTTATGGAGTAAACCTTGAGTTCGTGTGGAGAGACGAATTAAGAGACGACCCGTGCCTCGAGCAAGCGAATGAATTCCTGGCAGGCTGTTCGGATGCGAGTCGGATCGCGACGGAGGTCGCTGCCAAGCACGAAGAGCACGTCCGTTCCGTAGAGTGCGAGCATCTCATCGATTCGTGACGCGCCCATCCTACCGGCGGCGGAGGGAAAGATCGGGGGACAGGGGCCTAAACGGCTTCGGCAGGCGCGTCCAATGTTGCGGCAATCCTCCTCTGAGACAGGGAAATCCAATCCGAAGGTGGGGTAAATCGAGATATCGGCGCCGGCCAATCGAGGGAAAAGACCGAAGAGCACTGTCGGGGCGATGCCGCTGGCCGGATTGACGTAATGACTCCCTTGAAAGTCCGGATGCGCGAGCAACGGGAGTGACGGGAATGGGAGGCGGGCCATTGAGCTGAGGGTGTCAAAGCCGACCAGCCCGGGACACAGAAGCAGCGCGCCGGCGCCGGCGTGTTGCGCAAGGGAGGCCCGGTCGAGGAGCGTGGGCCAGGGGCCCGACAGGTGAGGAGCATAGAGACAGCGTTTACCGGTTTGTCTGGATGCCCTGGCAATGGATTCGGCGCAGCGGGTCACACGCTCCGCGAATGGGCAGAAGGGGTGATCGCCCAGACTTTGGTCGTCCTTAATGAGATCCACTTCGCCGAGTGCAAAGTCGTAAGCCAGGTCAGCGAGAGCCTGCGGAGACCAGCCGAGTGGTTTCAGCACGGCGCAGACTAAGGGCCGCGCCGGGACTTCAAGCAGTGCGCGAAGTCCCGGCGATCCGAAACGGGGGCCGGCCATCCTGGCGAGAGCCCCATCCGGGATCGCGAGGTTCGTGAGGCGAACCCCGTACCTTAATCCCGCCATCCCGAAGCTCATGTGGAGGAGGGTGCCTATGGTCCCATCGAGCAGTTCAACCGGAAACGTCAGCACGGCGCGGTGGATGCCATCGCTCACCCTGTCGATGCCGACCACATGCCCGAGCAGCTCATCACGAATCACACCTGCCGGAATCACGTGATCGGCAGCCTCGACGGTCTGGTCGATGCAGAGGATGGCGGCCCGCCGCTGCGCATCTTCTCCCGATCCGTGGATGTCGTATTCCACCGAAAAGCGTTGCCCGGAAAGATGAAGGTGGTGATCGGACATATTCGTTCCTCGCCGTTGCACTGCCGAGGTGTGAGAGGGTACCGTATTTGGGCCTTGCACGGAAGCGTCTGCGTGTGGTCACTCATGTTACGAGGAATCATGGCTCCAAAATCAAACCGTCTTCATCGGTTCCGGATGTCGGCGCTGGCCGTCTGTGTGGCGATGCAGTTGTCGGCGGCAAGCTGGTCCTGTGCCGCTGAGGCGGGACCACGCGTGCTCGACCTGACCTATCCATTTGATGATACGACCCAGGTCTGGCCCAGCAATCCTCCGTTTCATCGCGACTCCACCCAACGGGGCGGCACGGCCACCGAAGCCTGGTACGCCACCGGGCAGGTGGCCTTGTCGGAGCATGCCGGCACGCATATGGATGCGCCTATTCATTTCGCGCAGGGCCAAGCGGGGATCGACGGCATTCCGGTCGAGCAGCTGATGGGGCCTGCGGTGGTCATCGATGTGCGCGCCGCGACGGCCGATGACCGCGACTATCGTCTGTCCACGAACGACATCCGTCGGTGGGAGGCCAGCCATGGGACCATCCCGGCCGGCGCCATTGTCATGATGCTGACCGGCTGGGGCGCCTATTGGAACGATCGTGAACGATACTTCGGCAGCGCGACCCGGGAGAGCGCGACCACACTGCATTTCCCCGGCTTCTCGAAAGAAGCGGCGGAGCTGCTCGTCAAGGAACGGCACATTTCCGGAATCGGCATTGATACGGCCAGTATCGATTACGGGCCGTCTCAGGATTTTGTCGTGCATCGGATCGTGAATGCGGCGGGCCTCTATGGGCTTGAGAATGTGGCAGGTCTGGCAGAAGTTCCCGCGTCGGGCGCCACGCTCGTGGCGCTGCCGATGAAAATCGCCGGAGGCACAGGCGCGCCGGTTCGCATCCTTGCGCTCCTTCCGCCGCGAGACGACAAATGACAAATGAGACAAACCGGTGTCGCCTCTATAGCGACTTCAACTGCCCGTTTTGTTATGCGATGCATGAACGGCTTTATGCGCTCGGTCTCATGGAACAAGTCTCCTGGCATGGGGTACAACATGCCCCGCATTTGCCGCAGCCCATGGCCACATGGGCCGGGCATTTACAGGCGGAATTGAAGCAAGAGGTGGAAATGGTCCGGCGGCTTGCGCCCGAGCTGTCGATCTCACTGCCGGCGGGAAAGCCGAATACCGGATTAGCCATCACGGCCTCGGCTCGCGCCCTGCGTACGGATGCAACCCGAGCCCCTGAGTTTATCCGTTCGTTGTATCGCCTGTTCTGGGTGAACGGCGCGGATCTTTCCGATGAACAGCTATTGCGGCTGGAAGCGGAACGCCACGGGTTTGATGGAACAGTACTGCGTGGCCCGGCTGCGCCGGCCGTAGATTGGGTGCTCCACGAATGGGGAGATCGCTGGGAAGAGACAGACCATCAGGGCGTGCCGCTGTTGCAACGGGCGGACAACCAACTGTTGGTCGGGCTGGTTCCCGAGGAGACCCTCAGGCAATTCCTCACCGGCGCGTAGCCCTCGCCTCCTGGACGAACGAGAGCCCCGCCACTCACGACGCGTCTTGCGCATGGACCGCTTCCCGACCTGTCTCTCCGAGTAGTGCAAACTGCTGAATCAGTTTGTCAGAGTTCTCTCTCATGATATGAGTGGCCTATGGCAGGCGGCTCCCGTCCTGTCTTGCTACGTACTCACAGGAGTCCATCATGAAATCAGTCTACTCGTGTCTCGCCGTTGTCCTTCTGGCCGGGCTGTTGGCGCAGGCTCATCCCGCTTTCTTGTTGGCCGCTGATTCCGCGTCGAGCGCCACGAAGTCTTCGACCGTTTCGGCTGAGGTGAAACCGGACGAGACCAAGACGGACATGTATATCAGCCTGTACGTGCAAGGCAGCCGGCCGCTGAATCGTCCGGCCAGGTTGCAGGAAGACCCGTTCACGAATACGGACGTTCAAGGCGGCTTGGGCGGCGGATTAAAGATCGGATTTTTCCCTGCATTTGCCGGGCGCTATCTGGGACTGGAAGCCGAATTGTCGGGCCTCGACGGGAAGGTGAACGCGCCCACGGCGACGAGCGGAGGGGTGACGAGATCGACGAATTTTCGTCTGCAATCGATCAACGCCATGGCCAACGTCCTGTTGCGCTATCCGGGGGAGACGATTCAGCCGTATATCGGCGTCGGCGCGGGCTTGTCGGGTGGATTTGCCCGCGATTTGAATTTCCAGCACAGCACGATCGGCGTGGTGCATGAAAATGCCGCCGACGGGGCATTTGCCTACCAGTTCCTCGGCGGCGTCCGTGCCAATGTCACGGACCGCCTGTTTCTCTTCACGGAGTACAAATATTTCGTGGCAAATTATCAGTGGGAGAGTGAGTTCACCGACGGATCACGAGGCCCCTCCTTCACGCTCAACTATCGCACCCATATCATCGCCGGTGGTGTCGGTATGACCTTCTAGTCGGCTTGTCCCTGCTTGCAGGTCGCCATCCCAGAGGCATAAGATGAGGCATCGCATCCCCGCAGATCTCGTAGCATGGAGGAAATGCGGTGTTCTGGGACCAGCGGCATTCGACGCAGAAACCAGACCGGCGCTGTTCGTTTTGCGGCAAGCCTCAGGAGGCCGGCCGGACGCTCGTGACGAATTCGGAGCCGTTCGCCTGCACCTCTTGTCGGAGCCAGGCCGCGGTGTCCATCTGCGAGGAATGTATTCAGCGCTGCTCGCTGTCCCTGGCCAAGAACAAAGCGCAGAGTTCCCCCGCGTCAGCCTCCCCCCTCCCGCTGGTGATCCCGAAGCCCACGGATATCAAAGCCCAGCTCGATGAATATGTGATCGGGCAGGATCGCGCCAAGAAAGTCCTTTCCGTCGCCGTGCACAATCATTACAAACGGATTGTGAATCGGGAGCGGCTCAAACACGTCGATCTCGAGAAGGGCAACATCCTCATGATCGGCTCGACCGGGACGGGAAAGACGCTGCTGTCCCAGACGCTGGCCCGTATCCTTCACGTGCCCTTTACCATTGCCGATGCGACGGCGCTGACCGAGGCCGGCTACGTAGGGGAAGATGTCGAGAACGTCGTGCTTAAGCTGCTCCAGAGTTGCGACTACGACGTCGCCCGCGCCGAAACCGGCATTATCTACATTGATGAGATCGACAAGATCAGCCGCAAATCCGAGAATCCCTCACTGACGAGGGACGTGTCCGGCGAAGGGGTGCAGCAGGCGCTCCTGAAGCTGGTCGAGGGGACCGTGTGCAACGTGCCGCCCAAAGGCGGACGCAAGCATCCGGAGCAGGACTATATCCGCGTGGATACGACGAACATTCTCTTTATCGCCGGCGGGGCGTTCGTCGGATTGGATGCCATGATTGCCCAACGGACGATGCCCAAGCGGCTGGGATTCGGCGCGATGGCTCCAGCCGGTGAACTCGACGGCCACAGCGAAGTGCTGCAATGTGTGCAATCCGAAGACCTGCTGAAATTCGGGCTCATCCCGGAATTTGTCGGTCGGTTCCCGGTTCTGACTACCCTGGCAGATCTCGACGTGCCGGCGCTCATTCGGGTTCTCAGCGAGCCGAGGAATGCGCTGGTGAAACAATATCAGGCTCTCTTCGAGCTTGAAGGCATCGATCTTCAATTTACCGATGCCGCCGTCAAAGCCGTCGCTCGCCGGGCAGCGGTGATGAAAACCGGCGCGCGGGCGCTTCGCACGATTCTCGAAGAGGTGATGCTGGACCTGATGTATGACGTGCCGGCGTTAAGCGGCGTCAAGTCCGTCGTGATTACCGAAGAAGTCATTGCCGGCATCGGGCAGCCCAAAATTCTCGCCTGACAAGGCACACACGACACCAATCGATTCTTGATCGTTTCTCTACCTGACGACAAATCACTCCACTCGCGTCGATCTTGCCATTCGCACGGCGCGCCCACTCTCCCATACTCAGCGAGTGCAGTTCAGGCTGCGTGCCTGACTCGTGCTTCACCCGAGGCGGTGTCGAAGGAATGACCGGCACCAGGTCCCGAGGTGATGCGTCGTCTCTCGGATTCGCTCTCGCCTGCCATGGACCAGGCAATCAGCCATACCAGCGCGATCATCGTTCCAACACCGATAATCTCGACCTCCATGTGGCACCTCCGTTGATCGAACAACAGATTGTTGGCCGGGACGCCGATAGAGCCATCGCTTGACGCGACATCTATGGCGTCTCTGATCCCTCAGGCTGCCGGCTTTCAAAGACTAGGCTGCCTGCCGCGAGCCTGTCGACGGGGATCCGACCGTCTGATTCGACTCACCGAACCCCTCTGCCGGCGAGTCGGACGAGCCGCCCCCTGCGCCATACACAATGTCTATGCAAACAAAGAGCGTTCCTACCATCGCCACGAGACCGGTCACGATTCCCCAATAGACTCCTGACATAGGCCACGCTCTCGCGCGGGTCTTGCGCGAGTCCTCTATGCGCGCGCCGCCGTACCGGAAGGCTATGCCTGCTGCAGATGAAGGGTACGCGAGCGCGTAAGGATGGGTTGAGTGGAAGCTTGCAATTCGGCGGCGTAAAGAGACGGGGTGTGCTGGGAAGCAGGGTACACCTGCCATGTTCATCCTGTTGGATCTGCGTTCCAAGGAAGAACATCGCTCCGACCTCCAGGTTGAGGCGGGTCGCGCACCAGACATGTATTCTATGCCCCGGTCATACCTTGGTCAAGTCCACGCTCGGCGATGATCAGGGCAAAACTGACGTGCCTCAGATCGCGTCGTTATTGGCGAGCGGAGGCGGTTGGGGAGTGCGGGAGGATTTGAATCGCAGAATCAATTCCTGCTGGTCTGCATCGGGTGAGAGAGAAAGGAACCCTTCGGCGCTCATGTGTTCCTGTGATCGGGACTTGCCGTGAGGAAACAGTTTGAGGCGAAATTCACCCGCCTGTTGCTGCGACGAACCGTTGCCGGGCAGCGTGCCCTCCACTTCGACGTATTCCTGCACCGTGGAGAGGGCTTGGTTGTAGAGATGGCGAAGAGCGTTTTTGGGAATGAGGTGGTCGAACCAGTCACTGGCTTGCGGGCCCTGACCCTCTGCGGCAGTTGCGGGATGGACCCCAGTCGTCATCGAGAGGGATGCGATCGAAAAGATGGTAGCGATGATCCATGTCCGCATGGTTGTAGTCTATCGAAGGCAGGAAAATCAGGTCAAGGTGCGCGAAATTTTTTCGGGCCTGGAAAAAGTCCGGTTTCAATGACAGCCGCTAACAGCGCGACAGCAGTTTTTCGGTCCTGTTCCACTGAGACACCGTGCCGCCCGTATCGGTCAGTTCCATTTTATCCTGCGACAAGACGCGAACGGAGAGGGGCGGCGTTTTGCTTTGCGGAACGACTAATCGAAACCGGTCTTGTTCCTGCTCGATGCGACCGGTCTGCGACGTCGCTCGGAAAAATTCCGAGACATTGGCCGCGGTAATCGTCCAGACAAATTCTTCCTGCCGATCGACAAACTTGGACGACCCTTCCCAGGTGCCCACCAGGGATGGTTCCACCGCCGGAAGCCGTTTGACGGCGACCTTCCGTGGAATCACCGTGAACGACTGCCAGAGGAGCGGATCGAATTTACTCGGTCCTTGATTCTTCGCCAGCTTATCCCAGGTCACGCTTAGGATACCGGTAGTGGAAAACCGATCGCTGCCGGCCACTTGATAGGTGCCGTGCAAAATCTCCTGGTAAGATTCGGCTTCCCAACGTCCCCGGTCCGCGATGATCGTGCCCGGCATGACCACGGCGGTCGTCATCGACCAGGTGCCGCGTTCATTCAACGTCAGGTGGCCTTTGCCGTACATCATGCCGACGGGCATGCAGCCGTACCATTCGCCGGCCCATTGCGAGGGAGTTCCGGTGATGCCCGGTTCTGCCGCCGCCGCCGGAGTTGCACGCATTGGAGCGCCGAGCCTGGTCGCGGCGACCTTCGCCAGGTTCGTGACCGCCGCTTGCGGATTGGCTTGTTTGGGCGAGGTGAGCGAGAGGGTCACCAGCGCATCCGATTTCAAAAAGGTCAGCTGAATGCCCCCGATGGGAGAGCGAAGCGTGAACGCGCCGTCCCCGACGCCGGGGACCGGCTGGTGGCCGGCTTTGGAGCGTTGATCCTGAAACAGCGTTTTTCGATCCCCCTCCGGCCCGGGGTTCACTTCCACCATGACCGTCTCTTGCGGATTCCGCTTCGCCTGATAGAGACATTGCCGATCATTCTGGGGTAGGCCCGGCGTGACCGGCGTGCCGATGGCGAATTCCACCTCGGCCTCCGTCACGATCAGGCAGGCGTTCAGATTGGTCGAAATGACGTCATTGGATTGGGAACAGCCGAGCAGGGTGACCGCCATCAAAAGGGCGGTCAATGCAGGGCGTAGTGAGGGGAGGGCAGCCATGGAATATCACAGTCTAGGAGTGTTCAGCGATAAATTGCAAGGTACGGCGAGACGTTCCGTACGATGATCGCGATCATCAACAGCCGAGTGGCACACGGCCGTGTCCCATCGACGTATCCGGCGAAGTATTCAGGCAGGAACGAATTTTAAGGAGACGCCGTTGATGCAGTAGCGCAATCCCGTCGGCTTGGGACCGTCTTCAAAAATATGTCCCTGATGGCCACCGCAGCGCGCGCAGTGCACTTCGACTCGCGTCATAAAGAACTTGGTATCGGTGCGTGTTTCGACGACTTTGGGATCGATGGGTTGCCAGAAACTGGGCCAGCCGGTGCCGCTCTCAAACTTATGCTCCGACGAATAGGCGGGGAGGTCACACCCGGCGCAGTGATAGATGCCCGCTTGGTGATTGTCATGCAGCGGACTCGTAAAGGCCCGCTCGGTATCTTCGTGCCGCAACACGCGATAGGCGGCGGAGGGCAGCAGCTTCTTCCATTCCTCGTCGGGCTTGGACACCTTCACGATCGGTCCGATCTCGATGTTCGATGGCATGGATCCTCTCCTTTGCCGGTTCATGTGAGGCGTGTATCAACCAGGTGACATTGTTCATCCTGACATAGCTCTTTACGGAAGGGCAAGGCGATCGGATTGGCCGGTCACGGTGGTCAGATTGTGCAAGCGTGAGCCGGGAGCGGATGGGGTGATGAGCAGGGCCCCGGCGCTTCAGCCGGGGCCCGACAGATTACGACGCGGTGGACGTCGCCATGGGTTCGCGTTTTTCCGCCGAGGCCGCATCCTGGTTGAAAGCGGCCGGCAGGACTTCTTCGATCCGTTCGACGGGAATGACCGTCAGTTCATCGCGAACTTCCTGCGGCACCTCTTTCAAATCCTTCTCATTGGCCTTCGGCAGAATGATCCGCTTGATACCGGCGCGATGGGCGGCCAGCACCTTCTCCTTGATTCCGCCCACCGGTAACACCAGCCCGGTCAGGCTGATCTCGCCGGTCATGGCCGTGTCGCTCCGGACCGGTTTGCCGACATAGGCCGAGGCCAATGCGGTCGCCATCGTGATACCGGCCGAGGGGCCGTCTTTGGGGATGGCGCCCGAGGGCACGTGGATGTGCACGCCGTTCCGTTTGAAGCGTGAGATGTCCAATCCCATGCTCTCCGCATGCGACCACAGGTAGCTGCGCGCCGCACGAGCCGATTCCTGCATCACGTCGCCCAGTTGCCCGGTGAGCGTCAACTCATGACTGCCAGGCAGCAGGGTCGTTTCGATATAGAGCACATCGCCGCCCGTCGGCGTCCAGGCCATGCCGGTGGCCACACCCGCCGGCAGATTCTTGCGTGCCTCTTCCGGTTGGAATCGTTCCTGCCCGAGCCATTCGTCCAGAAGCGCTTGCGTGATCTCGACCGGCGCAGCCGGGGCATCGGCCGGCCGATCGGCAAAGGTCACCGCGACTTTCCGCGTAATGCGACCCAACATCTGCTCCAGTTGGCGCACACCGGATTCCCTGGTGTACCGGCTGATGATATGGTCGAGCACGCTGTCGGACAACATCACGTCTTCCGCCTTCAGCCCGGCTTCTTTCAGCCGTCTCGGCCAGAGATACCGCAGGGCGATCTCCCGTTTCTCCCGTTCGCTATACCCGTTCACCCGGATGATTTCCATGCGATCCAGCAACGGCTGCGACAGCGTCTCCAGCGTATTGGCCGTCGTGATGAAAAACACCTTCGACAGGTCGAACGGCAGATCGAGATAATGGTCGCGGAACGTATGGTTCTGCGCGGGATCCAGAATCTCCAGCAAGGCCGCCGCGGGATCGCCGCGGAAGTCGCGGCCCAGCTTATCGACCTCGTCCAGCATGATGACCGGATTGTTGACGCCGGCCCGCCGCATGGCCTGGATGATTCGGCCGGGCAGGGCGCCGACGTAGGTGCGGCGGTGGCCGCGCAATTCGCCTTCGTCATGCAGCCCGCCGAGGCTGAACCGTTCGAAGGTCCGCCCCATGGACTTGGCGATGGATTGCCCCAAGCTGGTTTTCCCCACGCCGGGAGGGCCGACGAGGCAGAGAATCGGCGCTTTGGCAGAAGGGTTCAACTTCAGGACCGCCAGGTGCTCGACGATCCGTTCCTTCACTTCCTTGATGCCGTAGTGATCCTCGTTCAACACCTTCCGCACATGCGCGAGGTCCAGGCCTTCTTCCGACGATGCGTTCCACGGCAACTCGAGCACCAGCTCCAGGTAGCTCCGGATGACCTGATGCTCCGGCGAGGCGCTGGGCGTTTTCGCCAGGCGCGTCAACTCGCGATCGGTTTCTTTTCTCACGTGTTCAGGAAGATCGGCGTCCTGCACTTTCTTTCTCAGCGCCGCAACCTCGTCTTCTTCGCCATTGCTGTCGCCTAACTCTTGCTGAATCGTCTTCAGCTGCTCGCGCAGCAGGTATTCCCGCTGTGTTTTGCCGAGCTTTTCCTTGGCTTCGCTGGTGATTTTATCCCGCAACTGGAGAATCTGGACCTCCCGCGACAGCGCGGCGTACAGCCCGCGCAACAGGTCCGCGCGGGTGGAAGCCTCCAGCAATTGCTGTTCGCCGTCCAACGTGAGATTCAGCAACGAGGCGATACGGTAGGCCAACACCACAGGGTCTTCTTCGGTCCCCAGCGCCACCACCGCTTCATGCACGCCCGGTGTCTGAATCAGTTTGGGCAGTTCGGTGATGATGTCGAGGATCGCTCGATGCAGCGCTTCGACCTCCGTACTCCGTTCGCTGGGAGCCGGCAATTGTTTCACTCGCGCCTGCAGATAGGGATCAACTTGATCCAGCTTCAGCAGCACGAACCGCTCCAATCCCTGGATCAAAATATTATAGTGACCTTCAGGAGAACGGGCCGTCTGCTTGATGACGGCCTTGGTCCCGATCGTGTAGAGATCCTCGAGCGCGGGCTGATCGATCTGCGCATCGCGTTGCGCCACGACCAGCAAGGTCTTGTCTTCTGTTTTGAGCGCGGCTTCGACGGCCGCGATGGAACGGTCGCGTCCCACCGTCAAGGGCATCATCGTGCCGGGGAAGAGCACCGTTCGTTTCAAGGGGAGTATCGGCAGGTTCGTGAGTATGGGGCCGTTCGATTCAGTCATATTATCCTCCGCTGTGCTCGGATGGTCATCGGGTGAGAGCAGCGCGACCGGGACAGAAGACAGGGTCACGCTCGTTCTTACCGGTTAAGATAGCCACAAGACGGAGTGAGTCAAGCGCAGGTCAGAAAAGGGGGAGCGCTCACGAGCTGGACGCAATACGAAGCGAGCCTGCAGGGTGGTCAAAAGGCCGTCCAGCGAGGCGAGAGCAACGCCGGCGGTCGTTTTCACCATCCTGCTATCGATCGATGAAGAGGCTGCCCTGATTTTCGAGATAGGTTTTGCGATTCAACCGTTCCGGTCGCGCCTCTCCGTTTCGAAGGGGAACGGAAGAATAGTCGTCTCTGCCCTCCAGGTCGAAAAATGCGCCGATGCTCGTATCGGCCCCCTGTCCTAAGCCCCGGCTGACGAAGTACTGGTCGGCGCCGCCTTCTTCAATGAACAGGCCCCAGCCGCCGAGATCCGCCATCCCCAGCCCGGTCGAGGCGGGCAGGTCATAGAAATCGCTGTCCGGACCACCATCCACGGCCAGGGCGACGCTGCCGTCCCAGGCTGTGCCGCCGTTGTAGAACGGTCCCTTGGATCCGTACCGATCCTTCCCCTGATAGTCCAGGCTCAGGCCGACGCCGAAATGGGCAGCGGTTCCCACGCCGTACCGCGCCGACTGGTGTTCGTCATCGCCGGCCAGATCGAGTTTCGTGCCTAGCCCGAAAAAGTACCCGTGCCCTTGTGAAAAGTTTGCGCTGCGATAACGATCCCGACCCGCGAGATCGATCAGCAGACCCCATCCACCGGCCAGACTTTGCGCGCGTTGCGCCGGCTGTTTGCTGAAGACGCGGAGCCCCGCGCCGGTACCGAGCCCGAAACAATCGTATTGAAAGCCCGGATCCTGCGGACGGGCATTCGGCGCATCTGCGTTGTTGTAGGCGCTGGGATATGTTCCCCCGCATTCATAGGAGTCATTGCCGGAGACATCGAGGAGCGCGCCGACGCCCAACGGTCCGCCGAAGCCCAGCGCATACCCGAAACTCGTATACCGATCGTCGCCGGCGCGATCCACCAGGAGACCGAATCCGCCGAAGGCCGCGCCTTGAGTAAACCGGCTTCCTTCGTACACATCTTGTCCTTCCCCATCATACAGGATCCCGAGCCCTGCAAAGCCGACCCCTCCTGAACCAAGCGCCAACCGGTAGGTATCGTCTCCACTATGGTCGATGACGATGCCGATGCCGGCGCGCCCTGTGGCCAACCCGAGCGCGGCGGGCTGATAGAGATCGTTGCCGCTCAGATCGATGACGACACTGTTGCCGAGGTCGCTGTTCGGACTCGCGCCGATGAGTCCGCGGTAAGTGTCGTTACCGCCGAGGTCGATGATGAGCGCGGCGCCTTTGTCGAGGTCATACGTATTGGGGCCATGGCCGCCGATCACGAGCAGCCCGTAGGAGGTCTGCTGAACCAGGAGCAGATCACCCGTTATGCCGGGAACCGCCTGCGTGATCGGCTTTCGATGGTGGAGGGCGATGTCCAATTGCTGCAAAAATTTCCGGTTGCCCAGCCGGGCCAACCGCTGCGCGGCGGCAATGAGCGGCGCATAATCCACCTGCTGCACGAGCAACGTCGCATAGCGGCCGGCCGCTTCGGCCTCCGCCACCCCCGCCGGCGGCGTGATCTGCGGAATGAAGTGTTCCGCTAACGTGCGCGCCTGGGTGAAGAGAAAGTCCCGATCCTGTGGCGACAGGTGGCGGAGCGCCTGTTCGCGGTCCTGATGGGCATCTTCAAGCGCTTCCATCATGAATCCGAGAAGATCCTCGGGCGCCAGGGTGATCGGGAAGTTGAGCGGCTTGAACGCTGCGCCATGTCGATCCATCCCTTCTTCCAGAATTTCGATGACGGCGGGCAGTTCCTCAACTCCCGATTCGGCGGCAGTAGCGGCAAAGAGGCCGGTCTGTTCGATCGTCGTCAGGCCCTGCCAGGGATCAGCCAGCGCGCGCAGGACCAGATCGCGCTTGAATTTGGCCGCCTTGTTCGTCTGATCGGCCAGGCCATTGCGAACCGCGGGGAGCATGACGTTGAGATTGTCCTGCAGTTCAGCTTCGATGAGCGGGGCCAGTCGGGCCACCATCGCCTGTTGTTGTCGATCCACCTGTTGGTCTACCGGCGGCGTGACGGCGAATAGTTTGGATAGCTGTGTGCAGCCGTTCAGGAGTATCGAGAGGCTCAGGAGCACAAATAATGGGAAGTGCCTGCGAAACAGGCACGGCGAATGGGTGGTTGCGAACTCGCGTCGATTATCCAAGGGCAGGGCTGTCCTGATGCGGAAGGATTCCCGCGTCGCGCAGGCAGTCATCGGCCCAGGCGCGAATGTCATGCGCTTCCAGATAGGCGCGCATGCGTCGCATCCGGTCACGGCGCTCGGCCAATGGCATCTCCAGCGCCTGACGGATGGAATCGGCGACCCCTTCCGGGTCGTAGGGGTTGATCACCAGGGCATCGGTCATTTCGTCTGCCGCCCCCGCCAGATGGCTCACCAGCAACACGCCCTTCTCCTCAACCTGGCTGGCGACATACTCCTTCGCCACCAGGTTCATGCCATCGTAGACCGAACTCACCAACGCCAGATCGGCCATGCGGTAATAGGCCGCCAGCGTGTCCATCCCTATGCGCCCTTCGCGAAATTCGATCGGTCGCCAGCGCGAGGCCTGAGGGCTGCCGGGGTGAGAGATCGTGCCATATCGCATGTTGATCTCGTTGACGGTTTCGCGGATGAGTTCGCGATAGCTGCGATAGGCTTCGACATCGCCGCGCGTCGGCACGGCGATCTGGATAAACGTGAACTGGCCGCGGTACTGCGGGTACTGCTGGAAAAACGCCTCGATGGCCCACAACCGTTTCAGGAGGCCTTTGGTGTAGTCGAGTCGATCGACGCCCAGCCCGATACGTATCGTCGGTTGAAAGATGTGCAGATTGCGCAGCACGTCCATGGCGCGCGTGACTTGCGGCGATTGCGCCCGTTCGGCCCAGGCCTGATAGCTGATGCTGATGGGGCGAATCACCAATCTGGTGCGGTGGCCCTTAGATTCAAGGTGATGGTCGTCCGGCTGGATCTCCGTGCCGAGAAACTCCTTGGCGCATTCAAGAAAACAGTGGAGAAAACTGTGCGTCTGGAACATCACCAGGTCGGCGGCCAGCAGAGATTCCAGGATTTCTCTTCGTTCGGGCAGGATGCGAAACGCATCCGGACCGGGCCATGGCGTATGCCAGAAGATCGCGACCGGCTGATTGGGACGGGAGGCCTTGATGAGACCGGGGAGCAGGGCGAGATGAAAATCGTGCACCCAGACGAATCCCGGTTTTTCAGCAAGCTCACTGAGGACCACATCCGCAAAGCGTGCGTTCATCGCCTGATAGGCATGCCAGAAGGATTTCCGGTAAGCGACGCGATCCAAGGTGAGGTGGCAGAGCGGCCAGAGGACCTGGTTCGCGTATCCTTGATACCCGCCCTTCACCTCTCCATTTTCGAGCCATACGCGGCGCAGGCGATAGGTCGGAGCATCGGGAGGGACTTCGACGACCATATCCTCATCCACCACATCCCGATCGGCCTTGCCGCTGCCCCAGGCGATCCACGTGCCGCCCAGTCGTCGCATCATCGGGTCGAGCGCCGAAATGAGTCCCCCCGACGTGCGCTCCCAAATCAGGTGATCCTTCACCAGCCGATGTTCGTAGGGCTCGCGGTTCGAGACGACGATCAGGCGCGAGAGCGACAGGTCGTGCTCCTGCTGCGGAGCTTCAAGGGGCGCGTGAGAGGCGCTCATAGAGTTCCGCATTTTCGCTTAGACAGATCGTGTAGCACTTCGAATGACATAGAGTGAAAATAGGAGGCTTACGCGCCTCTGTCAAGCGTCTATTCGACTGCCGGAAGAACGGGTCAATGGTGGCCGTGGCCCCGGGAGGGTGGTGCCGGGGGTTTTGGTTTTCTGAGACTGCCGGCGACCATGCGGAATTCGAACAGGCGGCATTCGATGGCTCCGTTAAACAACGGCACCCGGCGTGCGGGCGCCAGACGCAGCAGGCCGGGGAGCTTCAGGTCGGCGGTAAAAATCTGGACGGTCCATCCGCAGAAGCGTTGTTTTAAATGGTCGCCGAATCGAGGATAAAATGTCCGTAATGCCTCGCTCTCTCCCATGCGGTGGCCGTATGGAGGATTCGTCACGAGGAGACCGGCCTCCGCCGGCGCGGGCAAATCCAACACATCGCCCTGTTGCAGCGTCACCGCTTCCGTGAGCCCGGCGAGCGCGAGATTGGCTGTGATCGACGTGATAGCCTGCGCGTTCTGGTCGGCGGCGTGAATCAACCCGGGCTTCGCGCCGATTTGAGCCGCCTGAAGTTCGGCGCGGAGGGTATTCAACAGTGGCGCGTCGAACGAGAGCAGCTTTTCGAACGCGAAGCGCCGGCCGATACCGGGCGCGATGCGGCGGGCCATCAAGGCCGCCTCGACGACAAATGTTCCACTGCCGCACATGGGGTCGTATAGCAGGGTGTCCGGCGTCCACTGGGACAGACGCAGGATGCCAGCCGCGAGATTTTCCCTGATGGGCGCTTCGCCGGCGGATTTTCGCCACCCGCGTTTAAACAGCGGCTCGCCGGATGTATCCAGATAAAAGGTGCACTGTGTGCCGTCTAAGTAGACGGCAATCAGAATGTCCGGCGCATGGGTGTCGACGGAAGGGCGTTTGCCTCTGGCATACTGGAATCGATCGCAGACCGCATCCTTGACCCGCAGCGTCACAAAGTCCAGGCTCTTCAGCGGGCACCGGTGCGCGCTGACTTTCACCTTGATGCGTTGCTGCGGGGTAAACCAATCCTGCCAGCGGATGGCGTGGGCCGCGTCATACACATCGTGTTCATCGCGATAGGCTCCTTCCGCAATGCGCAGCAGAATGCGGCTCGCGATGCGGCTGTGGAGATTCACGCGATAACAGAGCGCGAGGGGGCCTCGAAACGCCACTCCTCCGGCGGTGGCTCTGACGCCGGCGGCGCCCAGCTCGATGAGCTCTTCGGCGAGCACGGCTTCGAGGCCGCGCGGGCAGGGTGCAAAGAATGCCTGAATTGTGCTATCCATTTCTGTCTTTCTCTCGTCGTGATCGGGAGCCGCAATGAAATTCTGCAGCGAGTGCGGGGCCGGGCTGTCGAAAAAAATTCCTCCCGGCGACAACCTGCCGCGGTTTGTCTGCGAAACCTGCCAGGTCGTCCATTATATCAATCCGAAAATCGTCGCCGGTTGTATTCCGGAGTGGGAAGATAAAATTCTGCTCTGTCGCCGGGCGATCGAACCTCGTGTCGGCCACTGGACGTTTCCCGCCGGCTTCATGGAAATCGGCGAAAGCACCGAGCAGGCCGCCGTTCGCGAAACGTTCGAGGAAGCGCATGCGGCGGTGGACATTACCTCGCTGTATGCCGTGCTGAGCCTGCCCCGCATCAGCCAGGTGCATATGATCTTTCGCGGGACCATGCGCGCGCCGGAATTCAAGGCCGGTACGGAAAGCCTGGATGTGCAACTGTTCACGCTGGATGCCATTCCCTGGGACGACCTGGCGTTTCCCGTCATTCAGGACGCCCTGGAACGATATGTGGCGGATGTGGCCCGAGGCACCTTCACCATGCATTTCGGCAGCGTGTTTCCGCGGATGAAATCGTAACGGGAGTTGTCACACGTATCTCGCCGCGGAGCCCACCGGGAGCAAGCCCCGGGATGGTCAAAAAGGTCGTCCGGCAAGGCCGCAGCGAGCGCGGAGGCGAAGCGTACTTGCCAGTACGTTGAGTCTCTGTGCGAGGCGAGAACGCCGCTGGCGGCCTTGTTCACCATCCTGGCTAGTTGCGCCCCGGCATGATCAGCCCCAACTCATCAGCCGGCGGATGCGCGAACTGGAAGCCCTTGCCCGCCTGAAAGTCCACCGTCATCCCGCTCGTCCGGTGCGCGCTCGATCGGTCCAGCGCAATCGTCAGCCCTTCGATCTGTTCGACCACATCCTCTTCGCGAGCCGCCTCTTCTAACGTAATCGAGAGGGACAGGCGTTGCGCGTTCACATCGCGCACGGCAATCCGCACGACCGGATCCTCCGGATGTTCCAGGATCAACGCCCGCAGGCGATCGACAGCCTTCTGCGTGAGTGTGAGCATCGTCAGGCTCCGGATGCCCGGCCTGCGGGCGGCCGGTGCTGAATATAGTGAATGTCCACCAGCTGCTCCGACCGGTCGATGGAATAAAAGATGCGCCAATCGCCTACGGCATATTTATGGATGCCAGGCAAATCGGCAGCCACCGGCTCATGGCGCAAATTCTCTACGTTGGAGGCCAGCCACTTGGTTTTGTCGAACAACCGTTGCGCCATGGTGGGATCGGCAGCGCGCAGGTCGATGATCACATCGGGGCGAAAGGCGAGGCGAAACCAGGGCATGTTACCACCGCAGCCCGAGCGTGTCGGCCACCTCATCACCGGAAAGTCGCTCAGTGGAGGAGAGGGACTGCTTCAGCCGTTCGCGGACGGACTCACCCAGCGGTGCGCCGAGATCGGGATCGCCCAGCAAGGTTCGCAGCCGGTCGTCGACGAGACCTTCCACCAGCTGCTTCAGCTCCGCCAGGCTTAAATTTGAGACGGGCACGGATGGTTCGTTCATCGTGATTCGAGCATACGGGGACGGTTGCGGGAATTGCAAGGATGGTGGTTCGGTAGATGGAAAATGTCGCCGCGAAATGACCTCCGGTGTCACGGCAGGATGGTAGCCTAAAAAGCCTGTGTGGTCGCTTGTGTGGCGCCGGCCGAAACAGTATTCTCCCGTGGAACTCAAACGGTCAGGTACTCCCACCGGCAGAACATCAGCGCGAAGGATCAGATGACCGACGGAAGCTTCAAAGATATCGAAAAACTCGAAACCTCACTCTGGGAGGCGGCGGATAACCTCCGGGCTAATTCCAAGCTGACGTCCAGCGATTATTTCATGCCGGTCCTCGGTGTGATTTTTCTGCGCCATGCGGCGAATCGTTTCGATATTGCGACTCAGCAGATTGAGGCAGATCGGGCCAGCGGAAAAATGCCGAAGCGTAAGGTCCTGCCTGAGGATTACGTCCGTCGGCGGGCGCTGTGGCTTCCGGTGGAAGCGCGGTATGACCACATCATGTCGGAGGCGACCGTCAATCCTTCCGGCCTTCCTACGCTGGTGACCAATGCCATGACGGCGATCGAAGATGTGTTTATGCCGTTGAAGGGCGTGTTGCCGAAGGACTACGGTATTTTTGAAGCGAAGGTGCTTGAAGATCTGATGCGTCTCTTCAATAGCGAGCAGATCAAGCAGGCTACCGGCGATGTGTTCGGTCGCATCTACGAATACTTCCTCGCCAAATTTTCAATTCAGAAGGCACACGACAACGGCGAGTTCTTCACGCCTGCATCCATCGTGCAAACGATCGTCAACGTCATCGAGCCGAACCATGGCACTATTTTCGACCCGGCCTGCGGGTCCGGCGGCATGTTCGTGCAATCGAGTCACTTCATCGAGCATGAAGGCGGCGACACGGCGAAGAAGGTCATCTTCTATGGTCAGGAGAAGAATCGGGAAACCATCCGCATCGCCAAGATGAACCTTGCCGTACACGGGCTGGAAGGAAAAATCGCCGAGGCCATCACCTATTACCAGGACGAACACAGTCTCGTCGGCACGTGCGACTTTGTCATGGCCAATCCGCCGTTCAATGTGGATCTGGTGGATGCGGTGAAAGCCGAGGAAGACAAGCGGCGCCTTCCATTCGGTCTGCCGGGCGTGAACAAGGCGAAGAAAGTCTCCAACGGCAACTACCTCTGGATCTCCTATTTTTGGAGTTACCTCAATAAGAAAGGCCGGGCCGGCTTTGTCATGTCGTCCCAGGCGTCGAGTGCCGGTCATGGTGAGAAAACAGTCCGGCAGAAGATCGTCGAGACGGGCGACGTCGATGTGATGATCTCCATCCGTTCCAACTTCTTCTACACCCGCACCGTCCCCTGCGAGTTGTGGCATTTCGACCGGGACAAGCCGGCGGACCGCAAAGACACAGTCCTGATGCTCGACGCGCGCAATGTCTATCGCAAGGTCACGCGAAAGATTTACGACTTCTCGCCCGAGCAGATGCAGAACCTCGCGGCTATCGTCTGGCTTTACCGTGGCCAACAAGACCGTTTTCTGGCCCTCGTACGAGACTACATCGGCCGGGTTTGCACCGAGAGTGCTGCCATACCAGCGGCAGTGGCAATCTTCGACGCCAGGCTCGCGGAATTGCGCGTGCGTTTCGACCGTCTCGCCGCTGCCGTGGAGAAACATGAGGCGCTCGACGGAGAGAAGAAACAGGGGCTTGCCGAGGCGGTGACCGAACTGCGGGAGGCGCAGTCGCTGTATGAGGTTGATAGAAAAACGTTGCTCGCCGCTCTTGGCGACTTCGTCAAGAAATACGCGAAGGCCTTACCAGACAAGAACAACGCGCAGCACAGCGCCCGTAAGAGCTATGACACAAGCGCCACATCGATCCGCGACCTCATCAAGCAGGTAGACCTGCTCTACAAGCTTGCCGCGCGCAATGCAGACATGGGCGCTGAACTGGCGATTGACGATGTCCTTGCGGAGGTCTACGACCGCCGGTCAACGGGCAAGTTGGTCAAGCTGCTCGATGAGGAGCGCAAGGCCGCTGTCGAGCAACTCAAGCAGGCCGTGTATTTCCATCGGCAAGTGGCCTGGCTGCAAGATCGCTTTCCGAAAGCCGAGCTTCAGGCCGTGCCGGGCCTGGTCAAGCTGGTGGATCGCAAAGAGATTGAGGCTGCCGACTGGAGCCTCACTCCTGGCCGTTATGTCGGCGTCGCGCTGCCGGAAGAGGACGAAGACTTCGACTTCGAACAGACCCTGCGCGACATCCACACCGAGTTGGCGGATCTCAATAAGGAAGCGTCGGAGCTGGCGGCAAAGATCCAGGAGAACTTCGAGGAGTTGGGGGCATGAGGTGGGCCACAAAGCCGCTGGCTGAGCTGGCGGACTTCCGACTGGGAAAGATGCTCGACGAGAAGAAGAACCGCGGCGAGCTCCTTCCGTACCTGGCGAACGTGAACGTGCGCTGGGGTGAGTTCGACTTGGAAGGTCCCCGCGAGATGCGGTTCGAGCATGATGAGATGGAGCGGTATGGTCTCACGTACGGCGACATCGTCATGTGCGAAGGCGGAGAGCCAGGGCGCTGTGCATTGTGGAAGGAAGCCGTTCCTGGAATGATGATTCAAAAGGCGCTACATCGGATACGCCCGCATGCGTGCCTCGACAATCGATTCCTGTACTACTCGTTCCTGCACTTGGGCAGGCGTGGGGCGTTTCACTCGCTTCTTACGGGTGCGACGATCAAGCACCTTCCACGGGAGAAGCTCGCCAAGGTAGAAATTGCGTTCCCTCCGCTTGAAGATCAGCGTCGAATTGCAACCATCCTTTCTGCCTACGACGACCTGATCGAGAACAACAAGCGGCGGATGACGCTACTGGAGGAGGCGGCGCGGCAGCTCTACCGCGAATGGTTCGTCCGCCTCCATTTCCCCGGCCACGAACACACCCCCATCACCGACGGCGTGCCGGAAGGGTGGCGCAAAGTGTCGTTGGGCGCAATCACAACCAAGATCGGTAGCGGATTTACGCCTCGCGGCGGCGAATCTTCCTATCTGGCACAAGGCGTTCCCCTGATCCGCAGTCAAAACGTGTACGACGATCTGTTTCAGGAGAACGGTCTAGCGTTCGTGAGTGAATCTCATGCTGCTGACTTGGCGGGGGTTACTGTTGAGTCCAAAGACATCCTGCTCAATATCACAGGAGCCTCGGTGGCGCGATGCTGCATGGCCCCAGAACGATATCTCCCGGCCAGAGTCAACCAGCATGTCATGATCATCCGTGTTGATCCCGAGAAGGCGGATCCTTTCCTTGTTCAGAAGGCAATCACCAGCGACGAACGAAAGCGGCAGCTCTTGAGCTACGCGCAGAAGGGATCAACGCGAGAAGCGTTAACCAAAGAAATGATAGCCAACTTCGAGATCGCACTCCCGGCAGAGGCGCTGATGTGGCAGTTTGGCGAGATGGCTTCGACCTCTTTTCGACAGCGCGAGGTCTTGGCATCACAGAACCAAAAGCTCCGTGCCGCCCGCGACCTACTGCTGCCGCGTTTGATGAACGGAGAGATTGCGATCTGACCGTTCCGACATTACAAACGGAGCGTATTCCCTGTTCGTTGGTTGCATGAATCCGCATTGCACACTATTATATCCAAGTTCCCTATCAGGGAATCTGGATGAAATAGTGTACACGTATGAAACAGACGCTCGGCAATCTCGAACGCCAACTGTTTGCCTATGCGCAGATGCGCGGCCTGAGAACCCTGCGAACGGGTGATTTGACCACAGCGCTCGGCATATCGCGCAAGCAGGAAAGCAAGCTGTTCACCCGGCTCTCGAACGCCCGCATGATCGTGCAGGCGCGCAGGGGCCTCTACCTGATTCCTCAGCGCCTGCCTTTGGGCGGAAGCTGGGCTCCCTCGGAAATTCTTGCACTCAATACTCTCATCGGCGATCGGAAGGGACGGTACCAGATCTGTGGTCCCAACGCCTTTAATCGATATGGCTATGACGAGCAGGTGCCGAATCGCATCTATGCCTATAACAATCGCCTGTATGGTGAGCGCAAGGTCGGCCCGGTGCAGCTTACCTTGATCAAGGTAGCAGATCGACGACTGGGTTCGACTGAAGAAACGGCGACGGCGGACGGCGAGCGGGGACTCTATTCTTCACGAGCGCGAACCCTTCTCGATGCCGTCTACGATTGGTCTCGCTTTGGATCGCTGCCACGGGCGTATGAATGGATCCGCGCCGATTTGAAGAAGCAACGTGTGACGGCGCGAGACCTCGTACAGGTCACGTTGCGGTACGGCGATGTTGGAACGATCAGACGCATGGGGTACTTCCTCGAACAAGAAGGGGTTGAGGCGTCGCTTCTCCAGAGGCTGGAGCGAGCGTTGAAGCCTACGAGGAGTTGCATTCCCTGCGTTCCGTCGAAACCCAAACGCGGCGCAATCAATCGCCGATGGGGGGTCGTGGACAATGCGGGAACCTGAGACTCGGTTGCTGCGCCACCATCACGATGTCGCTTTCTTTTCCGAGGCCATTGCGTTTACCTCGGCGCAACAAGGATTCGTGTCAGCCTTGATCGAGAAGGATTATTTCTGCAGTGTGGTGTTGACCTATCTCTCCGGATTGTCCGGTGGAAACTTGGTTTTTAAAGGCGGCACCTGTCTGACAAAAGTGCACGCGGGGTTTTATCGTCTGAGTGAAGATCTCGACTTCGCGATCTCTTTGCCGGTCGATGCTCCGCGTTCGGAGCGCAGCCGGAAGATCGAGCCGGTGAAACGGGCGATACGTATGCTGTGCGAGGTCATGCCGGAATTTCGTGAAGAGGAGCCGCTCACAGGCGCCAATGCTTCCAGGCAGTATGTCGGCAGCCTGAGTTATGAGTCGCCGCTTCGCCGTCGGAGGGAGACGATTAAGATTGAAATCAGCCTGCGCGAACCACTGGTCGAACAGTCCGAGAATCACGGAGTTGCCACGATCCTCCAGAATCCGCTTTCGGGAAAGCCGTTAGTTGCACCGATCCCTTTCTCGTGTATTGCCAAACGGGAAGCGTTGGCCGAGAAGTTTCGTGCCGCCATGACCCGTCGAGAGCCGGCAGTGCGGGACTACTTTGATATCGACTATGCAATTCAGCATTCTCAGGTCGATCTCACAGAATCGTTGTGGCTGCGCATGGTCAAGGACAAGTTGGCTGTGCCGGGTAACGAGCCTGTCGATGTGTCAGAGAGGCGATTGAGGGTCCTGCAAGACCAGGTCCAGCTGTTCCTGAAACCTGTCCTTCGAGTCGGCGAGCTTCGCGCATTCGATCTCGATCGTGCATTCGGTCTTGTGGCCCAAGTGGCAGTAGCAGTTGGGGCAACAGCATGATCACCGACATCAACAGCGAAGACCGGCTGGTTCAGCAGACGTTCGCCGACCACCTGCGTGATCGGCTGGGCTGGGAAAGCGTCTATGCCTACAATGCCGAGACCTTCGGGCCGCAAGGTTTATTAGGGCGCTCATCCGAGCGAGATGTTGTATTGGCGCGGGACCTGCGGGCGGCGCTCGCACGACTGAATCCCGATCTTCCGATTGTCGCTAGAGAGCAGGCCGTTGAAACGCTGACGCGCACCGATTTCGCGCGATCGCTCATCCAACACAACCGGGAGTTGTATGGGTTTCTTCGTGGAGGTGTCCCGGTCGAGTGGCGGGATGATTCAGGCGAAACCCGCCATGTCCATGCCCGGGTGATCGACTTTCGTGCCCCCGAGAACAACCGGTTCCTGGCCGTGCGCGAGTTGAAGATTCAGGGCCTGCTGGTGCCGCACTATCACCGCCGGGCCGACTTGGTCTGCTTCGTGAACGGGTTACCGCTGGTGTTCATCGAGCTAAAAGCCGTGTATCGAAACATCCGCGCCGGATTCGACGACAACCTGACCGATTACCTGAGTGCGCACAGCATCGCTCATGCGTTTCACCACAATGCGTTTCTTGTCGTGAGCAACGGCGATCGTGCCCGTTATGGCTCGATCACGAGCAAGTGGGAACATTTTGTCGAATGGAAGCGCAATGCAGAGTCGGCTCAGGCACGCGTGGATGCCGAGGCGCTCCTCGATGGAATGCTGGCCAAGGATCGGCTGCTCGATCTGGTGGAGAACTTCATCCTGTTCGATGAGAGCCGGGCCGGCGGGACGCGCAAGGTGGTCGCCCGTAATCATCAGGTCCTCGGCGTAAATAACGCTGTTGGGGCGGTGATTCACCAGGAGGAACTGAAACGACAGTTTCCACCGGAGCAGCGACTTGTCGAATACCGGGCATCAATTGAACGGCCCTCCCTCGCGGCTGAGTCGGTGCCGGCGGATCAGGCCTATCCGCTTGCCGTTCCCGCGCAGTCACAGGATCGGATAGAGCTTCCTCTGCTCAAACGCGCCCATCCGGATCTTGGACGATTAGGCGTATTCTGGCATACGCAAGGCAGCGGGAAGTCCTACTCCATGGCGTTTTTTGTGGGGAAGGTGCGGCGCGTGGTCCCCGGTAACTTTACCTTTCTGGTGATGACGGACCGGGAAGACTTGGACGAGCAGATCTGGCGCACCTTCGTCGGCTGCGGCGTCTCCGACGAGAAGACCCCGCGCGCCGCCTCCGGGAAAGAACTCCAAGAAACTCTGCGCGGGAATCACCGGTTTGTCTTCAGCCTGATCCACAAGTTCAATCAGCCTGTTACTGCCCCGTACAGCGAGCGCGACGACATCATTGTCATCTCGGATGAAGCCCACCGGACGCAGGCAGGGAAGTTTGCGCGGAACATGCGGTTGGCCCTGCCCAACGCCTCGTTTCTCGGCTTTACCGGTACGCCGCTCTTTAAGCATGACGAACTCACGCGGCGAATCTTCGGTGGATACATTTCCCGTTATGACTTCAAACGGTCGGAGGAGGACCAATCCACCGTCAAGCTCGTCTATGAGAACCGGGGCGAGAAGCTGGGACTCGCCAGGTTGGACCTGAACGATCGGATCGCCGCGAAGATTGAAGAAGCTGAACTGAATCCGGACCAGGAAGCCTTACTCGAACGCCTGCTGGGTCAGGACTATGAAGTGATCACTGCGGATGACCGTCTCGACAAGCTGGCCGACGATTTCGTGCAGCATTGTTCCACCCGGTGGCAAAGCGGGAAGTCGATGCTGGTCTGCATCGACAAGATCACCTGCGCCCGGATGCTTCAGCGTATTCAGCCGCGCTGGAATGCTGCACTAGCCGTGATTCGTGCCGCTCTCCCGATCAAGGAGATGGCGCTGGCGACGGCGATCGACCCGGATATCAGGGAGCGCCTGAGCAGGGAACTCGATGGACTGCGAGGGCAGGAACAATGGATGGCAAGCACCATCATCGAGATCGTCATCAGTGAAGCGCAAAACGAAGTCCGGGACTTCAAGAAGTGGGACTTCGACATCATCCCGCACCGCCTGGTGATGAAGACGGGCTTCCAGACCGCAGACGGGAGACGCGTGGCGGTGGATGACGCCTTTAAGGACCCGGAGCATCCCTTTCGTATTGCGATTGTCTGTGCGATGTGGTTGACCGGCTTCGACGTGGAGTGCCTGGGAACGCTTTATCTCGACAAGCCGATGAAGGCCCACAACCTCATGCAGGCCATTGCCCGGGCAAACCGGATCTATCCCGGAAAGAGTTGCGGCGTGATTGTCGATTACAACGGCATGCTCAAGAGTCTGCGCGAAGCGTTGGCTCAATATACGCTAGGTGATGAGGATGAAGGCGATGGGGCCGGTGATGTTGTCGCCCCCATTGCTGAACTGGTGGCAGCCTTGCTTCAGGCGATTGAGCTGACCGAACAGCATCTTATTGGTCTCGGATTTGATCCCAGCCGGCTTCAAGGCGCTACAGGGTTCACCCGCATCGAAGCCCTACGGGATGCCGTGGATGCCATTTACACCTCAGATGAAGCCAAACGTCGGTTCGAAATTATGGCGCGGCAGGTCTTCATCTGCTTCAAGGCGTTGCTCATGGAGCCGAGCATATTCGCCTATGCTGAACGCCATGACAATATTGAGGCCATTTATAAAAAACTCCAGGAGAAGCGCGATACCGCCGATGTGACCGAGGTGCTGAAAGAATTGCACCGGATCGTCAATGAAGCCATTCGGGCGGCAGCTCCCGGAGATGACCATGCGGAAGGGCTCACGGTGGATCTCAGTGTGATCGATTTGGGCAGGTTGCGTGATGAGTTCGCGCGCAAGGTGCGCCGGAAACATGCTGCGCTCCAAGACATTCGAGAGGTCGTGGAGCAGAAGCTGGCCCAAATGCTTGCTTGGAATCCCATGCACATGGATTATTACAAGAAGTACCAAGCCATTATCGCGGACTATAACCGCGAGAAAGACCGGGCGACTGTCGAGGTGACCTTTGCAGAATTATTTGCGCTCGCGACCAGTCTTGACGCCGAGGAGAAACAGGCAGCGGAAGAAGGGTTGAGCCAGGACGAGTATGTCCTCTTTCAAATGATTTTCAGGGAGGACGTCACCAAGGCCGACCGTGAAAGGCTCAAACAGGCGAGCAGGGCGCTGCTCAAGTCATTGCAGGAGTTGCTCAAGGCGATGGCGAACTGGACTCAAAACGCTACGACGCAGGCCGAGGTGAAGGTCTGCATTGTGGATAGTTTGTGGCAAGCTCTGCCACGCCCGCCGTTTACAGATGACGAGACCGAGGTTGTCGCGGGGCGAGTGTACGACTATGTCTGGCAGCGGAGCAGGGCGGGTCATTGGGGCCAGGCTCGCCAGGACAGTAGCCGCTAGCCCACCGCAATGTTAGGCGGAGGTTCGTTTACCCTCCGCACTTCGACCCACTGGATGCCTCGCAGGAACAATCCAGGCACCCATGAACGGAACAGGTGCCGCAGGCCTGTTCGATCCGGCGACGCAGCGCCGCTCTGGCTCGATGGACCCGGACGGCGGCATTTTCTGGCGTGATGCCTGACTGTTGCGCCAGGTCTTTGAGTTTGCCTTCTTGCAGATCCACAATCTGGAGGGCCTCGCGATATTCAGGCTTGAGTGTGTCGAGCAGGCTCGATACACATTGGCAGATCTCCTGCCGCAGTTCCGCCTCCGGTTCCTGAACATCCGGAAATTCTCTCGCCCAGGCTTCCGTCACTCGCTCGGCGGTGGAGCGCTGCCGGTAGTGGTCAATCACCGCGTTGCGAAGCACCCGATAGAACCAGGCGACGACTTTTTCGTCGTCCACACCGGCGCCGCGCTCCAGTCCACGCGTAAAGGCCGCTTGCAGAATGTCTTCGGCCACGGCTCTCGATTCCACACGCCGCTCCAGGAATGCCAGGAACTGCTTGTGTCCTTTCACCAGCTGCGCAATGGCCTCCGGGGAGAGTGCTGTCGATGGTGTGGATTCCTGCGTCATGGAGGCAGCTTATCAAAGTCTGTAACGAACTGTAAGGTTTTCGGGAGCACTTCGTCAGCCTCTGTGACAGCGCAATCACGTGCTGGCACATCAAAGGAGACCACCATGGCCGACATGAAGCAATCCACCTCGCAGAAGATCGTAAAGTCAGGTTGTTGCGGAACCTGCGATTGCGCAGCCTGTTCCTGCGGGTGCCAGGCTAATGCCTGTCGCTGCGCGCCGATCAATTGCCAGTGTGGTTGCCGCAAGCGAACCGCCGGACGGTAGGCCGGCTCTGTCCCGGCCCTCCGGACTCCGGTGGGCCGGGACCGGGATTGTCACCGACACATCCATGTGCGCCGGCATTGTGAGGACCTCGCCACTCGCGTATCATGCGTGATCGCGCCGTTCTTGGTCTGCGCCTCAGAAATGCCTACGGTGTCTGAACGGCGGTGATCCTGAAACCTCGGAATTCAGTGAGTGATGCGTTTTATCCACGCGGCTGATCTCCATCTCGATAGTCCCCTGCGAGGCCTCGACCGGTACGATGGCGCGCCCGTGGCGCGGTTACGAACGGCGACGCGAAGTGCGTTTGAGCGCCTGGTGGATCGGGCGTTGGCTGAGCGGGTGGATTTTGTTCTGTTCGCCGGCGATATCTACGACTGCGACTGGCAGGATTTTCACACCGGCTTGTTTTTTCGCGGCCAGCTGGTCCGGCTGGAGCGACAGACGATCCGGGTCTTCATCGTGCAGGGCAATCATGATGCGCAGGGGGTGATCTCCAAACAGCTCGTCCTGCCGCCGAATGTCACCGTATTTTCCAGTCGGGCCGCCCAGACGATCCGGCTCGACGACCTTTCGGTGGCGATTCACGGCCGCAGCTTTCCCGAACGTGCGGTCGATGAGGACCTTGTCCCTTCCTATCCGCCCCCCGTGCCGGGCTTCTTCAACATCGGTCTGTTGCACACGAGCCTGACCGGCCGCGTCGGGCACGACACCTATGCGCCGACGGACTTACCGACCTTGATCAGCAAGGGCTATGACTACTGGGCGCTCGGGCATGTACATGCCCGGGAATTGTTGTGCGAGCGGCCGCGTATTCTGTTTCCCGGCAATCTGCAGGGCCGCCATGCGAAGGAAACCGGCGCCAAGGGCTGCGAGCTGGTCACGGTCGAGGCAGGTCGTGTCGAAAGTGAATTCGTGGCGCTCGATGTCGTGCGCTGGAATCAGTTGATCGTTTCACTCGACGGTGTCCATCGGTTGGAGGCCTTGGGAGAAGCCTTTCGCCATGCCATGGAACCGGTGCTCACCGGCGCCAGGGATCGCTTGCACGCGGTGCGGGTGACCCTGACGGGAGCCACGGAACTTCATCGGGTGGAAGCGACCCAGCCCGGCACGTTGGCGGCGGCGATGTACGGGGCGGCGCAGGATATCGGCGAAGCGGAGGTTTGGATCGAGCAGGTGCGGCTCGATCTTTCCACGCCGCTGGATCGTGCCCGAACCGCGCAACGCCAGGATGCGGTGGGTGAGCTCGTCCGTCTCGTCGATTCCATTGTCGGCGACGAGTCGGATTTGCTCCGGTGGGCGCAGGCCGAACTCGGTGATCTGTTGGGTTCACTCCCGCAGGAAGTGGCCGCCGGCGACGTGCCGAAGCTCGATGACCCGGTTGAATTGACCCGGCTCATGATGGACGCGGAGGCCACGGTGTTGGCGCGGTTGACTGAGCCCGGAGCAGAGGCATGAAACTGCTCAAGCTGTTGCTCCAGGCCTACGGTCCGTTCACCGGCAAGGTAGTGGATTTTTCAACGGGCCCCGCCAATCTTCACCTGATTTATGGTCCCAACGAGGCGGGCAAGTCATCGGCCTTGCGGGCGATGCTGGATTTGCGATTCGGCATTCCCGTCCGGAGCCCGGACGATTTTCTTCACGCAGCCGGTGATCTGCGGATCGGCGGCATCTTTGCCACGGCCAATGGCGAGCCGATCGGCTTTGTGCGCCGCAAGGGCAAGGGGGCGACGCTGGCACGGCTCAATGTCCTGACGGAGCTGCCGGATCAATCGCTCGTCATCGAACCGGGCCACGAACGAGGGTTGACCGGGGGGCTGGAACGAGCCGAGTTCGAAGCCATGTTCGGACTCACGCATGCGCGTTTGCGCGAAGGCGGAAAAGTACTCCTGCGCGGCGAGGGGGATTTGGGATCGGCCCTCTTCGAAGCGAGCGCGGGGACGAGCGGCATCGCAGCGTTGCTCACGGCATTGGAGACTGACGCGAAAAAGCTCTATAGCCCGCATGGGCGGGCGCAACACGCGGTGATCAATGACGCGCGCCGGCGTCTCGATGAACAGCGGCAGGCCTGGCGCGACGCGCAAACCAAGCCCGCGGAGTGGCAAAGTGTGAATCGCGCGCATGACGCGGCGGCTGCGGCGCTGACGGATGTGAACGTGACACTGGAACGGCTGCGCCGGCGGGAACACGAATTGATCGAACTGCGCACCGTCGAGCCCTTGCTGCGCACGCATGACGCGGCTGCGGCGCTGCTGGCCTCGTTTGCCGGAGTTCTCGACTTGCCGGAGCAGGCGCGGGAAGAGCGACTGGCGGCGTTGCAGGAACTCGACCATGCGGAACGCAGCCTGAGAGAAGCCGAGGCCGAGGCGGAGCGATGCATGCATGCGCTTGGCGTGTTGACCCTCGAGCCATTGGTCTTGGAGCATGCCGGCGCGATTGAACGATTGGTCTCGGCGGTGGTGGCGGTGGCTCGTCACCGGATTGAGGTGCAACAACAGGATGCAGTGATCACCGCGATTGAGGCGGATCTTGAGCTGGCCATCGCGCGGTTGGCCCCGGGGCGTCAGTTGCGTGATGTGCTGCAGGCCGTGCCGTCTTCTGCCGACCGCCTGGTTCTGGACGATCACCTGTTGCAGGTGAGTCGATTCCATGATCGGCTCGATCATTTCCGTCAACGGGCCAGGGTGTTGGATCAGGCCCTGGCAGCGGATCACGCGGATTCGCCGCTCGCGAGCGATCTCGCCGTCCGGCAGCAACTCATGACGGCCGCGCGCGACGCGCAATCCCTCGGTGACGTGCTCCGGCGGCAGAAGGAACTGGATCGGCAGCGGCGTGAACTCGAACTCGTGCTCGAACAGGCGTTGTCCGACGTCGGGCTCGCCTCCGATCAGGCGCTACGCCGCGCTCAACCGTTGCTCGATGCGCAGATTGCCCAGACCAGGCAGGAATTGACCGACCTCGATGAGCAGATCCGCAAGTTACGTGACGAACAGGAGTTGCTGGGACGCGACCTGGACGGGCAACGGCTGCGCCTGAGGCAGTTGGCCGCGGAAGGGGAAGTGGTGACGGCGGAGACGCTGCGTCAGGCGCGGGCCAGGCGGGATGAACGTTGGGCGGCGATTCGTCAGGCCTACATTGACCACACGCAACGTCTCGATCAGCTGCCGTTGGGCTTTGATGCGGGACGGTCCTTGCCGGACACATTCGAAGCGGCGGTAAGCGAGGCCGACCGGCAGGCGGATCTCTTGCGCGCCGATGCGAAACGCGTGGCCGGTCTGGAGGAATGCACGGGACGTATCGAACAGATGGAGGCGCGGCGTGTCGATATTGAACGACAGATGTCACAACTGTCGGCAGGTCGCGGAACGGTGCTGGCTGCATGGGCGCAGCGCCTCAAAGACGCCGGCTTGCCCGATCTTCTTCCAGAACCGTTACGGGAATGGCAGGGGCGGCGAGCTGAGGCGCTCCAAATAGCGGAGCGTGTGGCGGGACTGCGCGAGGCAGGCGACCGGTTGCAGGAAGAGACGACCAAGGCGGCGGAGGGGATTCTGTCAGCCCTGCAGAAGCTGGGGCAACCGGCGGGTGAGTCGAACAAGGCTGCTGCGGCGATGTTGCCATCGTTGATCGAACAGGCGGTGGCCTATGACAGCAAGGCCGTCGAGGCGGAAGCCGCCTATAACGCGAAGGAACAAGCGGCGAAGGTGCAACGGCTGGAGCGTCAGGACCTCAACCGTTCGATGGCCGAGACGGAGGCCGATTTACGGCGCCGCCAGTCCGCCTTGCAGGAGTGGCACGCGCGGTTGTTCCTCGCGTCCGATACCATTCCGGATGCGATCAAAGTTCGTCTGGATGAATTGGATGCGGTGGCACGCCAGGCGGCGGCCTTAGGCGAAGCCAGGCAGCGCAAGGCCCAGGTGCAGGCGATTCTCGATGATCTTAGGGTGCAATCCACGGATGTGGCGGCATTGTTGGACATGCCGGTACCTGAGATTGTGGAAGACTTCGCAGACCGTTTACGCGGGAGAGTTGCGGCGGCAAGGATTGCCGAGCAGGAACAGGCCACCCTTCTGCGCGATCAGCGGAAGGCCGAGGAAACGCGGCGCCGTGCGGCATCGGACCGGGCCGCTCAGCAGGCTATCCTGGCGCGGCTCTGTGCAGCGGCCGGGGTGGCTGATCTCGAAGAATTACCGCAGTGCGAGGAGTCGGCCCTGCGCAAGCGGGAGGCAGCCGCCACCCTGATGCATGTGGGGCAACAGATCGCGGCCGCTTCTTCCCATTCCCTGGAGGAGCTGCGCCGTCGGCTGTCCGGCCGCGATGCGGTGACGATTGAGACCGAGCGCGAACAGTGCCGATCGGAGATGACGATTCGAGAGGAGGAACAGGCTGCCGCCCGCCAAGCCGAAGAACAGGCGCGATTGGCCCTGAACGCGATCGATTCATCCGACCGCGCCGCCCGTTCGCGTGAGGCCATGGAATCCGCCGCCGCCCGTTATCGCTCGGCTATCAGGCCCTGGGCCAGGCTGAGGCTGGCTCGCGCGCTGCTGCAGGAAGCCGTGAACCGCTTCCGGGAACGGGCCCAGGCGCCCATGATTACCAAGGCTTCGGCCTATTTCACATTGATGACGGACGGAGACTATGAACGGGTGATCAGTGACGATACTGCAGGGCAGCCGCGGTTATGCGCAGTGCGCCCGGGCGGCACATGTGTCACGGTGGAAGAAATGAGCGAGGGCACGGCGGACCAATTGTATCTCGCATTGCGTCTGGCGGCGCTGGACGTGCGTCGAGAGGCCCATCCGCAGATGCCGCTCGTGCTGGATGACGCGCTCGTGACCTCGGACGACCGGCGCGTCGCTCACATTTTCCGGGCCTTGGCTCGCTTCGGCGGGGAGGGCCAGGTCCTCATCTTTACCCACCATCGCCATCTACTGGACGTCGCGCGGGCGGCTCTCGGCGAGCAGGCCTTCGTCTCACATCACCTCTGATTCCAGGCTCCTGTCTGCTTGTAGCCAACAGCTAGGCGCGATAGGGGGACTCTCCTAGTTCCGCGATCCGGTCCTTCCGCGATAGTCTCAAGAGGCGGAAAATGGCAGGACTGATGGTATGAGTCCGGTCAATCGATCCCTCCCCGACGGCAGCAAAGATATGCGTATTGCAGGGTGCGACGTACGTCTCACCTTCCGGCAGTCTGCTGGTGATCGATGGTCCGTCGAGGCCACCTTCCGTTGCGGGGTCGGAGAACGGAGACGCCAGGAATCTGTTCATTCCGGTCCCTGTGCACCCGTGAAGAAGCGGAGCAAACGGTTCTTGGGCGGGTTGGCGATAGGCTCCGCCATAATGTGGACAGTCATACGTCGCGCGTGAACAATCCGACCGAACACAATCCTCAATAGTGCGCCCTTCTGCGTACCGCTCTTCCATCTATTGAGCGGCTTTTCACTCCTTTCTCCCTGCGGGTTTCACCTGTATCCTATGCGGCGAGTACGAGTCTGAAGTTGTGTGGAAACAGCGCATGTAAGGGGAGGGCCGACATGAAGCGTTTGGATGGCAAAATTGCGATTGTGACAGGCAGCAGTAGCGGGATCGGCAAGGCGATTGCTCTGCGCTTTGCTCAGGAAGGGGCCACGGTGGTGGTCGCGGCACGGCGGTTCTATAAGTGCGAAGAAACGGTTGCGCAGATCGAATCGGCCGGTGGTCGAGCGTGGGCGATGCAGACGGATATTGCCGATGAATCGCAGGTCGAGCAGCTCATGGCGGAAACCATCCGCCGGCACCAACGTGTGGATATTCTCGTCAACAATGCCGGCATCTTCGGCGGCCGGCGGCTTGCGGAGACCGGCACCGACGCGTTCGACGAGGTAATGCGCACGAATGTCCGGGGCACATTCTTTTGCTGCCGCGCCGCCTTCAGGCAGATGAAAAAACAGGGCGGCGGGACGATCATCAACATGTCGAGTGTGGCCGGCGTGCAGGCCTGGAGCGGGACGGGGACGTACAGCGCCTCCAAACATGCGATCATGGCGCTGACGAAGTCGCTGGCGGATGAAGGGCGAGCCTATCGGATCAAGGTGAGCGCCCTCTGTCCCGGCGGGGTGGTGGACGAACTGGTGGATGCCACGCCTGACGCGCGAGCGGCCAGCGAAAAAATCGACCCGTTCGACATCGCGGAGGCCGCGCTCTATCTGGTCTGCCTCGGGTCGCAGGCCGTGGTGCATCAACTTGTGGTGGATCGCCTCGGGGCCGACTGGTAAAAAATCGCTACACCACCTTGGCGATCGAGTGCACATGCTTGTGCGCGTGAAAGAGGAGCGGCGGGCCGAGCGGGAGGATGGATTTCCCCGTGAAGGCCTGCGTGAGGCTGCCGACCGCGTGATAAAAGGCCATCAAGCCGACGATGAGATGGCCCCATCCAGGCAGCAGTTCGCTGATAAAGTCCAAACGGGCGAAGGTGGTGGCGAGAAACGTCAGGGTGATCACCACGTGGAGGGCGCTGAGTGTCAGGTTGCGATAGGCCGTGAGGAAGATCATCACGCCGGAAAAGACGGCGTAGACGAGATTAATCGGCGCGTAGAGCACCGCATCAAACTGCACGGTGGAACTGGCGCTGACCAGTTTGACGGTGCAGAGGGTAATCCAGAGGAATCCGTACATCGTCAGCGCGGTCCCGCCCAATTGCTCGTTATAGCGAATGTCGGTAATGCCCGCCAGCAGCTGCACCACTCCGCCGAAGATGAGCGCAATCACCAGGGCTCCCACCATGTTCTTATGCTGAATCCATCCGAGTTGGGCCACTCCCAGGGTGAGGGCGCCCACTGCCAGACCGAACAAGCCGATTGCCAGTACATCGATTCGTCGGCTCTGATGATCTTCATTCATTTCGGCATTCCTCGCTCGTAGTGATAGGACGACAAGAGACCTAGGGTTATCTCTAGGTAGGCCCCTAGGATGCTCAAGTACCCGGAAAAAGGCAAGGGACAATTTCCGCCTGTTTGCGCAACCGCGGGCTTAGCCCGCTCCGGGTGTCGGCGGCTGTTGTCGAGCTGACGCGGAGGCCAGGAAGGTTTGCAGCCGCGCGGATTGTAACGGCTGGATAGACAAGAAATGCACGCCGCAATTCGTGCCGCGCGTCCATCGCACGGCGGCGAGGTCGACGAGAATCGGCACCTGCTCGGGTGAAATTTGCAGGCGAAGCGAGAGGTAGGTGTTGACCGGCAATTGCCTGTCCGATTCGATCCGGCAGCCTTCGAGCGAGAGGTCTAATAGTCGTCCTTCACCTGTCGTCGTGGAATCCGCAGAGAGTGACACGCGGTAATGAACGGTCATGGACATGTAATGTTGTGCATCCTCGGGTGTGATGAATAATCGCGCTACCCTGGTGCACCGTCGAACTCCAGGTGAAGCTTGGACAGGAATCCACAGATTCTCTTGCCGCGCCAGAGCGTATGACGTCATCTCCGATGTGGGAGGGCGCAAGCCTGACGACGAGTGTTCCGGCACACTGACATACCATGCCGTTCATTGCCTGTGCGATCAGGATAATGTCTCCGGTCATTTGGCGGTGGGAAAATCACTAGGGCACGGGACGCGGCCCCGGTCTTCTTTACTAGAGCCCCGGGATACCGTATGACATGGGCTTCCATTTGTGTGCGAGGTCTGCCCAGTCTGCTCGGTCATGCCTATCAATTGGCCTGGAGAGCCCGGTTCCGCCTGCTTGACTAGGCTGTTCAGGAGGAAGAAGCTGAACAGGTGGAGGTGATTGTCATGCCGGGGTGACTGGCCCTTCCAAGTGTCGGCTCTGGTTGTCTCCGGAGGTCCATGGTGCGCCCTTGCGGCACGTTGCCCAAGGGCGCGGTTATTTTTATCCGCCCCCAGGGAGGTATCGTATGAAAGCCTCGTTATCCATATATGGGTTTGCGGTGTTAGGCATGTTCGGCGCGGTCTCGGCATTCGCCAACCCCGCCTTGCTGCCCCAGCACCCGGGGTATCCGATGGGCAAAGCGACGGATCCGGTCAACGGTCAGGTCCTTGCCAACGATCCGGGCCGGGCCAACGGCGGCGGGGAATCCGCGCTCAGCGGCTCCGCGGCATTTGACGATCGGCACGTTTCGCAGAAACTTTCGATCAACGATCAAAACCAACGTCTGCTGGAAAAACCCGGAGCCGGGATTTTGCCGAAGGTGCAGGGACCGAATATTGTGATCGATCCGCCGGTGAAGGAGGCGACCAAGGTGCAGGCTTCGCCGCAGTAGCAGTGATCGGGGCTGTCAGTCTTCTGACTCGTCGCAGGGCGGGGAGTATCCGGCTGGAGACCCTGTCCTGCGGCTTCTGTCTGTCCGTTCCCATCCGGTTTGATTTTCAAGCCACCGCCTTTTAGAATGCCGCCACGCCTCACGGACCCTTATGCCTACAAAGCCTCGCGCTCAGAAATCTTCCCGTCGGAAAAAGCAGACGTCGGCACCCACCGTCCCGCTTGCGCGCGGGCAGAAGCAGCGATTTCAGAACCGGTTGCTCAAGTGGTACAAGGAATATGGCCGCGACCTGCCCTGGCGGAAGACGTCGGATCCGTACCATATCCTGGTCTCGGAGGTGATGCTCCAGCAGACGCAGGTGGACCGGGTGATCCCCAAATATCACGAATTTTTGGAGCGGTATCCGTCGTTCGCCGAGCTGGCCGAGGCCCCGGTGGCGGAGGTCAAACAGACCTGGTACCCGCTGGGCTACAACATCCGTCCCGAACGTTTGCACAGCATCGCTTGCGAAACCGTCTCCCGGTATGGCGGGCAATTGCCAAGCAACGCGGAGGAATTGTTATCGTTTAAAGGCATTGGCCGCTACACGGCCGGGGCTATTCGCTCGTTTGCTTTCAACGAGGACGCGCCGATTCTCGACACGAACGTGATCCGGGTGCTGCATCGGGTGTTCATCGCGGAGGGAGATCCTAAAGGACAGAAAGCGTTGCTCTGGGAACTCTCCGAGGCATTGATTCCGCGCGGCAAGGGGTACGATTTTAACCAAGCGATCATGGACTTCGGCGCCACGATCTGCACGGCGCGGAATCCGTATTGTCTGCTCTGCCCGATGAAACCGCTGTGCAAAACCTATCCATTCGGGGAGAAGTAGTGATCGACGAACGGATCGGTGCACGTGAATCGCAGAGCGCAGGGTGTCTGGTGCAACCACCCGACGCCCGGAAGGTCGCAATGCAGGTGATCGAAGTCGCGGCAGGCATCATTGCTCACGAGGGGCGCTACCTGATCGCACGCCGTAAAGCCGGCACGCACCTGGGCGGATTGTGGGAGTTTCCGGGGGGCAAACGGGAAACAGGCGAGACGTTGGAGGAATGTCTGCATCGGGAGTTGTGGGAGGAGTTGAATGTTCGTGTCAGCACCCCGACTCCATTTCAGATCGTACGGCATGAATATTCCGAGAAGGTTGTGGAATTGCATTTCTTTTGCTGCCGCATCGCGGCGGGTGTTGCGATCGCGATGGATTGCGCGGAGCTTCGATGGGTCTATCCTCATGAAATGGCCTCCTTCGAGTTTCCGCCGGCCGACCGGCCTGTCATTGCGGCGCTTCAGCAGGGGACGGTGTAAAGGCGTATGAAAGTGGTGCTGGATATCGAAACCGTCCAGGCTCCCCGAGAGGAGTGGGCGCGGATCGCGGGACGGCAGCTCTCGTCGGGCGAGGCCACCTTCGCTGAAAGCGGCGGGGATCTCTTCGCCGTCGGGGAAGCGGAAGCTCAGCAGCGGCTGGATGATGAACTGTATGAGAAGTCGTCCTTCGACGGCACGTTCAGCAAAATCGTCTGCATCGGTCTGCTGGAATTCACGGACAACCTCGAACCCCGGGGCGCCATCTCCTGGTATGGGGCGAATGAACAGGCACTCCTGCGGGCATTTTGGAGCCATCTCGCCCAGTCGCGTCCGTCGCTGTTCATTACCCACAACGGACTGAATTTCGACCTGCCCTTCATCAAAAAACGGTCGATCATCCATCAAGTGAAACCCGCCATGGAGATCAACCTGGCCAAGTTTCGTGCGGAGCCTGTCTACGACACCATGGCCATCTGGAGCAATTGGGACAACCGCGGATGGGTCAAGCTGGATGTGCTCGCCCGGGCCCTGAACGTGGAAAACAAATCGGGAAGCGGTTCGCAGGTGGCGCAAATGTGGGCGGACGGGCAGGGCAAAGAGATTGCGCTCTACTGCCTGCAGGATACCTATGTGACCTATGGGTGTTACTGCCGGATGAACTTCCGGACGCCGATTTCGCGGGAGATTGTGCTGCTGAAGCCGGAATTGGTCGATGTGGGCTAAAACGGGTCCGCTGGTGGTCAGCGGACCGTAAGTTCAGCCTTGTTGCGGGTTTCGCGTTTGGGTTGCGTCTGCTGAGTGCTTTTTACCGCCCGAAGTTCTTTATCCTTCGTTTCCAACTGCATCCGCATCGATTCTAAATCTCTTCGCAGCGCGCTGATCTTGGCGTCCTTGCGAGCCATGGCATCCTTCGCGTCCTGCAATTCCTGAAGCGTCTCGTTCACGCGCTCGTCTTCCGCGGGAGGCAGGTTCGCCGCCACCTTCTCGGGGGCTGGTGTCTGCACGGCAGGTTGGTGCTTGATCGGTTGTTCCGTCGTGACGTCGACTGCGGTTCGCAGGCCCGCAGCTTGGACCGGCGGGGAGGCCGGGGCAGCGATGGCCGCCGTCATGGAGGCCGGTTCCGGCTTTTGGGCAAACCGGTGATAGTCGATCGAGAGGGACTTCATGTGCTGCCGCCCTTGTATGATGGCAGGCAAGGCCTGTTCGATCTGCCCGGCGGCGGCCGGCATGATGCTCACGATTCGAGCCGGTCGCCCGCCTCCAAGCCAGGTGGCCCCGGTCTTGGCCAGCGAACCGTTGTGCTCGGAAAAGGTGAGATACAACCGGTCGTTCTTCACGTAAAGGGTGCCCGCGGTGGGTTCAGAGCCTGACCCTGCCGATGAGGAGAGCCGGAAAGCGACCACGTATTCGGGTTGCGCTTGGGACAACGCTTGGGCTAGCAGGGGAGCAAGATAACGCACGTCCTCATCGCTGAACACTGTCATCGGCTTGCTGCCATCCACGGGCAGATTCGACATATCGGTCTGTGCCTCCGCGATCACGACGGCCCGCAAGAGGCTGTCGAGCGTGGCGACATCTATGGAACTGGGATGGGAAGCTTCAAATTCCCAATCGGCGACTTCTTCCAGCCTCACCGACCCTTGCGGCTGGGTGGCGACTTGCGGCTGGATCTGGGCGGCGGTCGAGGAGCAGCCGGCGACCAGGGCGCCTATCAGGGTCAATCCGAGGATTCCGGAGTGCAGACGGTGCATCAAAAAGGAGCGGGAGCCGTGAATCAGCATGGCGGTCTTCCTTCTCGGCTTGTCGGCGGTCGGGAACAGGAGCGGAGCGGCTTCAGGGAGAACAGGCGAAACGACGGATCGGGATTACCAGATACCCAGGCCCATCATCACCACACCGAGCGCCATCCACCCGAAGACCCCGACTGCGATGATGGTTTCCAGGCTGATCCCCTTAGGGGCTTCTTCTACGTGGGTCTGGCTGATGTCTTTCTTCATGATGCGGCGTCCTCTGGCTCGGTCGGGTTGTTGGACTTGAGTATTTCTGGTTGCCAGAATGGACCAAGCAAAGGCTATGCCCTGTTTCCAAAGACTTCGGGAGTACGATTTCTCGCTTCCCTTCAATCACTGTCTCTAAGGGGTGTTGAGCCGCGGCGTGACGGCACGCGCTCAATGCGGGAGCCTAAGCTATTGATGTTTCAAGGCAGTGAAAACGCTCCGTTGAGAGGCCACGGGTAATGTGTGTGAGAGATGGACTCGAAATACATGAACCTGATGTGATGCGAGCCTCCCTCATCGTTGTCAGTCTGACGAAGGCGGGCGTCTAAAATTTGGCAAGGATTGTTCAGAACTGGGCAATCATTTCCTCTGCCGCCTGCACAGGACGATCTATGCCCAGTGCCACGGGACACGTTCGCCGGGCCTGCCGGTACCACGCAATGGACGATGTGATGGTGAACGGCTGAGAGATGATTCACGAGAAAGTGGCACCGGGTTCGCCCCGTCCCATGAGGACGGCCGCGCTTCCATCAAGGATCGTGACTGGTTGAAGGCTTCCTAGCGAGGCCGGCGCATCGCTCTTGTTCCAAATGACGTAAATGCCGGTGTCGGTGCGGCCCATCCATTGCTCCGCGGAACGTTTCGAGTCGCCTTCCACCATAACCGGGAGAGTGTGGCCGATCAATTCCCGATTGATGCGCGCCGTCACCGGGCGTTGCAAGTCCACCAGGCGGCTGACTCGTTCGCCTTTGACGGCCTCCGGCACATCGTCAGGGAACTTCCGGGCCGCAATGGTATTTTTCCGCTCCGAATATTTGAAGACGTAGGCGGAGTGGTACTGCACTTCCTCCACGACCCGAAAGGTATCCAGAAACTCGTCTTCGGTCTCCGAACAGAAGCCGCAGATAATATCGGTCGTGAGGGCGATGCCGGGATGCCGGCGGCGGATGGTCTCAGCCAGGTCGAGATAGTCCTTCCGGCTGTACGTCCGGTTCATCAGTTCCAGAATGCGGTCGTTGCCGGATTGTAACGGCAGATGAATGTGCTTGCAGATGTTCGGGTGACCGGCCACGGCATCCAAGAGCGCTGCAGGAAAATCTTTGGGATGGGGGGAGGTGAACCGGACCCGTCGGACGCCCGGCACTTCGGCCACCGCAAGAATCAGGCGGGCGAAATCCCAATCGTCATACCGGTAGGAGTTTACATTTTGACCGAGCAGCGTGATCTGGGTGTGGCCGGCCTCCACCGATGCTTCCACTTCACGCAGGATGCCCTGGGGATCTCGGGAGCGCTCGCGGCCACGCGTGTAGGGTACGACGCAGAAACTACAGAAATTGTCGCAGCCTCGCATGATGGCGATCCAGGCATTACAGCCGCCATCGCGCTCGGGCAGGATGTCGTCATACGTCTCGTATTCAGACAGATCGACGGCCAATCCCCGGCGTGAGAGTCCTTGATCTTCAGCATTCAGCGCGTTGGTCAGGAGGCCGGGCAACTGCCGGTATCCATCGGGGCCCACCAGCACATCCACGAGCGGCTGCTTCTCCGTCAGTTCTTCTTTGAGGTTTTGGGCCATGCAGCCCAGCACGCCGACGACCAAAGGCCGTTGCTCCTTCACGGCCTTGAGTTCCGCGAGATGCCCGTAGACTTTGTTGTGGGCGTTTTCACGAATGGCGCAGGTGTTCATGAGCATCACATCGGCGCGTTCGCGATCCTCGGTGAATTCGAATCCCGCTTTGCGGAGCAGGGTTCGAACGAGTTCCGAGTCGTACTCGTTCATCTGGCAGCCGAAGGTTTCGATATGGACCGTATGGGGCTTGTTGGGTGGTGTCATAACAGTGGTCTATATGTCGGCTCGACGGACGGAGAAGCCAGGTGGCCATAGGCCAGGCCGTCCATAATGCCGGTAATGGTGACAGGGTGGATCGAGCCGGCGGCCACGGCATCCGCCGGAACGGCCACGCGGGTGAAGTTTGCTGTTGTGCCGGTGCGAAAACCGTCGCGCTCCCCCTGTTCGAACAAGACGGAGACGGTGCGGCCGATTTGTTGCTGGTAAAACGCCAGCGCCTTGGTCCGGGACAGCTCCGCGAGAGTCTTGCTCCGTTGCCGGATGACCGCGGGCGGAGTTTGAGGCTCGAAACGGGCCGCCGGCGTACCGGGACGGGACGAATAACTGAACACATGGAAATAGGAGAAGGGGAGCCGTCCGGCCATGCGCATGGTGTTTGCGAATGCCTGCTCATCTTCACCGGGGAAGCCGACCATGAGATCGGTCCCCAAGCCGAGATCCGGCATGAGGGCCAAGGCCTGCCCCACCAGTGCTTCATACTCGCGCACGTCGTAGCGGCGGTTCATCGCGTGTAAAATTCCGTCGTCGCCGCTCTGGAGCGGAAAGTGCAGATAGTGGCAGACCTTCGTTGAGGCGGCCATATGCTGCAGGAGGCGTTCGGGGATCGTGGTTGGTTCGATGGACGAAATCCTGATGCGGACGACCTCGGGAATGGCTTCAAGTGCTTGTAGAAGATCGACCAGTTCCATGCCTTGATAGGAGTATTGGCCGATATTCACGCCGGTCAGCACGAGTTCGCGGTAGCCATGGATGGCCAATTCGCGCGCTTCCCGCAGGACATCGTCGGCGACTCGGCTGCGCTCGCGCCCGCGAGCAAACGGAATCAGGCAGAAGCTGCACATGAAGTCGCATCCGTCCTGGATCTTGAGCAGCGCCCGGGTGGAGTCGGAGTAGGCGGTGCCCGGCAGGACGAAGTCTTCGCGGTCGATCGTCCGGCTATGCCGGAGTTCCGGTTCCGGCTGCTTACGCAGCTGCGTCGGGGCCGGAAGGTAGTCCGGCAGATTCATCTTGAACTGTGTGCCGACGATCAAGTCGATGCCGGGAACGGTCTGCAATTGCGCGGCGCCCGTCTGGGCGTAACAGCCGGTCACGGCCACAAACGCGTGGGGCGAGTGACGCAAGGTCTTACGGACGGCGTAGCGACAATCTTTCTCGGCATTTTCAGTCACCGAGCAGGTATTGAGGACCAGCAGATCCGTTTTCTCGCCATATTCCACCAGGCGATACCCCTGGCGCGTCAGGCTATCGCCTAACATGGCGGTCTCTGACTGGCTCAAACGGCAACCCAATGTATGGAGTGATGCGCGCGGCATGGTGGAGGACATCGTGCGCGATTATAAGAGGAGGCGCATGAGATCAGCAAGGTGACAGTGTCTCGAAAAAGTCGGGCGAGCGCTTGAACGGTCTGGATACGGGTGGTAGCATGACCGACACGTTGTGTAGGCTGTGGTGTCAGTCGGATTTCTGAACTATGACGAACCTCCGCATAGCCGCGAGTGTGATCCTGCTCTTCTCCCTTCTGCTTCCAGTTGGTCACGGTTGGTCCATGGAGCCCCTTCCGGTCGAGCCCGACCTGAACAGCCGTCTCGATGAGCTCTACGATCACGAGTCGAGAATGTTCATCATGCTCTTTTCATTGCATGGCGACGGCAAGGTCGATTATGTGACGGGTCGGCTGGTGCAGGACTATACGCGAAGCAATTACGGCAACCCAGTTTATTATACCGAACAATACCCGTTGTTCTATTGGTGGAACCACACGATGTTCAACGACCCGGATCAGGACGGGGTGAACGGGAACGAGCAGGTCTACCAGGAAGGCGTCGAGTTCGACATTGCACGGTATAAGCCCTGTCTGTTCAACGGCCAACCCTGCTAGCCCAGGTTATTCCGAAAGGCCACCAGCGGCGTTCTCGGTCGCAGGTCTCCCTGCGACGTACCCCGAAGGTACGCCTCAGTCGTCCTTCACCCTGCGGCCTTGCTGGACGACCTTTCTGAACAACCTGGGGTGCACTACACTTCTCGTCGCGTTCCTCTCTTCACTCAAACACCAGCACCTGACAGGGCGCGCGATGAAGTACGGCATGGGAGACGCTTCCCAGGACGAACCGTGTGACGCCGTGCCTGGCGCGTGAGCCGACCATGATCAGATCCACGCCCAACTTTTCCGCTTCATGGAGAATCATCGTGAGCGGCGTGCCCAGCACGCTCGCACTGCGGGTCGTATAACCCTGCGTGCGAAGGGTGGCCGCGACATCTTCCACAAAGTCCTTGGCGTGACGAAGCGCTTGCGCCTCCAATTTTTCGGCCGCTGAATCGTCCACCGGCCAGGGTGGACGGGTGGGGGGAAGCACGGTCAGGACGCTCACGTTTACCGGCTCCTGAAAGGGCTTTTGGGCGAGAAACCGCAACGCCGCCTCGGCGTCGGACGGCCCCTGCAGCGGCAGGAGGATGTGTTTCAACTGACGCAACGAGCCGTGAAGAACGAATTTTGCGCAAGGGGCCATACTCAACACGCGGTGGGAGACGCTGCCGAGCAGCCGTTCCTTCACCGGCCCCATACCCCTGGCCCCCATGACAATCAAATCCGCATGGCAGGATTGAGCCGCCGCCACGATATGCTCCGCCGGTGACCCCACGTGCAGCAGTTTGGTGACCGGCCCGCTGTGAAGAGGGAGGAGCGACTGAATGCGCGTCAACAACTCTTCGCCGTCTTCTTTCATGCTGCGTTCCAATTGTGCATAGAGTTCCTGTGCCACTTCCGGCACCATCATCGGGTATGCCGGACGCGGGGCATCAACGACGTGGAGAAGCGTGAGCTGGTCCGCACGGCGCAGATACTTCAGCGCTCGCACAGCTTCATAGGAATGGTCGGATCCATCGACTGCGAGGAGCGTATTCATTGCAGGGACTCCTTTGCTTGGTGCGGTGCCGGATGGAGATAACGGCGAAACCACTGAAGCGCCGCTTGGGCGACTTGCTCGAGCGTGCCCGGTTCTTCGAAGAGATGCGTGGCGCCCGGGATAATCATCAACCGTTTCGGGCAGGTAAGTTTCGCGAGGGCTTCTTCGTTCATGCCGATCACCGGGCCGTCCTCGCTCCCGACAAGCAACAATGTCGGCGCCGTGACGCGACTGAGGTAGGGCCCGGCAAGATCGGGACGGCCACCGCGCGAGACGACAGCACCAACCGCGTCAGGCTCGCGAGCGGCCGCTTGCAAGGCAGCCCCGGCTCCCGTGCTGGCGCCGAAATATCCTGCGCGAAGGTGTTTGGTGTGGGCATGGGTCTGTAGCCACTGTTGTGCAAGCAGCAAGCGATCCGCCAAGAGATCGATGTCGAAGACCTTGCTCCGGTCGTCCGCTTCGTCGGGGGTCAGAAGATCCAGGAGCAGAGTGGCAAATCCGCCTCCTTCCAGGACGCGGGCGACGAACTGGTTACGCGGGCTGAAGCGGCCGCTGCCGCTGCCGTGGGCAAAGGCAATGACTCCCTTCGGCCGTTCAGGAAGTCCGAGGATTCCGTCGAGTGCGACCCCGTCCCCCACGATGCTGATCTGAGAAAGGTTCTCCATCCTCATACGTGTCGAAGGACATCGGTTAGGGGAGGTTCAATGGCATTCCGCGGGACAGAAGAAAATCAGGTACAGTGCGACGCCCGTCCCAAGCAGCAAGGCCCCGATCATCCACCAGGAAATGCGCGACATGATGCGTTCCTTTCGAAGACTCGATCGAGCAAGAGCAGTGCCATCACGGCGGCACCGGCGCGCCAGCGTCTAGCGAGTGATTTGGCCGTACCCCGTCTATGCAGGAGCGGTATAAGGTCGCGCCAGACCGGTCTTTCGTAAAGGAACCGCTTTCGGTAATCTGTGGCGTTCCGCTACAGGTTGAAGATGGAGCCTGTAGCAGGACACCACCCACAAAAGACCGCGGGAGCCGATGGCGTGTGGCCGATAGCCGAGGTGCGCCTGCAATCTTCCGGTCCTATATGCTATTGGATCAATACGCTCGCGTTCCCTTTACATGGCATCGGGATTGCTGATGTCATGAGCGAGAAGAGGATGATGGAGGGTTGATGGCCGACCGGTTATTCACAAAAATTCTGGTTCCGGTGGATTTTTCGCCCTGCTCCGAAGAAGCGTTCCGGATCGCCTTGTCATTTGCGCGGTCGTATCAGTCGGAGGTGCTTCTGCTCCACGTCGTCGATACCAAAAGCCTGGATGCGTTGAACCGGCTCGGGCTGGCGCCTGCGTCGGATGCCGCGAAACAAAAGAAACAGCTGCGTCACCATGCCCGTTTGAATGCCCGCCAACTCCTCGCCTGGGATGAGGCGAAGGGGGTTTCGATCAAGCGGATCCTGGCGGAGGGCTCTCCATTCGAGGAAATTGCGAGGACCGCGCGGGTGGAAGGGGTTGATTTGGTCGTCATGGGCAGTTATGGAGGAGCGGTCGGCGGGGTCGAAAAGATTTTCTTCGGCACGACGGCGGAGAAAGTGGTGCGAACGGCCGGTTGTCCGGTCTTGACGGTTCCGTTGCCCGTGAAGCGGGGGAAAGCGCGAACAGGGAAGAGTTCATCATAAGGAGGCAAGGCTATGGGGTTGAAGCAGAGGTCGACGGTGCTCAGCGGAGGGCGGGTGTGGTTGGCGGTCTGTTTTGTCCTGGCGTTGTGTTCACAGGGAGGAGCCCAGGCGGAACAGCGGATCGAGGTGGCAGTCAAGGATTTTGCCTTTGTCACGAAACAGATGCCGCTGCGCCTGGGTGTGGCCACGGTGATCACCATCACCAATGAGGATCAGGAACGTCACGATTTCGGATCGACCATGTTCGAGGGCCTTCCGACACGCGTCGAGTCCGGCGGCATCGTGTCGTATGGCCGGGGCATCGGCGGGGTGTTTTTGGACGGAAAAAAATCAGCCGTCATTCGATTCGTGATGGACCGGCCGGGGCGGCATGAGTTCCGTTGTTCGATCCATCAGAACATGAAGGGAGAATTCCTCCTCCTGAACGTGGAGGCGGCATAAGTCATGGCGCCGCTGATCAAGCAGATGCTGTTTGCCACCGATTTCTCGGCCTGCGCCGATCGCGCCATGGGGTATGCCCTGAGCCTTGCCGGGGCCTGGAAGGCCGACCTCTCCGTGGTGACCGTGTTGGAACTCTATCCGGGTATGGATCCCGACTACACGGTCAATAAAATGTACCTCGACCACCTGCGTGCCGAGGCGGATCGCCAACTGGTCGCTGTGCAGGCGCGGGCGAAGGCGGCCGGCCAACCGGTCACGACGCGCATTGAGGTCGGCATTCCGAGTCGGGCGCTTCAAACCGTGGCCCAGATGATCGGCGCGGACCTCCTGGTGGTCGGCACGCATGGTCGAACGGGACTCGATCATGTCTTGGTCGGCAGCACGGCCGAGCGGGTCGTCCGGGTCTCCCCCTGTCCGGTCCTGGCAGTCAAGGCCGACAAGGATGGCGCCGGTGAAGCAGCGACGACGATCGAGCGAATTGTCGTGCCGATCGATCTCTCGACCTGTTCGCTGGATGCACTGGAGTATGCCGTGCAATTTGCCAAACCGCTGGGCGCCACGATCACCATTCTCCATGCGATGGAACCGGTGGCGTATGGCTTGGATTTCAGTTTGAGCCACGCCAAAGAGTGGAAGGAGCAGCGGGAGTATTTGGAGAAGCGTCTGAGCGTGTTATCCGCCTGCGTGACGGCCCATGGAATCCAGGCCGACCATGTGCTGAGGCCGGGGCTCCCGGCCGATTCGATCGTGTCATATGTCTCGCAACAAGGATTCGATCTGATGATTATGGGGACGCACGGACGGCGGGGCATTTCCCATGTCCTCCTCGGCAGTATCGCCGGGGCGATGCTGCGTCACGCACCCTGTCCGGTCCTCACGGTGCGCCAATTCAACTTCGGCGCGGACCATGCGCGTGTGATCCCGCTGGGAAACACGTGAGGCGTCCGCCCTCCTGGAAGGAGTCCTCCCATGAAGCCAAAGAAAAAGCCATCGGCCGCCGTCGGCACGACGACTCCGATAACCCGCCAGGCTCCCGCCAATCCGATCGAACTGCCTGACGGGATGTGGGAGCGTATTTCACAAAAAGCCTACGAGCTCTGGAAAGAGCGAGGTTCTCGTGAAGGGCATGCGCTGCAGGATTGGCTGGATGCGGAAGCGGTCGTGATGGAGGAGATTCATGAAGCTCGCGAATGAACGGGGCACCGGACGGTCGGCCCCGGTCAACGAGGACCTTGGAAATCTCTTGTCTCGACTGGACCGACTGTCCGTTGTGCCTGCATTCGCGCAGCAACGTCGGATCGCCTTCGAACGCGCCTTGCAAGTGTATGTCGAACTGGGAAACCAGTCGCCCTTGTCGCCGCTGCGGGAGGAGGTCGAACTGGCGGATCTCCTGTTGTATGCCGACTTCTATCCGGAAGACGGGCAACTGACCTTGATCGAGCAACTGCGCGACGTGATCACGGAACACATCCCGGAAGAGGAACGCGCATGGCTCGATCCGCTGAAACATTCCTACCTGGATCTGGTGGAAGTCCTCCCGCTCCAGGCCGGGGCGGCCCGGCGAGGTCTACGCTCGATCGGCAACGGCCGGCTGTACGAGATTCCGGCGCAGAGTCTGCCCCAGGATGCCGACACCGGGTCGGTGTTGTTCACCCGTTTGGTGCGCGAACCGGGTGATCCTGAAAGTACGTTGGCGGTGCCGGCCGGCCCGATATTGCGGCTGTCCGCTCAGGACGCGCGGTCGCTCTATGACACGACAGGTGAAGAGCGGCGTGAAATGGAAGTGGTGGGAGGCTCGTTTGAACTCGGCGATTGGCCGGAATTTGCCAAACGGTTCGGGCATCTCCTGCTCAAGAATTTTGCGCGCATGCGCTTGGCGGCGTTATTGGAAGCGGTGAGCGAGATTTGCTACCGGACTGAAGCCGGTGCGCCGTATTTCTATGTCATGGCCCTGTACGAACATCACGAATTCAGCTTCCTCGCCGGAGGAATGACCGAGTTCGAAGGGTGGACTGAAGACCCGCCGCCCCAACTGAAGGGTACTGCCGGTTCGGCGAAACTTCGTCGTTTCGTGCAACGACTGAAGACGGAAATCTCGGCGCGGGTCACGGTGACGGCCACGGAACTGTTCCTGGAATGTGCTTCACAGGAGCGTTTGGACGCGATCAAACATACGCTCGCGGCCACCTTCGGGTATTCGCTGCACTTTCGTGGCGAGATCGTCCAACCGCCGGTACGGCAGGTGACGACGGAGGAGTTGTCCGGTAACGAACCGCTGACGGTGGTGGTGACGGGCGAAGAGGATCGAGCCTTGCTAAAGGCCTTCCTTGAAACCGTCTATCTGGAATGGGCCGACCGGGAATCTCCGGCTCTGGGTGGAGAAACTCCCCGACACGTCGCCAAGACGCCGGCGGGGCGCGATCGTGTGGCCGGTCTCATCGATGAGATGGAACGGTGTGATGTCGGTCTCCTCCGCGGCGGCAGAGCGGCGTTCGATTACAACATTCTGCGAGCGCATGTCGGCCTCTGCTGAGGTCGGAGCGTGAAGCGTCAAACGACATACGAGATACGACATGCGTGGACCGAGGGCATCGATGCATGAGCTGGTTGAGAAGATTCTCCGGCAGGTGCGCAGTGGGCCGCCGAATATTCTCAAGGCGCTGCTGGCCCTTCAACAACAGGTCGGGCATGTGCCGGTGGAGGCTATTCCCGACATCGCGCACAACCTCGGCACAACCAACGCCCACATCGCCGGAGTGCTGTCCTATTATCCCGACCTACGGGTCGCCGCTCCGGGCCGCCATGTCATTCGTGTCTGCATGGGAGAGTCCTGCTATGCGAACGGGTGTGGCCGGGTGTTGCGAGTACTACAAGACTCTCTCCGCACCGACGTGGGCGAAACGACGTCGGGAGGCAAATTTACGCTCGACACCATGTCATGCGCCGGCAACTGCGCCGTCTCTCCGACGGTCTTGATCGATCGGGATCTGTACGGGCGTGTGTTGCCCTCGCAGGTTGAAACGATGCTGGGACGCTATCGCTAACATGAGCAGCGCGACGCGACTCTACCTTTCCAACGACACGTCCGCCAGGGCTGCCGGAGCGGGTTTGCTGGCTGATGCCTGGGCCGACCGTCCGGACGTTCAGCTTATCCGTCTGTCCTCGCGCGGGGCATTTTTTCTCGAGCCCATGGTGGAGCGCGACAGTCCGGACGGGCGCCTAGCCTGGTGTAATGTCCAGCCGGAAGATCTCCCATCGATACTGGCCGGAACCGGCGGGACACCGGTCAGGTCCATTCCGTTTCTCGCGAATCAAACCCGTTTCACCTTTGCCGACTTCGGCGAAACAGAACCCTTGGCGCTCGATGAATACCAGGCGCGCGGAGGTCTGAAAGGGTTGGAGCAGGCGTTCCGTCTCACCCCGGATGCGATCGTCGAGGAATTGCGCGTCTCGCAGTTGCGAGGGCGTGGCGGTGCGGCCTTTCCCGTTTGGAATAAGTGGAAGGTGGCGCAACAGGCGAAGGGCCGGCCGAAGTCTGTGGTCGCCAATGCCGACGAGGGCGATGCCGGCACCTACTGCGATCGCATGATTCTGGAAGGGGACCCGTTTCGGCTGCTGGAAGGGATGTTGATTTGTGCCCGGGCCATCGGCGCGAGCCGGGGGTATGTCTATTGCCGGCAGGAATATCCGGCGGCTGCCGTCACCCTGCGCGCAGCCATCCAGAAAGCCGATGAGGCCGAATTGTTGGACATCGACGGCGAACCGTTTCCCATCGAGGTGGTGGAAGGCGCCGGGTCTTATGTCTGCGGCGAAGAAACGGCGCTGCTGGAATCACTCGAAGGCAAGCGGGGCGTCGTGCGGGCGAGGCCTCCGTATCCGGCGCAGGCAGGGTTATACGGGCAGCCGACCATCGTCAGCAATGTCCTCACCTTTGCCACGATCCCGCAGATTCTGTCGCGTGGCGGCGCCTGGCATGCGTCTCTAGGTACGGAGCAGTCGCGGGGCACCATCGCCTTGCAGTTGGGCGGGCGGGTGAAACATCCGGGCTTGGTCGAAGTGCCGTTCGGATTGAGTCTGCGCCAGGTGTTGGAGCAGTTCGGCGGAGGGATGGCGCCAGGCTCACGGTTCAAGGCGGTGCAAGTCGGCGGGCCTCTCGGCAGTCTCTTTCCCGCCGCCGGATTGGAGCTGCCGATTTGCTACGACGCATTTGCCAAGGCCGGTGCGGTCTTGGGACATGGCGGGATTGTGGTTTATGACCATGAGACCGACATGGTGGATTTGGCCCGGCACTTTATGGCGTTCACCGCCGACGAGTCCTGCGGTAAGTGCACACCCTGCCGCATTGGCTCGGTGCGCGGGCGCGAAATCCTCGAACGGATTCAAGCCGGCGGAGGCACCCTGGAGGACCTTGCTCTGCTGGACGACCTCGGCGAAACCATGAAACTCGCGAGTCTTTGCGCGCTCGGCGGACGTGCGCCCTATCCGGTGCTGACCGCCATCGAACATTTTCCCGTCGAGTTCCGCAGCAAGCTGAGAACCTGAAGGGTGAAACGTCAAAGGTGAAACGTAAGACAAGCATCGGAAGATATGAGTGTCATTCGGGAGACGTGACGCGTGAAACGTAAGACGAGATAGGAACTACGCATCACGAGAGACGAACGACGAGTGACGAGGACAAGCCAGGTGAAGCTGGAAATTAACGGACAAGTGGTCGTGGCGTCGTCGGGGGATACGATTTATACCGCGGCGAAGAAAGCCGGTATTGCCATTCCCGGACTCTGTACGTCGGACCACCTGGTGCCGTTCGGTTCCTGCCGGATGTGTCTCTGCGAGGTCGACGGCCAAAGCGGCACCCCGGCCTCCTGCACGACGCCGGTGCGCGAGGGTATGGTTGTTCACACGGAAAGCGAACGACTCACCCGTCTGCGGAAACACCTGGTCGAGCTCTATCTCTCCGAGCAACCGGCGGGGGATCGAGTGCCGGAGCCGCTGCACGCGTTGGCCAGGTCGTACGACTTGACGCATGTCCGGTATCCTCAGCCCGCCGGCAGGGAACCTGTCGTCGATCGATCCAACCCGTTTTTTGTGTTCGACAATGCGCGGTGCATCTCATGCGCCCGCTGTGTGCGAGCCTGCGACGAGATTCAAGGCACCCATGCCCTGACGATGTTGTATCGAGGTTTCGCAAGCCGGCCGACGGCGGGGGACGCCGCATTGAGCGGAGAGGCGGCAGGGTTTGCCTCATCGAACTGCGTCTCCTGCGGTGCTTGCGTGAAGGAATGTCCGACCGGGGCCCTGATCGAGAAATCGGTGATGGAGGAGGGCGCGCCGGTGCAAGCCGTCCGTACCACCTGTGCCTACTGTGGTGTCGGCTGCAGTTTCGAAGCCGGTGTGCGGGAGGGGCGGGTGGTCCGGATGGTGCCGGCGGATGATGGGCCTTCGAATGAGGGCCATGCCTGCATGAAGGGACGATTCGGCTGGACCTACAACGATGCGCCGGACCGGCTGCGCATGCCCCTCCTGCGGCAGGGCGACAAGTGGGTCGAACTCTCCTGGCCTGCGGCCCTCGATCGCATTGCGGAGGAATGGAGCCGCATCAAGGCCACTGATGGCCCGGACGCACTCGCCACGATTTCCTCCAGCCGCGGCACGAATGAAGAAAATTATCTGTTCGGCAAATTCATGCGCTGCGTGATCGGCAGCAACCATATCGACAATTGTGCGCGCGTGTGTCACAGCGCGACCGTGACCGGCATGATGGAAACCCTGGGCGCCTCCGCAGCGACCAACTCCATTTATGATCTGGATCTGGCGAAGCTGATCCTCGTCGTCGGCGCCAATCCCACCGAATCGCATCCGGTGCTGGGCGCGCGCATCAAGCAGGCTGCGCGGCGCGGCGTGCCGTTGATCGTGATCGATCCTCGCCGAACGGAATTGGCGCGACTGGCCGATCTTCACCTGCAGTTGCACCCGGGCACCAACGTGGCCCTGTTGAACGGCCTGGGGCATGTCATCGCGAAGGAACATTTGACCGATGCGGCGTTTGTGCGTGACCGGACTGATGGGTTCGAGGAATGGCTGAGGGTAGTGGAGGAGTGCACGCCGGAGCTGACGTCGAAGCTGACCGGCGTGCCTGCTCATCTCATTTCCGAAGCTGCGCGACGGTATGCCACAAGCGGCGGCTCGATGGCGGTGCATGGCCTGGGCATGACCGAACATCGCTGGGGGAGCCATGGGGTGATGGCGCTGGTGAACCTCGCGCTTGCCACCGGTAACATCGGGAAGCCCGGAACCGGCATCAACCCGTTGCGCGGGCAGAACAATGTGCAGGGTGCATCGGATGTCGGCTGCCTGCCGACGTTTTTTGCCGGCTATCAACCCCTCACCGATCCAGCATTGGCGGCGGCACACCTGGCCGTGACCGGGAGACCCTTGCCGACGGGCCGAGGGATGAAGACGCCGGACATGTGGGATGCCGCCTTGGCGGGAACACTCAAGAGTCTGTGGATCATCGGGTATGACGTGGCCCAGACCGACCCAAATCTGAAAAAAGTGCACGCGGCGCTCAAGCGCCTGGATTTCCTTATCGTGCAGGATTTGTTTCTCAGCGAAACGGCCAAGCTCGCGCATCTCGTCGTTCCCGGTGCTTCTTTCCTGGAAAAGGACGGCACCTTCACGAATCTCGAACGGCGCATCCAGCGCATTCGAAAGGCTGTAGAGCCGCCGGAGGGCGTGCTGCCGGACTGGCAGGTCGTCTGTGAAGTGTCGGCGAGGATGGGCTACCCGATGCAGTATTCCCATCCCTCGGCGATCATGGATGAGATTGCGCAACTGGCGCCGCTGTTCGCCGGGGTGTCGTTTGATCGACTGGATGCGCCGGAAGGGTTGCAGTGGCCCGTTCCCTCGAAGGACCATCCGGGCACTGTGTTAATGCACGACGTATCGTTTCCGAAAGGGAAGGCGAAGTTCGTGGCGGTGGATTACCTGCCGCCGGGGGAGACGCCGAGCGAGGCCTATCCGCTGGTGTTGATCACCGGGAGAATTTTGCAACATTACAACTGCGGCGCGCAGACGAGACGCACCGACATCATGCAGGTGGTCGATACCGATGTGCTGGAAATTCATGCCGACGACGCGGCCAGGCTGGAACTCTGCGACGGCGATCAGGTCAGGTTGATCAGCGCGCGCGGGGAGGCCCGGCTCCCCGTCATTATCAGCGAGCGTGTCCAGCCGGGAGAGTTGTTCACGAGTTTTCACTTCCCTGATACGGATTTGAACGTGCTGCTGTCATCGAGCGCCGACGAAAGTTCCAAGTGCCCTGAGTATAAAGTTTCGACGGTGCGGGTTGAAAAAGTGCTGCCGACCGCGACGCCCACTCCCTCCATGCATGTGATGTTGATCACATGACCTCTGAGCCGCTTCCTCCCGCCACCGGCTCCGTTGCCGATGCCTATCCGCCTCCGGAAATCGCTGCGCGGGTGTGCAAGCTGGGCTTGGCTAAGGTGAACACGGCGGTGCCGACGATGGTGGCGTTGGCCGTCCTGGCCGGTGCGTTCATTTCGTTGGGCGCGTTGTTTTACACCGTCACGATCACGGTGGGAAACGAGGGGCCGACGCTGCCGTTCGGGTTGCTGCGGCTGGCCGGAGGGATCACGTTCAGCTTGGGGCTGATCCTGGTGGTGGTCGGCGGCGCGGAACTCTTTACCGGGAACAATCTGATTGCGATGGCCTGGGCCGTCGGCTGTGTGCAAACGCGACAGGTGGTGCGGAACTGGATCTGGGTCTATCTTGGCAACTTGCTGGGGGCCTGCGGAACGGCGGTCCTCGTGTTGCTGGCGGGGATCCACCTGTTGGCAGACGGGGCAGTCGGTGAAACGATGGTGCGTATCGCGCGCAGCAAAATCGCCCTCGATCCGCTGTCTGCATTTGCGCGCGGCGTCTTGTGCAATGTCCTGGTGTGTCTGGCGGTCTGGTTGTGTATGGGCGCGAGAAGCGTGACGGATAAGATTTGGGCAATCCTGTTTCCCATCAGCGCCTTCGTCGCCTGCGGCTTCGAACATTCCGTCGCGAACATGTTTTTCCTGCCGCTGGGAATAGCTTTGGCGGCCGGAAGCCCGATGCCCCTGTCGCTAGTGGATGCCCTCAGCAACCTGGCGCTGGTGACCCTCGGGAACATCATCGGCGGAACGGTTTTGGTGGCGCTGGTGTACTGGTTCATCTACCTGAGGACCGGTTCTCAGCCCCGATGACCGGCCGGATGTGGAAAAAGGCCGCCAGCGGCGTTCTCGCATCATTCAGAGGCTCACCGTACTGCAAGAGTACGATTCGCCTCTTCTTTCGCTGCGGCCTTGGTGGACGGCCTTTTTGCGCATCCTCTGGGCTATGTTGCAAGTGGATGGAATGCGGAGTTCTGGGCGGCGAGGATGCAGGTCAACGGGCGTCCAATCCTTCTTTGATCGCTTTCGCCACATCGCCGCATTCCGTCACCACTTCGACACGGTATTGCGGGCCGGGACTGCGCGGCGTCCGGTTGGCGACGCAGGACTCGAAGTCCTTGATCGCGCTGTTTTCGAAGGTGCGACTCCAGATCTCGGAGACCCGCGTGCGTTCATCCTGTTGATGCTGATCGAGCGCCAGCCAGCCGACCAGCGCGATTCCGACGATCAACAATCCCATGCCAAGCAGCTTGACGGGTTTGCTCCGTAAGACTTTGAGGAGAAAATACAGGGCCGCGCCGCCCACCAGGAGGGCCGCCACGATGGCGATCGCCATTTCTGTCGGCGACAGTTCGAGGTAGCGGGAATTCCACGTGAAGCCTAAGTTTGTCACGTTCATCTCATCCCTCTCCTTTCGCTACTTATACCAGTTCAGCGATGCAAAAGCCTCCCCTGATTCAGGCCGAAGGACGTTCGATGTGCAGGACTGTTCCGGATCGAGACAGAGAGATTCACGATTCTGATGCCGTCCGCGCATGGGGCAGTGGTATGCTGCACCTCGTGATGGTCCGGTTTCCGTAACCCCATGAACCATTCATCCATTCGCGCCTTTCTCACTCGCCGGCTGGGCATCATGCTGCCGCTGGGTTTTGCCTCGGGGCTGCCGCTGGCCCTCACGGGCGGGACGTTACAGGCCTGGCTCACCGAGGCCGGGCTGGATCTCACGACGATCGGCCTGTTTGCCTACGTCGGCCTTCCCTATACCGTGAAATTTCTTTGGGCTCCGGTGATGGACCGGATCGTGCCGCCATGGCTCGGGCGGCGTCGCGGTTGGATGGTTCTCACGCAAAGCGGTCTCGCGCTAGCCCTTGCCGTGATGGCCTTGATCGGCCCGGCTGAGGGCGCACAGGTGTTTGCAGCCTTGGCTCTGGCCGTCGCGTTTCTGTCCGCCTCGCAGGATATCGTGTTCGATGCGTACCGGACGGATCTATTGAAGCCGGAGGAACGGGGACTGGGCGCGGCGACATGGGTGATGGGCTACCGGATCGCTATGATTGCCTCCGGTTCGCTGGCCCTGATCCTGGCGTCTCGATTGAACTGGTCGGCGGCCTATCTCTGCATGGCCGCCTTGATGGCATTGGGCGTTGTGACGATCCTATTGAGTCCGGAGCCAGAGGATGCGCAGGTGGCGCCCAAGTCGATGGCGGAAGCAGTCTGGGGACCGCTGAGCGAGTTCCTTTCCCGTCCCATGGCCGTGGCGCTGCTGGGATTGATCGTGCTCTATAAACTGGGCGATGCGTTCGCCGGCGCCTTGACGACGTCGTTTTTGCTGCGAGGGATGCAGTTTTCCTCGGAGGAGATCGGAGTGGTCCGCGCATTCGGGATGGGAGCCACGATCCTAGGCGCGTTTATCGGCGGCGGCTTGATGCCGCGTTTGGGATTATTCCGTTCGTTGTTTGTGTTCGGCTGCTTGCAGGCCCTGTCGAACCTGTCGTTCATGTGGTTGGCCTGGGCGGGGAAAAGTTATGCCGTGATGGCCTTTGCCGTGGGAGTCGAAAACCTCACCGGCGGCATGGGTACTGCGGCGTTTGTGGCGCTGGTCATGTCGCTCTGCAACCATCGCTATACCGCGACCCAGTTTGCGTTGCTGTCCTCAGTTGAAGCGCTGGGGCGCGTGTTCCTCGGTTGGCCCGCGGCAAAACTGGTCGGGCTGGCCGGCTGGGGGCCGTTTTTCTTTGTGACGTTCATTGCTGCACTACCCGGTCTGTGGCTCTTGTGGGTGCTTCGGAAGCCCGTCGCCCAGCGTGCTGACTTGAGCGCGGGGAGGGGCGAGGTTGAGGCATCCTGCTAGCTGCTCCTACTTCATCTTTCGCTGTAGAAACAAAATAAACAGCATCAACGTCGGCAGCGGAGCGAGCGCGAACGGCACCAGCCACAGCAACACGTTTTTCCCGCGCACCCGGGCCTGGTCGAACATCCAGATAAACAGCCACACCAGCAGGCCGATATAGTTCACGGCCATCCAGCGGGTGGTGTGGATCTTCAAGCCGCTGATGGATTCCGGCTCTCCCTGAATCAGGAAGATGCCGATCAACAGGACGAATCCCGCCAGCAAGCCGGAGACGAGACGTTTACTCCAAACGAACATAGTAGGCCCTCCGTGGATCTCGAATAGGCGTGATCATGCGCCTGCGTATTCCATTCCTGGGAAATGGGGCGTAAGCTAAACAGACGTGGTGCATTTGTCAAACCGCCATGCCTGTCGCGTCTCTGCATGCGCGCAGGCTCGCTGAAAGTGTGTGATGCGTACTGGGACGTTGGCCGGCTTGGTCGGAGGTTTGATGGTGGCGGTCTGGTTGGCGGCGACGAACCCGACCATGGAGACCTATCTGCAATTTGTCGAGGCACGCTTGTCGGCTGAGATCGAGAAGATGGATCAATCCGGTCCGCGCCGCGATCGCGACCTGATCAAGGCAGTGTTTCGCGCACAAGGCCCTAAATTGGTGGAGGGGGTTGTCCGGCCGAATACGATCAGAAACAACTGGGGTCTGCTCAGTCTGTTTGAAACCAACGTGCTGGATCAGCCGGTGCTGGTGCTTGGTGTGGCCGGACAATTTGTGCCGTTACGAGGGGTTGAGGAGGCGACGGTCAAGGTCGGTCGGCTCGCATTTTGATCTGTGCCATAAATTTTCTCGCCTCCCTGTGAAAAGCTTCTTCCACAGCTAGTGAAAGCCTGTGGATAACTCAGCGAAAAATTGTGAAACGCGGCATCAAATCTAGCGGAGACGCTATCACCAGCTTATCCCCATTACTCACAGGTGTGCCACAACATTTTGTTTGACAAAAAAAATGGATCACTATATCTAGTATGCAATGCAGTCGAGAGAGTGTGTCGAAGAGAATGTGCCCCTGGATGGACAGGCCTCTTTCCCGTCCCCGACCAATACACCCGTGCCGTCCGGCACCCGCACCGAACGTTAGGCATCTGTTAAGGAGGAACCAGTGAGAATAGAACGAAGATTCACCAAGCGTGGGCAGAGCCCCTATGAGGGTCTTGCGTTCGTGAAACGTTCCTCGGAGATCCGGAATCCAGACGGATCGACCGTGTTCAAGTTGGAGCATATCGATATCCCGGAACATTGGACGCAATTGGCGATCGATATTCTGGCGCAAAAATATTTCCGGAAGGCCGGCGTGCCGCAAGTGCATGAGGACGGTACGCCGGTGGTGGATGCCGCAGGCAGGCCGGTGCTGGGCGGCGAGCGCGATTCCCGTCAGGTGTTCAACCGCTTGGCCGGATGCTGGACCTTCTGGGGCAAAACCCATGGGTATTTCAAGACGCCGGAAGACGCGACCGCCTTCCACGATGAAATGTGCTACATGCTGGCCTATCAGATGGCCGCCCCCAACAGCCCGCAGTGGTTCAACACGGGGCTGCACTATGCCTACGGGCTGTCCGGGCCGGCGCAGGGCCACTTCTACGTCGATCCCAAGTTGGGCGAGGTGGTGCGGGCCACGAATGCGTTCGAGCATCCGCAGCCGCATGCCTGCTTCATTCAGTCGATCGAAGACGATCTGGTCAATGAAAACGGCATCATGGACCTGTGGGTGCGCGAAGCGCGGCTCTTCAAGTACGGGTCCGGTACCGGCACCAATTTCTCACGGTTGCGCGGCGACGGCGAATCCCTGTCGGGCGGCGGCCGCTCCTCCGGCCTCATGTCGTTCCTGAAGATCGGCGACCGCGCTGCTGGAGCGATCAAGTCGGGCGGCACCACCAGACGCGCGGCCAAGATGGTCTGCCTGGATCTCGATCACCCCGATATCGAAGAATTCATCGACTGGAAAGTCGTCGAGGAGCAGAAGGTGGCCGCGATGGTCACCGGTTCCAAGATTTGCGCGCAGCGGCTCAATGCCGTGCTCAAGGCCTGCCAATCGGTCGATGCGCAGGGCCAGGGTCACCTCGAATTGGATATGAAGCAGAACCACGTGTTGCGGGAAGCGGTCGTCGCTGCGCGTCGCGATATGGTGCCGGAGGCTTACATCCATCGTATGTTCGACTATGCGAAGCAGGGCTATACGCACTTCGTGTTTCACGAATATGACACCAACTGGGACGGCAAGGCCTACCAGACCGTGTCGGGACAGAATTCCAACAATAGCGTCCGTATTCCGAACGGCTTCTTCGATGCGTTGGAGCGTGACGGCGACTGGGAATTGCGCCGCCGGATCGACGGCAAGGTCAGCAAGACGATCAAGGCCCGCGACCTCTGGGACAAGATCGCCTGGGCAGCCTGGATTTGCGCCGATCCCGGCACGCAATACGATACGACGATCAATGAATGGCATACTTGCCCGGAAGACGGGCGGATCAACGCGTCGAATCCTTGTTCCGAATACATGTTTCTGGACGACACGGCCTGCAACCTGGCCTCGTTGAACCTCGCGAAGTTTTTTAACGCGGAAGGGGAGTTCGACCTGGATTCCTTCCGCCATGCCGTCCGGTTGTGGACCGTGGCTTTGGAGATCAGCGTCTTGATGGCCTCCTTCCCGAGCCGGGCGATCGCGCAGAAGAGTTACGAGTATCGGACGCTGGGATTGGGGTATGCCAATCTCGGCACCATCCTCATGAAGCAAAGCATTCCCTATGATTCGCAAAAAGCGACGGCGATTTGCGGCGCGATCACGGCGATCATGACCGGCGAATCCTATGCGACGTCGGCCGAGATGGCGGCGGAGATCGGCCCGTTCCCCGGCTACAACCGGAATCGGGACTCGATGTTGCGCGTCATCCGCAATCACCGGCGGGCGGCGTATAGCTCGCTCGTTGAGGAGTATGAAGGCCTCACGATTCTGCCGGCCTCGATTCAACCGGAACATTGTCCGCCGGCCATGCTTTTGGCGGCGCGCCGCGCCTGGGATCGAGCGTTGGAATTGGGCACGGCCTACGGCTTCCGCAACGCGCAGGTCACCGTTATTGCCCCAACCGGCACGATCGGGCTGGTCATGGACTGCGACACGACCGGCATCGAGCCGGATTTCGCCCTCGTCAAGTTTAAGAAGCTGGCGGGCGGCGGCTACTTCAAGATCATCAACCAGAGTCTGCCGCCGGCGCTGCAAGCGCTCGGGTACACAGCCGCGCAGATCCGGGACATCGTGGCCTATTGCGCGGGCCATCAAACCTTGAAGGGCGCGCCGTTCATCAACCATGAAGTGCTGCGTCAAAAAGGTTTCGACGAGGCGGCGCTGGAACGGCTGGAAGGATCGCTGGCGCAGGCGTTCGAAATCCAGTTCGTCTTCAACAAATATACGTTAGGCGAAGAGTTCTGCCGGCAGAAACTCGGCATCAGCGAAGCGCAGTTGGCGGATCCGGCGTTCAACATGCTCAAGACCCTGGGGTTCACCCAGGAGGATGTCGCGGCCGCGAACGACTATTGCTGCGGCACGATGACCGTGGAAGGCGCTCCGCACCTCAAGCTCGAACATCTGCCTATCTTCGATTGCGCCAACCGTTGTGGAAGGATCGGTCAACGCTACATCGCTGTCGATGCGCATATTCGCATGATGGCGGCGGCCCAACCCTTCATCAGCGGCGCGATCAGCAAGACGATCAATATGCCGGCGGACGCCACCTTGGAAGATGTGAAGGCCGCCTACCTCTTCGCCTGGAAGAGCATGGTCAAGGCTGTAGCGCTGTATCGTGACGGGTCGAAGTTGAGCCAGCCGTTGAACGCCTCCTCCGACAGCGGGAAGAGTGCTGAGGCGGCTCCCAGCGTGGCCACCGTCGCGGAAAAGGTCGCCGAACGGGTCTTGGTGCGGTATCTCCATAAACGCCGTTCATTACCGGCGCGACGCGGCGGGTATACGCAAAAAGCCATCATCGGCGGACACAAGTTGTACCTGCGCACCGGCGAATACGAAGACGGCACGCTGGGCGAAATCTTCCTCGACATGCACAAGGAAGGCGCCGCCTTCCGCAGCTTGATGAATAACTTCGCCATCGCGATTTCCCTCGGCCTCCAGCATGGTGTGCCGCTGGAGGAGTTCGTCGAAGCCTTCGTGTTCACCCGCTTCGAGCCGAACGGGCCGGTGAAACTGAACGATCGCATCAAGATGGCCACGTCGATCATCGACTACATTTTCCGCGAGTTGGCGATCACCTACCTTGAGCGGAAAGATCTGGCGCAGGTGCAGGAAGACGACCTGCGGATGGATTCGATGAAGAAGGATGATCAGGATCCCGAGTGTGACGAGGAAGAGGTCGACATGACGGCATTGAAGAGCGCCTCCATCCTTACCGAACACTTGCCTGTGCGTCGAAACGGCATGAACGGCGGGAATGGTCATACCCAGAAAGCCGGGAACGGCAGTGTCGCCCATAAATTGGAGTTGAAGCGGGAGACGTTGACCGTGACCTCGGTGAGACAAGAAGCGAGGGAGAAGGGCTATGAAGGCGACCCTTGCCAGAATTGTAAGCAGTTTACCCTCGTCCGTAACGGCACGTGCCTGAAGTGCATGAGCTGCGGAGAAACGAGCGGCTGCTCATAAGGGGAGAGTGCAATCACCGTATCGACGGGAGAAGGTTGTTGTTTGCTGGAAGGGCCGCGACTGCTCTAGCGATCTAGGGGAGTTGCGGCTTGTCTTTTCTCGTGCTGTTGGCGGAATAGCCGCGCATAAACTCCTGTCGCCCGCACGACGACAGAGACCACAGTGGATCAAGTAAAAAATCCCTGGGCTGATCAATCCGATGGGAGCGTTTATCCAAAAGACGAACCATACACTGCTCGTGATCGCGCTCTCCGCGGCGCTCTTTTCCACCCCAGCCCTCTGCGAAGACGCGAAGGTCGTGCATCTCACGATGTTGCACCTCAATGACGTGTACGAGATGGAACCAGTGGAGAACGGACGCCATGGCGGCCTGGCCCGGGTGGCGACCATCCGACAGCAAATCCTTCTAGAGTCTCCCCACACCCTCCTGGTGCTTGCCGGAGACACGATTTCGCCGTCGATTGCCTCCTCCGTTTCGAAGGGTGCTCACGTGATTGCTGTGTGGAACGCGGTAGGGCTGGATGTCGCGGTACCCGGCAACCACGAATTTGATTTCGGCATGGACGTGCTGCTGGAGCGCGTCAAGGAATCTCAGTTCCCCTGGGTGGCGACGAACATGACCGATAGTGTTTCTCAGGCGGCCCTTTCCGGGACAGCCCCCGTTCTCATTCGTCACCTCGGCGGGGTGACGGTCGGCTTCTTAGGGATGACGACACCGGACACGGCGGTCCTGTCGAACGGTACGGGTGTGCGGTTCGAAGATCCTTGCGAAGCCGCAGGTCGGGTGATCCCGCGGATGCGAGAGTCCGGTGTACAGGTCATCATCGGAGTGACCCACCTCCCTCTGAGTCGTGACAAAGAGCTGGCCTCTTGTGCGAATTTCGATGTCATCATCGGCGGACACGAACATGTTCCTCTGCATTCCTTCGTCGGGCATACCCCGATCCTGAAGGTGGGGTCAGACGCGCGACATCTCGGCAGACTGGATCTCTTCGTGGAAGCCGGGACGGGACGCGTTGTCAGCATGGATTGGGCGATGCTTCCCGTCACCGCAGATATTCCTGAATCCGTCGAGGTCGCGAAGGTGGTCGCCAGTAGTATGGCCCTTCACGCGCAAGACGAGCGCCGTAGGGTCCTGGGACATGTCGTCACCACACTCGATGCCAAGCACGCCACCAATCGAACGCGCGAGACCAATTTGGGAGACCTCATCGCCGAAGCCTATCGGCACGCCACACAGGCTGATATTGGTCTTGTTAACGGTGGGTCGATTCGATCCGATCGCCTCTACGAACCCGGTCCCATTACACAGGCCGACGTCTATGACATCCTGCCTTTTAACAATCCTATCGTGGCGGTCGAAATCACGGGCCGGGTGCTGCGAGCGGCCATCGAGCATGGACTCAGCAAGATCGGCGTCGAAAAAGCCGATGGCCGGTTTTTGCAAGTGGCCGGCCTTACGTTTCGCTATATGCCGGGACGATCGCCGGGGGCACGTCTGGTGGACATACGTGTGGGTGATGCAGCATTAGACGAGAACAGACTTTATTCCGTCGCGATCAGTGGGTATCTCGTGAAGGGCGGCGATGGATACGAGATGTTTCGGGGCGCGCGCTATCTGATTGCCCCTGAACAGGGACGGGATGAAGCTCGTGCGTTGATGCAGTATATCGAACGTCTTCATGCGGTTGACGTTCGAGCCGATGATCGGATTACGCCCGTGCCGTTGGCGCCATAAGCGCCGGTTGCGGTGACGGATCGACTCCAGAAATGCCCCCGACATTCCTGGCCTCAAAATGGACCATCTGCGCTCCCGGCGACTGCTAGGTCCATAGGTGTTGTCCGCATTTCTTGAGCGCCTTCCACTCCGAGACGAAGGCCTTTTTCGCATCCCGTTGCCGTTGATGTTGGCGCTCCACCATCTGGCCGGCGATAAACTGTGAGTGCCCGCTCAGCCCTTTCAAGGTATAACGCCGGAGCAGCGTTTCGGCGACTTCGGCGTCTTGTATATCCCCCAGATGGTCTTGAATGATCTTCAGCCGTTCGATGAATTGAGTCGCAGGTTGTCCCATTTTCAATTCCGAGAGCTCCGCTGCGTATCGGGCTCGTTTGGCCCGGATGCGGATGCCATGCCATTCAGTGTTTGGCGCGGCCTCGGCCATATGCTTGACGGAGGTGCATAACCTTCGAAACGCTTGTCCGGCGAGATCCTGCAATGTGGTCTTGTGCGGGACGCAATGCGGTGTCCGGACAGCAAGCGTGAGTCGTTCGATCAACGTGACATACCGTGGCCGTCGAAGTTCGTGCACCAACCTTCGCTGCGCTTTCGCGCGCTTGCGCTCCAAATAGCCGATGAAGTCTTCCAGGGCGCGCCGGTCTCGCTCGGGGATGTTGTCCAGCTGACTCCGGAAATAATGAATCTGGACATCCAAATCGCGCGCATCCCCCAAGCGCCGGCCCAGCCAGTCCAAACGCCTACGCAGCGGTTCAGCCCACAGGGGATCAACGATCGGTCGAGCCACGCGCAGAATCGACCGCATCCGGCGTGTCGCCACACGCATCCGGTGCAGGTCCTCGATTTCGCCGCCCACGCGCATCCCGGGGTCATGCATGAGAAGCGCTTCCAGCTGACGGGTCAACATGTACCTCAGATGGGCATCGTCGGTGTCGTCGGGATCCGGCGCTTTCAGCGGGCTCGGTGAGGGGAGTTCCAGTGCGCGAAAGACTTTTGGGCGACCGTCATGATCCGAGGCTCCGGCTTTGCGCAACATCGGTTCAAGGCGCTCGTCGACTGGGACATGGCTGTCCAATTGTTCAATTTCCACCTCGCAAAACGTGAACACTTCCGACGTCCCTCTGAGAACAGCCACCTCATCCAGGACCACATCCGCCCCGTGCTGCGCTCCTCCAACACGGACGCCTGTTCGATGCGTACGCAGAGTCGCGACGGGGCCCAACTGCTTGCCTTGCAGATGGATAAACAGCGCGTCGGACATGGCGGCGGGTGGAGCGGTGCCACCCGACAGCTCCAGCTCTCGCCTGGCGCCATCCAGCGGTAACTTGAGTTGCCAGCGAGCCCCCCCTCCTTCTTGGCGATGGCGAAGGGTGATCCTGGATCGAGCCAATCGAAGGTCCGGGGTATCGTAATAGGTACTGGTGAGCATCTTCGCTGGAAGCCGTCGCCCTTTCAGGCTGGGTAATCGAAACGTCGCATCGACCGCGAGCTTCATCTCCCGCTCCATCGTCGATTTCATCGGATGTACGGATGGAGAATGTGGGGACATGCGTTACTGTATCGGTTTCTTTGGCTCATGGTCAAAACGTCCGGAGGCCGGTGCCAATGTGGTGCCAGCCTGATGAGAAGTGATGGTCTGTCGAACAGCCCGCAGCGAAGCGCCCGAAGATGAAGAAGTCGGGGACGGTGCTATGAGGATAGATTCCCCGTGTGGAACCTTGCTGCTGTACGCTGAAGCCCCCCTGTTTCCAACCGGAGAAAAATGTTTCCGTTTCGTAAGAATGTGAAAGCTCTGAGCCGCATGATTTTGCTAGAATGCACACCCTTTTTACGGGGAGAGATCGTGCGACCTGCAGCGCCGCGATTGCACAGGTTGTCCTAAGGGCCATGGGGTCAGATCGGGAGCGGCATTCTATGAGTGTCGGCTACAGGCGATAGGGCGCCCTGCCAGGTGGAGACAGGAGATTCGCGGTAGAGACGTGACTTAGAGCCCATCGGAGGTGGTTGCGATAGACGTATGTACCCGTCGCGGGCGGGTGTCGTTTTGACTGACGCAGGTTCGAAGATTGGGAGGATTATCAGATGCAGGTGTTTCCGAATCGCATCTTGTTCGTCGGGTTTGGGGCCGTGGCCCGCTGTACGTTGCCCATTTTGCTCAAGCACCTCAGCGTCAGCCTCAAGCGGATCACGATCATCGATTTCGAGCCGAACGATGCGGCATTGCGACCATGGATCGAGCAGGGCGTGACGTTTGTGAAGGATCGCGTGGGGCCGGATAACCTGGGTACGCTGCTGGGCCAGTACGTGTCGTCCGGCGACTTGCTCATCGACTTGGCATGGAATATCGATTGTTGCGATATCGTCCAGTGGTGCCATGACCGGGGGGTCCTGTATGTCAACACCTCGGTAGAGCTCTGGGACCCGTACAGCGGGGCGGACGACAAGCATCCGACGGAGCGGACCCTCTACTGGCGCCACATGAACCTCCGGAAGATGACGGCCACATGGAAGGAACCGGGGCCGACTGCGGTACTTGAGCATGGGGCGAATCCGGGTCTGATCAGCCATTTCACCAAGCACGCACTGTTGGATATTGCGCGGCAAGCCCTCGCGGACAAGAAATTTGACGGCGCACAAGCGGAAAGGATCGCGCACCACGCCAAGATGCAGGAGTTTAACCATCTGGCGCACCAGCTCGGCGTCCGGGTCATTCATTGCAGCGAGCGTGATACCCAGATTACGAATCAGCCGAAACAGGTCAACGAGTTCGTCAACACCTGGAGCGTCGAGGGGTTTCGCGAAGAAGGGACCACCACGGCTGAAATGGGCTGGGGGACGCATGAAAAGCAGCTGCCGTCGTTTGCCTACGAGCACCCCGATGGCCCGAAAAGCCAGATTTGTCTCGCACGGATGGGGATGAACACCTTCGTGGCGAGCTGGGTGCCACCCGACCATAACATCATCGGCATGGTCGTGCGGCATGGCGAAGCGTTCAGCATCACCGAGAAACTGACGGTGTGGGATGGCGACAAGGCCATCTACCGCCCGACGGTGCACTATGCCTATTGCCCCTGCGATAGCGCCATCGCGTCACTCCATGAGCTGCGCGGCGCCGACTATAGACTGCAACCGCGTATCCGTATCATGACCGACGAAATCATCAGCGGAGCTGACACGCTGGGCGTGCTGGTGATGGGGCATCCCTATCAGTCATGGTGGTGCGGCTCCCACCTCGACATCGCAGAGTCGCGTCGGTTGGTGCCGCACCATAACGCCACGACCATGCAGGTGGCCATCTCCGTCGTGGCCGCTTGTCTCTGGATGCTCGAGCACCCACGTCTGGGCCTCTGCGTACCCGACAATCTGCCCCACGAGTACATCCTCGACATCAGCAAGCCGTACCTGGGAGACTTCATCTCCGCTCCCTCAGATTGGAACCCGCTGAAGCATTACTCCAATTTTTTCCGAGGCTACAACCAGCCGCAACTCGATAGATCCGATCCGTGGCAGTTCAAAAACTTTCTCATCATGGAGGGAGACTGAATGGGGCGACGGGAGATGGATGCAGCGTCACGACATTGCACCGCACAAATCAGCGCTCATTGCACATACAGGGAGAGTCCATGGACGAACAGACGTTGCTGGAATTGGCCACACTGCATAGTACCCCGCTCGTTGTGGTGGATCATACCGTGCTGCGAGAGAACTATGAGCAGTTCCGGACGCACTTGCCGCGCGTGCAGATTTACTACGCCGTCAAGGCGAACAGCGATCCGGCCATTGTACAGACGTTTTACGACTTGGGGGCCAGCTTTGACGTGGCCAGCATGGCCGAGTTTTTGATCGTCCACGAGAAGATCAAGCATCTGCCGGCCAAGCAGCAGCAGGACTATATATGGGATCGGATCATCTACGCGAATCCGATCAAAGCCATTGAGACCCTCAAGCAGCTGGATCAGTACAAGCCCTTGATCACCTACGATAACCACGAGGAGGTGCTCAAGATTGCTCGCTATGCTCCCCGCTCGGGCCTGGTCCTGCGGTTGGCCGTGCCGAATACCGGGTCGATGGTCGAGCTGTCGAGCAAGTTCGGCGCGTTACCGGGAGAGGCGGTCGATCTCATCGCCTTCGCGCATGACAACAAGCTCGAGGTTGAGGGGCTGAGTTTCCACGTCGGCAGCCAGTGCACCAACGTCCACAACTATTGCCAGGCGTTGCACCTTGCAGCAGGAATTTTCTCCGAGGCCAAGGTGCGTGGCTTCAATCTGAGGCTCCTCGATATCGGCGGCGGCTTTCCGGCGCACTACGACGACTCCGTTCCTGCCTTCCAGAGCCTCGCCAATACCATCAATGCCGAATTAGACCGCCTCTTTCTCGAACCGATCGAGATTCTCGCCGAACCGGGCCGGTTCCTTGTGGCCTCCGCCGCCACTGCCGTGTCACAGATCATCGGGAAAACGGTCCGGGGAGGGAAGCTCTGCTACTATCTCGATGACGGTGTCTATCACACCTACAGCGGGGTGATCTTCGACCACTGCCAATATCACCTGAAAAGTTTTCGGAAAGACCCCACGCAGCTCTGTGCCGTCTTTGGCCCCACCTGTGATGCGCTCGACACCATCAGCCTGGCCGAGCACCTGCCCGACATGGAATTAGGCGAATTGGTGTACTCAGAAAACATGGGAGCGTACTGCGGGGCCAGCAGCACGTCCTTTAATGGCTTTCCGCCGGCCAAGGTGGTGCACGTGAATCAGCAACCCCCTTTCGAATAACTAGCGATCGTAGTGCTTCCGGGGCTGTAACGGCGACAGGGGCAGTCCCGGAGCTCTGCGCCACAGCGGCAAGACCTCCTTCATGCCCCACAACATCGCAAGTCATTGAGTTTGTTCAATTGTCTCCATCCGCCGCCCCCCTTCCGAGTTACCAACACCAGGTGATGTGCCGACGCCTTTGCACAGGTAAGTTTGAATCATCAGTGAACACGGCGGCCCACACCAGAGGAGGACGGATGAAGAAGCGATACAGTTCACGAGCGTCAGTAAAAAGCACCTGCCTGTTGTCCTGTAACGGCCTGGTCGGCCAGGCGGAAATGGTCAATCTCTCGGTGCCGGGCTGTCTGCTCGCAACGCGCATGAAACTCAAGGTTGGCCAGTATGTGGACCTCCGGCTGACGTTTCCCAAAAGCCCCGCACCCATGCAGATCAAGCTGGCCGCTGTGCGCTGGGTCGGCGACGGGCAGGTGGGGCTCGAATTTATCCGGATGTCGGAGACGGATCAGACCCGGTTGCGCTGGTTGGCCGGATACGTCGAGCAGCGGGCGCCGCAGACCAACTGGAGCGAGCCCGTTGTCTGTATGAGTGCCGCGTACAGTTAACGCTAGCCGGCAAGAGGAGGGTGGCGTCACAAAAAGAAATCAGCCATCCCTCCTCACCGCCGCTCAATACCGGCCACGTCATGTCATAACCTAACAACGTGCGATGCGGCTTCACGGGACGGCTTTCGGGTCGTTCCCGGAAGCTGCTGCCCCCTGTTTCAACCATACGGCAGATTTTCTGCTTCTCCCCTCCGCGTGACTCGTTCATAGCTCCCGGCAAACATCTCAGTGGCGTCCGGCCACGTGATCCACCCCTAGGGTTCATCCGAGTTGGACCATTGTGCTGGTCTGATACCGTGTAATGACTTGTCAAGCAGCGGCCCCCGTGTTGGTGCATGGCGTGGGTGGTGATGATGGGTTTAGCGGCGACAGAAACGTCGCCAATTTCTCCGCCGGGGTCAGGCCGTGGAGGGCCATGGAAAACCGGTCGTAGTTGTAGCGATGCTCCCAGGCGCGCAGGGCCTGAGCAGCTGACGTGAACTCGTCAAAGGTCGCGCGACTCCAAAACTCCTCCTCGTCGATGCGATGACTGCGTTCCACCTTCCCGTTCTGTTCGGGCCGGCGGGGCTTGATGTGCCGCAAGCGGATACCGGCTTCTTGCACGGCCAGCGCAAAAGCCAGGGGGAATTCCGTCCCATTGTCCACCTGAACCTTGCGAATGGGAAAGGGGAGGGTTTGTCGCACGGTGGCCAGGAAGTCGAGACTGGTGCCGTGATACTTGCGGGGATAGAGGCGCAAGATGCGATAGCGCGTGCAGTCGTCCAGAGCCGTGTACTGGAAACATTTCTGGCCGGCGACTTTCACCTCCTTCACATCGATCTGCACGCACTCGCCCGGCTGCTCTTTGCTGAACAGGATCGGCTGCCGTGTGTGCCGCGGCCCAGTCCGTCGGATGGGAGGATAGCCGAGGTCCCGGCAGACCCGGCGGATCGTTGCGGCCGCGACGCGGATGCGATGCACCCGGTCCAGCCAGAACCGGGTCCGCATCGCGCCAAAGTGCAGCTCGCGGCGGGCGTGCTCGATCAGCCGCACCGCCTCTTCGGAGATACGGCGGCGGCGCGTGCGCGGATGACGTGGGACTAACCCCGTCGGCCCACTGGCCACCCACCGGCGATGCCAGGTCCGGACGGTCTTGCGATCCAATCCGAAGCGTCGAGCGGCGCCTTTGAATCCATACTCGTCGGCATAGCGCAAGATCGCCAGCCGACTCTGAATGAGGTGATGATGTCGTGGCGCGATGTGCAAGATTCGCAATTCCTTCGTCGTGATCAATCGCATGAGATCCCCCTTGGTGATGGCCTGTGACTGTAGTCCATGCAGGGGGCCCACTCTCAACAAGATATTTCAGCTTCAGCACATTGTGCGTCGTGCAGATCAGCACCCATTCCCCCCGCACCTTCCGCATGCCGCGCAGCAAGAACTGTCGGAAGCCGCGGCCGTGCGTGATCTGGCCGAACACCGGCTCGACGATCGCTTTCCGCCGGGCATAGAGATGCTGGCCCCGCTTGGTCCGCAAGGTGCGCCGCATCCGCTCCGCCACCGACAGGGTCGCCGGGCGCCGACCGCGCGGGGCGGCCGGCCGGGCGCGTCCATGACGCGGGCGATCCGGCGGGATGAGGGGCTCACACCCCAGTGCGGCCACCGCCGCCACGTTCGCCTCGCTGAAATAGCCCGCGTCCATGCTCGCGGTCCGAGGCACCTGGCCCGTCTGGGCGAGCACCTGGGTCCGCAGCGGCTGGGCTTGCTGCTTGTCATTCGACTCATCGGTGACCTCGGCGGCCACGATGATCTGCGCCGTCGCATCGACGGCGGCCTGGCAGTTGTACCCTTGGATCACGCTGCCCTTCGCCCCGGGGGCCGGCATGATCCGGCTCTCCGGATCGGTAAAGTTGCGCTGAGCCGTGGGCGAGGGGATGGGGCTGGGCGGCTGCGCTGGACGACCCCGGCGAGGCCCCGCCGCCTCGCGGGCCGCCTGCTGCACCGCGGCCGCCGCCTGCGCCTCCTGCTCCAAGACCGCCTTCGCCGCCCGAATCGTCTGGAGCCGCTGCTCTCGGCGCGCCACCTCGGCGGGCCGCTCATCGCCGTGCCGGTCGGGGCCATAGACCACATCGTCTTGCGCATCGGCGGCCTCGGCCTGCGTCAGCAGCGCCTGGACCGCCGCCTGCAGTCGCGCCTCCTCCTTCACCATCCGGTCGTAGCTCATGGCTGTATGCTTCGAGGCGTTCGCCTGGACCTTGGTGCCATCCAGGGCGACATGGCCCAACTTGACCAGGCCCGCCCGCTGACACAGCCGGAGGCCCTGCACGAACAGGTCGGTCAGCGCCGCCAGATGCTGCTTGCGGAAGTCGCTGAGCGTCCGAAAATCCGGCCGTTGGTTCGCCGCCAACACCCGAAACGCCACGTCCTCTTGCAGGCGGCGCGCAATCTGGCGCGAGGCCGGAATGCCCATGGCGTAGGCATAGAGCAACACCCGCACCAGCATCCGGGGATCGTAGGGGACTGTGCCGCGTGTCACCCCGCCGTACGTCTTGTGGATCGCCTGCAGATCCAGTTCATCGACCAGATCCGCCACGAAGTAGGCCAGGTGATCCTCCGGGAGCCAGTCCCGCAGGGAGGGCGGCAACAGCAGCAGTTGGGCGGGGTCCGAGGGGCGGAAGGTGCGGGTCGTCATGACGGAGCCTCCGGTGAGACACAGAGTACAGTGCTCTACGTATAGACGATTCGGAGTCTCAGGGCAACCGGTTTCCAGAGCCAATGTCGGACAGCCTCCTAGGGTAGGAACGGCTTTTTTTGTGCCTCATTTGTTCAGGAGGAAACGGTTGAAGAGACCTTAGTTCAGCATAGTCTGTTTGATCACACGATGGAAATTGGTTGTATTTCCGTCCCGGCATTATGTGAGCGTCGTAGACTCGCTCCTCCTAAAGTAAATAGTTCGTCGAGAAGGTTAGACGAGTGGCCTACGTAAGGCCAAGTCGATCGAAGTTGACCACAGTTTATTTACTCATGACTTCTCAATTACCTATGAAATGGTTGTATTGTTTTGCTCAGATGATGCAGCACAGCGTGCAGGATCATGGCTTTATTGACAAGCCTGAATTTCTACGGAGAGGGAAGCTCCCGTATCGAAGAAAATGAACTGCGACTGGCTCTCAAGCCTTGAGTTTAAAGGATTCCCAGCGTATTATCCCGCCAGCCTCGTGGTGATTACGTAAGTCTTACATGGTAATAAATCGATTGACGACTGCATTGTTCTTGCCTCTTCTTCTTCCCAGTCGCATTTCACGTCTATTCGATTTCGTTTTTTACTCGTTTCTGAGAGCGTCGATTCGTGAATCGTTCCCACATAGATCCTTTGCGAGGTCTCCAGGCACCGCGTGGGGAGAATCCCCGCATGATGCGGGGTGCTGGTTGCCGCTGCTCGTACTGAATTGTTGGGAAAGTGCGATGTCCACGCCCTGCATGCGTAATTTCCATGGATTGGCAGCGATGGAACAGACCTTGCTGGTTACTGTGTAGGCGTATCGAGGTAAGTATTCTGACGCTTCCGAATATTTACGAAGGTAGTTGAGGTTCGGATGGATCAAGTTCGTAATCCTCTTAGCGGCGCGAGGGTCCGTTGGTCAGCCAGGGGGGATGGTATGAGATATAGTCAGAAGTTGTGGAACGAGGGTGAGAAGGTGGCGTACCTTTCCGGGTGAACAAAAGAACCCGCACACACCGGCTGGCAGGCCGGGGAAAGGCACGCCGATGATGACGATAGTCCAAACGCAGGAGCGCGCGCAAGCGAGTGAACAGGCAGTGGTGACGGCGCTGGACGAGTTGGCTCGAGAAGGGGCCCGCCGCATGATTCTGGCGGCCTTGGAGATCGAAGTGGAGGAGGACCGGCAGCAGCATCGTGACGCCCGCGACCCCCGCGGCCATGCTTTGGTCGTCCGCAACGGGCCGGCCCGGCCGCGTCGCCTGACGGTGGGAGCCGGGACGATCACGATTCGAGCGCCTCGGGTGAATGATCGCCGGCGCGTCGACGGGGTTCGGCAGACGTTCACCAGCCAGATCCTGCCGCCCTATCTGCGCCGCTCGCCCCAGGTCAGCGCGGTGCTGCCGCTGCTCTATCTCCATGGCCTCTCGACTGGGGACTTCCGCGAGGCGCTGCCGGTCCTGCTCGGGAAAGACGCGGCGGGGCTCTCGCCCGCCGCGATCACGCGCCTGACGGCCACCTGGCGGACCGAGTATGCCCAGTGGCGTCGCCGCTCCCTGGCCGATCGCGACTTCATCTATATCTGGGTGGACGGGGTCCATTTCAACATTCGGCTGGAAGACGATCGTGTGGCGGCCTTAGTCGTGGTCGGCGCGCGCCCCGATGGGACCAAGGAGGTCATCGCCATCGAGGACGGCTATCGCGAGAGCACGGAGAGTTGGCTTGCTGTGCTGCGCGACCTCAAGGTCCGCGGCATGCCGGCCCCAGCCGTCGCGATCGGCGATGGGGCGCTCGGCTTCTGGGCCGCCGTGCGCGACGTCTGGCCCGAGACGCGGGAGCAACGCTGCTGGGTGCATCGCATTGCCACCGTGCTCGATAAACTCCCCACCCGGCTCCAGCCCCAGGCCAAACGAGCCTTGCACGAGATGATGTATGCGGAGAGCCGGGCCACCTGCGAGCGCGCGATCCACCGATTTGCCCAGGACTATGAGGCGAAGTATCCCAAAGCTGTGAAATCGCTGGTCACCGACGTCTCCCGGCTCCTGACGTACTTCGAGTTCCCGGCCGCGCACTGGAAACATCTCCGGAGCACCAACCCGATTGAGTCCACCTTCGCCACGGTGAAGCTCCGCACGCGAGTGACCAAGGGGGCCGGCTCGCGAGCCGCGGGACTGACGATGGCGTTCAAACTGCTGGAGGCCGCGCAACGCACCTGGCGCCGGCTCGATGCCCACGACCTCCTCCCGCTCGTCCGCGCGGGTGTCGTCTTCAAGGATGGGCAGTCGGCGGAACGAACGGAGCCACGATCAGAGAAGAACGGTGGAAGGGTCGCCGCTTGATCACCCTAATCCACAACTCTTGACGATATCTCTCAAGGCCTGCTGCCTTCTGCTACAGACTGCCCTTCGATACTGTAGCACCTCTCCACGGGCCTGAGGTGTGCGGTGGCTGTTCATGTTGCAAACTCAGCCTATTCGACTTTCGATGCTATCTGCACACCCGGGCATTGCCTTTGCTCACCTTATGTCCTGGGTTTCCTCAGGCTGTCGTCCCTGCGGCGCGAAGACTTTTCCATGCCTCTTTCATCCAGGGGTGCAACATGGCTACTGAACACAAGACAGAGGGCGCTGGTCAGCTCACGCTGAGTGTGATCAAGGCGGACATCGGCGGGTTTGTCGGCCATTCGGCCATTCACCCGGCGTTACTGGATTGCGCGAACGCGAAGCTCGCCACAGCCAAGAACAGCGGATTGTTGATTGATTATCATGTGTCGGCTTGCGGAGATGATTTGCAGCTGATCATGACGCATCGCCAAGGGGTGGACCACGAACCCATCCATCGGTTGGCCTGGGAGACATTCTTGGCGGGCACGGCGGTCGCCAAGGACCTACATCTTTACGGCGCGGGGCAGGATCTGTTGGCCGATGCGTTTAGCGGGAACGTGCGCGGGCAGGGGCCTGGCGTAGCGGAGATGGAGTTCGTCGAGCGGAAATCAGACCCGGTGCTCATTTTTATGGCGGATAAAACATCCGCCGGGGCATGGAATCTCCCGCTGTACAAAATGTTTGCAGACCCGTTCACGACTGCCGGTCTGGTGATTGCTCCGACGCTGCATCAGGGGTTCCGCTTCGAGGTTCACGACATCTATAAACACAAGAAGATCACATTCGACTGTCCGGAAGAATTGTATGATCTGCTCATGTTCATCGGGTCGCCGGGCAAATTTACCGTGAAGGCCGTGTATTCGAGGGCGGATGGGACCATTGCCGCCTCCACCTCCACAGAGCGGCTTTCGTTGATTGCGGGCAAATACGTCGGGAAGGATGATCCGGTCATGATCGTGCGTGCGCAGCAGAACTTTCCGGCGGTGGGGGAGGTGCTCGATCCGTTCCGCTATCCCTGGATCATCGAGGGCTGGATGCGCGGCTCGCACTATGGTCCACTCATGCCGGTCTCGGTGAAGCAGGCAACGCCGACGCGGTTCGACGGCCCTCCGCGCGTCGCCTGCCTGGGGTTTCAACTTGCGAACGGCCGATTGATCGGGCCGCGGGACATGTTCGATGATCCGTCGTATGACGAAGCGCGGCGGGATGCGAATCGCATCGCCGACGTGTTGCGGTTACATGGTCCCTTTGAGCCGCACCGGTTGCCGCTGGAGGATATGGAGTACACGACGATGCCGCAGATTATGAAGAAACTCGAAGGTCGTTGGGCACCGCTGTAAATGCACCGCATCATGGCTCCGGTTGATCAGGAAACGGTAGCCCGAGAATGGCTGGCGCGGGGCTTCAGTTGTGATCTTTGGGTTGATCCGCCGGGGCAAGTGTGGGAGGATTACCGCCACGCAACCGATGAATTAGTCATGCTGGTGGCGGGCCGGTTGGAACTGGAATTCGATGGGCGGGTGTGTGCGACCCGCTGTGGGAGAGGAAGTCCTGATTCCAGCCGGTGTGCTTCACACCGTCAGAAACATCGGTGGGACAGCCGCTCAATGGCTCTACGGGTACAAGCGGGTTCACACAGGCTGATGGACTGACTCAGCAGAGGGAGAGGAGCCGATGCCGACAACGACGCAATTTGTGGTGAGTGGACAGAGCAAGCCCGGTGTGCTGGCCTCAGTGGCGGCGGTGCTGGGAGCCGCAGGGGTCAACATCAAAGCCTTTTCCGCGCCGGAAGTGACAGGACCGGGAAAGCTGCGGCTGATCGTGGCCGATGTCGATGCCGCGCGGATCGCGCTGAGAAAATCGAAGATCAAATTCCGTGAAGAGACCGCCCTGATCCTCAGCCTGGAGAATAAGCCCGGCGCCTTGAAGCAGGTGGCCGATTCGCTCACCAGGGCCCGCATCAACGTGAAGTGCGGCTACTGCACACCGTCGCGCGAAGGCAAACGCGCTATTGTCGTGCTGACCGTTTCGAACACGACCAAAGCCCTCGGGGTGCTGCGCACCCATTCACTCGACGAATTTTGATCCCACGCATGTCGGGGGAGAAGAGGATACCTCCAACGCGTCTTCTTCTCCCCCTCTTTGTTCTGCTCCTCACGACATCGCTTCATGGCTGCTCCGGCTGGAGTCCGGTGCGTCCGTCCTATCCGCCCGGGTATCCATTGGGATTCGTCGAGCGGGGAAGCGCATCTTGGTACGGACCCGGTTTTCATGGCAACCGTACAGCCAACGGCGAAGTCTACGATATGCATAAACTCACGGCGGCGCATCGCACGTTGCCGCTGGGTTCTGTTGCCGTGGTGCGGTCGTTGGCGATGGGACGGCAAGTGACGGTGCGCATCAATGATCGCGGGCCGTTTGCACGGGGACGAATTCTGGACCTTTCCCTGGCCGGCGCTCAAGCGGTGGGCATGGTCGGGCGCGGGACGGATGACATCGAGCTCCGCGTCATCAGTTACGAGGGGAGAGCGGGAGAATTCGGCGTGCTGCGCGTACAGGTCGGCTCCTTTGCCGAGCCTGCCAATGCGCTGGCTCTGGTGCAACGGCTCCGCACTGCCTATCCCGGTTCTCGCGTGGTGCCGGTCGATCTACCGGACGGGCGCCGGTATCGGGTCTATGCCGGGCAATTTCACTCGGAGAGTCAGGCCGAGCAGGCCGCGGTGCATCTGAAGCGAGCGCTCGATACGGATCCGTTTATCGTGCGGGACGACAGTTCATCGACGCCTACGGGAAATCCCTGAGCTCCGGGATCATTGTCATGCCGTAAGCGGCTGATTTCCGGAGAGTTGCGGCGCAGCAAGAAAACATCTCAAGGCTTGATGCGACTCTCGGCCTATGCTAAGTGTATTAGGTAATGGATGATGGTGACCCGAGAGGACCCATTCTCGTCGTCTTCTCACGACATCGGACAAGTCTTGCAGTTCGGACCCCGGGCTTCGAACTGATCCAAGGATCCATTATTTACTCTCACACATTTGTGCCGTACCTTTAGCGTCGATAGGTCGTATGGACATTATCGTATTGATCGTGCTTATTCTCTTGTCGGCGGTCATCTCCGTCGTCGAAGTGGGCTTCTATTCCGTCAATGACACGAAACTCCGAGCCTTGGCCGATACGGGCAGCAAGCGGGCGGAGATGGCGCTGCACCTGCGGACCGATCCGCAACGTTTGTTGCTGACCATTCTGGTGGGCGATCGGCTGGTCGACACGGCGACCGCGTCGCTGGCCACCATTATTGCCTTGAACCGGTTCGGCGGGCAGGGACTCGAAGGTGTGCTGGGCGAGGCCTTTGCCGTGCTGGTCGGTATTCTCACCTTTGTCCTTTTAGTGTTCGCCGATCTCGTCCCCAAGACGCTCGCGGCTAAATATTCCGTTCCCGTTGTGCTGAACATGGCCTATCCCGCCTATGCGGCGCAGCAGGTGCTCACGCCGATCATGTTCTTCGTCGTCCCGCTGATTTATAAGCTCACCGGCGGTAAGGGGCTCAACGTGCCCTTCGTCACGGAAGAAGAGCTCAAGATCATGTTGGATCAGAGCAGCAAAAGCGGCGCGATCGAGGCCCAGGAAGTGAAGATGATCAAGAACGTCTTCCAGCTGAAGGACATCACGGCGGAAGACTGTATGACCCCGCGCATCTATATGTTCTCGCTCGACTGCAATCAATACCTGCGCGAGGCGAAAGAACTGCTGTTCAAGTCGAAGTACTCACGGATTCCCTTGTACGAGGGCACGCTGGATAACATTATCGGCATTCTCTATAAGACCAAGGCCTTGACCGCGCTGGCCCAGGGCCACACGGAAATGAAGCTCCGTGACATCGCGCAGCCGGCGTTGTTTATCCCACACACCAAGTCTGCCGACGATCTGATGAAACAGTTTCAGTTGGATAAACGCCACATGGCGATCGTGGTGAACGAATTCGGCGGCGTCATGGGGTTGGTGACGTTGGAAGATCTGCTGGAAGAAGTGGTCGGCGAAATCGTCGATGAAACCGACATCACCGAAGAATTGATCAAGCGTATCGGCAAGAACCAGATCCTGGTGCATGGTCGCACCGAGGTCAGGAAGGTCAACGACTTCTTAAAAGTGGATCTCGGCGATGACGCCGTGACCATCAGCGGCCTGGTGCAACATGAGCTGGGCCGGATTCCGAAGGTCGGCGAGGAGGTGCATATCGCCAACTGCCGTCTCGTGATCCATGAAGCGGACCCGCGGGTCATCAAAAGCGTACAGATTTATAAGGAAGACAAGCACCCCACGCTGCACGACCAACAGGTCGAGGAACATGTGCCTGTCACCCAGGCGTCACCAGAGCGGTAAACTCCGCTTCCGTCAGAATCTGCACCCCGAGCTTCTGTGCCTGGTCGAGTTTTGATCCCGGATCGGTTCCCGCCACGACGTACCCCGTCTTTTTGCTGACACTCGACGACACCTGTCCGCCGTGTCGTTCCACCAGTTCTTTGGCTTGATCGCGACTGTAGCCGGCCAGGCCGCCGGTGAAGACGAATGTTTTGCCGGCCAGCGATCGGCCGCCGGGATGAGTCTCCGCCGCCGGTGGATTGACCGTGAGGCCTCGCTCGACGAGGCGCTCGATCACTTCTCGATTCCGCGCTTCGCTGAAGAAGGAGGCCAGGCTCGCGGAGATTTCTGGACCGATTTCCCGCACTTGCAGCAATTCGTCCTGGGTGGCTTCCATCAAGCGCGATAGGGTTCGAAAGTGTTTCGCGAGCACGCGGGCGATATGTTGTCCCACCTGCCGGATGCCCAATCCCATCAGGAGTCGTTCCAGCGAGACGGCCTTGCTTCGCTCGATCGATTCCATGAGCAGGGTGGCCGACCGATCGGCGAATCCCTCCAGCGTCAGGAGCTGCTCCTTGGTCAGGCTGTAGAGGTCGGCCAGGTCGTTGACCATTCCCGCATCGACCAGCTGGGCGACCGTCTTTTTGCCCAGGCCGTCGATATTCAGCGCGCTCTTCGAGGCAAAGTGTTCGATGGCACCTTTCAACTGTGCCACGCAGACGGTCTGCCCAGTGCAGTAAAAGTAAGCGCCTTCGCGTGCGACCGCCGATCCGCAGACGGGGCAATGGTCCGGCATGACGAACGGCGCCTGTCGCTCTTCCCCGGGAACCGGCACACGCTCGGCAATGGCCGGAATCACATCGCCGGCTCGCTCAACCTTGACCGTATCGCCCACGCGCACATCTTTGCGCGCCACTTCGTCGGCGTTGTGCAGGGTCGCCCGGCTGATCGTGACGCCGCCGACCTCTACCGGTTTGAGTAGCGCCAACGGTGTCAATGTGCCGGTCCGGCCGACCGAGACCGCGATATCCTGAATGACCGTAATCTCCTTCCGGGGGGCAAACTTATAGGCAATGGCCCAACGGGGACTGCGCGACTTGCTGCCGAGCTGATCCTGCCAATCACGCCGATCGAGTTTGACCACGATCCCGTCGATTTCGAACGGCAGGTTATCCCGCAGGGCGTCGGTCGTCTGGTGGAATCTGAGGACCTCATCGATCGACCGGCAACGTTGCCGATGTTCGGGAACCGGCAGCCCCCAGGCCGCGAGCGACTCCAACTCGTCCCAATGGGTGGCAGGATTGGGGCCTGCGAGGGCCATGATGTCGTAACAGGTGACGGTCAAGGGACGGGAGGCCGTGATGCGACTGTCGAGTTGCCGCAATGATCCGGCCGCCGCATTGCGCGGATTGGCAAAGCCTTCTTCGCCCCGCTCCGTCATCCGCCGATTCAGGGATTGGAACTCATCCAGCCGCATGTAGACTTCGCCCCGGACCACCAGATGTGCCGGGGGATCTGCCTCGGCATGGAGCTGCAACGGCAGCGCGCGAATCGTGCGGAGATTGACCGTGACATCTTCGCCGATCATCCCGTCGCCCCGGGTTGCGCCACGTACAAAGCGGCCCTGATCGTAGACCAGTTCAACTGAGAGGCCGTCGAACTTCGGCTCGGCTGTGTAGAACGGCTGATCGGTTTCCAGCTCGCGTTTCATGCGCTGATCGAAGGCGCGGACATCCTCCTGATCGACAATCGAATCCAGGCTCAGCATCGGCTTCTCGTGCGACACCTTGGCGAGCTCGCTCAACGGAGGCGCCCCGACACGTTGGGTGGGCGAGTCTGCGGTAATCAGATCGGGATGCGCGGTTTCCAGATCGACGAGTTCACGAAAGAGCCGGTCGTATTCGGCATCGGATATCTCCGGACGGTCTTTGGTGTAGTAGAGGTGGTCGTGATGCCGGATTTCCCGGCGAAGCGCCGCAATCCGTTGTGCAATGCTGTGGTCGGCCATGGGTGGATTACTCACGGATGAACTGCGCGGCGAAGCTCCGGATATCCTGTCCGTTCAGCACATGGAACCGCCGTAGCCTGTCGATCAACTGTCCTGAAAAACGACTCAACGGAATCGGCACCAGCCGCCGGCCCGATCTGGCGGCGATCTGTCGCCACCGCGCCTTGGGTGGTACCGGGGTCACCAGGGCCACGTGCGTCTCATGCGAATGGGCGGCTCCGGCGGCGATCAACCGTTCTTCGAGTGTTGTGGCAAAGCCCAGCGCGTCATCGGTCCAGATGTCGGGAATCGGGCGCGGTGGAAAGATGAACAACGCGCCGCCATAGAGCGATTGCCCGATGCCGGGAGCGATCATGTTGTTCAGGAACGGTGTGGCATAAAAGCAGAGTGTGGATTCCTGCGCATGTTCAGCGTACCAGGTGGCCTGCCAGCTGTACTGGTCGGAATCAGCCGGCGTATCGAAGAGAAAAATTACGGTATCGACATTCCCGCGTGCAGGAGGGATTTCTTTGACGTAGAGCTCGAGCCGTTTCGGACGCCCGGGCTTGGCCCGTTGGTGCCAGTGGCGCAGGCTTTCCCGGATGTCGATGCCGTCTTTCATCGAGGTCGTAAACTTTTCGCTCTTGGCCAGGTCCGCGCCGATGATGGCTTTGGCTTGGTCGCGGACGTGGGTGTGAAAACTTTCAATCTTGGAGTCTTCCGGCGGCCAGGAACATTGCCGATGCGGATTCCAGAGATACGACCACCGCTGGCTTGTCCGGCGCGCCGGACGTGGGCGGAGCGACAGAGAACGCCAGGTGACGGGTGCGCCTTGAAGCCGGTTCGTGGCCCGGACGATCTGCTCATCCGGCAAGGCGAATTGTCCTAGCCCTGCGGAGAGCTGCGGCAGATGTCTGCGCTCGATTTCTTGATAGGCGTAACTCTTGGCCGTTTCGAGGAGGCGGATTGCAAAGTCGTCGCCGGCCATTTGTTTGGCGGCGAGCACCAACGTGTACAGATCCGGCGTGAGACGGCGGTCGAGCAACGCATGGTTCCGCACATACTGCAGGTACAGCTGCAGCAACTGCGGCGTGACCCAATTGGGTACGGTGCGTCCCTCTTCATCATGTGCGGTTTGCCAGCGCGCCCGGGTTTCGATGAGGAGTTCTTTGATACCGTCGATCGAAAGATGACGGTCCGAATGGACGGTGGCGCGGCGGCGCTCATACATTTCTGTCAGAAACGGCAGCTCGCCTAAGACGAAATACAGCGACTGCGGCTCCACAAGATATTGTTCGGGCCGGCGTACGTCGTTGTCCGAGTCTTGATAATCGGCTCGCTGCCGGTACGCCAGGCGAATCCAGGGCCAGTCGGCGAAGTGGCACAGACAGAGGATGTGCTCATATTCGAGCTCCAGCTGATGAAGCTGAAAGGCCATCCAGGCGATGCGGGCCTGTTGTTGTGAGGCTTCGACAGGCGCTGTGAGCGTGGGCACCATGGCAGCGGCGAAGGCGGCGTAAGGCAATTGCTTGAGGGCGTAGGCGTCGGGCGACACGAAGGGGACCGGTTCGACCACCGCGATTTCCCGATCGATATAGGCGCGATAGATCCCTTCCCCGATCGCGACGCGAATTCCCATCACGACGGCCTGGCAGGGATCCACTGGCACGTAGTTGACCGTGGCGCCGGTTTCCGAATCCGGCTCCTGCTGAACAATCACGCTGATGGTCGGCAGGTCGACGACCGCTGCTTCGAGCGCATGCTCGAAAGAAGGCGGAAGCGGAACTGCGAGGCAATCATAGCGGCGATCGGTCAGCCGGTCGCGCACTTCCTGGGCCACGTCACCGCTGCCGTGGAGGACCGGGAACAGTTCGATGCGGGGCGAGAGGCGGAAGACGTCGTCGGAAGTAGAAGATGGTGCTGCCATTATCGGCCGGGATGTAGAGGGTCGTCACTCCCGAAGAAAAAATCTCCGAGTCCCTGCGGCAGGGCCTGATCGCCCAGCGCGCGTTTCCGACGGCGTGACTGCATCGGCAGGTCGAGTGCTTCCTCACCGAGCACTTTGATGAGGGATTCCCGCCAGGCCGCGTCGACCGAGAGCGGATCCGTTGGATCTTGTGCGCGCCGTTTCAACGCATATTGCAACAGATGGATGCCGTCGCGCACGGAGTACTCCAGACTGAGTTGATGCGCTTCCTGGAGAAATTCGACGGTCAAGGCCAGCATCTCCGCCGGCGCGAACGGGAGATGGTATTTTAAGATCGCCAGTTCGTCTTCGCGCGCCGGAAATCCCATGCCCAGCGTCGGTTGCAGGCGGGACAGGATGTAATCGGGCACCTCATAGGTCGAAGCGTCTTCGTTCATGGTCACGCAGCAGCGGAAGTCCGCATGGGCCTTGATCAGAATCCCTGCAATGATTGATTCTACGCAGCGCCGGTGATCCAGCAGCGGAGCCAGCGAGGCCCAGCTTTTTTCGTTCATCCGGTTGCCTTCGTCCAGCACGCAAATGCTGCCGGTGAGGACCGCAGTGACCAGCGGCGAGGCATGGTAACTGATGGTGCCGGATTCCGCCAGGACGGGCGTGATCAGGAGATCTTCCGGGCGCGTGTCGGCGGTGCACTGAAACACATAGAGATCCTGTTTGCGCTCACGAGCCCCGGCCATCGCCAGGGTGGTTTTCCCGATTCCCGGCTGACCGGTGATGCGGGGCGAGAGGGGCAAGTCGCGTTCGTCAATGACGAGCCAGCAGGCCAGCAGTTGTTTCAGGATTTCGCGATTCCCGATCCATTCCTGACCCATGGTCATGGGTTGAGCCAGGTGCAGGGTGATGCCCTCAATGGAAATGACTCGAGACGAGGCCGGTTGTGCGCCTGATGCCATAGTCTTTCGTGCCGGTGATTCGCTAGAATGGAAAGAATGAAACCCTCTTCGAACGGTAGCATAGGCGCGGGGAGAGGGTCAAACACCGTGCCTGCCCATTTCACTTTGACTTTCGCTGCTTTGGACCGTATTCTACCCACTTTCTCAGGCTGCGAATCGGCAGCACATGCGCCACGAAATTCTCGTTGGGACGTGCATGGATGCCTCCCAGCGAGAGGGTGAACGAAGGAGCTATATGATGAGCGAAGGACAGGGACGGATGAGACGCGGGATCGTAGTTCCCATCGGTCTGCTGATACTGGGCAGCCTGGGGTTGAGCGGTTGTGTCATGTCGGAAAAATATGAAGCGGAGAAGGCGCGCAGTCTCAACTTCCAGCGGCTTCTCGCGCAGGAAGAAAAACGCAGTGCCGAGTTGGATGCGGAAGTGAAGCGCGGCAAGCGCGAACTCAGCGAGTACGAAGCCCGTAACCGCGAACTCGGCGCGCAGGTCGAGGCGGTGCGCCAGCAGGCGGCTCAGATCCAGGAAGAAGCGCAGGCGATGAAGGAGGCCAGCCTGTTGGAGAAGCGGGCGCATGAGGATATGAAGCGCCTGACGACCATTCCGAAGGCCCAAAAAGCCGCGCCGAAGAAAGACTTTGCGGCGGCCGTGGATGAGGCGCTCAAGACGGACGTCCCGTCGGATCTCAGCCTGGAGCCGTCCACCAGCCCGACCAAGGATGCGTTCGGGCGCGGCGATGCGATGGAGAGTGCTGGTGCGACCTCCGCAGCGGCGGCCGGGACGACCCATACGGTCCGGCCCGGTGAAACGTTATACCGCATCGGACAAAAATACCATGTCGCGCCGGAGCAATTGCGCAAGTGGAACAATTTGAAAGATAACACCGTCAACGTGGGGCAAAAGCTGATCGTCAGCCAGCCGTAACGCGCGCATCCGGATCATCTGTATGGCAGCCAAGCGACAGTATTCACTAACCCTGGACGAGTTCCGAGGCCTGGCGACGGAAGGCAACCTGATTCCGTTATACCGGGAGATTCTGGCGGACTACGAGACGCCGGTGTCGGCGTTTGCCAAGATCGACCAGGGTCCGACCGCCTATCTGCTGGAGAGTGTGGCCGGTGGAGAAAATTGGGCGCGCTACTCCTTTCTGGGAAGCGGCTCCTCGGCTGTCATCCGTGAAGAGAAGGGTGACTTGATCCTGACTCGCGGGAAGAAACGCCTGAAGATTCAGAGCCAGGGGAACCCGCTGGAACGCGTGCGTGAATTAATGGCGGAATACCGGCCGGTGACGGTGCCCGGATTGCCTCGGTTTGTCGGCGGCGCAGTCGGGTATTTGAGTTATGACGTGGTGCGGACCTTCGAGGAGTTGCCGTCCCGCCGCAAAGACAGCCTGGGAATGCCGGAGGTGGCCTTTCTGTTGACCGACACCTTGCTGATCTTTGACAACGTCTCGCAGAAGATCAAAGTGGTGGCGAACGCCTATCTCGAATCCACGACAGAACGCGCCATCCGTGAGGCCTACCGCCATGCGACGGCACGGATCGACAAGATGATCGATCGGCTGAAGCGGCCCGTGCGGCAGCCCCGTGTGAAGCGCCGCCGGAAGCCCATCACGTTCACACCCAATATGAATCGCGCGGACTTTGAGAAGATGGTCACGCGGACCAAGGAATATATCCGCGCCGGGGATATCGTCCAGGCGGTCTTGTCCCAACGCTGGGAGACGCAGATCCATACGACGCCCTTCCAGCTCTACCGTGCGCTGCGCGTCGTGAATCCCTCTCCCTACATGTATTACTTGCGCGTGGCGGGAGTGGAGCTGGTCGGATCCTCACCGGAAACGCTGGTGCGGTGCGAAGACGGGCAGATCTCCCTGCGCCCCATTGCGGGCACGCGGCGGCGCGGGAAAACACCGGATGAAGATCAGGACCTGGCGCGGGCGCTCTTAGCGGATGAAAAGGAACGCGCGGAACATGTGATGCTGGTCGATCTTGGCCGGAACGACGTGGGCCGGGTGGCGGCTCGAGGGTCCGTGAAGGTGGATTCCTTGATGCAGGTCGAACGCTATTCTCACGTCATGCACATCGTGTCCCAAGTGACCGGACAATTGGAAAAGGGCAAATCCGTCTATGACGTGACGCGTGCCTGTTTCCCGGCCGGCACTGTGTCGGGCGCGCCCAAGATTCGCGCTATGCAGATCATCGAAGAATTGGAACCGACGCGCCGGGGACCGTATGCCGGGGCCGTCGGCTATTTCGGATTCTCCGGCAATATGGACATGTGCATCAATATCCGCACCGTGGTGATCAAGGGCCGGCAAGCGTACATTCAAGCCGGCGCGGGGATCGTCGCCGATTCAGTTCCCGAACATGAGTATGAAGAGACGTGCAATAAGGCCCGGGCGATGATGAAGGCCATTGAACTCGCCGAACAGGGGCTGGAATAAGAGCGTGAAACGCAGGAGCGGCGACCTGACGAGGTACGCGCCACGCATCATGAACCGCGAGTAGTCACGATGTTATTGATGATCGATAATTACGACTCCTTCACCTACAACCTCGTTCAATATTTTGGCGAGCTGGGGGAAGATGTCGTCGTCTACCGCAACGACAAGATTTCCATCCAGGAGATGGAAGCCTTGAAGCCGAGCCGGCTCGTCATTTCACCGGGACCCTGCACACCGAATGAAGCCGGCGTCTCGGTGGAAGCGATCAAGCATTTCGGCGGCAAGCTGCCCTTGCTGGGCGTCTGCCTCGGCCATCAATCTCTTGCCGTTGCCTTTGGCGGGGAGGTGATTCGTGCCGAGCGCCTCATGCATGGAAAGACGTCGATGGTCCGCCATGACGGCCGGACCTTGTTTCGCAATCTGCCGAATCCCTTCGAAGCCACCCGGTACCATTCGCTCATCGTAAACCGGAAGAATCTGCCAGCTTGTTTTGAGATCAGCGCGGAAACCGCCGAGGGCGAAATCATGGGCATGCGGCACAAGACGCTGGGCATCGAAGGGGTGCAATTCCATCCCGAATCGATTCTCACCACCGCCGGCAAGGAGCTGCTGCGCAACTTCCTCAAGTTATAGCGTGAGGGCCGGTGCGCCGCCGCCTCCCATCGAACTGTACCCATGATCAAAGATGCCATCAACAAACTCGCCGAACGGGCTGACCTGACGGAGCAGGAAGCCGAGACGGTGATGGGCGAGATCATGGACGGGTCCGCCACCTGCGCCCAGATTGCCGCGTATCTCATGGGCCTGCGCATGAAGGGCGAGACGGTGGAAGAAATCGCCGGTTCCGTCTTGGCCATGCGCGCGAGGGCGACGCAAATCCGGGTCAAGGATTCCCAGGTCGTGGATACCTGCGGGACCGGTGGCGATCGAGCCCACACGTTCAACATTTCCACGACGTCGGCCTTTGTGGTCGCAGGGGCGGGGCTCACGGTCGCCAAACATGGCAACCGTTCCGTGTCGTCCAAGTCCGGAAGCGCCGACGTGCTGGCCGCGCTGGGTGTCGCTATTCAGCTCCCGCCTGAGCAGGTGGCCGATTGCGTCAATGAAGTGGGGATCGGATTTTTGTTTGCGCCGCTGTACCACAGCGCCATGAAACATTGTGCCCAGCCCCGACAGGAACTGGGCATTCGCACGTTGCTGAATATTCTCGGTCCCCTGACCAATCCGGCCGGAGCTCGCCTCCAGGTCGTCGGTGTGTTCGATACCGGACTGACCGAGTTGCTGGCCAAGGTGCTGGTTCATCTCGGCGCGCAACATTGTTTTGTGGTGCACGGGATGGACGGACTGGACGAAATCACCGTGACGGATCGCACCAGAATTTCCGAGGGTAAGGCCGGTGTAGTCTCCAGCTACACGATCGATCCTTCAGAGTTCGGACTCACGCGTGTGAGACCGAAGGACCTGATCGGAGGCAACGCGGAAGACAACGCTGCCATCACGCGGGACATTTTCCGCGGCCGCAAAGGGCCGAAGCGCGATATCGTCTGTCTCAACGCGGCGTCGGCACTCGTGGCAGGGCGCAAGGCCAAAACGCTGCAAGAAGGATTCGAGCTGGCTCAGCGGACGATCGACGCCGGCGCGGCCATGGAAAAATTGGAACAACTCATCGCATTTACCAAGAAGGCCTCGTGACATCGTGATTCTCGACCGAATTCTCGAACATAAAAAAGCGGAACTTCGTCATAAGAACAGCCGCGGATATCTGGCTGATCTGAAAACCAGAATTCGCGACGCCGGTCCGACGCTGGGATTTGCGGTCACCCTCGATGCGCGTCGTACACCGGAGAGGCCGGCGCTCATCGCGGAAGTGAAGAAGGCTTCGCCGAGTCTCGGCCTCTTGCGGCCTGAGTTCGAGCAGCGGTTCGAGCCGGTCAAGATTGCCGAGGCGTACCGCGAGCATGGCGCGTCGGCGGTGTCCGTGCTGACGGACAAGGATTTTTTTCAAGGCGACCTGGCGTACCTGGCCGATGTGAAAAGCAAGGTCGGCCTGCCTGCGCTGAATAAGGAATTCATGGTCGCGGACATTCAGTTTTACGAGGCGAGAGCTTACGGCGCCGATGCGGTCCTGTTGATCGTGGCCGGGCTGGAAAAACGCCAGTTGATAGATTTTTCGGCGTTGGCGAAAGAGTTGTCACTGGATGTGCTCGTGGAGACGCATCATGAGCGGGAACTCGACACGGTGCTCGAATGGTTGCCGGACGTCCGGCTCATCGGGATCAACAATCGCGATCTCAAGACCTTCTCGACAGATCTTGGCGTGACCCTTCGCCTGGCCAAGCGGATTCCGGCCGACAAGCTGATCGTGAGCGAAAGCGGAATTCATACACGCAAAGATGTCGAGCGGTTGGTCGAAGCCGGCGTGCACGCCATGCTGATCGGCGAATCGTTGATCCGGGCGCAGGATACCGGGGCGAAGATTCGCGAACTGCTGGGTGACGAGTTCACAAAGGAGAAATAATGAAGACGCTGCTTTCTCTGAGTCTGATGGCCGTGGGATTGACGTTGGCCGGCTGCGTGAATCAGGAGATTCACGAATACTCCCCCAAGTGGGATTCCTGGATGGGCAGCAGCAAGGACGATCGCATCAAAGAGATGGGCATTCCTACGCGCTGTCATTCATTCAAAGACGGGGGTGAAGTCTGTGAGTGGATGATCCCGCAGCAAGATGGACGGCAGGATTTGATTGGCCTGTCCTTCAACCCCAAGGGGCAGGCCTGCCAATGGTCCTATCGCGGATTCTACGGCATGCAGAAAAGTAAGACGAGCTGTTGACGCATGACCGTGAAGGTGAAAATCTGTGGCTTGACGAATGCCGAGGATGCGGCGGTGGCCGTCGAGGCAGGCGCTGACGCGGTCGGGTTCGTCTTTCACAAGAAGAGTCCCCGTTGCGCGGAGGCGGAAGCCGTGAAGGCGATCGTCAGGGAATTGCCTCCCTTCGTGTTACCGATCGGCGTCTTCGTGAATGAAGAGGCCAAGGTGGTGCGGGACATCATGGACAGCTGCGGTCTGGCCCTTGCTCAACTCCATGGCGATGAGACAGCGGCCTACTGCGAATCGTTGGGGCGTCCGGTGCTCAAGGCGATTCGCCTTAGAGACCGCCGCTCGTTTCTCGCCCTGGCCGAGTTGCAGGGCCGAGCCGGCGTGCGCGGGTTTTTGGTGGATGCCTTTTCTCCCGACGCCTATGGCGGCACGGGTCAGGTGGCTGATTGGTCATTGGCCGCCGAAGCCGCATCGGTCGCGCGCATTCTCCTGGCCGGCGGGCTGACTCCCGACAATGTCACTCAAGCTATCGAGCAGGTCCATCCATATGGTGTCGACGTCAGCAGCGGCGTTGAAGCGACGCCTGGGAAAAAGGACCATGCAAAAGTCCGCGCGTTTCTAGAAGCCGTGAAGCGTCTGCCGCGTTAAAGTTCGCTTCGCTGTGAGCCGAGGCTGGCGGACGTTTTCGGCATCCTGTTATACTTTCATTTTTACGATTAGCTGAAGGAAGACACATGGCGATACCAGATCGACATGGGCGGTTCGGACCCTACGGCGGGCGATATGTGCCCGAAACTCTGATGCCGGCGTTGCTGGAGTTGGAAGAAGCCTACCAGCGCACGCGCAAGGATAAGGGCTTCCAAGCCGAATTGAAACATTATCTCAAGGAATATGTCGGGCGGCCGACGCCGCTGTACTTTGCTCAGCGACTGACGAAGCGGCTGGGCGGCGCAAAAATCTATCTGAAGCGGGAAGATCTCTGCCATACCGGCGCTCATAAGATCAACAACGCCATCGGCCAGGCGTTGCTCGCGCGCCGCATGAAGAAACCGCGTCTCATCGCCGAAACCGGGGCAGGCCAGCATGGCGTGGCGACAGCGACGGTGGCCGCGATGTTCGGGCTCGAATGCGAAATTTATATGGGCACGGAAGACATGCAACGGCAGGCATTGAACGTCTTCCGTATGCGGTTGCTCGGTTCGAAAGTCACGGGCGTGGATGCCGGCAGCCGGACGTTAAAAGATGCCATCAGCGAAGCCATGCGGGATTGGACGACCAATGTGCGGACCACCCACTATGTGCTTGGGTCAGTCCTCGGCGCGCATCCCTATCCGATGATGATCCGCGATTTCCAAGCCGTGATCGGGCGCGAGGCTCGCAAGCAGATTCTGGCTGCGGAGGGACGCCTCCCTGATTGTCTGATCGCCTGTGTCGGCGGCGGCAGCAATGCCATGGGGTTGTTTCACGCCTTTGTGCCGGACAAGAAGGTGAGGATGGTTGGGGTGGAAGCCGCAGGGCTCGGCGTGGAAAGCGGCAAACATGCGGCCCGTTTCGCTGGAGGCCGTCCAGGCGTGCTCCAGGGAACCATGACCTACTTGTTGCAGGACGAGAACGGTCAGGTCAATCTCACCCATTCCGTGTCGGCCGGGTTGGACTATGCGGCGGTGGGGCCGGAGCATAGTTATCACAAGGAAACCAACCGGGCGGAATACACGTCGGCGACGGACGACGAGGCCTTGGCCGCCTTTGACCTGCTTGCGCGGGAAGAAGGGATCATGCCGGCACTGGAAAGCGCCCACGCCATCGCCGAGGTGGTGAAGTGCGCGCCCCGGATGAAAAAGAATCAGATCCTCGTGGTGAATCTGTCGGGACGGGGCGATAAGGATGTGCAGCAGGTGGCCAGAATCAAAGGCGTGACCCTGTAGCAGGATGTCGACCTGGCCTGCCGGCTGCGTTCATGCGGCCGTCAGAGTTTCGATATGGATACCTGGAGACGCCTCACACATTTCTTTCCGTCCGTACTGTAAGGGCCGCTTGACCATCCTACAGAGCGCAATGTTGCTTGATCGCTGAGAGGCAGGGGTACATCGAGATGAATCGTTTAGATCAGACGTTCGGGCGGTTGAAAGCGAAGGGGGAGAAAGCCCTCATCACCTATATCATGGCCGGTGATCCGTCCTTGCAGGAGACGGAACAGTTGGTGCTCGAATTGGAGCGTGCGGGGGCCGACATCATTGAATTGGGGGTACCCTTTTCCGATCCCATCGCGGATGGACCGGTGATTCAACAGGCAGCCGAGCGGGGATTACAAAGCGGCACCTCGCTCCGCAGGATTCTCGAGTCGGTCACGCGTCTGCGCGCCATGACGCAGATCCCTATCGTCCTGATGGCCTATTACAACAACATTCATGCATTCGGAGAAGCGGATTTTTGCAGCAAGGCCGCTGTGGCCGGCGTTGACGGCCTCATCGTTCCCGACATGCCGCCCGATGAAGCGGGACCCCTCCGCGAGCCGGCAGCAACGGCTGGCCTGCACCTGATTTTTCTGTTGGCGCCGACCAGCACGGCGTCGCGCCGCGCCTACGTGGCGAAGGAGTCCGGCGGATTTGTCTATTATGTTTCCATCACAGGCATTACTGGGGCTAAACTGAACGACATGGCGGGTGTGCGAGACAACGTCGCCAAGATCAGGAAGCACACCAAGACACCCGTTGCCGTGGGATTCGGAGTGGCTACGCCGGAAGATGCTGCGCGGATCGCCGAAACCGCAGATGGCGTGATCGTCGGGAGTGCGATTGTCCGTCGTGTTGGAGAACATGGGCAGGATGGCCGACTCGTTCACGAAGTGGGGTCCTTCGTTCGTTCCCTTAAGGCTGCCATGCAGCCCGGATAAGCGGTTCAACGTCGGTATTCCTTCGTCATCACCTTCGCTCGTTTCCAGTTCTGTTTGCAGGCCGATTGTACGCTATTCTTCCGCATCGTGCCTGACTCATATCCTTCTCGGTCCCTTGCCCGCAATCAATTTTCAGCAACAATCAAGCAGAGCGGTCGCGCTCTGTCCTGCAACGATCGATGGTTCACATGAGGAGATGCCATGGCCGTAGCTCGCCGGAAGATCAGCCGCACCACTCGCAAGACGACATCCACGAATGCGTCAGTCGCCGCGCGGAGAAAAACCACCGTGCGCAAGCCGGTTGCTGTTGGAGAAGACCGGCTCCTGCGTGCGCTGCAGCAGGGTCTGTTCAACACCCTGTCGAGTGCTGAAGGGGAAGGGCGTTCGCCCATCGGGGTGGCCGCAGTGTTCGTGCAATTATTCCTGCAGCTGACCAAGGTCCAGGCTGTGGCGCTCTACGTAAGGGATGAGCAAACCCGCGAAATGGCCTGCCTGGCTGAAGCCGGCAGCAGCGATCCATCCATGACGGAGCTGTGGCAGGAAGGGTTGAAGAAAGCGGAGCAGCAGGCTCAGGTTGTCAGTGGTGACTTGTACGGTATCCGACTGCACCGGATTAACCGGTTGGACGGGGTCGTGATGTTTCAGGCCGGCAAGTCCCAGCGATTGCCCGCGCGCAAGCTCCTGTCGCTGTTGACGGCGGGGGAACCCTGGCTGGCGGTCCTGCTGGACCATGCCCGGTTGACGGTGAAATATGCCGCCAAGATTCTTCGTATTCAGCATATGGAGCAGGTGAGCGATATCTTGAATTCGTCCCTGGCCGAGGAAGAAAAATTGCGGAGAGCCTTGGATGCGGCGGTTCGGCTGGTTGAAGCGGAAGCCGGCGCGTTGTTTCTCGCATCCCCCGAGGGAACGTTGAGCTTGTCCGCCATCGGCGGAGAACGCGCCGCCGGGCTCACGGCCTTGCATTCGACGATTGCAGCGGGCGTCCATCGCACGGGGCAGGCCGTGCTGATTACTCAAGGCCCTCAGGATCCGAGACTGGTCGCGGGGCAGGGATGGCAAGCCGCTCTCTCGGTTGCCTCGCTCGTGTCGGTTCCGGTCCGCATGGGCGCGCGGGCGGTGGGGGTGCTGGAAGTGGTTAACCGACGGAGCGGCAAGCCTTTCAGCAACTGGGATGTGTTGGAACTCGCAAGTCTCTCGAATCAGTTTGGACTGGCGATCGACAATCTGAGAAGGGGCGCGGGCAGGGTCTGACGGACAAGCAGAGGGTCAGCGTTTTTCAGGCGGCATGTATTTGATCATGTCAGCCGCCAGCTTCGTGGCAAGGTCCTTCATGTCGGGGCGGATGAAGAGATAACTTTCCTGCACCTGGTGGCGCGCCTTCCAGACGATGGCGCCGTTGATGGCGTCAACCAACCGCATACTTAACCCGACGCGCGCGATGTTATCGCCCTCCTCTCTGGTGTATTCCCACGCATTCACCTTCACCACCAACAGGGAATCTGCGCCCAGGGCATGTCCGATCTTGATTGCGGAATTCTTGTCCGATTGGCCGGTTGTTTCCATGCGCGAGAAATAGGTGACGAGTGCATCAAAAGCGTCTTTTGTCGTCTGGAATGTGTCGGTGACCTGATCCGGCGGGACGACTTTTTCGACCCGGCGGCTCTTGATCAGCACCTTCGCGACGACTTCTTCCACGTCTTCACGCGCACTGTCATAAGTGCCGGAGATCGGAAGGATCGCCATCGTCTTCGGGTAGAACCCCCGCGCGGCTGGTCCTTCCCACATCTCCTGCAAGCCTCCGCAGCCTGCCAGCAGTGCGGTCATCATGAGACAGAGAACAACGCTAATGGTAGAAAATGTGTGTCGGGTCATGGTTCGTGCAATAAGTGTAGCAGATTGATTCACTGTCGGAGGCGACCTTAGAAGGTCACGGCGATGGATCCTGAGGCCAAGGCAGCCTGGTCCCTGAAATCATACCCGCCGGCAATATCGATGCGCAAGGCTAAGACACGAATGCCGAAGCCTGCCGTCGGAATAAAGGGTGTTTTCGCATCCTGCATATTTTTGAACGCACCGAGCCGAAAGGACAGCAGTTCGGAGAGGATCGTCTGTTCTGCACCGAGGCTCAGGACCTGGCTATGCACGCCGGGAGTGAGGGTATTGTTCTTCGTCACGTCCACATCTGCCGTCAATGTGAGGGAATTGTACGGGTTCACGGCGATGCCGGTCCGGACCTGCGGCAAGAGTTTAAATTTGTCGCCGTTCGGCGCATCGAAGGTCGGTGCGTTGATATCCTTTGCGACGATACCCATCCGCAACCAGGAGGAGGGGCGGAACATGGCTCCCACGTCGATGCCGAGCGCGCTCGAGATTTTGGCGCGTCCCATATCCTCGAAGACCTTCACATCGTCGCTCGCGCCGCGGATATTGGTGGCGCCGGTATAGGCCGCGCCTTGGATGACCTTGCCGGTGATGCCGATGGAAAACGTCCGGTCCATAAACGCATAGGCATAGGACAGTGCTGCCTGCCGGACTTCCAGTCCGTTCATGGCGAATTGCCCGTTGACCGTGAGGTTTGTGCCGTTGTTCGAAAACCCCACCGGGCCGCGCAAAAAGCCGCCGGATGTGGCGACGTCCGAGACGTTGAATCCCAACGCATGTTCGCCGAAGTTGCCCTTGACGTAAAATCCGCCGGAGGCGGCCGCCGTCAGGTTGGTGCCGGGCTTGTTCATGCGATCGATCTGCTGTTGGAGCCTGGCGATGTTGCCGCCAGACGTGTCGTTCAAGTTCAGGTTATTGATGTCCTTGATCGTATCGAAGACGTCGCCGCGATCAATCACCTGACCGCCGCCTTGAATCCGCATATCGAATTTTTTGCTCATCGCCATGCCGGCGGGATTCCAGTAGGTGGCGAGCGAGTCGGTTGTCGTGGCCACTCCGGCCCCGCCCATGCCCATCTGGCGTGATCCGACAAACACAAATTCAACGGCTGCCGCCTGAAGCGGCAGGAGGATGGCCAGCAGGACGGCCGTATATCGAATGGAGGATCTGACCTGTGTGTTCATAGACTCAGTGGAACTCCGGCTCGGAAGGATCGATGGCGCAGTCTACGAAAACATGCTGAAGCCGTCAAGAAATGATTGCCGCTCGGAGCTCATCGGAGAAGCTTCGCCTACGACGAGATGATCGCGCCGTCTTGCATGGAGACGATGCGGTCGGCCTGAGCGGAGAGTTTATCGTTGTGCGTGACGATCACAAACGTGGTGCCTCGCGAGCGATTCAGTTGGCGCATGAGGGCAAAGAGCGCGTCGCCCGTATGGCTGTCGAGGTTGCCTGTCGGTTCATCGGCCAACACCAGATCCGGTTGCTGCATCAGGGCCCGCGCCACGGAGACCCGTTGCTGCTCGCCGCCGGACAGTTCGCCCGGTTTGTGATGCAGGCGGTCGCCCAGACCGACTTCGCCGAGGAGTTTTGTGGCTTCGCCGACGACATCGGCCATCTCGCGTTTCTGAATCATCGCCGGCAAACAGGCATTCTCGAGCGCCGTGAATTCCGGCAGCAGGTGGTGAAACTGGAAGACGAATCCCACTCGCTTATTGCGGAACTCTGCCTGCTGTTGCTCGGTGAGCTGGAACAGATTCTGCCCATCGAACGACACGGTGCCTTTGGTCGGCCGATCCAGTGTCCCGAGTATTTGGAGGAGGGTGCTTTTGCCGGCTCCCGATGCGCCCATGATGGCGATCAGCTCGCCGCGCTGAATCCGCAAGTTGATGTTATTCAACACCACCAACTCGCGCCCGCCCATTGGAAAGGTTTTATAGAGGCTGACGACGTCAATCATGGGGTTACTGCACTATGGAATCGTGAACGATCACTGCGTAACGCTCGTAGATCTCTCGGCATGCCATACCTGTCACTCATACCGGAGCGCGGCAGCCGGGTCGAGTTTGGCCGCCTGGAGCGAGGGATACAGCGTGGCGGCGAAACTAATCAGGATAGCCGATCCAGCGACCAGGACCACATCCGATCCCAGAACATGCACTGGAATACGAGAGATGTAATAGACCGTGGGATCAAACGTCCAAAATGTTTGAATCAGCCAGAGAAACGCATACCCGAGCGGGACCCCGATGGCCGCGCCTGAGCAGCCGATGATCAGGCCGTTGAGCATAAAAATCCGCATGATGCCTTTACGGGTCGCGCCCATCGCCTTGAGGATCGCAATCTCGCGCTGTTTCTCCGTCACGATCATCGTCAGGGTGCTGACGATGTTGAACGATGCCACGATCGTGATCAGGACCAGCAGCAAAAACATCATGGTCTTTTCCAGCTTCAGCGCGGAGAACAGGTTGCGATTCATCTGCATCCAGTCTCTGGCCCAAAAGGCAAAGCCGAGCTGTTGCTCGATTGAACGAGCCACGTCGGCTGCGCGAAACACGTCGGCAACCTTGACCTCGATGCCTGTCACCGTGGCACCCATGTTGAAAAATTTTTGCGCTTCACCAAGTTCGATATACGCGAGCGAGGAATCGTATTCGTACATGCCGGATTGGAAGATGCCGACAACGACGAACTGCCGAATTTTCGGTGTCATGCTGGCGCCGGTCACCGGGCCAACCGGAGAGACCACATTGAGGGTGTCTCCCGGGAAGGCGCCAAGCCGCATCGACAATTCTTTGCCGAGAATGATCCCCGGCCGCATGGCGGTATCCGGTCCGTTCGGTTCGCGTTCCTTTTCAGGAATGACGACTTTGGTCGAATGGGAAAGATCGTCGAGGTTACCATTCACCAGGTTGTGCGCCAGCTCGGTCACGGTGCCTTCACGCGCCGGATCGATCCCGCGCAGGATGATGCCTTGGACGCCGGATGGAGAGGTGAGCAGGACTTGCCTGAAAATGAAGGGCGTCGCCGCCAGCACCTCCGGGACACCTGCGACTTTCTTCACCTGCTCCTCGTAATCGACCATGGACTCTTTCATGCGGTCGTTCACGAGAATATGGGCGGTGGTGCCGAGGATCTTGGCCTGCACATCCTCCTTGAACCCCGTCATGATTCCGACGGTGCCGATCAAGGCTGCCACGCCGAGCGTAATGCCGACGATGGACACGATCGTATTGAAGGAAATGGTGCGGTTGCGCCGCTTGGCGCGCAGGTAGCGCAGGCCGATGAAGATTTCGTAGGGAAGCGCCATGTCTACTTTTCAGGCCTGAGTTGCGGGAAGAGGACGACATCCCGGATGGAAGCCTGATTGGTGAACAGCATGACGAGACGATCGATGCCGATGCCTTCGCCGGCGGTCGGCGGCATGCCGTATTCGAGGGCGCGCAAGAAGTCTTCGTCCACCCGATGGGCTTCTTCGTCGCCGGCCGCATGTTGGGCGGCTTGGGCTTCAAAGCGCTCCCGCTGATCGAGCGGATCGTTCAACTCGGAGAAGGCATTGGCGATCTCGCGCCCGGCGATATACAGCTCGAACCGGTCGGTCAACGAGGGATCGGAATCCTTGCGGCGTGCGAGGGGAGAGATCTCAATCGGGTAGTCGGTAATGAATGTCGGTTGCTGGAGTTTCGGTTCGACGGTTTCTTCGAAAATGTCGTTCAAGATGTTGACCAGCGGTTCCTTCGGGGACACCTCGACGCCGAGCTGTTTGGCTGCGGCGAGGGCTTCGTCGCGATGTGTGAGGACCGACGGGGGCAAGCTGTTCACCTCCAGGATCGCCTGATGGTAGGACCAACGGCGCCAGGGAGATCCCAGATTGATCTGGGCGCCCTGATACTCGATCGTCGTCGTGCCCAGAATGTCCTGCGCCAATCGGCTGAAGAGTTCCTCGGTCAGAATGATGAGATCCTGGTAGTCGGCATAGGCGACGTAAAACTCCAGCATCGTGAATTCGGGGTTATGAATTGTCGAAATGCCTTCATTCCGGAAATTGCGATTGATTTCGAAGACGCGGGGAAACCCACCGACGATCAGCCGCTTGAGGTAGAGCTCCGGTGCGATGCGGAGATAGAGTTCTGCATCCAAGGCATTGTGATGGGTGACAAAGGGTTTGGCCGCCGCGCCGCCGGGAATCGGATGCATCATCGGCGTTTCTACTTCGAGGAAGCCGCGCTCGATGAGGAACGCGCGAATCCCGGACACGATGTGACTGCGTAGCGCGAAAATCTGGTGCACCTGCGGGTTGGCGATCAAGTCGACATAGCGTTGCCGATACCTGGTTTCCACGTCGGTGAGCCCGTGCCATTTTTCCGGTAACGGGCGAAGCGCCTTGCTGAGAAATGTCAGCGTCTTCGCCTCGACGGTGAATTCGTTGGTCTTGGTGCGAAAGAGAATGCCCGTCACGCCGATCCAATCGCCGAGATCCAATCCCTCGGAAATCTGGTGGGCCTGGTCGCCCAGCGTGTCTTTCTTCAAATAGACCTGGAGACGGTCCGCGCCGTCTTGCAACACGGCGAACGCGGCTTTGCCGAAGCGGCGCAACCCGACGATACGGCCGGCGATAGTGCAGCCGACCTGTTCCTGTTCGAGCACCTCTTTGCTCTTCTCTCCATGCAGGCGGATGAGCTGCCCGGCGCGGTCCTTGATCTCGTAGCGCGTGCCATAGGGCGCCACACCGAGCTGACGGAGGTAGTCGAGTTTCTTGATGCGTTGTTGCCGTTGATCGTTTAATTCATCCATGGATGGGTCTCTCGTCGTTCGTATTTCGTCTCTCGTCTTACGTTTCACGCCTCGCGCTGTACGCTACAGGTCGTCATCCGTCATGGCCACCGGCTGGGGCGTCTTGCCGCCGGTCATTTTTCTCTGCAGATAGGCTTCGATGAAGCCGTCCAAGTCGCCGTCCATCACCGCCGATACCTGGCCGACTTCATAGCCGGTTCGATGATCTTTGACCATCTGGTACGGCTGGAAGACGTAGGAGCGAATCTGGCTGCCCCAGGCGATATCTTTTTTCTCGCCGACGATCGCGTTGAACTCGGCTTCCTTCTTGCGCTGTTCCACTTCGAAGAGACGGGCTCTCAAAATCTTCATGGCCCCGTTACGATTCTGAAGCTGAGACCGCTCGTTTTGGCATTGCACGACGATGCCGGTGGGAATGTGGGTGATGCGAATGGCCGTCTCGACCTTATTCACATTTTGACCGCCTGCGCCGCCGGCCCGGAACGTATCGACCCGCAGGTCTTTATCCTCGATGACCACCTCTACGTCATCGTCGAGCTCCGGATAGACGAACACGGAGGCGAAGGACGTATGTCGGCGCTTGTTTGCGTCGAACGGAGAAATTCTCACGAGACGATGCACTCCGGCTTCGGCTTTCAAATAGCCATAGGCATAGGGGCCGTTGACGGACAATGTCGCGCTCTTAATGCCGGCTTCATCGCCTCCTTGCAAATCCAAGGTCTCGACCTTGAAGCCCTTCTGCTCGGCCCAGCGAACGTACATCCGCAGGAGCATTTGCGCCCAGTCTTGCGACTCGGTGCCGCCGGCGCCGGGGTGGATGGCGAAGATGGCGTTGTTCGCGTCCAGTTCGCCCGAGAGGAGCAACTCGATGCGGAACTGGGCGACGGCTTTTTCGAAGGGCTCGAGGTCGGCCGTCAATTCCTGCTCCAATCCGGCATCGCCTGATTCCAGCGCCAGTTCCAGGAGCGCCTCGATATCGCTCTGACGGCGTTCGGTGTCGCGCCAGCGCGAGAGTTCTCGATCCAGGGCAGCCTTGCGGCGGTTTACCTTGGCGGCAGCCTGCGTATCTTTCCAGAAATCCGGCTGGGAGGTTTTGACGTCGATGTCGTTGAGTTCAGCGGTCATCCGAGCCAGGTCAAAGATGCCCCCGTAGCTGCGCTAACTGTTCACCGAGGGTTCGCACACGGGTCCGGACATCATCCAACATGGCACGGTCCTTTCATTCTCAGGCTGGTCGCCCGGCAGGTTCGCCTCCGGCTGGTTCGGCGTTAGGCGAGAAGTAGCCGGTCAGGCACAAAAGCGTGATGAGTATAGCACAGGCATAGGCAAAGAGATCACCGTATTGGGCGTAAAAGGTCTGTGGATGACTGACAGGAATAGTCCCTCGCAAGGCTTCCTGCGTGAAGATGGAGGATTGTTGCAATACACGGCCGTACGGGTCGATGAATCCTGAAATGCCGGTATTCGCCGCCCGCGCGAAGGCGACATGATTCTCCACCGCGCGAAAGACCACCATGCCGAAATGTTGATAGGGGGCCGACGAAGGACCGAACCAGGCGTCATTGGTGACGGTGACCATGAAGTCCGCTCCATTTGCGGCAAATTGTCGCACGAGATTGGGGAAAATGACTTCATAACAAATGACCACGCCGAACTTCAGATGGAAATCCGCGTTGGTGGCGGCGGTCATGGAGGGTGTCTTCTCGTGCGGTTTGAACATCAACAGCGTCGAGCCCGGGCCGGCCTCGAAGTCGCCGATCCCCTCCACCAGCTTGTCGAGAAAAAACAGCAGTGAGTTGTGAAACGGAATGTACTCCCCGAAGGGCACGAGATGCTGCTTATCGTAGCGTCCGAGGATCTGGCCGTCGGTGGCCAAGAGGTAGGCGCTGTTCAGCAAAAACGGTTTTCCATCCGGATAACGCCGTAGTGCCGGGCTGCCGAATAACAGCGGCGCGCCGGCGCGGCGTGTCATATCATTGACGATGGCCCGGTATTGCGGCTCCATTTCGAACACAAAGGGTGTGGCGGCTTCCGGCCAGACGATAAGATCCAGGTTCTCTCCCAACCCGGCGGTCAATCGATCATAGCGAGACATGGTTTCCTGGCGGAAGGCCACATCCCATTTCTGAGCTTGTTCGACGTTGGGTTGAACGAGGCCGACGGACAACGTGCGCGGTGTGGCATGTTGCGCGGCGGACAAGACGCTTGTGCCGTAAAAGAGGGCCACGCCAAATCCTGACGCGGCTGCAACCAGTGAGGGCCACGGAAAAGAACGGATTTGGAAACCGCGATAGGCTTTGAAGCTCCAAATGAGTGTTTCCGCCAACGCGGCATTCACCAGCACGAGTAGGAACGAGACCCCGTAGACTCCAAAATGGTCGGCGAACTGAATGATGGACAGCCATTGGTACTGAGAATAGCCGAACAGCGCCCATGGCAACCCGGAGAGAAAATAGGTGCGGATCAATTCGAGCGTGACCCACAGGAAGGGCGCCGGCAGAAATCCCAGCGTGGGGAAGGCGGTTCTGATCCAGGAAAGCGCCCCTGCATAGACCGCCAGATACAGGCCGAGATACACCGTGAGCAACAACATTACCAGCACGGCAATCGGCAGGGGCACCTTGCCGTACACGTTCATGGCCGTGATCACCCAAAACATGGCGCCGGTGAAGGCCAGGGTACCAGCGAGCCATCCCACACGGAAGGCGCGCCGTGGCGAGACATATTCCACGGCGATGTGCAGCGGGACCAGGGCAAACCAGGCCACGATGCCGAGGTCGAATGCCGGAAATGATAGGGGGTAGAGAAAACCGCTCGCGCAGGCAAGCAGAATGAGGCGTGCGCGGGAGATGGTCATTAGCCGTAACTTAACGAAAGCCTTGAGTAGATTCAACAGTCCTGTTTCGCGGTCGATTCCGCATCGTCCTGGTTTTGGAGATGCCGTCGAGCAGATTGCTATCGTTGGTGTCCGCCGGATGGGCCGAAGCGTCCCGGAGTGGGCGGGACGGCAGGCGCTTGCGGCTGGGGGATGGCCATGCCCTTGGGCTGTAGCGGGAGCAGAGGGGCAGGTGTCAGGAGATTGGGCGGCGTCGGCGTTCCAAAAGGGGTGACCGTGCCGGGAGTGGCCCCATGCGGCCCGCTAAAACTGTGAGAGGGAATGCCTGATCCGAGCAGCGTAGGATTTTTATTTCCGTGCGTATCAGAATAGATGGCACTGCCGTCGCCCAGCGGAGATATCGTGCCGGTGGTGCCATTGGATTCCCGAAACGGAAAGGGCTGTGCACTGGCGTCGCAGAGTGGCGAGGCCAGTGACCACATGAAGAGCAACAACATTGTCGCAATGGTTGGCATGCAGCCTCTCACGAAGAAACCAGGCCACCGTACTGTAAACATCCTATCAGAAGGCGGAGGTCCGACGGGAATGACACGTCAGTCGAGGGTCGACATGTCCCGATGGCTGGCAGGCCGCGCCGGCTCTCGACTTTTCCCGTCTTGACCGATTTTTTTGCGAAGCGTAGACTGATCGCATCGTATTTAGTACCACCCTTTGATCAGGTGGTGACATGGTCTCCCGTGGCAGACATGACCGCGGCCCCGACCACGCCAGTTCTGTCTCGTCTCCCTCCTCCTTCTCTATTCCACCACGTCCATATTGCTTGGCAGGCGCGTCCGGGAGTCTGTCCGTGTGTGCCCAGCCGAAGGCGTATATTCACGAACCGCAGGTATCACCTTACTCAAAGGAGGCCTGTGTATGCAGAGACGACAGGGATCCCGTGCCGTTCAACCTACGGCGTGCCGGCATCCTGCCAGTTTGCCCCGCGCCGGATTATCTGAGGCAGGAAGGAGGGGGCCATGGGACGCAAATATGACCTCGTGGATGTCATGGCAGCTGTCGGATTGGTGGCTACATTATTCGGCGGATATCTGCTCGTCACGGCTGCCGACGGATTCTGGCAGGCGCCGATCTCTCCCACCATGAACAGTGTCATCGCCGGCAATGAACCTTCCACCGGCATGCAGTATCTCCAGCCGGTGTTAGGACAAGCCATCGTGCAAGATTTGTTGCTGGACCGGGATGCTGGCGCAGCCTTGTCGGCTTCTGCCATGGAACTGAATCGAGCCGTCAGTGAATCGGAGCGGATATTCACCGCGCTGTTGAGTCCGCTGGTGCTGGCGGAATTGCGCGCCTTCGGGCAGGAGACCGATCATCGGGCGCGAATGCAGTATGTGATGGGCAAGTCCATCGTCAATCAGACGCGCCGCGGCATCGCGGCCGGAATTCTTTCCGCTGACCAGTACGGCGGAGAATTCAATACCAACCTGATCAGGACGGCCGAGTTGATCGGGCAGCGGATGCATGACCAGTTTGAGGCCACCAGGCAGCCGGCACTAGGTCAATCGATCATCGAGGCTATTCAAGAAGAAGATCGGATGAATGCCACGGCGCAGGAACGAGTCGGTCGGGCTGTGGTCCAGGTCACTCAGGCGCAGGAACAGTATGCGGAGGCGAAGGCCGAGCGGCAGATCCAGTTGGCGAGTGCGACGGTTGCGGCGGTCCGTACCGATGCGTTGATGGAGCGGTTGGCCCTCTTGGAAAACATGTCGGCTGATCGGACAATGATCGCCCATCACCGGATTGCGAGCGCCGACGTCTCTCGCGGGTCTCTGATTCTGGCGTGCATCGGGCTCATTGCGCTGTTCGTGGGCGGGTTAGCCTTCAGTAGCCGGAAAGGCGAGGTGGAGAGTATCCCGCTCTGGAAGCTGGAAACATTACTGCAGTTGCATCGGTCGGGTCGATAGGCGGATCCCCCTGGGAATCGATGGGCGATTCCCAGGGCCAGAGAGGAGGTCGATTATGTCGTGGGAGAACTGGGCTGTGGCGATCGGATTCGGCACGCTCCTTATGATGTTCTTCGGCTTGATGGAGCTGTTCTTTGCCGGGCCTCGGCATCCCGTGGATCAGTCACCGCGGAAATAACATTCAGTTCAAGCAGGACCAAAGGCCCGGCAACATCACTTTCGCCATGGCTTTGAGTTCGGCTTCCGATTGCGGGGGAACATCAGCCAGGGCGATACCGAAGTCGTGGCCTTTTGACCAGCGCACGGTCGCGCGGCGGATCAGCATGGGAATGTCGGGAGTGGCTTGAATCACGATGACCACCAACTCCATACCGACCGTCACGGCTTCGCTTCCGCGCACGCGTCCCCCGGCGATATTGAAATCCTCCGTCACCCCGATGGTTTGAAAGGAGCCATTGGAATAGTAGATCGGGTATTGCACGGGGATGCGTCTGGTTCCGCGTTCGCGATAGGAAGCGTTCATCTCGTCTCAGTTCCTTTCATCACGTGGCGACGGTTCGTCTCCCGTGCCACCGTACAACGTTTCGATACCCTGTCCTGGCCCAGCATCAGTGCGGCGGCGATCATGCCTCCCAGCAGGTCATTCCACACATCGTCGAGGGAGGCTTCCCGCCCGGGAGCCGTGCCTTGCGCCACTTCCGTCCAAAGGCCGAATACGCCCGTTGTTAGGATTCCGATGCAGGTCGCGTGAATGACCGGCCAGCCGCGACGAAGCAGTCCCCACATCACTAACCAGGCAAACACCCCGTAGGCCGGCGCATGCGCTCCATCGCGCCAGGTTCCCGGTACGAGTTCAATGAGGGAACCACCCCATCCGATGCCTGGGGCGGCCACCGCGAGTCCGACCAGCAACAGCATGTAGCTCAGAATGACGAGGCCGGCAAACACCATACGAGGGACGACTCCGGTGAGCTCACGTGACCTTGCGCAGAGTACTGTGCAGGACGCGGAGCGCACCATCGGTCCTTCGGCCAAGTGGATAGTGCTTTGGAGGGGAGAGTGCCCGCTGGAGGGTCAGCCTAGTGGTACGGCTAGGCGAGAGCAAAAACGGCCCGGAAGCGAGGGCTCACGGTTTTGTTTCAGGCTTCTGGTGCTGCCACTCCCGCGGATTGGCAGAGTGGGCTTGGTAGGCATGGCCGAATCCGAGCACCAGGTGGGCGTCGGTCATGCGCAGCTCCCAGATGCCAAAGTCGCCGAAGCCGAATAACATCCGTGATTGTGGAAATTGTGCCAGGTATCGCTCCTTCACCTTGTCATACGACTCGTGGGACGGAGGAAGAATGGCGCCGGTACCTTGCAGGTTGAGGCGCTGCAATGCTGACGGGTTTTTTCCGGCTCCGTCCGGTTGGGCGATAAACAGACTGACGCGTGAATCTCCGAGCATGTGTTGGGTGTGCGAGGCCAGACGGCTGAGGTGGAGGTAGACGCGGGACCAATCGTCTCCAAGGAGATAGGGGACATGAGAGCCGAAGGGGTGACCCTGTTTGAGCGTCAACAGCACGGCGACTCGCACGCGCACGACAAGTGCATCGCACGCGGCCTGAACCTCTTCGGTTCGCATGGCATCTGGCATGGGCATAGGTATGGTCCACCCTCCGTAGAGCCATTGTAGCTGCCCCGGATCGATTGTCCAGTCATCTGACAATGCAGACAGTTGCCGACGGAAGCTCTTGGCGAATCACGCTTTGCGTCCAAGATGGGCGCAAGCTAATATGTGCCCCTGGCGATAGCGCAGAAGGTGATGAGAACAAGGGAGACGCAGACCATGAGACACATGCAATGGGGATTCGCGCTGGCAGGTATCTGTGTTGTGATCGGTTTGAATGGCTGCGGCGGGAAGCAGGCTGAGATCAAGGAAGACCGGTTGACTGTCGGACGCGTGCAGGGGGAAGTGAAAGTCGGCATGTCGGCCGCGCAGGTGGCCGAACTCCTGGGCTCGCCGAATATCGTGACCACCGACGACAAGCGGCGGGAGGTGTGGATTTATGACAAGGTGTCGACGGATCGGGTCGATACCTCCAGCTCATCGTATGCAGGGCTCATTATTCTGGGCGTCAACTCCAGTGATCACTCCAGCTCTCAGCGCCAGCGCACGTTGACCATCATCATTAAGTATGACGAAGAGAAGAAGGTCAGAGATTTTGCCTACAACTCGACTCAATTCTAACCGGTCTGTCCCAAGAGTCGGACGCGGGTGTGCTGCCCTCATCCTGGCGCTCGCCTGCGGGATGTTCCTTGGCGGCTGTGCGGAGCGTACGCCGCCGGCGCATTTTTTTGAGCTCTCGCCACAGAGCAGTGCCAATCGGGCGATGCAAACCCGTCTCTTTGAAACCGGGGCTGATCATGAATTGTTGTCGGCCTCGGCCGCCTCGCTACAAGATCTCGGGTTTCAGATAGAAGAGAGTGTGCGCGAAGTGGGGCTGTTGCGCGCGGCGAAAGAGCGCAGCGCCCGGGAGTATGGTCAGTATCGCAACCGCTTCCTGATCTGGCTGATGTCGCTCGGTCACCTGGTGATCCCTGTCGATTTACATCAAAAAATTGCGGCGACAATCGTGATACGTCCGGCGAACCAGGGTGACGCGAGGCGGGAAGTCCGGATCATGTTCTATCGGGTGATCTGGAAGGGGGACGGGCAGGCCGATCGCAATTATATCCCGCCCGGCGAGCAGAAAATGGAAATGATTCGGGATCCCGAGATCTATCAGCAATTTTTTGCGAAGCTTTCCAAGGCCGTCTTCTTGGAACCACATTCGATTTAACGGCGAGGACACATGAATCGGACACAATTCATCGGAGCTGTGGGGATCGTGGCGGCTACTTTGGCGTTGCAAGGCTGTGCGGCTCCGGAGCCGCGGCAAGAGCTGTTCGCGCCGACCGATGCGCAGATGAAGATCCGGAGTGCGCAGAGCCGCATGTTCGAGGTGACCGATTCTGCGGTGGCTATGCGCGGCGTGATCGCGGCCTTGCAGGATTTGGGATTTATTATTGAACGGGCCAACGCGCCGCTTGGCCTGGTGACCGCGGCACGTTTCGCCGAGCCCAATTATTATGACGTGCTCGGGGTGACGGTGACGGTGAGGCCTCAAGAAGCCGGCAAGACCATGATCCGGGCCAATGCGATCTATAACAGCAAGCCGATCGAGGATCCGAAGGTCTATCAGAACTTTTTTGCCGCGGTGGAGCGGTCATTGTTTTTAGTGAAGGACTAGCTCTGTGACCGGCCTCCGTTGTTCAATGCTATCCCCATTTCGCCGTTCTACCAGTCGATCACTCGCGCAGGGTCTCGTTCTGTTAAGCGTATTGACGGCCGGCTGTTCGCCCTATGAGTGGCGACATGAAAATCAATGGGAATCGCGTGACCAGATCTGGCTGTCAGAGGCAAGCCAGGTCAAGGTACGGGCGGCGCAAAGCCGGGTATTCGACCAGGCTGACCGGCTCAAGACCATTCAGGCGGTCGTCTCCACCTGTCAGGATCTGGGATTTGCCGTGGAAGTGCTGGATGAAGTCCTCGGTATCGTCTCGGCAAAGAAGTTCGATGACTACGAGCCGTCTCGTTTGGGCGACGCGTCCTATCATCTCTATCGGGACGACGGGCTGTTGATCGTGAATCAACACTTCCGCAGCTGGGGACCGTTTTACCATCGGAGCAATCTCGTTCGTCTCACGGTGACTGTTCGGCCGCGCGGAGAGGCGCAATTGGTCGTGCGGGCCAGTGCACAGTACTACCTGAAAGCGGTCGAGTCTCCCGAGCCCTACCAGCAATTTTTTCGCACATTGGAACAGGCGCTCTTCATTCAGGCAAGCACGTTGCCGTAGTGTGAGCGTAAAAGATCGTCAACAGATCCGTCAGCGGCGGTATTCGCGGACGGAATGTTTGTGGGCGCCGTTCATCATGCCGGGCGCGAGGACCGGATCGAGGTTAAATGCCACGCTGATGCGTGGTGCTGTTCCGTGGTAGGTGTTCACGGCATGGAAGAGCCATCCGGGAAACCGCACACATTGGACCGATACCGGCGCAGAGGAGATACTGGTTCCCGCGTCGTGCAATTCGGGCATGCTGTACTGAAGATACGGCGCCAGCATGCGCGGTAAACAGCCGCGAGGATCGTACATCAGTAACTCTCCGCCCGTCTCTTTCGTGGAATAGACCTCGCCGACATCCACATAGAACACGCCGGCCCAGAAACTGCCGGGGTGGAAATGGGCCGCATTGATGCTGCCGTTTCGCTGCATGTTCACCCATAGTTCGACCACATTCCAGTCCGGTCGGCCGGTGCCCGGTCCGCAGTGCTGCGACACGGTGGTAACCTGTTTCGCCATTTCCAAAACCGGAACAACCAGTTCACGCAACGGTTCGCCCATTCGAGCATGGGCCGGTCGTGAGGCGACGACCAGCCGACGACTTCGGTATCTCGATGGATCGGCACGGACGCCTCCCGTTCAAGAATCAAGGTCGAGAGCGGGGCGTTGATGCGTTGATGGTCAGCCAGAGTGAAGACCGGCAGAGGCGTGGAAAAGAGCGGCGTGATGTGTATCTCGATCTCGGTCGGCATGGAGAGTGTCCCATACTGATCTACGAGCGAGGACGAGTGCACCGTATTCCCCCGTAACAACGCAAGTCAAC